>JAAXIC010000049.1:3135-160012 GCA_012270555.1 Chloroflexota bacterium
CCGCAGACGTCTTCTCCCCCGTAGCCTGCAAGTTTGCCACCTGTGGGCGCAGCGCACGATCAAGGTCAGTGCCAGCAACCCCCTCAATCCGCTGCGGCGATGCAGTTTTGCAAGCCGCATGATGCCAAGAGGCGGGGGACAAGCCCCCGCGCTACTTTAATGTGACAGAAATAGGGCTTGCCCCCACTCGTGCACACCGTCCCCCGCTTCTGCAAGAAGCGCGGCTTCTTGGGGCGAAAGGTAAACACGATCTCAGGCAAGACCTCATGGCACTCGCCCAGCTTCTTCACTATTTGCCACAAGTATGGTAGTCTAACTGCGAACAAGACCACGGTTCGCCGTTACAGAAATCATAAGCACCGGTACACAATTGCAGATTACAGGGAGCACCAATCATGGCCTTTACCGTGAAGGACCTTAAATTCGGCAAAGACGCGCTGGACGGCATTTCGGAAAAGACTCTCACTGTTCATCACGACACGTTGTATGCCGGTTATGTAAATAAACGTAACGAAATCGAGGAAGGTCTCAAGAGCGTTGACCGTTCCACGGCCAATCAAGCCTACAGCGCCTACCGCGCCCTGAAGCTGGAGGAGACCTTCGCCGCGGACGGCCAGATCCTCCATGAACTCTATTTCGATACCTTGGGCGGCAATGGCGAAGCCGGCGGCGAGTTGGCGGACAAGATCGCCGAGGATTTTGGCTCTTGGGACGCCTTTATCGAAGACGCGCGCGCCTGCGCCATGGCCGCGCGGGGTTGGATGGTCACCGCGCTCGATCCCACCGACGGCAAGATCCATAACTTCCTCTGCGACGTGCACAACCAGGGCGGTGTCTGGGGTACAGTCCCGCTCTGGACCATCGACACCTACGAGCACGCCTACTTCATGGACTATGGCAGCGACCGTCCGTCGTACATCACGGCGCTGCTCAAAAACGTGGACTGGGACGAGGTAAACGCGCGGTACCAGGCGGCCAAGGCATCGCTGGCAGCCCGCTAGGACAGCCAAACATCCCGCCGGGCACGTACACATGACTATGTAAGAGGCGCAGGGCATGGTCTGCGCCTCTTCTCTTTGGCAGAGAGAATGTCCTGGTGCTCGCTGGCCTTATTCAAAAGCCTCGCACCGACGTGCCAGGGGAGTTGTGCCGCTGCCAGAAAAAGGTCAACCATGCCAGCCAGCGATCAGGCGAGTTCCCCGACCACCTTGCCCAAGCGTAGCAGTGAGAGTAAACGGCTGCTACAATAGCACGGACTAGAGCCTTTAGCGCACGGGAAAAGAGGCAATTGCGGTGAGCCTAGCAGCGGAGATCAAGCATACGAGCGTACCGCAGGACACACTTGCCGTGTGGAGCCTCGGGCAAGCGGGATTTGTGTTCAAGTCCAGCCAGGGTACCATCGTCTATGTCGATCCGTACCTCGGCGACGCGTGCAACCAACTCTACGGCCTCGAGCGCATGATTGAGCCGCCGCTCATGGCGGCTGAAGTGCAGGCTGACTTCGTGCTCGCCACCCATAATCACGCCGACCACCTCGACCCCGATGCCTTTCCGGAGATCGCCCGCTATAACGCGACGGCACTGCTCATCGGCCCGTCATCGTGTACTAACGCCATGCGCGAACTCGGCATACCCGCCAGCCAGACGTATACGCTCAATCACGACGACGTGCTTCACAGCGGCCACGTCCGCATTCACGCCACGTTTGCGAACCATGTTTGGGGTGATCCCGACGACGCGCCCGACGCCGTGGGCTATGTGATTGACTTTGACGGGCTGCGCGTTTACATCAGTGGGGATACGCTCTATCACGAACGCATGGAAGACATCGCCAGCCTGCAACCACACCTTGCCTGCATCTGCATCAATGGACGTTGGGGGAACATGCCGGCGCCGGAGGCTGCCTATCTTGCCACCGTGCTCCGCGCCCAAACCGCCATCCCGACCCACTACAACATGTTTGCGAATAACACCGCCGATCCTGCCGACTTCGCCCGCGCGCTTGAAGCGGAAGGAGGCAGCGTGCAACCGCTTGTCCTCACACCGACCCAGCGCGTGTTCTATCCAGAAAGGGATGCCTCGTGAGCCAGAAAAGAGTCCTAAAAGCCGACTGGGCCTTCACCGCTACCGGCGCGGACCTTATCCCGCAGGCCGCAGTGGCGACCACTGACGACCGCATCACCTACGTAGGACCGGCGTCTGAACTCGGCCAAGACCACCTGGAAGGCGCGATTGTCGAAGAAATGCCCGGGCACACGCTCATGCCCGGTTTGCTGGATGGACATATCCATCTGAGCTTCACCGCCGGCAGTACTCATCCGGAAGTCGTAGACTACATTAGCCGCGAGACCGACATGGAGCAGGTGGTGCGCACCGCGGCCAATGCCCAGAAGTGCCTGCGGGCCGGCCTCACCACCGTCCGCGACCTTGGTGCACGCCGTGACGTCGTACCCACGGTACGCGACGCCATCAATCGCGGCCAGATTGCCGGACCCCACATCCTCTCCTGCAACTTTCCCATCACCGTGACCGGCGGGCACTTGCACTTCGTGGGTTGGGAAGCCGATGAAGAGTGGGAACTGCGTAAGGCCGTACGCACGCTCATTAAGCAGGGCGCGGACGTCATCAAGATCTGCGCCAGCGGCGGCAACATGACGGCCGAATCCAACCCGCTCATGGTGCAATACAGCGCCCAGCAATTGGGTGTAGTGGTTGAAGAGGCGCACAAGCTCGACACGCCGGTGGCGGCCCACGCCATTCCCGCGGATAGCATTCGCAACTGTATCGAAGTCGGCATCGACACCATCGAGCATTGCGTCTGGCTGGGCGCCGACGGCGGCTACGACTATGATGAAGCAGCCATGGCTACGGCGGTTGCGAAGGGTCTAACCGTCTCTATCACCCTTGCCGGCCTACTCAGGGGCTACCTTTCAGATCAGCCGTTCAGTCAGCTCATGCGCGAGGCAATGGGCATTCAGGGCCCGCTCGAAGCAGAGCGCGTCGAACACTTCCGCAAGATCTGGCAGTCGGGGGTGAACCTCATCGTTTCCAGCGATGCCGGCGTGCGATTTACGCCGCCTGACGACTACTACATTTCGCTGCAGTGTGCCGTCGAGCTGCTCGGCATCCCGTCCAAGGAGGTGCTGCTCATGGCCACGTACAATCCGGCAAAGGGCCTAGGCGTTCTCGATGAACGAGGTACGTTGGAGACAGGAAAAGTTGCCGATGTCATCGCAGTAGAAGGCAATCCGCTTACGGACATCAAGGCCATGGCGAATGTGAAATTGACTATCGTGGGCGGAAAGGTCATGTACCGTGACGGCATGATCGACAGTCCCCGCACACTTGAACTGGGAGTCAGCTAAGGAAACTTAGAGCGATTGAATCGGTATTGGAACGGTTGACTCGGTAAACGTCGCTCCGCGACTGTCCCCTCTCCCCGAGGGAGAGGGTTAGGGTGAGGGTTGACCTTAGGGTCCAGCGAGACGAAAGGATAACTAAAGCATGGCGGCGCAGTTGCTGTCCGATATTCGCATCCGAGAAGTAGAGACGTATTTCACCGACGAGATCGCGCGCACGCCGCTCAAGTTCGGCGGCGTCACCATGGAGGGCGCCACCCACGTGCGCGTGCGCATTGCGGTAGAGAATCGCGCCGGACAGACAGCGGAAGGCTGGGGCAGCATGTTCCTGGCCATCGGCTGGGCCTGGCCCACCGATAATGTGGATGCCCTGGCTCGCGATGCCGCCATGCGCCAAGTGGTGGAGCGCTATGCCAAAGCTCTGGAAGGCCACTCCAGCTACGCCCATCCGATCGATATCGCGCTTAAGACCGAGCCTACCCTCCTCAGCAACGCCGCTGATACGAGCCGTGCCCTGCAGCTTGCGGAGCCAATGCCGGTGCTTGCTTCACTGGTATGCGGCTCGCCCTTTGACGGCGCGCTGCATGATGCGTTCGGCAACGTGAACGGCATCTCCAGCTACGACGGGTACTCAGACGAATTCATGGCGGAAGACCTCAGCGCATATCTCGGGCCGGAATTCAAGGGACAGTACCTCGATGAATACGTACGGCCTACGTACGTTGCTGAGATGCCCGTCTTCCACCTCGTCGGCGGCCTCGACAAGCTGTGGGAGCACGAGATCACCGCTGACGACCCGGACGACGGCGAACCGGTCTCGCTCGACCAATGGATCGAACGGGACGGCGTCTACTGCCTTAAGATAAAACTCCTCGGCAATGACATGGACTGGGACGTACAGCGCACATTAGACATCTATGCCATTGGCAAAGAAGCGCTCTCAAAGCAGGGCAGGGAGGAGATCTACCTCACTGCCGACACCAACGAGATCTGCGAGACTCCCGACTATATGGTGGAGTACCTTGAGCGCGTGCGGGAACAGTCACCCGCGGCCTACGACGCTTTGCTCTACGTGGAACAGCCCACGCACCGTGACTTAGATCAAGCGCCCTTCCGCATGGATGGCATCGACAAGCTCAAGCCGGTCATCATGGACGAGAGTCTCTACAACCACCGCCAGTACGAGCGGGCCAAGGAGCTTGGCTGGTCCGGCATCGCGCTGAAAGTGTGCAAAGGCCACTCCCACAGCCTGCTCTTCACCGCGCTCGCAACTCACGACGGCCTGCCGTACACGGTGCAGGACCTCACTAATCCCGATCTCTCGCTCATCCACTCGGTAAGCTTCGCCGCGCGCATCAATCCCATGATGGGCGTAGAGTGCAACTCGCGCCAGTTCTTCCCCGCCTCAAATGGCGCGGTGGCCGCCGTCCATCCCCGCATCGCCAATGTCCGCAACGGCGTAGCGCATACGGGAACACTCACCGGTACTGGGCTCGGCTATCAGGTGGAACGCATCCTCGCTCAGGCCACCACATAGCGCCAGCGCGAACACGCTGGAAGTGATCAACAATGTATAGGCGAGCTATTAGAGCGAATCGCCGCCGTCCACGTCTAGGATCTGCCCCGTGACCCACGCGGCTTCATCGGCAGCGAGATAGACTGCCGAAAGCGCCACGTCAGCCGGATGGCCGCTGCGCCCCAGCGCTGCCGGTGGCAAGCCTGCATCTTCTGCGCCGCGCGTATCGCCAATCGCGCCGGGACAGATGCAGTTCACGCGGATGCCGTGCTCACGGTACTCGCGCGCCAGTGTGCGCGTGAGGCCCACCAGTGCCTCTTTGCCTGCCGCATAGCCGACGTTCGCTTCACGGCGCGTGCGCAGGGCTGCCGCCACAAAGAGGATGGACCCACTGCCTTGGTTCACCATCGACGGCAGGACCGCATGGGCACAATAGTAGGCCGTATCGACATTTATGTTGATGAGGTAACGCCACTCATCCGGCGCGGTTTCGTGCAGCTTCTGCCCGCCGTAGGCGTAGTCACCAAGATTGTCGAAGAGTACGTCTATGCGCCCCCAGCGTTCGAGGGCGGCTTGCGCCATAGCAGCCGCCCCATTTGGCGTCGCCAAGTCTGCCGTGGCGATGGCAGCTTCACCGCCGCGCTCTTCAATCTCCCGGGCCAGCGCCGCCAGCGGCTCCGCCCGCCGCGCGACCAGCAGCACTTTAGCGCCCTCATGGGCAAATCGCAGCGGAGTCGCCCGTCCCATACCGCCACCCGCCCCGGCAATAATGGCAACTTTGCCCACCAAACGGCCTTCAACTTCACTACCGTTACTCATGTCTTATCCCTCCGCCTTGTGGTACGTATGCGTCATTGACGCTTCCGATTCGGCCACACCTGAGAGGACATCCACGTGACGCTGGAGACGCATCCGTTCCTTGAGCGGAGCATCCGGGTCGTCCAGCGCCTGATAGACTACCGCGCCCTCGCAATCGGCGGGCAACGGCAAGCCCATGAGATGGCAGACCGTGGGAACCAAGTCTTTGAGGCTGACGTTGCGCTCCAGCACGTGGCCTTTCTTCACGCCGGGGCCGGAGAGCGCAAAGAGCCCGTGCAGGTCGCCCATGCCGTCGGTGGCGGACGGGAACTGCGGCCCGTGCTGGGAACCAAATTCATCGGCATAGCAGAACACCACGTCGCCGGTTGTATCGCCATAGAGATCAAGCATGCGGGCGTTCTGTTTCTTGAAGGCAAAGCCAACGGGCTTCAGCCCTGTTTCCGGGTCGGTATAGTCGTACAGCGCCTTGATGATTTCGTTTTGCACTGTGACGTAGTCCTCCGGCTCCACGATCCCTTCCGGGTCCCGGCCTTTCAGGTTGACCCAGATATATGAACTCCCGCTCGCGGCGGCGCGGGTCTTGGACCAATCCACCTGTTTGCGTCCCGTATACATGGCGAAGTGGGCCACGGCCTCCGGATCGTCATCCTCCTTCAGCACGGTAAGGCCCGCATCGATGAGGATCTGGCCCGGATTGCATTTGTAGCCGTTGGCTTTCGCGCCGTGATCGGAGACGTAGGCGTAAAGCGTGCGCCGGGGCGCGGCCGAGGCCATGTCGCCAAACGCCCGATCAAGACTCTCGTACATCCGCGCCTCCACCTCCTGCCAGTGCTTAAGACTCTCTTCGTCTTGGTTGAGTGCCGGGTCCACCTCACTGGCGAAGAGATGGTAGAAGTAGTCCGGTGTATGAATGTGGATGAAGAAGAGGTCCCAAGCCTTTTGTTCCATCAGGTAGCGTGCCGCATCGGCAAACCACTGGTGATGCATGTCGTAGAGCTCGATGAACGTGTCGGAATCGAACCAGCCCATACGAAACGTGCGCAGCCCCAGATAAGGAGCAGGCAGTCCCCGGCAGCGGCCACTCTCGAATATCTCGCGGTCCAAGCCCTCCGGGTGCGACCAGCCGTCGAGCTGGCAAAGGGGCGTCACGAAGAGCGTCAGCGTCTCGCCATTGGGAGAAAGCTCCAGCAACTTCATGCGGAAGACCGCTTCCGTCTCGCCAAGTTCCTCGCAGACAACCCCACGCACGAGGTAATCGGACCATGCACCGGCCTTGAGCGAGCACATAGCTGTGTCTAGGTCGCGGCTCTCACAGACGTGAGCAGTGGTGAAGTCTCCGTTTTCGTCGGCCTCCAGCAGCACATGCCACGAAAGCGACGCCATTGTGTACTTGGGGTAGCGGAAGCGCCACGGCAACTCAGCTTCCAGATACTCCACATCCGCTTCCAGCCCGTGCCAGTCTTCCGCATCTTCCACTTCCACCAACGTGCCTTCCACGTAGTCGTCGGTAGAGAAGAGTGCATCACCGGAAAACGTGTATGCGTGGTGGAAAGTGGGGTGGTCGTGCCACTCATTGACGGACAGGCCGTAACCGGCGATCTGCCAGCCGTCTTGCATCCGCGCCGGCCAGGAAGAGGGCCAGTTGATGACGATAGAGCGTTTCCCAACCTTTTCTGCCGCTTCCCACAGGTACTCCGCCGTGTGCCACCGCGAGTCGAAGGCTGCGTGGGTTGTGCCGATTGGCTCCCCTTTCCAATGTACGTTGAAGTCGGTGAAGCCCGTGCGCCCTGCCGAGGCGCCGGTGGCGATTGTCGTCCAATTCGGCGGCGTAATCGTGGGATACGGCACCAGGCAGTTTTCCGCCCAGGTCCCACCGGCAACGAGTTTCTGCATGAGCGGCATGCGGCCCTCCCGCATGAGCCGCTGCAGCGTAGGCAAGATTGGCCCGTCGATGCCGAATACAACCAGTTTCTCAGGAGGACGATAGGCCATAAGACACTCTCCTTATGCTTGCCAGGTTGTGGTTGGTTCTTCAAGAACCATTTCGTTAGTGCCCTAATACAGGCAGCAGCCCGGCCTGTCATTACCATGAGAATAGGCTATCATACCGTTCGCCCTGAGCAGCGTCGAAGGGTGAACGGCGGAAGCCATTAACAGGATTCGACACTCTTCTCTCCGTTTATGCTTCGACAAGCCTGTACTGAGCCTGCCGAAGTGCTCAGCACGAACGGAGAGATTCGGCGTTCACTATTCACTCCCTTGTGCGGCCTAGGCAAGGCAATGGTGATTCCCGCGCAAACTCGCCCCCATGCGGGGGCGCGGGAATCCATCCCCTTTTTCCACAACACCGCTATCCCAAGCGGAAAACAGGCCCCCGCGCTGCGCTTGAAACGACTTGCGATAATCTGTACTGGACTTGATCCAGTAGCAACCCTGCTTAGTCGCCAGCAGTTGCTACGGTGCCCGCAGCCGCGGCGTAGTAGGGCAATGCGCTTTCACCGGCGGCCGCGGCCAGCGCGTTCCAGGCGCGGAAGAGCTGCGCGTACATGAGGAAGTAGTCCTCATGGGTCGGCTCCGTCTTGCCGATTTCTGAGGACAGGTAGCCGTCATACCCGTCACGCTGGAGCAGTCCAAAGAGCTCGGCGTACGGGAAGCCATTCACGAAATCGTGCATGTGCACGTGGCCGATCAAATGCGCCACGCGGTTGTACGTCGACGCCACAGAACCGCCCACCAAGTCGCGGTTGTCGCAGTTATAGAGAATCCCAACTTGCGGGTGGTCGGCATGCTCAACCGCGGTCATGGCAAAGTGCCAGTAGTTGAACTGCCCGTGCATTTCCAGCATGACGTTTACGCCGTGCGGTTCCGCAAACTCGCCAAGTTCCCGAAGCGAGTCACCCACATAGCGCATCACATCCTCGCGCGGCGGAGGCGGCCCACCATCCATGCCCTCTTTCGGCATGTCATTGCCAAAGACCCGAATCTGGCGCGCGTTCACGTCCGCCGCAAGCTCGATGAAGCGTTTGCTGCGCTCCACAACCTCTCGGCGCTGGGTAGCGTCGGGAGTATCGAAACGAGAACTCGTGCTAATGCCGGCAACTTCCAGGCACGCATCTTGCACCTGGTAACGAATCGACCGACGTTCCTCGGCGTTCGTTTCCAGTTCCACGCCATGCTTGTGTCCAGCCTCCGCCCGAAACTCCAAACCGCTAAAGCCGCCAAGCCGCGCCAGCTTGAGAAGTTCCGCAAGCTCCCAGTGCCGCGCCATATTGTAGGTCAAGAGACAAAGTTTCATCGACTTGCTCCGTGAGTGCATACAGGTATACCTCTGGCACGATAGCGCGCCCTGCGCGCGCCGTCAACATCGCCTATCCGCAGAGGCGGGAAGCAATTGGACAGAAAACTACAGCCAACTACACGTTCCTATGCCAATAGGAGGAACTGCGCGTTAACCCATAGAAGGCCCTCGCGTAGCCCTGCCAAAAAAGCTGGAATCGGGCTGAATTGGCACGGGTTTCTCCTCACTCTGGCTCTCTCTTTGAGTGAGGGATTTTCTCACCGAGAGGTCTGGGTTTTGCGAAAGTCCTTTTCTAGCAAGTGACGTCATCCAAGAGAGTGGCGGGAACAGCGAAGAAGCCTATCAAGACGGTTCTCAATCCCGCTACGGTGAAGTATGATGAATCTAGATAGAGAGCAGACTGGAGCATGCTCCCATGCGGGAACCCGGCAGGCCGGTACGAGTTAAGATCATTCCCCGTCCTTCACCAAGGAAGACCGTCGCGCAACCTGCGCCGGCAGGCGGGAAGACTCCCTCTCCCGGGGGAGAGGGCCGGGGTGAAGGGAGCAGCAGCACCGCTCCAAGCCGGTTTCAACCGTCTGACAGAGCTAGGCCAGGGTCCCTAAGGCGCAGGAGTCCCTCCAGGTTGCCGCTTTGGGCAATGCTCGCTGTGGTCGGCGTGCTTATTGGCTCCTTTGCCGCTTCCGCAAGCGGCGCGTGGTTTTCCGACGTGTTTGAGGAGAATGCCGCGCTTTGAGATAGCGAGCTCGCAAAGCGACCAGCAGCGCCAACCTGTCTCACAACCGGTTGAGCCGTCCCTGGTTGCTTCAGGCACCGACCAAGCCGGCGCCCCGCCCACGAGACCGATCATCCACGCACCGGACCCTGAAACCGTTTCGCCCTCGGCGTCAACCTCGCTGCCACAGTTCACGCTCCTGCAAGGTGTGCGGCACGAATACCAGGGATGGAACAATTGCGCTCCCAGCTCTCTGGGCATGGTGCTGAGCTACTACGGACGCACAGAAGCGCAAGCGGAAGTCGCTCCGTTTCTCAAGTCCGATCCTAATGATAAGAACGTCAGCCCGCATGAATTCACGGCCTATGTTGAAAGCATTGGCTTTCAGACTCACGTCGGCGTCGGAGGCGATCTAGACCTTTTGAAACACCTCTTGGTCGCTGGCTTCCCCGTGATTGTCGAGTTTTGGTTTGAACCGGAACCGAACGACGGCATGGGGCACTACCGGGTGCTATTCGGCTACGATGAGCGGTCGGAGACGTTCCAAGCACACGACTCTTACCTGGGGCCAAACATCACCGTCTCCTACACGGATCTCGACTCGGAGTGGCAGGTCTTCAATCGCTCTTACCTGGTCATCTACCCCGCAGAGAGCCGGACGGCGGTGGAGTCGATCCTCACTGAGAGCAACCGCGGCCGGCAGATGTGGGAACAGGCGCTGCGCATCGCCCAGCAGGAGTTATCCCAAGATGAGAACAACGCTTTCGCCTGGTTCAATCTGGGTACGAGCGCACTCGGACTCGGCGACACGCGCCTGGCCGCCCAAGCCTTCGATTGGGCGCGGCACCTCGGTCTGCCGTGGCGCATGTTGTGGTATCAATTCGGTCCGTTTGAAGCCTATTGGGCGCAGGAGCGGTACGCGGACGTGATTGCGCTGGCCGAGGCCCACTTAGAGGAATCTGCCGCGGAGGAATGGTATTACTGGCGCGGCCGCGCGCGGGAAATGACCGGAGACCGCGCAGGGGCGCGCAGCGACTATGCTGCCGCTATAGCGTTGAATGCAAACTATGCCGCCGCCAGGGAGGCACTGGAAGAGAGCACAGCGGCCTAAGCGCCTAGACTCGGTCGGACTTTAGTCCGCGTGCTCTTACCACAAGTACGCTTGATCCTTGCCAACATGCCGCAGCGCGAGGGCTTCTCTCCCACTTCCCAGTGTCTGGGCACGGGGCAGGCTTAGCAAGAAACGTACACACCACCTTAGGCAAGGCGCTTAATAGAGCATAGCTCCTGAGCAGTGGGAGTTGAATGCAGCCAATGCTACAACGAGACAGATCTCTACACAGACCTTTGGATAGTCACCATCCGCAAGAAAGCTGCTCATTCTGACGATACCAAGAACCCAGGGGTGATCCTGCTACTATCCGCTATACTGAGAATGCGCCTTACACAGTGTGAATGCAAGGAGGACGAGGAGTGTCGTTGTCAGAAATAGAGGAACTCAAACACACCATTTTGAACCTGTCTGAGTCCGACTACACTCACTTGAGGCAGTGGTTCTTCGATGAAATGGACTGGCAGAGGTGGGACAGTCAACTAGAAGCAGACTCGGAAGAGGGGAACTTGGATTTCCTGATTACTGAGGCGTTGCAGGACAAGAGAGAAGACACTCTGATAGATCTTTAGATGAACCATCGAGCGTCCCGCCGCTTCTGGCATCACTTCGACCGGATGCCCAAGCATATGCAGTCTGACGCAAGAAGAAGCTTCGCTTTGCTGAAGTCTTGTCCGAGTCACCCTTCGCTGCGGTTCAAGAAGATCGGAAAGCTATGGTCCGCTCGCGTCGGCCGTGCGTACAGAGCCCTCGCCGTCGAAGACGGCGCCGACCTAATCTGGGTATGGATAGGCCACCATGACGAATACGAGCGGTTGATTGGCAAGTAGGCAACTAACGGCAGTGCGAGGAAGCAGCGCTTTAATTTAGAAACGGACCTGACAATTACTTTAGCAATCAGCCCTAGTAGTGAATGTCCTTACCCAGCCCCTTCACGCCCGCGGAGAACAGGTCGATAGCATCGCTGAGCATCCTGCGGGCTTCGCGGTCTGAAGCAGCGCGCGCGACAAAATCAACCGGCATATGCGTATCGCTCCGCAAGGCAACGTATCCCTTGGCATAAAGACCGGGAAAGCGCTCCATCGCCTCTTCGATAAGCGGTGAGCACTCCGACTCACTCATATTGACGAAAACGCGGCGGGCGGCGCTCTTGATCTCAAGCGATTCGGAGATGGCCGTAGCCACGTAGCGGTCGAAGAGCGCTTCCATTTCGCGCGGCGGGCCCGGGAGCACAAAGAAGGTCGTTTCCAACCGCTTGATCTGGATGCACGGCGCCCAACCCGCCGGGCTCGCCCACACCACCGCACTTTCCGGCACCGTCGCCATCTTGCGCAGCCCCGGGCTGAGTTCGTCTTCATCTATCTGCCGTCTGCGCATGTAGTCCTCCAGGAGACTACGATCCTCATAGGTTCCTTCGCCAAGCAGCCTGGCAAGTGCCTCTACCGTGAGATCATCCGGCGTCGGCCCCAAGCCGCCTGTCACCACCACAAAGTCAACGCCGTCATCAGCGGCTCCTTGCAGCGCGGGGATAACTTCCTCCAATATATCGGGAAGTACCGTAATCCGCCGCACCTCGGCGCCCAAGTCTGTGAGCTGTTGTGAAAGCCAGAACGAATTCGTGTCCTGGATGCGGCCTAGGACGAGTTCTGTGCCTATAGCAACTATCTGTACAGTTGGGACTCTCGGATCGGCCACGAAGTATGTGCTCCTTTAGGAAAAGAACGGCAGACGCCAACCTTCTAAAGGCCCGCGTACGTTGAGGACATTCTTCTTAGTCTTGATATACCAACTGCCGACTTCGGACAATCGGGACCCCACAGTCGGCAGCACGGTGGGCACAGTAACATTGCGCACCGTCGTTCTCACAGCAAAGCTGTAGCGCGGGCTAAGCAGCATCAGACTCGGAACTTCCTCCGCAAATGCGCGTTGAAAGTCTGCATACATCTGTTTTCGTTCGTTCTGGTCCAGGGTGTTGCGCGCATTCTGCAGCGCCTCATCGACACGGGGAACGATGAAGCCGCTGAAGTTCCAGCCGCTTTCTATCTGACTGGAGTGCCAGGTCACGTATGGGTCGGGGTCCAAGCCGTTGAGCAACCACGTGTACAATGCCATGTCGAAGTTATGGGTGCGCATGAAGTCATTGAGCAGCACAGAGGGCCCGTTGACCTGCACCTCTATCTCGAAGCCGACTTCCCGCAACTGGACCGCAATCATCTCCGCGAGTTCGCTTTGGCCAGGCAAATCTGTGGTGAGCAGCGTGAGGGAAAGTCGCGCATCTCCCTTCACACGTACGCCATCCAAACCCATTGTCCAGCCCGTCTGCTCTAGGAGCGCACGGCTGCGAGCGGGATCATAGGCATAGCGACGCACGTCTGCAGTGTATGCCCAGGAGGTCGGCATTATCGGACTTTCCAGCGGGTCGGCCATGTCCCTTTGCGCCTCGTCGGCCAAGTCCTCGCGGTTGACGGCATGGGCGATTGCGCGTCGAATCGCACGGTCGAAGAAAGTCGAGCGGTGCAAATTGAAGTAGAGCACCGTATGGCCCGCCAATGGCGTGCTGTATACCTCTACGTCCGTAATCTCTCGTACGCGGTCGATTTCCGATGACGGCAAGTAACTTACGCCTTCCACCTCACCGCGCTCCAGTGCCGTAATAATCGCTTTAGCGTTGGGATAGAACTTGAATTTCAAATAGCGGATATGGGGAGACCCGCCAAAGTAATCCTCGTTTGCCCGCAGCAAGACGAAGTCTTCAGCAACCTCTTCAACGCGGTACGGGCCTGTACCTACCGGTTCCAGATTGAAGGGGGAAAAGATGATTTGATCGGCGCCTACCTCTCCTAAGCGATGCCGCGGCAGGATGCCAATTGTTACATATTCGAGCAGTGGAATGTACACATTATTCTGCAAGAATATGCGTACGCTCCAATCGCCTTCACGTTCCGCCCGCACGTTGCGCCAAATGGGATCATTGCGCTCTGGACTCGTTAGCAAGTCATAGGTGAATAGGACATCGTCCACGGTAAGCGGTGTGCCGTCATGCCAATGTACATCTTGGCGGAGATGGAAAATATAGGAACGACTTTGCGGGTCAATCTCCCAGCGCGTTGCCAAATCCGGCACGATGGTCCCATCGGCTGAGAACCGGGTAAGGCCGTTGAATATCAGCGCCGAGATGGTGCGGGCCGTATCATCCTGGGCAAGCATTGGCACAAGCGTCACAGGAGGGCCTATCGTGCCCTCGATGTACGTGCCGCCGTAATCGGGGACATCCACAACAGTGGCAGCGTAAGCAAAATACGCGAGCAGGGCTGCCGCCAGCAGCGAGCCAATCCCACCAACGATGACTGCCCCGGCAATGCGGGAGGAAGACGGCGACTGCGTCGGAGACGGCGACTGCGTCGGAGACGGCGACTGCGTCGAAGGCGGCGGCAACCGATCAGCCATGCTTCACACCTGGGGCGCTTTAGATGCGTACGAGGATAACGGATACGATGATGAAGAGGGCCGCTAACCCAATCGTGACATTGAAGAGTAACCGATCAACGCCGCGGCGAGTATTGTGGATGGTATCCGATCCGCCAAATGCCGATCCCAGCGCAGCGCCACGGGCTTGCAAGAGCACTGCGGCAATCAGGGCGACGGACAGAATGATCTGGATTATCTGAAGATACTGTTGCACCGAGCAGCGCTCTCCTTCGTGAATTCTCGTTGCTCTCTGTGATGATCAAGTTTTCGGGCTACCGCAAACAAAACGCGACACGTTGCCGCGCTCTCTTGTGTTCGGCTCGAGAACGCGACTCTCCGTAACGATACGCGATGAACGGCAAGCTGGCTTCATTATACCAACTTCCGCTTGGCGGCAATGAAATAGCTCGCACATTCTTTAGCAAATTGTATGGCGCGTGGCGGGACGCTATGCTAGAACACAACGCAGCGCAGGGCGCCTATTCCTTGATTTTCCAGTGGAAAACTTCACTGGGAACGCGGCGCCGGGTGTGACATAGCCCCGCTCAATTCTAGATTAGGAGTTCGCATCATGTACGAGAAGATTAGCGGTTTTAGCGACGAAATCATCGATGACTTCACCGCGCAACTTGACGCCATGCAAGCACTCGGCATCAAATACGTCGAAGTACGCAACCTCGCCGTAAACGGCCAACCAAAAGCCGTAATTGTCGATCTCACCGCAGACGATCTGCGTGTGGCAAAACAAGAACTCGACAGCCGCGGCATGCGCGTTTCCGCCATTGGCTCACCGATAGGCAAGATCATGATCACCGATGACTTCGATTCACACCTGGAACGCTTCAAGGGAGCGCTGTGCGCCGCCGATATTCTCGAGACGTCCTACATCCGCATGTTTTCGTTCTTCATGCCGGAGGGCGAGGATCCGGCACGGCACCGGGACGAGGTGATGCGGCGGCTGAAAGCACTGTGCGATGCGGCGCGACACCATCGTTCCGACATTCTTCTCCTGCACGAAAACGAGAGCGACATCTATGGCGATACACCCGCGCGCTGCCAGGACATCTTTGAGTCCGTCGGGGCGGAGAACCTCCGCCTCACCTTAGATCCGGCAAATTTCGTCGCCTGCGGTGTGAAGCCGTTTACTGAGGCCTATCCCGCGCTAAAGCCGTGGCTTCACTATGTCCACGTGAAGGACAAGGAATCTTCCGACGGCAAAGTCGTGGTCGCCGGTGAGGGACGCGCGGAGTGGCGGGAACTCCTCGGCGCGCTCAAAGCGGATGAATATGCCGGCTTCTTTTCGCTAGAACCGCACTTGCAAGTTGCCGGGCGCTCGTTTGGCTACACTGGGCACGACCTTTTCGCCAAAGCGCACGCAGCGCTTATGAATCTGCTCACTGAGACGGGATGGCAAGCCGCGTCTTCTGCCGACGCCTCTTAGAGCCTGTTTACGTTCTTTCGAGATAAGGTTTGCACAGCCGATTGAAAGCCGTTCGTGCTGAGGGCTGCGCGAAGCCCTTGTCGAAGTACGAACGGCGATTCGCCAACTTTTCACGGTCCCGTTCACCCTTCGACAAGCTCAGAGCCTGCCCCGTACTCGATACGGGGGCGAACGTTACGCGCCTAGACAAGAAGATTGCAAACAGGCTCTTAGCTTTCCCGTAACCCGCGTACACGTGCAACCGAAGTCAGGACGTTCACGCCGCCGCTAATCGCTTTACCCGCAAACATTCTTGCAAAGGAGCGGCGTTGCTGGCGTTTGCATCAGACGTCATCAGTGGATGGCAATTGAGCGCTCGCTTCGGCTTTCTCCCGGAAACGCGGGCGTTTGCCATGGCGCTCTGCGAGTTCTTGGTAAATGTCTGCCGGCGTGCAGCCAAGCTGCGCCAAGAGCACCAAACAGTGGAACCAGAGATCGGCCACTTCCGCCGTCAGTTCGTCCGCTACCTCGTTCTTGGCAGCCAGCACCACCTCGATGGCTTCTTCACCTACCTTGCGGGCCGTGCGGTCAACACCGCCCTGCAGCAAGTGCGTGACGTACGAACCCTCCGGCAACAACCGTTGCCGCTCACGAATGGTCTCGAAGACCTCATCCAAGACCGTCGCCGCTGCCGCCGCGGGTGACCTCTCTTCTGACATGGTTATTCCTCGTCAAGCGTCCGATAGTAGCACGAAACGGCGCCGGTGTGGCACGTAGGTCCCTCCGGCCGGGCAAGAATCAGCAGGGAGTTCTCTTCACAGTTGCGGTACACCCGCACCACGTTCAGGTAGTTGCCGCTCGTGGCGCCTTTGAGCCACGGCTCTTGGCGGCTCCGACTCCAGAACCACACCTGTCCCGTTTCCAGTGTCTTGGCCAGCATTTGCTTCGTCATGAAACCCAGCATAAGCACCTGCTGGGTATTCACGTCCTGAACTATCGCAGGGACAAGCCCTTGCGCATCGAATTCCAGGCGCTCCAGAGCGGAATCCGTCGCGTTTGCATCCATTGAAACTGCTGCCTCGCTGGCGGTGTTCACTTGGCGCGCCCCCTTGGGGTCACGCCCTACCCGGCAATACAACCTTACTCATACAAAGACTGAGAAAAACGCCTCACCAGAATTATACCGTAGCAAAACCAAGGGAGCGTGGGGAGGCTGACAGGGCTGAACCGGCGGATTAGTCAAGCCAGCTTTCTCAATCTGCACCATTGCCCAATTTCGCATTTGCTGCTACCAGCGTGGCTGCAACGGACCGCATCCCGCACACTAAGCCACTAGCGTTGTACCTGCGCATGCAGCGCGCGGCGCTCGCGAGCCAGCGCAGCCGGCGTTCCGCCAACCGTATCGAGCAAATGGACCAAGGCGGGGTTGCGCCCTAGTCCCCGCATAATCAAACCGAAATCGGGCGCGCGATCAAGCTCAAGTTGCAGCGGGCGGTCCGGGTCTGTCACCGGATTGGCATTCGTCCAACGAATCGCGGCGAGGCGGTCGATGAAGCGTGAGGCCTTGCGCACGTAGCGTCCGAGCTGATCGTTGTCCCACATCACCGACTGGAAGGCACGGCCGGTGTGCATCACGAAGCGCAGGGAAGGGAATGCATCCAAGAAGGTGAGGTAGTCATCCGGGAAGTGCAGCACGGATTCGCGGCCGCCGTTCTCAATGGCAAGCGGCACACCCGGATAGAGCACGAGCAGCGCTTGAAATGCCTCATGGAGCGCCCGCAGATGGTCGTCGATATGCCCCTTGCGCCTCCCCGCATGGACTACGTAGAGCGACATCGGCGCATACGCTTCGAAGAACTCGACCGTCTGCACGAGGCGCCGCAAGTAGACGGAACGAGGAAAGGGGGTTATGTCGCTCGGCGCCTCCTCAAAGCCTTCATCGGGAAAGAGATTCACCTGGAATTGCAGCGGCGCATGCGTGACGATTGCCAGCACGTCCTGGGTAAACGTGTCCCACAACCCCTTACGATACAAAACCTCATCCACACTCAGTTCCACCACCGCAAACTCCAGCCGTTGGCCCGTGTGCAAGGTCTCCTGCAACTGCTCGGCCACGCTCATGCGCCGAAACGGCTGCAAACGAGGATTGAAACCGACTAGCATTAGCTACACCACACGCTCAATGAAATATGAAGAAAGATCTACTGTGGACGCTTGGCATCGTGCATGCCGTGCCTGTGACCTCCGCAATTAGCTAGCGCGCTCAGCGTTCGCAGGCGTACTGCGTTTTGCTATCGCGGAAACGCCAGCCTATCCGTATTCTTAGATACCGAACCGAGAAAGTCCCTGTCAAGTAAGCAGCTTGAAGCGTAAGCACTGCGTAGCATTTTGAACCAATGCTGGCTTCTATCGGGAGCTCAACGAGTGCGGCGCATGCGCCCAGGACGCATGCAGTATTACATTGACTCGCGCAATTCGCCTCTTTGCGGCGGTGCTGCAAACGGGGATGAGAAAATTGCTTGGCTTTTCGCGGCGCGCGCGGGACTGCTAGACTGGAGCGTGGAGGCGCTCGGGTCCCGGTGGGCCTCGCGGTCTTCAAAACCGTCTGCGGGGCGGGCTACTCCCGTCCTGGGTGGGTTCGACTCCCATGCGCCTCCGCTGCAATTGACCTAGTGGTGCACACGTTTGCATCGATGGGTAGGAGCGTCCGGTAGCGTAGGTTTGCAACCTGCGCCCGCTGCCGACATGCCAGCGCAAGCGGAAATCCAGAGGCGGGGGACAAGCCCCCGCGCTACGGCTCGTTAGCGAAACGTGACCTTGAGTTGCAAACGCATATTAGCCGAGTCCAAGCGCTTAGCTCAGTGAATGGCGGAGGAATTCCTGATTCAACCGTGCAATCTCGGCGGTCGGGCGGTCTGTCGTCGGGTCGCAGGCCGACCATTCGTAGAGCACCCAATGCGGATAGTCCCTGGCGCGGAGCACAGAGAATATCTCGTCTAATTCCACGTCTCCCTCGCCCAGCACCTCCACGCACACCACATCGTTCACGGTGTCACGCACGTGCACCATACGCAGCCGTGAATAGTGCTCCTTCAGCACCGCCACACCGTCGGCGCCGGCCCACATGGCCCAATTGATGTCCAAGCAGAGGCCAAGCGAGTCAGCGTCAATCCCGGACATGATCCCGCGAAAAACCCGCGCTCCATCCGCAAATTCGTGCTGATGATTGTGCAAGAGCGGCATCACACCCTTGTCGGCGGTATATGCGCACAGCTCCGTAAGGTGGGCTACTTGCACGCTGATCTCTGCTTGCGTCAGTTGCCCATCCTGCTTCCGCCCCGTGCTGACGACGAGGTATTCGGCGCCGACCGCTCCGGCGAAGTCAGCGGCGGCGCGCGCCTGGGGCAGAGCCTTCTCGCGGGCAACAGCGGCGTCGTGCCAGGCTCCACCCACGTGAATACCCGCCGTCTTGAGTCCGTTGCCGTCCACCGCTCGCCGATAGGCAGCTATGTCCTTGGGATCGTTGACGTAGGCATAGCCAATCTCCAAACCCTCATATCCCGCTGCCCCCAAGTCTCTGCCAATGGTCGGCAGAATGCTGCCGAGGTCTTGCGTCTCCCGCAACCAGAGTCGCGCTTGACATCCAATCTTTGCTGCCATGATGCGAATGCTCCAAGCAGATGAAACTACCGTCTTCTCGATGACAACAGGCTAAAGGCGCTTCGCTCAACTCACGAGGGTTTGCGCTTGGGCCAAAGGCTTCGTAACGTGAAGGGCCCGAGGTGCGATCTCCGCGCAATTGGTGTACTATGTGACTACTGTTGCCCTGACCAGAGAGAATTGCGGTTTTCGGAGGATCGTGCAGATGCTGGATATCGTGCTGCGCTTGATTGGGTTCGTGGTGTGGGGATTCTTTTCAGGCCTTCCCTTCGTGATCGCGCCCATGATCGCCATATTGACCTGTCTCGCTATCATGCTTGCAGTCAAAGGGATCATGCGCCACACTTCCGGCAAATAGACCCTTCAGTCCACTTCGATAGAAACCCTGCCGCCAACATTCTCATTGGCGAGTCCATGTTCCAGCGTCGTCCACGCCAGCAAGGCGCACTTGACCCGCAGCGGGAAATTGGCGACTCCCTTTAGGGCTTCAAGGTCTTCCATCTCTTCCGGCAGGTCTACGTCCTCGCCATGCATCATGGCTTTGAAGAGATCCCCGATTTCGCGCACTTCCGCTTTGGATTTGCCTTCCAAGACCTCGCTCATCATCGAAGCCGCCGCGAGACTGATCGCACAGCCGGAGCCATCGAACCGCACCTCTTTCACGCGGTCGCCGTCGAGCAGCACGAAAACCTCTACATCGTCGCCGCACAGCGGATTGCTGCCCTCGGCTTCAATATCGGCATGCGGCGGCCTGCCCCGATTGTGGGGACTCTGGTAGTGATCGAGGATGATTTCCTTATACAGATCGTTCAATTGCATGCCCGAACACCCTCTGTGCCTTATGTATGCCCTCTAGAAGCGCGTCGATCTCTTCCTCCGTAGTATAGGCGTAGAAGCTCGCGCGCGCGGTGGCGGGCACATTGAACCGTCGCATGAGCGGCTGGCAGCAGTGGTGTCCCGCCCGCACTGCCACCGCTTCGCTATCGAGTATCTGCGCAATGTCATGCGGATGTACGCCGTCGATCACAAAAGAAACAACCCCCGCGCGAGTCTGCATTTCCCACGGGCCAAAGAGCTTGATACCGGATACCTCGCGCATTTGATCCAGCGCGTATTGCGTAGTCTGTATTTCATGCTCACGCACGTTGGCCATGCCAAGATCACTCAGGTAGTCAACGGCCGCGCCAAGCGCAATCACGTCTGCGATATTGGGGGTGCCCGCTTCGAATTTCTGCGGCACGTCTGCCCAGGTCGATTCGGCAAGCATTACCTTGCGAATCATACTCCCGCCGCCCATGAACGGACGCATCGCCTCCAGCAAATGCGGTTTTGCGTAGAGCACGCCGACGCCGGTGGGTCCCATCATCTTGTGACCGGAAAAAGCCAGGAAGTCGCAGTCCAACTCCTGGACATCCACCGGCATATGGGGGACGCTCTGGGCCGCATCCAGCAGCACCAACGCCCCATACTTGTGCGCTTTCTTGATGATGCCCTTTACCGGATTGATGGTGCCAAGCACGTTAGAGACGTGGGTAACGGCGATCAGTCGCGTCTTTTCCGTTATCAGCACGTCGAGCCCGTCCAGCATGAGACGGCCTTCATTATTGACGCGCAAGAAGCGCAGCTCCGCTCCTTGCTCCTGCGCCAGCAACTGCCATGGCACGAGATTGGAGTGATGCTCCATCTCCGAGATGAGAATCTCGTCCTCGGCACGCACGTTGTCAGCGCCCCACGCATAGCGCACGAGATTAATGGCCTCAGTGGTATTGCGGGTGAAGATGATGCACTCCGGGGACGGGGCATTGATGAAGCGGGCGACTTTTGCGCGCGCATTTTCGTAAGCGGCAGTTGCTTGTTCACTCAATGTGTAGATGCCGCGGTGCACGTTCGCGTTATACCGCGTGTAGTAATGCACCAAGCTGTCAATGACGACCTGCGGCTTCTGCGAGGTCGCCGCGTTATCCAAGTACACCAGCGGCTTGCCGTGTACCTGGATCCCCAAGATAGGGAAGTCTTGCCGCACAGCGTGCACATCGTAGCCGACTTCGTCGGAGACGCCATTTTCCATCGTGCACAGTCCTATCTAACGGAAACGTATATGGTCAAGGCGGTCATCCCAAGTCCACCAAGACGTCCTGACCTTCAATCTTCACGTCATACACATTTACCGGCACAACTGCCGGGAAGCTCAGCGCGCGTCCCGTGCAGACATCAAAACGCGCGCCGTGTCGCGGACACTCCAGCGCGGTGCCGTCCAGTTCTCCCTCGCCCAGAGGCCCACCGTCATGCGTGCAGATGTTATCGATGCAGTAGATGTCGCCATCTACGCGGGCAAGCGCCAGGCTATCTCCATCCACGTCAACGACGATTGCATGCCCTTCCGGAATCTCGTCAACCGACGCCGCTTTCACATAGTTCGCCACGTCTTAATCCTCTACTTGCCAGCCGGCCATCTTCTCTTGTACCTTGCCCGCAAGTTGCGCCTGCACGCCGTCAAGCGGCGTGTGCTGGATCACCTCACTGAAGAATCCCTCCACTAACATGCGCGCCGCGTCGTTCTTGTTCAGGCCATGCGCCATGACGTAGAAGAGTTCCTCCTGGTCTACTTGACCGGTCGCCGAGCCGTGGGTGCACCGCACGTCATCGTTATCGATTTCCAGAATGGGAATAGAATCTGAACGTGCGCGCTTGCTGAGGAGCAAATTGCGGTTCTCTTGGTACGCGTCGGTCCGTTTTGACCCCTTACGCACGTTGATGACGCCGGTAAAGACGGCGCGCGAGCGGTCGCGGAGCGCACCCTTGATCAGCAAGTCGCTGGTGCTATATGGCGCCAGGTGATCTTGCATAGTCTTGTAGTCCATGTGCTGGGTGCCATCGGTGAAGAAGAACCCCCGATGAAACGCCTCGACTCCTGATCCCGCAAAACTGTTGTCTACGTAGTTCTTGACCAATTTACCGCCGGTGGCGGCGAGGATTGTAAGAAGGTGACCGTCATTATCAACACGCAGCCGCTGGAAGCCTAACTCGATGACGTGCCGTCCCCAGTCCTGAATCGTGACGTGGCGCACCTGTGCGCCATCCTTTGCCACCACCTCCGTCGCCGGGCACGAGAACGACTGCGCCTCGAGGGTCGGGCTGGCGTAACGCTCGACAAACGTGACCTGGCTGCCTCGATCAGCTACCAAGAGCACGTGGGGGAACACCGCGATGTTTTCGGCGTTCATCCAGACAAGCGCTTGAATCGGGAGCTCTACTGTCGTATCCGGTGGCACATAGCAGAAGATGCCTCCTGAAAAGAATGCCCCGTGCAGCGCGGGAAACTTGCCGTCGTCCGGCGTCACGATCCGGCCAAGGTGTGGTTGGACTAACTCCGGGTGGGTGTGTACCGCCTGAGCCAAAGGCGCGAGGATGACGCCCTGTGCCTGCAACGTTTCGTCCAGCCGCGTAAGCGCTATTTCCGAATTGACCTGCACGACCATGCCGCCCCAGTCATCGCCGGTTTCGCTGTGTGACCGAAGCGATTCCGGCAGGTCCGCTTCACAAGCAGCCTCGATGCCGGCAGGCATGTAAAGCAACAGGTCCTCTAGTTGCAGCTCTCGATAGTCTGTGCGCCGCCAATCCTCATCTCTCAGCGTGGGCAGCGGCGTCTCCACATATGCCTCCCACGCCTTCTGGCGCAAGTCCCGCACCCAGTCCGGCTCTTCACATGCCCGAGAAATCTCCTGCCATGCATCTGCCGTTATTCCTTGCAGGGCAGTCAATGGAACTTGTTCAACTGACGATTGACTCACGCTACCTTTTCCTGACTTCTGTACTGCATAGCTGCTTTACTCACGAGGCGGAATCCATCCGCTCCTCACACGAAATAGCCTGCCCAGGACTTCATCCAGCATCAACACCTACGGCTCACATCAAGCGCTTTACAGCAATTGCGCCAGACAAGAGGCACGGCTCGCCATGCTTCCTCGTCTGGCGCCACGCGCCGCATTTCATGTATTTGGGCTCGCCTTGCTCGTGCCCCGCCTATCCGACTGCCTTATCCATCTGCAACTGGATGAGGCGATTCATTTCCACCGCATACTCCATCGGCAATTCCTTGACGATAGGCTCGATGAAGCCGCTCACGATCATGCCCGCCGCTTCGGACTCGCTCAGCCCGCGGCTCATGAGGTAGAACAGTTGGTCTTCTCCAATTCTGCTCACGACAGCCTCGTGACCGAGATTGACCTGCTCTTCCTCGATTTCGATGGTCGGATAGGTGTCCGACCTCGATTCTTGGTCCAAAATGAGAGCGTCACAGCGCATCGCTGACTTGGACCGCTCCGCGCCCTTGTAGATCTTGAGCAGACCCCGGAACGAGGTGCGTCCGCCATGCTGGCTGATGGACTTGGAGATTATCTTGGAAGACGTATTGGGCGCCACGTGGACCGCTTTGCCGCCCGCATCCAAGACCTGGCCGTCGCCCGCGTAGGCAATCGAGAGAATGTCGCCCTTGGCGCCCGGCTCCATCAGATAGACGCTGGGATACTTCATCGTGATATTGGAGCCCAGGTTGGCATCCACCCATTCCATCACGCCGCCTTCGTAGACCGCCGAGCGCTGGGTCACCAGGTTGTAGACATTCGTCGACCAATTCTGAATGGTCGTATAGCGGCAGCGGGCATTCTTCTGGACGATGATTTCGATGACGCCGCTGTGGAAGGAGTCCGTCGAATAGACCGGCGCGGTGCAACCTTCGACGTAGTGCACGTAAGCGCCTTCATCCACGATGATAAGCGTCCGTTCGAACTGTCCCATCTGTTCGGCATTGATGCGGAAATACGCCTGGAGCGGAATAGTCACCTGCACACCCGGCGGCACGTAGACGAACGACCCGCCACTCCAGAAAGCGCCGTTCATGGCCGCGAATTTATTGTCCGCCGAGGGGATGACCGTGCCAAAGTACTGCCGGAATAGCTCGGGATGCTGCTCCAGTCCTTCCTCAGTGCTGAGAAAGATTACGCCTTTCGCTTCCAGGTCCTTCTGGATGGAGTGGTAGACCACTTCCGATTCGTACTGGGCTGAGACCCCCGCCAAGAACTTTCGTTCCGCCTCCGGGATGCCGAGCTTATCGAAGGTATCCTTGATGTACTCCGGCACGTCTTCCCACGTCGTGCCCTGCTTTTCTGTGGTGCGCACAAAGTAGGACAGGTCTTCAAACGGAATCTTGGAGAGATCAGCGCCCCAGGTCGGCACCGGCTTCTTATTGAAGATTTCCAGCGACTTCAGCCGGAAGTTGAGCATCCACTCCGGCTCATGCTTCATCTGGGAAATCTCAATCACGCGCTCCGGATCCAGCCCTTTCGGCGCTTTGTAAATCGCCTGGTCCGGATCCGCAAAGCCGTACTTCTCTTTGTAGACCTTCTTACTCTCTTGGATGTCCTTCTCGGTAACCGCCATGTCTGCTCCTGCCTCTCTAAGCTTCCTGCGTCTGTGACGAAGTCTGCGTCTACGACGAGGTCTGCGTCTATGACGAGGTCTGCATGACCTCTTTCAGAAGCACGTCATACCCTTTGGCCTCCAACTCTTCTGCTAGCTCGAAGCCGCCCGACTGCCGTATCTTCCCATCCACCATGATGTGCACGTAGTCGGGCCGTACATAGTGGAGGATACGCGGATAGTGGGTGATGATCACAATAGACATCTCCGGGTGCATGAGCGAAGAGATGCCTTCGCCCACCGCGCGAATAGCGTCAATATCGAGCCCGGAGTCAATCTCATCCAGGACAGCGAGCTCCGGTTCGAGCACCGCCATCTGCAGGATTTCCATCCGCTTCTTCTCGCCGCCGGAAAAGCCGTCATTGAGGTAGCGCCCCGCGAACTCGCGGCTGATCTTGAGCAAGTCCATCTTCTCAAGCAGGTGCTTGCGAAACTGCCGCGCGCTGATCTCTTCCTGCTTCACCGCCTTGAGTGAGGTGCGCAGAAAATTCAACGTGCTCACGCCGGGGATCGCCAGCGGATATTGGAACGCGAGGAAGATGCCGAGCTTCGCACGATCGTTCGGATCCCTCTCCAAGATGTCCTCGCCGTTGAAGAGCACCTGTCCCGCCGTTGCCTCATAACTGGGGTGTCCCATTAGGGTATGGGCAAGGGTGCTCTTGCCGGAGCCGTTTGGGCCCATAATTGCGTGTATCTCGCCGCGCTTGACGGAGAGATCCACCCCGCGCAGGATTTCATTCTCTTCGATCTCAACGTGGAGATCATCGATTAGAAAAAATGGTTGCTCAGTAGCCATATTGCTCAGTTCTCTGCCTCTTTTCTCTCTTTCACTTAGGTGCTGCAATCCTTGGCCGCGCCATCACCGCAGCAGTTCCAGCCCAATCATTACCGTGATCACTAGGCCAGCCGCTGCAAACACGTATGCGCCCAGAACAAGCCGCATGCGCAGTTCCATTTCGCGCAGTTCAGCCTTGGTAGCGCACTCGCTTACTGCTTTTTCCAGGGCTTCGAATCTAGCATTCATCCTGGCTTCCAGCGCTTCGAATCTAGCATTCATCCTGGCTTCCAGCGCTTCCAGCCCATCCTTGGTCGCCAGCGCTTCACGCTCTTCACCCACCACGCCAACCAGAGCTTCCGCCTGGTGGTCTGGGAAGCCTGCGCTTGTGAGCGCCTTCACTGCCTTGTGGGTGTCGAACACTGCCACTACTTGCTGTTCCTTCTGTCTCGGGCCTGCTGCTTGTCCAGCGCCGTGGCGCCGTTATCTTAGCGCGCCGACGAGGGCGTGACCACGCACTGCCGGTTTGCTATTCTGACTATGCCGCGCTAAATCCGCGAGCGTGGTATCTCCCAGCGCGAGGCTGAGTTGCTGTTCCAGTCGTCCCCAGAGGAACACCGTGGGGCAGTAATCTACCCTCTCACAGCAGACGCCTTCCGCCGGCTGCAACGAGCACGAAATCGGAGCAATCTCGCGCTCAGTCGCCAGGATTACCTGCAGGGCTGTGATCTCGGAGGGATCTCCGCCTAACACGTATCCGCCCTTGGCGCCGCGGATACTCTCGACGAGGCCGTTCTCCTTAAGTGTAGAGACAATCTGTTCGAGATAGCCGAGCGATATGCCCGTTTCCTCGGCAATCCGTGCCAGGGAAAGCGGTCTTCCTTCCACAGCCATGGCCAAGGCCGTCATTATGACGAGGCCGTAGTGTCCTTTTGTCGAAATCCCTAGCATTCTACACCCCACGGTGGGACGAAGACCTATACCCTAGCCGACTTCTAGGAATTAGCGTAACATGCGCGCGGCGCAGCGTCAAACGACGGAGCGCTTTCTAGCGCTACAGCCGCCGACCATTCTGTAGAGGCCCTTTGCACCGTCGGCACTCGCTGGCTTTCGCTACGAGCATGTACCCAGGAGATTGAGGAAACGCGGCTTCACGCAGCAAGCGGGAGCCGGCGCGCAGCACTCCGCTCCAACGTGGCCTGCGACCAGTCGGATTCAAACGTCTGTTGCAAGCGCTGGAGCGCTACAGGATCGGCAATGAGGATGCCCACCTCGCGGTTCTGGTCCAGGGAGGTAGCGGTAAAGTTCTGGCTGCCCACGAACGCGCGCTGGCCGTCTACGATCACGACTTTCGCGTGAACATTGGGGGAATCTAAGAAGCCCACGAATCCACCGCGTGCGCGCACCAAAGCCCGCTCATCGGCATAGCTATCGCTGCCGGTTGGCGGATTCGTGATTATCCTGACGCGCACGCCGCGCTCAGCCGCGGCTGCCAGCGCGGCGGCAATCGAGTCGTCTTCCAATGAGAGCACGTAGATTTCTAAGCTCTGGCGCGCGGAGACGATCAAGTCGTGCAAGACGCGGCGGGCATTCGCCGGACTTATGACAAGCGGGAGATCAAGAGCCGGGTGCGACACATGCTCCCAATCACTCTCGAAGAGTTCCCCGAGGGCGCGTAGAACTGAGGGGTCTTCTACGATTGCGGCAAACTCGCGGTTCGAGCGAAACGAACTCGCCGTAAGGTTCAGGGTCATAATGGCTGCTTGCGTGCCATCGACGAGGATCACTTTAGCGTGCGTGAAGCGAAAGGTTGGGGCTGCCCAGCGTACTGCCGCACCGGCGGCTGTAAGTTCCTGTGCGGCAACGCGGTTGCCTTGCCCGCCTCCGACCGGCTCTTCCTCCAGCAACACGCGTACGCGGACTCCCCGCCGCTGTGCCGCCGCCAGTTCCCTCACAACCTCCTGGCTTGTGAGGAGATAGACCATGACATCTATCGAGTGTTCGGCGTCACGCAACAACGCTGAGAGTGCAATCGAGCCATCGTCCGGCATTACAATCAGGCGCGCCGGGCCCTGGCTAGCAGGCGGTTGATGGGGTCCACACGCCAGCAGCAATCCGAGGAGTGCCCCGGCGAGGGTAAGCAACCGAGCCGAGTAGGTTACGCCAAAGTGTGCCACGAAGGGTGGCGGGCAGCCTTTAGCCGCCCACAGACTTGCGGAGGGTCGTGCCCGCAGAGAAGACGGGCGCTTTGCGCGCAGCAACCTGAAGGGGTTCGCCGGTTCTTGGATTGCGCCCAGCCCGGGCCGCACGCTGGGCGACGCGGAAGGTGCCAAATCCTGGGAGTGCGACGTTTTCACCACGCATCAGCGAGTCCTGCACGGACTCCACAAACGCGTCCAGGAATTCCTTTGCCACTTTCTGCGTTGTTCCTGTCCGAGACGCAATATCCTTGATGAGATCGCTCTGAGTCATCTCCAAATACCTCCACCTAAAGAGTGAGCCCTCTATCCAACCAATGATAGTGCTTTTTTACAAATCGATACAATTTCATCCACTGCACCGACGAGGACACCCGAAGAGAATATCACCATCGTTTGCGCGGTTCAAGTGTCAGACAATTCGTTATACTTGAGAAACCTCAAGGCGCCATGCGGCGAAGTCTATCGATAACCCTTTGGCGTTGCGTTTCCTTTAGCGGTCTCATGCGTCTCACAAGAGTAGCAACCTAGCCTTGCCGCCACACGTGCGATTAGGGCCGGTACTCCCCCCAAATGTCTAAGAATCCTATAAGATTTCCCTTGACAACTAGTCCGGTAATGGACAAGAGACGTGCGTTGTGAGTAGACTGCTACTATATGAATCCCTGCCGCAAGTGACAGCGTGGGGTATCGCAGGGTGTCGCAGTCTCCTTGGGTTATCCCGCTATGTTTCAATCTAGATGAGGTAAGAGCAGCGTGAAAACCAGATCGACTATCGCAATCTTGGTGAGCGGCATGCTGCTGTTCACCGCATGTGTCCCCTCGCTTCCCTTCATCTCTGGCGATGGCGAAGAAGAAGAGGTTGTGGTGCGCCCTGTGCAAAGCATCGAGCGTCCTACGGTGACGGTAGAACGGGGCTCGATCATTGACGCCGTTCGCGTCCTTGGGCGTGTGGTAGCAGAGAACGAAGAAGGTCTCTTCTTCAAGCAAAACGGTCGCCTCAAGGGCTTTTACGTCCAGTACAATCAGGCCGTAGTGCAGGGAACTCTCCTCGCGGACTTGGAAACTGGCGCTTTGGAGACTCAGATTCAGAACTCTGAACTCTCGTTGCAAGACCAAGAGCGTAACTTGAGCAAGGCCCGCACCCAAGCCGCTACAGGCCAGGCGGACGTTACACTTGCGGAACTTGCCGTAGATGAGGCGGAACGCGCACTAGAAAAAGCCCAAGAACTCCTCGTCGAAGCACAGGGAGGACCCACTGCCTTGGAGCGTGCTCAAGCACAGACCGCGTATACCACTGCGAAGAGTGACTATGACGCCGCTGTAAAGGCCCTTGAGAAAGCGGACCAGGATAGGATTGCTTTCCAACAAGGCGCGTCGGTAGGCTTGAAAGCCCAGCGCGAACTCGCCCTGAGTAATGCGGAAGAAGCCTTTCGCACCGCAGAGACGCGCCTCGAGCAGCTTCAGTCTGGGAATCCCGACACCCAAGTCTTGTCCCAACAAGCAAATCTCAGGGCAAGAGAGCAGGCGCTGGAGACAGCCAACCAAAACGTCACTAAAGAGCGGGACAATTTGAAGGACCAGATCGACAAAGCGATCGAGTCGTATCGATCTGACCTCAGCAAGAAGTCCGTTGAAATCGAGGAGGAGCTTGATGAGTTGTTTGATGCGATTAGGCAATTAGGAAGTAGGGCCCCAGGCGCTCGAGACGCGTTTGAGGCCTTGCTGGAAGCGCTTGATGAAGCGCAGAATAACCTCCGGGACGCAGAGGAAGTAGATGAGTTGCAACGACAGCGCGAGCTTGAGGCTCTCCTGGACCAGCTCGATCTTAAGGCAATAGTAGATGCGCTTGAATTTGAATCCGATACTGCGCAGACCGATTCCGGCGAGACAGAGACCGAAGCAGAACCCGCTGAACCCCCAGATCCCATGGAAGAAGGGATTTCAGGCGCTGAGGTCGCGCGAAGAGCCCTTGTAATCGTGCAGCTTGGTCTCCTACATGCAAAGGATGCCGGCCGCAGTCTGTCAGCGACCAAGTCCAGGCTCCAAGCTGCGCAGGAAAAACTAGATGAATATGTAGAGCTAAAGACCGACTTGGCTGAGTATATTGAGGAGCGCAACCTACAGCTCGTCGCGCCTCCTTCACCGGGCACCCCCATGGCAATTCTGTGGGCAAGCCGGGAAAAGGCGAGGCTTGATCTGCAAGCTGCACAACTCGCCCTTGACCAGGGCAAGGCGCAGGCGAGCGAAGCCACTCCTGCGGCCCAAGCCGAACTCGACAGGGCCCGCTTTGATCTGGAGCAAGCGCGCGAGGCGCTCGCAAACGTCGGGGCTGAGTTGCAATTAGCCTATGACACTGCAGAAGTGGAATTCCTAGAGGCAGAGGCCGCTTTGCTAGAAGCTGAAGAGATGTGGAATACCATACAGTCCGGCGTCGTTCCCGACAAACTGCAGGACGCGGAAGCAGAAGTAGCCAGAAAAGAAGCCGCCCTGCAAAAGGCCCAGGCGAACCTGGAACAGGCGCTCATCAATGCGGCAGACGCCGGCAACGTCCTGAAGCTGGAGAATGACCTCAAGCGCGCCACAGCGAATCACGAGTTGCTCTTGGAACAGCTTGCGGATGCGCGCCTCGTGGCGCCGTTCGATGGCGTAATTCAGTTCATCAAGGGTAAAGCCGGCGAGCCGGTCAGCGCCTACGGGGAAATTATCGGGCTCGCCGACCCCACCAAACTCATAATCACCGCAGACCTTTCCGACGATGATTCGGCGAAAGTTGCGCTGGAGCAGGTGGCGGACATTACCCTCGATGCGTTCTCTTCGGAGATTCTCAAGGGTACTATAACGAAGCTCCCCACTTCGCTCGTCACCGCCCAGGGCGTGATCCAAGACCGCTCAATCCGGATAGAGATAGATTGGCCCAAGGAAGGCGCGGAAATCGGCATGCTCGCCCGGGTTACCATCACCGTGCAGCACAAGGACGATGTGCTTAAGGTGCCTATCGAGTCCGTAAAGCGCTCCGGCAGACGCACGTATGTCGAATATATGGATGGCGACATCAAGCGCGCCAAGAACGTGGAAACCGGGATCCAGACCGAGACGGAAGTGGAGATTCTGAGCGGTTTGGAAGAGGGTTTCGTAATCCTGCAAGGACAATAATGAAAGTTGGCCTAGTACCGTTTCCAGACAGACCTAGTACCGCTTCCAGATAGATTTGGAGATATCGCGGTTCCGAGTTTGTCCCCTCTCCCTGAGGAGACCTATGCGTAACTCTAGCGGAAGCGGGAAGGTTCCCTCTCCCTGAGGGAGAGGGCTAGGGTGAGGGTGAAACATCAGAGCAGAATTAAGTTGAAAGGGTACTAGGGTGCAATGACGATTGAGCGCACGTGCACTCAATTGTTGATGCATGCACGATGCATGAGGTCAACCTGGGTAACTAGCCGTGTCCGTAGTTGCAATAGCGATCCAACTCAAAGGGGCATCATTTGACCTACTCCATTCTGGTCCTCGTCACCAAGCGGCTGCTCAATAACATCAACATCGTCTTCTCCACGATTCTCGGCTTGGTGGTGACGGTCACTCTTGTCTCTAGTGTCCCGCTCTATTCCGAAGGCATGAGCGAGATGCTCTTGCACCGCGCGCTGCGGGATACGGAATCGCGTCAGGCGCAGCCGCGCGCCAGCCTGCTCATCCGCAAATTCGAGCAGAAGAACGAGACGAACATCTCGCTCCTGCAATATCAACAAGCCGACGAATACATGCGGGTGACGGCGCCCACCGAGATGGGCATCCCCTTGCTCCTTTCAACCCGCTACGGCCAAACCGAGCACATGGCCATCCTGACAAGCGGTGATGAGATCAGCTTTTCCTCACGCCAGTTCGCCGATTGGGGCTTCATTGCCTTTGCCACAGATTTTGAAAAGCACGTCCGCATCTTAGAAGGACGCTACGCCGAACCGGCAAAGTCGGGCGATCCCTATATCGAAGCCATAATAATGACCGAGAAGCTGGACGCGATCGGCGCTGAAGTCGGCGACCACTTGTTCGTCCGCTTCATGGCGCCCGGCAATGAGCCGCAACCCATCGAGGTGAAGATCGTGGGCCGTTGGTTCCCCAACGACCCCAATGAGATCTACTGGTTCTACCATCCTCAGTACTTCAAAGAGGGTCTCATGGTGCCGGATGAGACCTTCGTCGACGTGATCCTCTCCGACTACGAAGAGATCGGCTATGAATACACCTGGTTCTCAGTCTTCGACGTAGACGCCATCAATGCCAGCAATGCCAGGGCGATCATCACGGGCATCAGCGAGATTCGTTCCAATCTCGGCACGATTCTCGGCAAAGTAAAGATCGACATCTCACCCGAAGACATCCTGTTGCGGTATCTGCGCGACCTGTTCTTCCTCAAGATTCTGCTCTTCATCCTCTCCGCGCCCGTCATCGGCATTGTGCTCTACTACATTGGCATCGCCTCTTCGATGGTGGTCGACCGGCAACGCAACGAAATCGCCGTGCTGAAGAGCCGGGGGGCGAGCACCTGGCAAATCATAGGGATTTACTTGCTCGAAGGCGGCATGATTGGAGTCTTGGCGCTCGTTGTCGGGCCTGTGTTGGGAGTCTATCTTGCCCAACTCATTGCGCGCACGTACACGTTTCTGACGTTCATCGGGCGTGACCCGCTGCCGATTACTATTACGACAAGTACCTTCAATTACGCGCTGGCCGCGATCGCGCTCTCCATTGGCGCGGCGTTGATGCCGGCGGCCGCCACGGCCAGGCACAGCATCGTCACCTTCAAGCAGGAAGCCTCGCGCAAGCTACGGAGACCTTGGTGGCAGCGCTTCTTCGTAGACATTCTCCTGCTCGCTCTCTCGGTCTACGGTTACCGCTTATTGCAGGACCAACAACAGGTAATCGTTCTGGGCGAGGAGGGGGACGTCTTCTCAAATCCGCTCTTACTTATCGTGCCCTCGGTATTCATGTTTGGCATGGCGCTGTTGTTCGTGCGGCTCTTTCCGTACATCGTCGAGTTGGTTACACGTATCGGGAACCGGCTGTGGGGCGTCTCGATCCTCTTGGGTTTGCGCCACATCTCTCGCTCGGCGGGTCAATACAACAGCCTGCTCCTGCTCCTCGTCCTCACGCTTGCTATCGGGACCTTTAGCGCTTCCGTGGCCGCCACCCTCACGCGCAATCACTCCGATTCCGTCTACTATCGCATTGGCGCCGATATGGCGTTCTATGAGTCCGGAGACTACGATGAGGAACTGGAGCAGTGGTATATTGCACCCTTCTCCGATCACCTACTGGTCGAGGAGATCGAGGCTGTCGCGCGTGTGTGGGATAGCAAAGGCAACGCCATTCTGCCGGACCGCGCGACACCGGAAATCCAAATAGTGGCTTTGGATCCATGGGATGCCGTCAACGTCATGTTCTGGCGTCCGGACTTTGCCCACCGCTCTCTCGTGACTCTGATGAATGAGCTTGCCGCCCAGCCGGACGCGCTCTTGGCCAGCGCCAATTTTATGATCGACCACAAGTTGAAGGTCGGTGACCGCGTGCGCATCAACCTGCGCCAGAGACAGATCGACTTCGTGATCGTTGACTGGGTAGACTACTTCCCCACGCAATTTCCCGACACAGATTACTTCGCCATTGCGAACCTGGACTATATCTTTGACAATATCGGGCTTGGACCGTATGACGCATGGGTAAAGGCAGATGCGGACGCCGACATCGAAGTGATAGAAGAGAAACTCCGTGATCTGGAATTCATCGTCGTGCGCACGCAGGACTCACGCGAGAAAGTCATCGCCCAGCGCGACGACCCACAGAGGACCGGCGTCTTTGGCATGCTCACGGTCGGCTTCCTGATTGCCATCCTCCTCACCATCCTTGGCTTTCTTACGTATTCTTTGCTTTCGTTCCAACGCCGCATGCAGGACTTTGGCATCTTGCGCGCTATGGGGCTGTCTATCCGGCAATTGATCGGCCTCTATATCTTCGAGCAGGGCTTCCTCATTGTGATGGGCGTTGCGGTTGGCACGATCTTTGGCGTGATGGCGAGCCGTATCTTCATCCCCTTCCTCCAGATCAAGACCGGTGAACACGCCAACATCCCATCATTCGTCGTGGTTACTGCCTGGGGTGACATCGCCAAGATCTACCTAATCCTGGCTGTCATTCTTGCCATCGCGGTGCCCGTGATCATCTCCATGCTTACGCGCATGCGCATACATGAGGCAATCAAGTTTGGGGAGGAGCAAGGATGAGAAAGATTCCGCCGCTCCCAGAACGGGGTGAGCCGTTCATCGTCTGCGACAATCTGGTCAAGATTTACAAAGTCGCGGACCTTGAGGTTGTTGCCTTGCAGGGACTTGACCTGGAAGTGGCCCGCGGCGAAATCATGGCCATCATCGGCAACTCCGGCAGCGGCAAGTCTACGCTCCTCAACACGCTGGGGGGACTAGACCGGCCAAGCGCCGGCACCTTGACCATTGGCAGCCTGAATCTGATCAAGATGTCGGACGCTGATCTTGTCTGGTATAAACGCCACATGGTGGGCTTCGTGTGGCAGCAGAGTTCGCGCAACCTGATTGGATACCTTACGGCGCTGGAAAACGTGCAAATGCCGTTGATCATCTCCGGCATGCCGGCCAAGAAGCGCGAGGCGCGCGCTACGGAGTTACTCGAAGCCGTGGGGCTGGGCCACAGACTGCGGCATCGTGTGGGGCAACTCTCCGGCGGTGAGCAGCAGCGGGTCGCCATTTCCATCTCGCTGGCGCTTTCCCCGCCGCTGCTGCTAGCCGATGAGCCTACCGGTGAGGTCGATACCCAGACCGCCAACACGATCTACGACACGTTCCGCCGCATCAACGAGGAATTCGGCACCACGATCATCATCGTAAGTCACGACCCCAACGTGGCGTACCGCGTAGACCGGGTCGTTGCCATCCGCGATGGTCGCACGAGCACGGAAACCGTGCGCCGCATCAGCGAGGAAGCAGGCGAGGAAGCTATCAGCCACGATGAATACGTAGTGCTCGATTCCGCGGGTCGCCTCCAGATACCGCAAGAGTACCTGGAGCAATTCGGCATCCGCGACCGTGCAGTTGTTGAGATGTCGGATGATGGCATCGTCGTGAAACCGGCGTATTCTTCCTCCGAAGAGGAAGACGAGAGGCGCGGATTGCGGGGCCTGCTGCGCCGTTAGACGCATGACCGCGCGTCCCCCCGCTTCAGTACGATAAAATCCCACAACCAACAAGTGAGGCTAAGCGCAGACATGGCACAATCCATTGCCGTTGTGGAAAGTGTATCCCGGGTCTACCACGTCGGCCGGGAGGACGTATACGCCGTACGAGAAGCCAACTGGCAAATCGACCCCGGCCGCTTTATCGCGCTGCAAGGGCGCTCCGGCAGCGGCAAGACCACGCTCCTCAACCTTGTTGGCGGCCTAGACCGTCCCACTGCCGGCACGGTCAGGATCATGGATAGCGATACCCGCCGGATGAGCGACCGCGAACTCACGATGTTGCGACGGCACAAGATTGGCTTTATCTTCCAGGCATTTGCCCTCTTGCCGGTGCTCTCTGCGTACGAAAACGTCGAATTGCCGATGCGCATTGCGGGCATGGGTGGACGGAAGCGCCATGAACGCGCGCTGGAACTGCTCGACCTCGTAGGCTTGAGCAAGCGCGCCAGTCACCGTCCGTTCGAGCTTTCCGGTGGCGAGCAAGGACGTGTGGCCATTGCCCGCGCTCTTGCCAACGAACCGGCGCTGCTCCTCGCTGACGAGCCAACCGGCGACCTGGACAGCGTGACCGGCCTCCAGATGATGCTCCTCTTCTCGCGCATCGTGCGGCAGGAGGGCGTCACCGTCGTCATGGCAACCCACGACCTTTCGGTACGCGACATCGCTGACGAAACCTTCACTATGAGCGACGGCGTGCTCTCGCGCTGGCATCCTTCGCAGGAAGAACCCAGCGATCCGATCAACACCCTGGTCCGTGAGGCCGAGGCCGGTCAATGGCGCCCGCCAAACCGCGAAGCGCCCAAGCAAGCGCCTTCAGGCCGCTAGACGATTTCCCCGCTTGATCCCAGGACTCAAACCCGTACGCCCCCGCGCGTGCAGATTTGAGACCCAATGCGCACGTGCGTTGCCCTGTGCAGCCTGCCTTCCCACAGCCTTGGGGCGAAAAGGAGCGACACTCTGTAGGGCGGGTTGTACCGCAGGAGTGGTTTCGCTATCGTATTAATTAGCCACCCTGGAGAGGTGTCCGAGTGGTTGAAGGAGATCGTCTCGAAAACGATTACGCCCCCAAAAGGGCGTCGTGGGTTCGAATCCCACCCTCTCCGCCAGTTCTCTCAATGCTGCTTGGCTCAACAGTGGTCCGCCTGAAACCCCAAAGGAGACCTTTGCGAAACCCCTACCTCTTGATGAGGGAAGGTCGGAATGGGGGTGAAAACGATTGACGACAAGCTATTTAGAAGTGTAAACACGCCTCTGGATTCCGGCTTTCGCCGGAATGACGGAGTTATGCAAAGGTCTCCAAAGGTAGTGAGTCTTGAGTGAGCTATTGCCCAAATTCAATCGACTGATCCCGATAATCTACGTGCGGGACCTCGACGCGGAAGTCGAATTCTACAAGAACTTTGGGTTTGAGATTTCTTACGAAGGCGACGAGTTTCCCGGCTTCATCGCCTTGCGCTGCGAGAGCTTCGAATTCGGAGTGGAGGCAAAGAGCGACTTTGAACCAGAGAGCGCTCAAGCGAGTTTCGTGTGGCAGATGGAGACAGATAGCTTTAGCAAAGTCAGGGCAGTTTGCAAGGCCAAGGGATACAAGTTCTCCGAACCGAAATGCTATTGGGAAGAGTGGGATTCCTGGGAGATGCAAGTCCAAACACCGAACGGGTACACGCTGCACTTCGACAAGCACGGCAAGGACTAGGGAAAGGACCTGAGCAGAGTACAATGAGTAAGGAACCCGATGCGTCTCCGCCTACGCTCTTCCCCTACTTGAGCTATCGCGACGCCGCCGCAGCCCTAACCTGGCTCGCCGAGGCCTTTGGTTTCACCAAGACGGTCGTATTCTCCGATCCCGCCGGCACTGTGATGCATGCGGAGATGAGCTTTGGCAACGGCGCTATTATGGTCGGCACCGCTACCGTTGACCAACCCGCGGAAAGCCACCGGAACGTCCCGGCGGAGCACGGTATCTACGTGCACGTTGCAGACGTGGACGCCCATTATCAGCGTGCCCTGGCCGCCGGAGCGCACATCGTCTTCCCGCCTGAAGACACGGAGTGGGGAACCCGCCGCTACCGCGCCCTCGATCCGGAAGGCTATGAGTGGAGCTTCGGCAACTATCGACCCAGCCCTAACGCTTAGCGAGGGCGTCTCTGGACCGCCACGTAGTTTCCTCGTTACACCATGTATAGCAGACCAACACGTTTGTTTGCCGCGGGCATGGGCAGCACGGGGCAGAGAGGCGGGGGATAAGCCCCCGCGCTACCTCTTTGCCGGCGGAGTGCCGGCACGTGACGAAGACACAGGCGTCGCTGCCATGCATCCGGTAGCACAGGTTTGTAACCTGTGCCGTAGCGCAGTGATGTCAGCGTATCGTGTCAGTCCGGTTACTATTCAATACAAGAGTGCTGAGCGACTAGGAACTATCCATCAAGAAGACACGCGAGATAGAGGGACACATGACAGCAGCCGCAGGCCCTAGTGAGAAGAGAGTCTCTTACGCCGCCTTTCTCCGCGGCATCAACGTGGGCGGACACCGGTCCATAAAGATGGCAGACCTGCGCGCCGCCTTCACGGCTCAGGGATTCGCAGACGTAAAAACTGTCCTTGCGAGCGGCAACGTCCGCTTTATGGCTGCAGAATCGGATGCGTCCGCACTGCGCGGCACTATCGAGCGGTGTCTTCGGCAGGAATTCGGGTACGACATCCCCGTTCTTCTCCGCACAGTCGCGGATCTCGAGCGCTTGGAGTTGGCAAACCCGTTCGAAGAGGTGGTCATAACCCCGCAGACAAGACTCTACGTTACGTTTCTCCCGGAAGGAGAGGCCACGCACACAATGACCCTCGACGACCTTGCCGCTGACGGCTTTACTCTCGTGCGCGCGACCGCGAGTGAGGTGTGCAGTGTTTTCACGCTAGCGCCACAGCGCAGTACCATCGATCTCATGACATTGCTCGAAAGGGAGTTTGGCCCCAACATCACGACCCGCACGTGGAACACGATCACGCGGCTTTTGGCCGCGCGCTAGCGACTGTCTGTACATTTGGCAGTTGGGATCAGGACGCAATAGTCGGACAGCGCCCAGCGCGGGAACCAAGGGCACCAGGTATGACTTTGCATGCCCGCAGCGGACACGCAGCCATTCCAATCCAGCACTGCATCAGAGGTGGCGCGCCGATTGAGCTACTCTGAGAAGGGCACGTGCAGCTTGCTGAGTACAGATTGTCTTATCGACTCTTAGGTGAATGAAAGGGAATATTATGTCACGTATCGTCCACTTCGAAATACAGGCCTCCGACCCACAGCGCGCAATTGCGTTCTATTCCGGCGTCTTTGGCTGGGAGTTCCACCAGTGGGAAGGCGGCGATGAGGACTATTGGCTCATCATAACCGGCCCCGAAGATGAGCCCGGCATCAACGGCGGCCTCGCCAGGCGTCGAGGCGATCCACCCGAGGAAAACGCATCTGTCAATTGCTACACGTGCGTCGTTCAAGTTACCGACCTTGACGCAACCTTGGAGAAGATCACGGCAGAAGGGGGCGTTATTGCGCTACCCAAGATGCCGGTGCCCGGCGTCGGCTGGGCCGGGTACGCCAAGGATACTGAGGGTAACATCTTCGGCATGATGCAGCCGGACCCGGCCGCAGCCTAGTACCGTTTCCAGATAGATTTGGAGACATCTCGGTTCCGAGTTTGCCCCCTCTCCCTGAGGGAGAGGGCTAGGGTGAGGGTAAGGGTGAAACATCAGAGCAGAATCAGGTTGAAAAGGTACTAGGTGCTTGGCTCGTGACAACGTCAAGCTCAGCAAGTGTTGAGACTACGCCTGAGCACATTCTTCTTGGACACAGTCCCCGTATACAGGCACTGGCTGCGCGCCTGCGAGAGCTTGTCCGGACTACCGTCCCTGACGCCACGGAGAGAGCTTATCCCGGCTGGCACGGCATAGGCTATCGGCATCCGCAGTGCGGTTACTTCTGCGGCATTTTCCCACAAGAGAGTAGCGTATGGTTGCTCTTCGAGTATGGCGCGCTACTGGCTGATCCCGACAGCCATCTGGAAGGATACGGCAAGCAGACCCGCTACGTGGACATCCGGCGGCAGCAGGACATACGGGTGCGCCCAATCAAGCGGCTCATCAAGGCCGCGCTCGCATACAGAAAGCGCTAAGCGGGTGTGAGCAGTTCTCAGCCAGGCGCACAGTTCATGGTTCGACTCTTTTTCATGCTCAGGAGAAGCAAGCGTACCACGAACTAGAGAAGAAAGTTTCCCATAAAAAATAGAACGCCAAACTCCGTCATTCCGGCGAAAGCTCGCCCCCGTGCGGGGGCGCGGAATCTAGGGTGTGCGCGGCAAAGATGGATTCCCGCGTGCGCGGGAATGACGGTCAAAAAGGCAACCGCAGTTTTAATCTTTCTTGTGTGGCCTGAGCAAAGCCATGGTGATTCCCGAGGAAAGAGAGATTCCTAGGGGAAAGAGAAGCCCCTGGGAACAAATGTCCCCGCGAAAAAGCCAGTATCCGTTCGTCCTGAGCCTGTCGAAGGATGAACGGATACTTTTTTCACACACCCTCTAAGCGTCGCCTATAGTTTGCCACACTCTCCAGGTATGCAACACTACGAACCGCACGGCAGGCGAATAGTGCCAAGATAAAGAGAACTACGTCGCTGCGACCGGCACCTGCTCGCCCTGCACCTTGGTATAGACCCGCTGCGCCAAGCTACCCTCAATCGGCGCCGGCTGGCCGATACGAATGCTCTCTTCCAGGTAACTGAAGAGTGCGTCGATGTCTGCCTTGGAATTCATGCGCTGAAACCATAGACCTCTACCAAAGAGGTACATGAACACGTTATTTCCAAGACCGCAGGGGCCCAGGCAGCCGCCGCCGTCATCTGCCGTGAAGACGATGTTCACGTGTTCCGAGATGCCTCTGCGACGTGACTCGCGCAAGTAGTGCGCCTTATCGATTCTGGGATAAGTGTAACCATTGCCACAGCAACAGGCTTCGCAGACAAAGAGCACGCCTGCCATCATCTGCAAGATTTCCTGATCGCCCTCCAAAGTAGGCACGATCATGAGATCGGGACGACCGGGAAAGTCCCTCATTCTGCAATCCTTCTCCGCTATCTAGACGCTCGGGATCGGTGAGCGTCGCTCCAAATGCTACGTAATTCAGACTGCCATTCTCAGGCAGTTTGTTGGTGACACGGGGCAGCGACAGGAAATTCTACGCGACCTTTCTCCAAAATTACCAGGAACTGCGAATGGTTGTCAACTAATCGGGCTGGCGCTCTTGACGACCTTGCCGACATCGTGATATAAGGTACAAAGCTAGTACTGTGTTCGGTGCCCTTTAGAGGCAATTCGTAACAGCCATGAACCGCGCTGCAGAAGCCAACAGCCTTGCGCTTCGCGGCGGCCACACGATTGAGTTGTGGTCGCCAGTGTTCGTATTTCCTGTAGCCGCCTAGGCGGCGCTAGAGAGAAAACACACACCATTACCAGTGGGACGGCAGCATTCCCAGCACCGAGCAAAGAAGAGTGATGCACCAGCGAGAAATCGGTCGCCGGACAGTCGATGTAGGAAGTCAGGCGCTAAGAGTGCACACTGAGCAACAAGACAAGACCGGCTGTACCAGTTGCAGCAGATAGCGCGAATGCCCGTCCCCAACGCAGGGACGGGTTTCTTGTTAGTTGTAGCACGAGTGCGATTGGATAACCGAGGCGATGCTAGGTGAGTTTCCAGAATCTACCGTAGACATGCAAATCGAGCCGGACCGGCTCTCTACGGTATACCGGTGGAGCAGGCGGACGCTGCTGACGGCAGCGCTTGCGTTCTCTGTTACCATTCTGGCTCTAGGAGTGCTCGCGCTACTGCTCCTCGGCGTTCCGATTGCGCTGATCACCGGCCTGCTGGCAGGAAACTGGTCGGCAACCGAACAGGCTCTGGCGGAGCTATGGCGGCTGAGCCCGGCGCTCCTCGCCGCCGAATTCGTGCTGGCATGGCTGCTTATTGGCGTATACATCATCGTGCGCAAAGTATTGGCGAAGTTTGGCGTCGCGGAAGCATAATTGGGTATCCTAGAGCAGAAGCAAACGCTTAACACACATTAGTTTGGCGAGTATCATGAAGCGGATCAATTCACTTGCAATAACGGAGGCAAACACTTGTAGGACGTGGCGCACCTATTGTTTGGTGGCGCCCGCGTCTTGCAGTTCGGTACCCGTCTCTCCGGGACAGGAGAGGTGTGCCACGACACGTCGTTTAGTACCTTGAAAATGACAACGCAGAAGAGTATCTGAAGTGCAGCAGAAGGTTGGGAGAAAATGAAACGGACAGGTGCAGAAATCATCTTGGATAGCTTGGTGGCGCACGGTGTGCACACCGTATTCGGGTATCCCGGCGGCGCGTGCCTGCCCTTGTATGACGCCCTCTACCATTACCAAGACCGGATCAATCACATCCTGGTGCGCCACGAGCAGGGCGCTGCTTTTGCCGCCGATGGCTATGCGCGCGCCAGCGGCGACGTGGGCGTGTGCATCGCCACCAGCGGACCCGGCGTCACCAATCTCGTCACCGGCATTGCGGGCGCACACATGGATTCCGTGCCCGTGGTTGCCCTCACCGGCCAGGTGCCGCGCAACCTGCTCGGCACAGACGGCTTCCAAGAAACCGACGCCACCGGCGTAATGCTGCCCATTACCAAGCACAACTGGCTCGTAATGAACGCCGAAGAGCTGCCCCGCGTGATGGAAGAGGCTTTCTATATCGCCAACACGGGACGCAAAGGGCCGGTGCAAGTTGATGTGCCGAAAGATGTCTACTTAGAAGAGGTCGAGTTCGACGACTTTCCGCCGCCCAATATCCCCGGCTACAACCCGGATGAGGGCATGCAGCCGGATCCTACGCTCGTGCGCGCCGCGGCGGAGGTGATCCACGGCTCGGAGAAGCCGATCATCCTGGCCGGCCATGGCATTCACTACTCCAACGCCTATGACGAATTGCTGGCGTTCGCCGAGAAAGCGAACATACCCGTCATCACCACGCTGCACGGTGTCTCGTCCTTCCCGGAGAGCCACGAACTCTCATTCGGCATGGTCGGCATGCACGGCAACCTCTATGCCAACTGGGCCGTAGACCGCGCCGACCTGCTCATCTCTTTGGGGATGCGCTTCGACGACCGCGTGACGGGCCGCCTGGAAGATTTCGCTACAGAAGCCCGCATCATCCACGTGGACATCGACCCGGCGGAGATCGGCAAGAACGTCACGACCGACGTTGGCATCGTGGCGGACCTCAAGCCCACCATCCGCGCGCTCATCGACGAAATCGACCAGCTCGACCACACGCCGTGGGTGAAGCAGATTTGCCAGTGGCGCGAGGAGCATCCCAGCCTCGCTATCCGCGAGACTGAAATTGTCCTACCGCAGTGGGTCATTCGCCAGATATACCACATCACCAATGGCGAAGCAGTTGTCGTCACGGACGTAGGGCAGGCGCAAATGTGGGCGGCACAGCACTTCTGGTACGACCGGCGCAACACGTTCTTCTCGTCGGGCGGCCTCGGCGCCATGGGGTACGCCTTTCCCGCGGCCATTGGCGTCAAGTACGCGCGCCCCAACGAACAGGTGTGGAGCATCATTGGGGATGGCGGCTTCCAGATGACGTTGCAGGATCTTGCCGTCGTCAAAGAACACAACGTAGACATCAAGATTGCCATCATCAACAACAATCATCTGGGCATGATTCGACAGTGGCAGACGCTCTTCTACGATAGCCGCTTCATCAGCGCAAGACTGGAAAACCCGGACTTTGTCAAGCTTGCCGAAGCGTACGGCCTCACGGGCCTGCGCGCGACATCCAAGAAAGAGGTGCTCAAGGTCTTGAAAGAGGCGGCGAGTATTCCCGGCCCGGTGGTGCTCGACCTGGTGGTCGACGAAGTCGAAAAGGTCTACCCCATGGTGCCTGCCGGTTCGAGCCTTGCCGAGACCATCGAAGGTGACGAAGTGGAAGAAGCGAGGTACGCATGAGACACGTCCTGATTGCAGATGTAGAAGACCGTCCCGGTGTGCTCAACCGCATCGCCAGTCTCTTTCGCAAGCGCGCGTACAACATCGAGAGCCTGGCCGTCGGCCACTCGCACCGTCCGGGTATCTCCCGCATGACGATTGTCGTGGCGGAAGACCATGAAGAAGCGATTCAGGTAACGAAACAGTTGGATAAGCTGATTGAAGTGGTTTCGGTCACGGATGTCACGGAGCAACGCCACGTTTCGCGTGAGATGGCGCTCGCCAAGATAGCCGCGCCAGAGATGAAGCGCACTGAGATTCTGCAACTCGCCAATGTCTACCGGGCGCAAGTGGTAGACGTCTCGCCCGGCAGCATCATACTCGAGATCACCGGGGACGAAGACAAGATCGACTCGTTCGTTGAGATCATTCGTCCCTATGGCATCCTGGAACTGAGCCGCACCGGCGAGGTCGCCATGGTGCGCGGACGCGCCATGCCAACGCCGGCGATGGTAGCGGAAGAAGGACCGGCAGCGTAGGGTTTGCGTAATCCAGTACTGCTTCCAGATGGATTAGACAGACGGCTAGGCTCCGTGTTTGTTCCCTCTCCCTGAGGGAGAGGGCTAGGGTGAGGGTGAAGTTTCGAAGAAGAATTACGTTGAGTTAGTGCCAGGAGTGGGCCACCTCGTAACTCAGAGGTGGTCCATTACGTGAAGAGAAACGACACACTTGGAGAGCGAAGAGAGGGAACCGTGGTTCAGGTCTACTACGACGAAGACGCAAACATCGATCTGCTCAACGATAAGACGATCGGCATCATCGGGTACGGCAGCCAGGGACACGCCCACGCGCTCAATCTGCGCGACAGCGGCTGCAATGTCATGGTGGGTCTCTACGAGGGCAGCCGGTCGTGGTCGAAAGTGGAAAGCGACGGTCTGGGTGTTGGCACTACCGAAGCAGTTGCCCAGCAAGCTGACCTCATCATGATGCTCGCACCGGATACGGTGCAGCCAAGCCTCTTCCAGGATGCAATTGCACCTCATCTGCGCGCGGGTCAAGTGCTCCTCTTCGCTCATGGCTTCAACATTCACTTCCAGCAAATCGTACCCCCCGCCATCGTTGATGTGAGCATGGTTGCGCCGAAGGCTCCCGGCCACCGCATGCGCGCTACGTTTGAGGAAGGCAACGGCGTGCCCGGACTTATCGCCATCCAGCAGGACGCCAGCGGCAACGCTCGCGAGCTGACCCTCGCCTATGCACGCGGCATCGGCTGCACGCGGGCCGGAGTCCTGAATACGACGTTCAAGGAAGAGACGGAGACCGATCTCTTTGGCGAGCAGACCGTGCTGTGCGGTGGCGTGAGCGCGCTGGTGAAAGCGGCATTTGAGATCCTGGTGGACGCCGGCTACCAACCTGAGATTGCGTATTTTGAATGCATGCACGAACTCAAGCTCATCGTGGACCTCTTCTACCAAGGCGGCTTGAACTACATGCGCTATTCTGTGAGCGAGACGGCCGAGTACGGCGACTACAGCCGCGGCCCGCGTGTCGTGGACGACCACGTGCGCGAGTCTATGCAGGAAATCTTGCGCGAAATCCAAACCGGCGAATTTGCGCGGGAGTGGATCCTGGAAAATATGGCGGACCGACCGGCGTTCAACGCCTACCGCGAAATGGACAAATCTCACCAGATAGAGACCGTCGGCAAGAACCTGCGAGCAATGATGCCGTGGCTCGATCCCAAGTAAGCGCTTTAGAGGAGACTCCCGTATCACGAACAGGGCATGCTTTACACAACCCAGGCCAGCGCGAAAAGACCCCTCACCCTAGCCCTCTCCCTCAGGAGAGGGAATTCGGCACATGCGGATGTTGCCTCTTATCCTGGGGAAAGGCATGTTGAAGGGGAGAGGGATGTTGAAGCATTCGGAATCTTGCTCCCTCTCCCTGGGGAGAGGGTTGGGGTGAGGGGAAGGCTTCACCGTTCCAGCCCGATTCCATGTCTGCGACGAAGTCGGCGTGTTCGTCAGGGTTACGCAAGTATTGCTTAGAAAGAATACACGCGATGGGGATACAACAGTATCCGTCATTTTCACCTCCGCCATCATTAGTCAATGAGGAGAGTGGTCTCAGGCCCATCCGGCGCCAAGGCATAGCCGTCTTGGTTTGCTGGCGGGCCTGCACGCTTGCCGCGCCTGCTTTCTCCTAGTGTGTGGCGTGCAATCGGCACGCAAAGTGTTTACTTGATGCAGAGGACATATTTCAGCATGCGAACGTTACAAATCTTCGATACAACGCTGCGCGACGGCGAGCAAGCGGCCGGCGGGTCTCTGACCGTTGAAGAAAAACTCTACCTCGGCCAGCAACTGGAACGGCTCGGCGTCGATATTCTCGAAGCCGGCTTTCCTCGCACGTCTCCGGGCGATTTCCAGGCAGTCCAACTCCTGGCGGAGAAGCTGCGCGACGTCCAGATTTGCGCCCTCTCCGGCTTCAAACCCGATCAGGTAGAAGCTGCCTGGGAAGCCATCAAAGAGGGGGAAGCGCCGCGCATCCACGTCTTCATCTCGTCCAGCGACATTCACCTGGAACGCCAACTGCGGATGACGCGCCAAGAGGTTAGAGAAGCGGCGGTGGCATGCGTGCGGCAAGCCGTGGGCTATACCTCCAACGTCGAATTCTCGGCGATGGACGCCACCCGCAGCGATTGGGATTATTTATGTCAACTATTTGGTGATGCGATTGCGGCAGGAGCAAAGGTCATCAACGTGCCCGATACCATGGGCTACACGCAGCCGGATGAGTTTGCCGAACTCCTGCAATACCTGCGCGCCAATACGCCCGGCATCGACAATATCACGCTCTCCGTCCATTGCCATAACGATCTCGGCCAAGCCAACGCCAACTCGCTGATCGCCATCATGAACGGCGTGGACCAGATTGAGTGTACGATCAATGGCGTGGGTGAGCGCGCCGGCAATGCCTCGCTGGAAGAGGTGGTGATGAATACCACGGTGCGGAAGGATTTCTTCAAGGTGTCGCACGGCATCAATACCGAGGAAATCTACCGCACGAGCCGGATGGTGAGCGATCTCATGAACATGCCGGTGCAGCCGAACAAAGCTGTGGTGGGCGCTAATGCGTTTGCCCACTCTTCCGGCCTGCATCAGGACGGCATGTTGAAAGACCGCCAGACCTACGAGATCATGACGCCGCAGAGCGTGGGCATGGGCGGCAGCCGCATTGTCCTCGGCAAGACGAGCGGCCGCCACGCCTTTCGGGACCAGCTCGCCAAGATGGGCTATCACCTCAGCGAGCAGGAGTTTCAGGAGGCCTTCGACCGCTTCAAGGACTTAGCCGACAAACGGCGCAACGTCACGGCGCGCGACATCGAGGCGCTGCTCTCCAGCGACGTGCTCCATGCCAAAGAGTACTTTCACCTCGATCTCGTCCAGGTGAGTTGCGGCGATAGGAGTATCCCGACGGCGACAGTGCGCATCATAGATGATGAAGATCACGTCTTTGAGGAATCAGCTCTCGGCGGCGGGCCGGTTGACGCCGTCTGCAAAGCCATCAATAGTATCGTCAAAGTTCCGGCGGAGCTTACCGAGTTCCGCGTTCAAGCCGTCACGGAAGGTATCGACGCGCAGGGTGAAGTGAGCATTCGCCTGGAAAGCGAGAGGGTATCCGTGACCGGCTACGGCGCTGATACGGACATCATCGTCGCCAGCGCCAAAGCCTACATGAATGCCCTGAATAAGCATATCTACGCTCAGAGCGTCGCTGAAGCGCAAGGAGACGAGACGCCAATGGCGGTGGCAAGCACCCAATCCTAGCAGGCGCCAAGCGTAAGACAGCTAACTGAGATCGCACAAAGAAAGTGGAGGCGGGATTGCTCGATCCCGCCTCCAGTTCGTTTAAGTTTTCCCAAGTGTACCGGGGACTAATCGCATATCCTCAACTGTTGCAACGAATTACAGGCAGTTCTTCTTAAAGAGGGCGCTAGGTCTCGCCCTTGGCGGGCACACGGCGCAGTTCTATGCGCACGTCTTGCGGCTCGCTAACCCCCTTGAGTGCGGACAACATGCCCCATATCCCGCCTGAGATCACCGCACTCGCAAATGCATTAGTCGGAATATCTTCTCCGTCAATCGTAAGCCGGATTGACTCACGGCCCGCCTTTGGGCGTGGAAAGCGCTCGTCCAAGAATGCCGCCAAACTCTGTGGATCACTAGTGGAGAACGCAGGCACCGAGAACGTACTGACGTTGTCGGTCACAATGGCAATGAGATCGTCTTCAGAAACCAGCAAGTCTGATCCCAACGCGGCGCGGTGTACTTCAATCTTGGGAAAATCTGACCGCCTGTGGCCTTCTACCAGCACAAGGTCAATGTCCAGCATAGGCAGCAGCGCCAAGATCTGTGGCAAGGCGGCATCGTCCGGCAGTTTGCAGGAAAGAACTGCGCCTCCGGGGCCGCTGACAAGCACTGCGACCGCGTCAGTTTGCGCGAGACGCCACGAATCGCTCCCCTCGCGGTCCATTGTGAAGCCATGCGCCGCGTGCTTTATGATTGCGACGCGCCGACCACTCTCATGCAGGTGCGGCATCAGTCGCTCGATAAGGGTCGTCTTACCCGCATTATGCTTGCCGACAACGCACACCACGGGGATCACGAAGCGCTCTCCCCACGGTGCCGCATGCGCTGGTCTGCCTCAGCAGTGGGAAGCACCTCAACGAAAGCAGTACGTGCACGCGCGTTCTCGTTGGAATCAAGCTTGCCGTAGATCATCGAAAACCGCATTCTACGCTATCCCTCCCGCTTCGTGCCTGAGGCCCTCCGCCTGTTGCCTCAGATAGCCCTCGGTGAAAGCGTCGATGTCGCCATCCAGTACGGCGCGTGTATTGCCGGTCTCAACTCCGGTGCGGAGGTCTTTGACCATGGTGTACGGATGCAACACGTACGAGCGAATCTGGTTGCCCCATTCTGCGCTCGTATGCTCTCCCTTGAGCGCCGCCTGTTCGGCCTGCTGCTCTTGCAACTTTCGCTCCAAGAGGCGTGCGCGCAGAATGCGCATGGCGGCCTCGCGGTTTTGGAGCTGCGAGCGTTCATTCTGGCACGAGACGACAATGCCGCTGGGCGTATGCGTAATGCGCACTGCTGAGTTGGTCTTGTTTACATGCTGCCCCCCGGCGCCACTGGCGCGGAATGTATCGAGTCGCAGGTCATCCGGCTTGATCTCAACCGTGACGTCATCATCGATCACGGGGAGAGTCTCCACCAAAGCGAAAGACGTGTGGCGGCGCTTGTTCGCATCGAAAGGGGACAAGCGCACCAGGCGATGCACGCCATGCTCTGACTTCAGCCGGCCGTACGCAAAAGGACCGCTGACTTGCAGCGTGACGCTCTTGATGCCGGCCTCTTCACCGGGGGTGCTATCGAGAATTTCCGGTTTGTGGTCGTGCGTCTCCGCCCAGCGGATGTACATGCGGAGGAGCATCTCGACCCAGTCCTGGGAGTCGGTACCGCCCGCGCCGGCGTGGAGGGATAGCAGCGCGTCACGCTCGTCGTACGAGCCTTGGAAAAGCGTCTGAATTTCGCGTTTCTCGCCATCGGCTTCAAGCCGACTCACCTCGGAGTCGAGCTCGGCCTCTAAGGATGGATCGTCTAGCCCCGCAAGCTCCTGCAGCGCCTCGATCTCCTGGAAGAACCCATTCCAATCATCCGCCAGACGACGCACTGCAGCGAGCCGCTGCATCACGCGCTGCGCATCCTCCGGCGCATCCCACAGACCGGGGTCAAGCGACTTTGCCTCCAGGTCGGCAATCTCTGATTCCCATGTTGTGAGGTCAAAGGCGCCTCCGAAGTTCTTCTGCGCGTGCGCTCAATGCGGCTATTCTCTCTTTTATCATATTATTTACTCTTTTTGTCAGTACATTTTGGGCGAAACTTATAGGTCCTGTACCTCTTAACCTACGATAGCCGGTAAGAATTGGCAACGTGAAACAGGATTCCTGACCTATAAATGTCAGCTAGAATTCGTACAGATCGCTTGTTTCACTAGACCAGATTTGAATGATATAGTTAATAGAAGATGGGACAATTCCCCTACTCGAATTCACTTAATATTGGACAGTTTTAGTTTGCTAACGGCCCAATTATTTGGGATAATCATGCAAGTGTCCAAGACATCGTTCATCCGGGCACATTGAAATTTGGAGTGGTCTTCTTTCTGAGCGTAGTAAGTCGCCGTCTTCCGAGCTAAGAGGTCCCAAGTGTCAAGTGAATCCCCCTTCTGGCTTCACTCGGTGAGCGTCGTAGTCACTGCTGAATTCCATAATCCTTCTATTCTCAATCACAGCTTCCTAGTGTCCGAAGGGATTGTCCCCAGGGAGTGGGAGTTTGAAGATGCAATTGCTACGCCTCCGTTTTCTGTGCTTCGCTACAGCAACGGCATCCAATGGATAGTGGAACAGTCCAAGCTCATTGTCACCGAGATGCCAGAGTCGTCTTTCCAAGACAAGTACTTGGTCCACGAGCTAGCGAGCACGTATTTAGAGAAGCTGCCTCACGTACCCTACCGTAGCCTTGGTCTGAATTGCGAACTGTCCATAGGTTGTGAAAACCCACAACACTGGCTAAAGCAGCAATTCTTGAATCCAGATATACCGTTTGATGTCAACCTCAATACTCTTAGCATAGTTCCCAAAGAGTCGTTGGGTACGAGCGAGGCTCAATTGCATCTGACATTTAATGTCAGAGATGTAGAGCGGGGTACAGCAGACCCTAAGAGTTCTGTCGTAATTGACTGTAATGTCCACCATGAAGGACCACTTGACTCGTCTGGACTTCGCACAGAAATTCAGCAGTGGCCAAATGCTCAAGGGCATATCGTGTCGGTTCTCAGTAAGCTATTAGGGGACTAGTAAGCATGGCTGTTCAGACCAACACTTCGCACATGTCACTCAAAAACATGGCAGCGGCATCCAGCCTGCTAGAGTATATGCGCAACGCGCCCACAGGGGAAAACCAGAATCCTAGCGATACGTTGAAAGAGGTTAATATCGACACGGCTGAAGACAAGATCAACTTTAGCCAAGGGCTCTCTTACGTGTTTGAGTACGCCCAAGTGATTAAGTGGCTAGAGCAGTATCTTGAGTTGCGCGATTACAATGAAGCCCAGCCTCTTACAACGCGATTTGCAGTTTGGTCTAACGACCACCGGACAATTGGAGATTACCGACAAAGGCAACGTATCTCCTGGAGAAAACACATAACCACTGCAAAGAAGCAAGAGGAAGTCATTGCCATCCTCAGGCTATTTGGTTTAGACGTAGTAGCGGATCGTCTTGGCTATCTCCATAAGATTACTCTGGACGATCCAGACGAAGAACCCATGACACTTGAGTCACTAAAAGAATTAGCTCTCTTCCTAATGAGCGAACGACAATTGCCTGATCCTAGAATCGCCATCAGTCCAGATGGACTTGCACAAATTGAGTGGCAAGTTGGAGATAATGGGGTTCTTGCCATGGAGTTTCTTCCCGTCGATAGCCTCATTCGCTTCGCAGCTGTTTCTGCTCCCGCAAAGCGTGGTGTCCAAAGAATGAGAGTCTACGGCACATTGCCAAAGGATGACGCACTGAATGCTGTCAAGGCATTTACTGCCGGGATGTCAACCCAATGAATGGAAAACCGCTTCCCGATGACGACCACGTAATAAGGTACTGCAAACCAACGGCTGTCGAGGACGATCTGCCTTCAGTAAGCGCCTTCAAGATCAGAGCGAATGAGGATCACCTCTCCGTTAATTGGCTCGAGTATTTTGGAGTTCTCGATAGGCCTACGGCCGTTCAAAGGATTCGAGAAGCATTTCATGCAAAGGGCTTCCAACTTCGAAAGAATGGCAGATTTGCCGTTCTCAATGTTGATGATATTAGATCCATAGCCCAGGATATCGCCTATAATTCATTGCGTGTGGAGCACCTCCCGCTTGAAGATGATCCCTCCCATGCTGGCATCCTTGGGTACTCACCGGAGGATATTGCGATAGCAACAGAGATAAAAGCACTTGTTGGTATAGAGGACGTCTATCGGGCATTATCGAAATAGAGCCCCCCTCACCATCTTGCCCTTGGCTAGTTCGCTTACCCAACAAATGCTGCGGTGACGCATGCGTTCTCCCTGCTGCATGATGGTTACATGCTTCACGGAACGAAGCACGAACGGGAAATTTGGAAGACAGTCTGACAACACACCTGTCGCTGAGAACAGAGCACATGAAGCAAGTACTTCACATCATCGATGACAAGGACAATACGGCCATCGCGCTTGCCGATCTGATCCCCGGCACTAAGGTTTCTTTCTCCGGGCCGGACGGCACGCAAGAAATCACCATCCTTGACGACATTCCCTTTGGTCACAAGGTTGCCGTGAAGGCCATTGGCAACGGCGAGCATGTCATCAAGTACGGCGAGTCCATCGGGGCCGCCACGCAGGACATTGCGCCCGGGAACCACGTACACACGCAAAACCTGGAAAGCCTGCGCGGGCGTGGCGACCTCGTAGGTGCCGACCAAACCTCCTAAGCCTTGGGTCTGCCACTGCCATGTCTTCACAGAAATCTGCGAGCTCGCCAAAGCGCAAGCGAGGGAGAGAGTCCAAGCGGGCTTTGCGCGAGCGCGTAACAGAGATCATTGCCCTGCTTAGAACTACCTACCCGGAAGCAGAGTGCGCCTTAGTGCACCGCAACGCGTGGGAACTACTGGTAGCGACCATCCTCTCCGCACAGTGCACGGATAAGCGCGTGAACATCGTCACACCGGCACTGTTCGCGCAGTTTCCAACAGTTGAAGCCTTCGCAGCGGCGCCACGGGAAGACCTTGAAGCAGCCATCAAGACAACCGGCTTCTTCCGCAACAAGGCGAAGAATATCCAGGGCGCGGCGCACGTCATGCTGGAGAAATTCGGCGGCGCGGTGCCCAATACCATGGCAGAACTCCTCGAATTGCCCGGCGTGGCACGCAAGACGGCTAACGTCGTGCTCGGTGTAGCGTTTCAGGTTGCCGACGGGATCGTGGTCGATACCCACGTCTCGCGCCTCTCGCAGCGCCTGAAGCTAACCCGCCAGAAGGACCCCACCAAGATCGAGCGCGACCTCATGGAAGTCGTACCCCAATCCGATTGGATAGATATTGGACACCTGCTCATCCACCACGGCCGCGCCCTGTGCACCGCACGCAAGCCGGCGTGCGGCGAATGCCCGTTGCAAGACCTCTGCCCAAGCGCAGCCCTCTACCTCGATGCCTAGAGCAATCGGCTGTAAGAACTTGGCGTAGCTTACCGCCTCTCGGCTACACCAAGTCGCGCCATCGCCACAGTCTCCCCACTCCGCCAGAACCTCAAACCCGCACCGCACTACTCTGATTCGGCGCAGCACGGACAACCCTCGCGCAGCCCGTCGAAGGTGTAGATGCCGGTATTGTGGCCGTCTTCCCATTGCAAGCGAATCGCGTAGCTTCCCACCTGCTCAATGGATTCCAGGAACGTCTGCGCCGCCGTGAGGATCACACCGGCATGCATCGAGCCGGGTGTATCTAACTCACCCGCGCAGAGCGCACAGGGACAGGAACGACGCAGATCGTCCCAGTCGTAGCGGCTAACGTGTCCATCGCGCCACGTAATCACAAGCGCACGGTCTTCCTCAACGCGTGTAATCACTGCTGGCGTTCGCGCCCGCATGTCCCTCATGTCGAACTCTCAATACGCAATCAAGAACGCACCCCGGCATGGCCGAGGTGCGTTCGCTTCCATTTCTGGGTCGGGCCGTAGTTCCGCCTTTTCATCGCCCTAACCCTGGGCACTGGTTTCAGTTCGGCTACCCGACATACACGCGCAGCCAATACTACCCGTCGAGAGGCGAAACCCGACGCCCTGTCTCGTGCCCTCCACCCGCATCTATCCTACGTGCTGTCCCGCGGATGGAGGGTTAACTGTCCACTTGCCAAACACAATACAGCACTCTCGGATTATCGAGCGGCAAGCGCAAACCTCTCATGGCTCACCTCCCTCCTTTCGTGCCGTTTCGAGGGCTCACGCCCTCTCTAATACTAATTAACCAGATAGCGTTGCGTTTGTCAAGCACAGGATGCCATTTTTCCCTCTGCACGTGTCGCTCCAACCTGATTGAAGAGGTGCGGAGCAACTCCTATTGGAAGACATCGTCGCGCTTCAACATGGAGGTTTTCCGTACCAACACGAGTGACGCGCAGAGCACAAGCGCCGCGACAGATCGGCCCTACAACTCCATTTCACTGAGGTAGCGGTCTTCACCCACCAGCATCAAGACATCGCCGTCTTGCAGCCTCTCGCCGGGGTTTGGATCAAAAATGACACTCTTATTGCGCCCAATCATCAGCACACGCAGTCCGCTCTCCTCGTCAAGGCCAAGTACCTGCAAAGATCGGCCCACAAAGCGGTCGGGCACGCGGATCTTGCTCACGCCGTAACCTGGAACGACCTCCACATAGTCAAGTATGGCATGAGAAATGAAGGTATGGGAGATGCGCAGCCCGGCTTCATGCTCCGGATAGACCACCTTATCCGCACCGATCCTATCCAGAATCTCGCCATGCAGTTCGTCACGCGCCTTTGCTATGACATATGGCACATCAAGGTGTTTGAGAATGAGCGTCGTGACAATGCTGCTCTGGACGTCCGAGCTGATGCCGACCACGACCACGTCGAAGTTGCGGATACCAAGCTCTTCCAACGCGCCTTCATTGGCCGTATCGGCCCGCACGACATGCGTCAATTCATCCGACATGTTCTCCACGAGGTCTTCATTCTTGTCTACGCCTAAAACGTCGTATCCCAAGCTGGCAAGCTGAATAGCGGCGCTTGAGCCAAAGCGGCCCAGACCAATGACGGCAATCTGCTGTTTCGGCATGGCCTAACTCCTATCCCACGCGCACCGTTTCACTAGGATACTCTAAGTGGTCACGCTGATGTTTCTGTGCAAGCAGGAGCACGAATGTAAGCGATCCCAGCCGACCGACGAACATGGCGGCGACCAGCACAAGGCGGCTTGCGTCGTGCAACTGCGGCGTTATGCCGTAAGACATTCCCACTGTGCCCAGCGCCGACGCCGCTTCAAAGAGTATGGGAAGAAATCCAAATGGCTCGAAGTCAGCGAGCAACCAACTTACGGCTATGAGCAGCAACGTAGCCAACGAGATAATGGCGAGTGAGCGGAATACCACTTCCTGAGGAATCTTCCGACGCAGAATCGTCGTTCGCATCCGCCCGCGCATCACCGCTAGAATCGTCACGACGAGAATGGCAAACGTGGTTACCTTAATGCCTCCAGCCGTCGAAGCCGGCGCCCCGCCGATGAGCATGAGCACCATAGTTAGAAACGTCGTGTCCTCGGTCATGTTGCCGATCGGGAGTGTCACGAAACCGGCCGTGCGGGCAGCAATGCTATGGAAGAAGGTGTCAACCAGTTGCACGTGCCACACTTCTCCAGCAAGCGTGAGCGGATTGGCACGTTCCCGCCAGAAGAATGCCAGGCCGCCGATAAGCCACAAAGTCCCGGTTACAATCAAAATGAGCTTGGTTTCCAGGCTTAGCCGCAGCCAGCGCCGCGACTTCCCGATGTCCGCGAAGACCATGTAGCCAGTACTGCCAAACACTACCATGGCCCCAATTACAATGAGGAGGAACTCTTCCCTGCGGTAGTGCGTTAAGCTGCTAAAGCCGCCCATGAGGTCAAAGCCGGCATTGTTGAATGCCGAAATGCCGTGAAATAGCCCCAGCCAAAACGCCCGCGAGGGGTCGCTGTTTTGCGCAAAATACAGCGAGAGGGCCAAAACGCCCAAGGCCTCGACGATGATCGTCCAGATAGCAATGTTGCGCGTAATGTTGGCAATCCCGCCCATTCCTGAAACGTTGAGCGCCTCACGCATGAGGACGCGCTGGCGCAGGCGAAGCCGCTGTCCGAGCAGCATAAACAACAGAATCGAACTGGTCATGAAGCCAAAGCCGCCAAGCTGAATGAGCACCAGAATGACGACGTGGCCGAAGGTCGTCCAATGCTCCGCGGTATCCACCACAACCAAGCCGGTGACGCATACAGCCGACGTGGCGGTGAAGAGCGCATCGACCAAAGAGGTAGTGTTGCCGGGCGCGGTCGCCATGGGCAGCATGAGAAAGAGCGTTCCCAATGCGATGAGGGCTGCAAAACCGCCCGCAAGGACAAATGAAGATCCCGACTTGCGCCGTCGCTCGTACCCTTTGGGATCAGGCGGTGGTGTCACCAGCACAACGTGAGGCGCGCGCTGGCCCTCTTCTTGCCGAGTGCCGTCCCCTCCGTCTGAGGAGTCGATGTCTGAGGAGCCGATGGCCGCGTCCCTCCCCTACCTGAGCGACCCGCGGATCCGCGGGTCGCTTCACGCAAGCATGACTATCAGCCGCTTATCAGTTCTAAGCCTGCTAACCGCTTTCCGCCACGAAACGGACAGTCACAAGCTCGTGGGTGCCAAGTTGCGGGATAGTCACCCGCAGCACGTTGTCGCTCACGCTGTATTCGGCGCTGGCGCCGCTTACCAGGAGCTGCGCCTCTTGCACCGCATTGCCGGGCTGCAACACGACCCGCAGTTCTTGGGCGCCCACCGTCACCACTTCTTCGACTGTACCCCGCCACGCGTCCGCGCTGGTTAAGTTAACCAAGTGGACCTGGAGCATATTGCCCAAGATGTGCACGCCAATGTCCACGAGACCCGGTCCTTCAACGGTTACAGGCAGTTCACTGCCATGGGCCCAACGCACCGCGCTTGCAAGCAGACCGGCGAGATCCATCTCGTTCTGCTGCCAGATTGCGTGGTCTATGTCTCCAGGGAAGTAGACGATGCGGCTCTGTTCCTGCTCGCGCGCGAAAATGACCGGCCGGGATATCTGAGGAAGCTCCGCTAAAGCAAATTCGGCCGGTTCAGCGGGCGCCGGCGGTACCAGCACTAAGGGGGTCTCTGTCCGCGTCAACGGTTGCACAAGGCTCAACCGCGCGGCCGCCGGCAAGACGATGGTATCAGCGAAAGGCTGGACGATCGGATGGTCGCCGCCGATTTGATACTGGGCGTTTTCCAGGCTTCCGAGTGGCGCGTGCCCGGTGGCAGAAACGCCAAATACGTCCCCCAGCCCAAAGTCGGTGCGATATTCTCCAGACGTGTCTCGTCGCGAGGTTTCAAACGTTGCCACAAGGCTGCGGCCGCTGCTGACGGCGCTCCGGATCTGCTGGCAGTGGCTGTCCGCAAGCTCACTGATGTTCGGCAACACGATTACTTGATAGTCCTGCAGCGCCCCTGCTTGAATGCGTTCCAACTCAACGAGGTCAAAGGGAATGCGCGCCCGCAGCAAGGCCAAACATGCGCCCATGACGTGACTATCGAAGCCGCTGTATGCGCTCGTGTCGTCAGTGTCGGCATAGACGACTCCGACGGTAGCGCCCGGCATGCGCCCCCCCAGGAGCTGTTGCTGCTGGCTCTGCCAGGCAAGGGCCGGAGCCATCTCCTTGAGGACTCGCCGGTCGCGCGGCACCGCCGCAATGCTGGTCCACGGCCAAGCGCCATGCGCCAGAATCTCCGCTAATGTAACCGGGATCGTTGCCGGGGAAATTGCCCCCGCAGCGCCACTACCCGCATCGATCGTCACGTAGGCCGCTTTGCCTCTGCCGGCGACACCCCTCGCTTTGCGGCTGACCAACCCCGCGGTCCAAAGCGGATTGCCCCCATGGCCGCCCTCATGCTGGCCGACAACGAATTCCGCGAGCGAGGCCACCCGCCCTTGTGTCGTATCACCAACCCACAAGGTATTGGCCCGCGCTTCCTTGGTCACCCGGTCCAAGAAGCTCCAAAGTTCTTCATCCACTTCTCGGCGCCAGCGTTGCCAGCCCCTGTGCGCCCGTTCTTCTTCAGCCTTTGCTGAAGCACTTATCGGGGGAGGAAGCCGCATCTCCGCTTCCCGCGCATAGCGCTTCTCGCAGTACGTGCAATAGCAGATCTCCCGATGGCCTTGCCAGTTGTGTCCGAGGAATCCATCCACAGGGTACTTTTCAGCAATCTCACGGACAATCGCCGGCAAGTATTCGCGATAATACGGCGAGTTGATGCAGGTGTAGTAGAGACCGTTATCGCCACGGGGACTGCCCTTGTGGTCCACCATGAACCAGTCGGCATGGGCGTAATAGAGGTCCTCGTGGCCAAGGCTGGGGTCAATGCGCGCAAGCACAACGAGATCTTGCTTCTTTGCCGCCTCCACCATTTCTCCAAAGACATCGCGTTCGCCAAGCCAGCGGCTGCGGCGATGAAACGGCACCTCCGTGGGATAGAAGGCGAGAACGCCACCCGCGCTCAGCGCGACACCGCCAAACCCATTCTCACGCCACCGCTCTTGCCACCATTCAATATCTACGTGTGGTGGATCAGCTTCATGGAGCACCACCTGTCCAAAGCGAATAAACTGATCGTACCACGGCATCTCACGGGCCATACCGGCTCCCTTCATATCTGCGCTGCAACGCGCGTAACAGCCTCACGACACGTGTATGTGCTGTTGCTCCGCCTAATTCTCAGTCTAGCCAACAGCTACCGATTCTTCAAATGCCGCCGCCCGGTACAGTCTCCTCCAAGTGTCACGGGTTATGACCGAACGCGGATCAGTGCACGGTCACGACGGCATGTGAATATTCCTTGCTTCCACTCCCTTTACTCTGCAAGGTAAACGGTTATGCGGTCCGCTTGCAGTAGCGCAGATTACAAAACTGCGCACGCAAGCCGCGAGCCTCACGGCAAGGGTTCCGCATCACCTTCTTCAGATCGCGTTGTCGCGACTGTGGCAGGTCGCGGGGTGCGTTTGCCCGGCGGCTTTCGACCCCTCTGACACGGTTGCCCAATCCGTTGTACACTACGAGCGGCAACAGGTTGCCACCCGGAAACCGCAGCCGCCACACATGGAAGCAGAAAACTCCTCCTCCAGACCGGTGCAGTGCAGGAATGAGAGTACAGCCATGTCTAGTACCGCAATGCACGAGCAGTATGGAACCGCAGCGCTAGAACCGGCCGGCCAGGCGATTGCCGGCGCTTATGGCACGTGGCGGCTCCGCTACACGGTCGGCGCCAGCGGCATCGCTGTGGAAGGCGCGATTAGGGTATTTACGGAATCGGATACGGACTGGGGCCTGCCGCAGGTGACTGATCCTTCCCAGGCCGAATATATGACCGCAGACGGCCCTCCCGGCGTGTTCCTTGACGTGTTGGTGGAAGAAATCAAGTCAATTCGTCTCCGTGTACGCGGACGCGCCCTAAAGGCCGGAGAGACGGTCGTGGTGACATATGGTAATCAGGATGGCGGCGGCCCGGGATCACGCGCACAGACCTTCCTCGAGGCAAAGCGGTACTTCTGGGTAGCCGTCGATGCGGCTGGCGACGGTGCCTTCACGACACTTGACGACTCACCGTATCTGACCATAGTGGGCGGGAAAGCCGAGAAGCTCGTGGCCACTGCGCCGTCAACGGTGGCCGCGGGTGAACCGTTTCGCCTCCTCATTCGTGCTGAAGATGCGTGGGGGAATCCTGCAGATGATTACGAGGGCTCGGTCACATGCAACGCACATGGTGTGCGCATGCCGGAGGCTGATCCAACGCTGACTTTCCAACCCGACGACCACGGCGTCAAGGTCGTGGAAGGGTGTGTTGCACTGGACACAGGTACGCACACGATTCACGTAGAGGACACCCAGCGCGGCCTCTCAGCGCGCAGCAATCCTCTACGTGCCACGGAGGGTAAGCCCACCTACAACCTCTACTGGGCCGATCCTCATGGCGGCCAAGTCGCCTTGGCAGAAAAAATACCCGCATTCTTTCGCTTTGCCCGTGACGTCGCCGCTCTGGACTTTGTCGGCTATCAGCGCAACGACCACATGGTCTCCGCGGAAGACTGGCGCTTGCAGCAAGAGGCCGAGGCCGCCTTCTCCGAACCCGGACGCTTCGTCCCCTTGCCGGGATTCGAGTGGTCGCCGGAAACCGCGCGCGGCGGACACCACAACGTCTACTTTCGCCGCCACAAGCAACCCATCCGGCGCAACAGCCACGCGCAGGTTGCCGACAAGTCAGACATCGCTACCGACCTTACCCACGTGCGTGATCTTTACGCGGCCTATCGCCACAGCGACGTGCTCATTACGCCTCACGTCGGCGGCGCGCACGCGGACTTGTCATACCATGAACCGTCCCTTGAACCCGCTATCGAAATCACTTCGACCCACGGCACGTTCGAGTGGTTTTTGGAAGAAGCGCTGCACAACCGCTATACCGTTGGTTTCGTCGGCGGCAGCGACAGCCACACCGGCAGACCCGGCACGGATGCGCCAGGCTTCCAACCGCGACGCTATGCCCGCGCCGGGCTCACCGGTATCTATGCGACCGACCTCACACTGGATGCCTTCTTCGAGGCGCTGAAGGCGCGCCGCTGCTATGCGACCACCGGCGCCAGGATAATCCTGCACTTCGACGTGGACGGCCAACCCCTGGGCGCGGCGCACTCCACGGCGCAGCCGCCAACTATTTCAGTTTCCGTTACCGGCACGGCCCCGCTCGAAAGCCTGGAGCTGTATCGCGGCCTGGAGAAAATCTACGATCACCCCCTAGAGTCTCTGCCGGACCTGCAACGAGTGCGCATCCTTTGGCAAGGAGCAAGCCGCAAGTCGAGCTACTCCGGTGTCGTGTGGGACGGCACCGCAACGCTTGCGGACGGCACGCTGAAGGCGGCGGACACGATCCGCTTCGATAGCCCGCGCTCCCATCTCTTGGCTGTCACGAACCACAGCCTGAAGTGGCACGCTGTGACGTGCGGCTACCGCAGCGGGATTGTGCTGACCCTCGACGATAGCGAGAATGCCATCCTCGACCTTGCCGTCAGTACGTCGCTCATCAGCCGCCCGCGTTTCGGCGCATACGGTGCTTCCGGGCCGCAAATGCTCGCACACGCCCCCGCCGAGTCTCTCGCCGTTCGCATCCCTGTACGTGACCTTGCTGATGGCTGTAAAGAGTTTCCTATCGGCCCACTCGACCGCAAGGTCACAGTTTCCCTCGCACCCCAGGAAGCTGGGCCAACGAGCAGCACGTTCACGTTCACCGATTCAACACCCGAACCGGGCGTCAACGCGTACTGGGTGCGTGTCATTCAGACCGACATGGAGATGGCGTGGTCGAGCCCGGTCTTTGTAGATATAGCTAGTGCATAGCGCATCACCATAGGCAAGTGGATTCATCTAATAATGACATACCAATCAGTCGCATTACACTGATGGCAGGCGCAAAACAATGTATACTTATCCAAGTACGGTTGTAGTGACGCTGCTTGTGTCGCCTTATGAAGGAGTGAGGGGAAGTGACCGAATTCGTTCTAGGCGTTCTTTATATAGGACTCTATTTATTGCCTTTCATAATTGGGTATGTGCGTAAGCAGCCGAACAAGTGGGCAATTCTCGTCCTCAATTTCTTCTTGGGCTGGACGATCATCGGATGGATCATCGCCCTGGTTTGGGCATTCAAGCACGATGATACACGCGAGCGCGATCCTACAATAATTGTCCAAGTAGACTCCTCGCAGAATAAGGTTGTCAATCTATCGCAGGAGGGTCAAGGGCAAGAGGAAGTCAAAGCACAGCGGAAAGACGAACCACCTGAACCAAATACACTTGGGAGGTAGCATTATGGCATCAGAAGGAACTGAAGTCGGCCAAGTTGCGCCAGACTTCACGCTCGAAAACCAAGACGGCGAGGAAGTCTCGCTTTCCGACTATCGCGGCAAGCAGAATGTCGTGCTCGTCTTCTATGTCGGCGCGTTCAGCAGCATTTGCGACGGCGAGTTCCGTAGCTTGACTGCGAACGCGGGTCGCTACGACGCCAGTGACGCGGCGGTCATTGGCGTGTCCACAGATACAAAGTGGACGCTCAAGCAGTACAAAGAGGCTAACGACTTTCCCGCCACGTTTCTTGCCGATTTCTGGCCGCACGGCGCCGTTGCTCAGCAGTACGGTGTTTTCTTTGATCCGTTGGGCGTTGCTACGCGCGGCACGTTCATCATCGATAAGAACGGCGTCATCCAAGGCAAAACCGTCAACGAGCCGCTCGATCCGCGCGATGAGGCAGACAATTTCGCCGCGCTGCAGCAGTGCTCCGGGTAACGTAGTCTCACCTCATTCGCGCCCTCCTGGATAGGGCGCCGCTTTCTTATCGCAAGAACCGGAAGCGACTTCGCAAGAAACAACCACGCCTCCCCGCGCCTTCAATTGTCGCTGGGAGGCGTTCTGTTACCGCCGGTTCATCGCAGCAGTAGAAGCGCGCCTGGCAAACTCAGTCGGCACCCTCACTGCGTCCGCTGCCAACAGCGCGGAATGAGTCTCGCCGCAGCGTGCCTGCAGCCGCACTCTCCAGGCAAGCAAAAACCAGCGTAGACAGCGCTGTCCCTACCTGTTAGCATGACCGTTGAAGCATCGCAGAAGGGTAGGTAGGCAGAACCGGTGGTACCCCTTGCTCTCATTCAAGACCTGTCAGAGCAGACGCCATCCAAGATTCTCTTTCTCATCTTGGACGGTCTTGGAGGTATGCCTCACCCGGACGTAGGCCAGTCTGAGCTTGAAGTTGCCCGCATCCCCAACCTGGACCGTTTTGCGGGACTCTCGATTTGCGGCGTTACCGACCCTATCGCGCCGGGCATTACGCCAGGCAGCGGCCCATCGCACTTGGCGCTCTTTGGTTACGATCCGATTAGGTTCGACATAGGGAGAGGCATCCTCTCCGCGCTTGGGATCGACTTTCCCATCGGCCCCAACGACGTGTGCTTCCGCGCGAACTTTGCCACCGTTGACGGGAGCGGCAATATCACCGACCGCCGCGCCGGCCGGCTTGCGACTGAGATCAACCGTGAACTCTGCGCACTTTTGCGACACATACACGTACCTGAAGTTGAAATCTTCGTCGAGACCGAGTCCGGGCATCGCGCCTTGGTGGTATTCCGTGGCGAGGGTCTTTCGGATCGTGTGACGGATACGGATCCGCAGCACACTGGCGTACCTCCTCTCTCCGCCGAGCCGACGCAAGAGGACGCAGTTCCCATGGCGCAGATAATGAACGGCTTTCTCGCCGAAGCCTCTTTGGTGCTGCAAGGACAAGAACCCGCGAACTCGCTCCTGCTGCGCGGCGCCGCGAGCCTCCCTGATATTCCTACGCTGCCGCAAATCTATAGGCTTTCCCCGGCCGCGATCGCGGCCTACCCCATGTATCGCGGCCTTGCCAAGCTTGTCGGCATGGAGGTGATCGAGACCGGAGACACCATTTGGGACGAGTTTGAAACCCTGCAGCAAAACTGGGAAGCGTACGACTTCTTCTACTTTCATGTCAAAGCCACCGATACCGCAGGCGAAGATGGTGACTTCAACCGTAAGGTGCAGGTGTTGGAGGAGATCGACAGCCTGATCCCCGCCTTGCTCCGCCTGCAACCGGAGGTCTTTGTCATCACTGGGGACCACTCCTCTCCCTCTGCGCTGAGCGGACACTCTTGGCATCCGGTTCCCTTCGCTCTCTACAGCACGACGTGCATCAGCGACGAAATCTCGGAGTTTACGGAACGCGCGCTTGTCCGGGGCAGCCTGGGTCGCTTCCCCGCGCAAGATGCGATGCTTCTGGCTATGGGCCATGCGCAAAAGCTCGCCAAGTACGGCGCGTAGGGATAGCCTCCGCCGGCTACCCAGTGTAGACCGCTTGCTTCTCACGCCGGCAGTTCAGTCCCTGAATCTCGACCTTCCCCACCCCATGCAGGTCGAATTGGCGCGAGATGTGCTGGCAGCGGCCCGCGCAGAGATCACCACGGGCAAAGGCGCGCCCTCGCTCGACGAGCTTGCCCAAGACATGCAAAACGCCGCTGCGCGCCTTAGCCTTCCCTCTCTCCGCCCCGTAATCAATGCCACCGGTGTGATCCTGCACACGAATCTGGGGCGCGCTCCCTTGAGCCAAGCCGCGATCCAGGCAATGGTGTCAGTCAGCGCCGGCTATAGCAATCTGGAATTCGATCTTGATGCGGGTGCGCGCGGCTCCCGGTACACGCATCTCGTTAATGCGCTAACGGCCTCGAGCGGCGCCGAGGACGCGCTGGCGGTCAATAACAACGCCGCCGCAATCTTCCTCGTGCTGAGCGCTCTTGCCGCGGGCAAAGAGGTCATTGTCTCTCGTGGCGAAGCGGTCGAAATCGGCGGCGGCTTCCGCATTCCCGATGTCCTCGCCCAAAGCGGCGCGCGCCTCGTGGAAGTCGGCACAACCAACCGCACGTACGTAGAAGACTTCACCCAAGCGATCACACCGGCAACCGCCGCCGTCTTACGCGTGCATTCGAGCAATTTTAGGGTTGTCGGCTTTACCCACGAGCCGGATTTGGCTGAATTGGTGGGAAAAGCTCAGCAGCACGGCATTCCCGTCATCTACGACCTCGGCAGCGGCTCACTGCTAGACACAGCGGCCTTTGGCCTTCATCAAGAGCCAACGGTGCAAGAGACACTTGCCGCCGGCTGTGCCGTGGTGAGTTTCTCCGGAGATAAGCTGCTCGGCGGCCCGCAGGCAGGGTTGATTGTAGGCCAAGGCAATCTTATTGACACCATGAAACGGCATCCGCTCGCGCGTGCCCTGCGACTCGACAAAGCGACCCTTGCGGGCCTGGAGGCGACGCTGGCGCACTATCGCAAGCAAGAAGCGCTGTCCCACGTTCCGGTCTGGCGGATGATCGCGGCGCGACCGGACCGGCTGAAGCGGCGCGCGCGCGCCTGGCAACGTGCCATCACTGCCGCGCACGGTCACCTGCTGAGAACTGACATAGTCTCCGGCGAGTCGGCAATTGGCGGCGGGGCGCTCCCGGGAGAGACTCTGCCAACGTGGGTGCTGCGGTTCTCCTCGGCCGCGCGGTCGTCGGACTGGCTTGCCAAGCAACTACGCGTGTCCAATCCGCCCCTCGTCGTACGCATCGAAGAAGATACCGTGATATTGGATCCGCGCACGGTCCTGCCGGAACAGGACAAGGCCGTTACGCGCGCCTTGACAACTCTCTCAACGTGAGCGACGTTGCTGCGCTATAATGAGAACTAAGCAGGCGTACGCGCCGGGGTCGGCGGGGCCAAAGCGTTGGATGCGTTGGGAAGTCCGACCTCCGCAGGAGTGCCAAGCGCACAGGGACACTCCTCATGCCGGTGCATCGTGCGCATGTCCGCAGGATAGCTAATCAATAGAGGTAGGATTGCATGCAGCCGCTGATCGACAGCTTCGGTCGGCAGATCGAAAACCTGCGCATCTCGATAACGGACCGCTGCAACTTTCGTTGCCGCTACTGCATGCCCGAAGAGATGATGCAGTGGGTGCCGCGTGATGAAATCTTAACGTACGAAGAGATCGAGCGGCTTGCCCGGCTTTTTGTCCGCCTTGGCATTCGTGACATTCGCATCACCGGCGGCGAGCCAACGGTGCGCAAAGATCTCCCTTACCTCATCAGCCGCTTGCGCCTGATCGATGACCTGGAGAGCCTCTCGATCACGACCAACGGCTTCCGTCTCAAAGCGCTGGCCAAGCCCCTGGCCGAGGCGGGGCTTACGCGCATCAACGTGAGCCTGGATAGTCTCGTGCCGGAGCACTTTGCCTACATCACGCGCAGAAACGCGCTCAACGCGGTGATGGAAGGCCTAGAGGAACTCGAAAAGTACCCTGCCATTAGCCCAATCAAGCTAAACTGCGTCGGTATTCGCGGTTTCACGGAGCGTGAGGTGGTGGCGTTCGCTGAGTTGGCGCGCCGCAAGCCCTACGTGGTGCGCTTCATCGAGTTCATGCCCTTGGACGCGGACGGCATCTGGCGGGAAGAGAACGTGCTCACGGGACGTGAAATCCTGGATATGATCAACGAGGCGATGCCTGTCCCGCTGGTGCCCATTCCCACCGACCCCTCCTCGACCTCGCGCGTCTATCAGTTTGCCGACGGCAATGGTGAAATCGGCTTCATTAATCCCGTGAGTGAGCCATTCTGCGCCACGTGCAACCGCATTCGCCTCACGGCGGAGGGTATGCTGCGCACCTGCCTCTTCTCTGTGCGTGAGACCGACCTGCGCCTGCCCTTGCGCGATGGCGCTACTGACGACGAGCTTGAGCACATCATTCGCGCCGCTATCTGGCAGAAGGAGCTCAAGCACCGCATCAACGAGGGCGAGTTCTTCCAGCGCGCCAACCGCACCATGTCCCAGATCGGCGGCTAGCTCGGCGTCTCGCTTTTCGCGCTCTTCGGCTATCGTCACGTCGGCCTCTCCGGCAAATCGAGCTTCCGCCACCAACGGCCTCTGAGCCCATCGGTATCTCTTCTTGCACCCTCAACGGTCGGTTCCTGCCTGCCGGCCCCTGGATTGCGACATCCCATTGCCATCGTGTTCCCAAGACACTACAAGGCATGAGCATCGAGCGAGAGGCCTAGTGGTCCAACTATTTTGGATTGATGGGTAGCGCAGGTTTGTAACCTGCGCAGTTGTCCTGCGCCGTCGGTGACACTTACCCATGATTACAATGTTGTTGGACTACTAGTGCAAAGAGCGCTCCCGCCAAGAACCTTGCAGAACTGTGAAAAATACAGCGCGCAAACACAATAGCGGTATACATTTTTTCTCTCTTTTTCCTCATTTAGTTGACATCTTCTGTGCGCTCTGCTATAGTTTCTAAAGATGAAGGTTAGAATACCTAAACTGTTCGTGGGAGGCATGCCATGCGGAACATCTTGGGTAGTTCCCAGTCGCCGGAAGTGCTTGGGCGCTGCCCCGTATGCTCGAGCGAACTCACCGTACAGCGCTTGCGTTGTTCGTCGTGCAATGTCGCTCTGGAGGGGGAGTTTCACCTCAATCCGTTCAATCGTCTCTCCTCGGAACAGCAACGCTTCGTAGAGATTTTTCTTGTCGCTCGCGGCAACATGAGCGAGGTGCAAAAGGAGTTGGGTGTCTCTTACCCCACAGTGCGCGCGCGCCTGGAGGAGATCATCAGTCAACTTGGCCACGAACCGGCCTCAGGTGAAGCTGCCTTACAAGCTGAGCGTCTCAGCACCCTTCAGGAAGTGGAGAGTGGAGAACTCAGCGTTGAAGAAGCCTTACGCCGCCTGGCAAACAGGGAGTAGCAAAAATGGGCGCGGAAGAACGTCTGATACTTGAAATGCTGCGTGAAGGCAAAATCTCGGTAGAAGACGCAGAACGCCTGCTTGGCGCAATCCGAAACGGCAGCGAGAACACAGACCGTAAAGTTTCGTCGTTTCTGGAAAGTAACTGGTGGGAGGAAATCGAACGCTCTCTCGGCGAGACACTTTCTAAAGTCGAGGACCGCATCTCACGCGCGGTGACAGACCTGCCGAGAGGGAACATCCGTATGCCCTTGCGGGGCCTCAAACGGAAACGGCAGCGCGAAGAACAGGGCTACACGCCTGTGGATCTAGACGATCAATCCTTTGCCATTCCATCTGAGGCGCGCATGGAAGTCGACATCGAAGGCAGCTCGCTCACTGTCGAGGAAGCTCCGGGAGATGTACAGGTAAGCTTCGACCGGGAGGGTCACGATTGGGAGTGGTCTGTGCTCAAGCTGGACAACACCTATGTGCTTTCCGTTTACGCAAACGCTGTTTGGGCCAGTGTGCCGAATGTTTCCCTGCGCCTGCCTGCCGTGCAGTCCTTGGCGTGTAGAGTCATCGGTGGTAGCATGTCAGGCCACAACCTCACCTCGCCGTTGGAAGCTTCAGTCTCAGGCGGAACACTTCAGTTGAGTGAGGTTAGCGGAGCACTTAATTTGGAGTCCGCGGGCGGAGCCATTGGCGTAGCGGGTAACGTTCCCGCACTTGTCGCTGCCTCCGCTGGTGGACCGGTCTCTCTTCATGGTGAAGTGAAAACACTTGCTGTGAAGGCTGCCGGAGGCGGTGTGAACATCAACCATGCGCTGCTCCAAGAGGGCGACCATCACGTCGAGAGCGCTGGCGGGGGAGTCATGCTCGTGCTCGACGCCGCCTCGGCAGTCTCCATCGAGGCTGCGGCTGCGGGTGGCGGTGTTGACGTGAATCTCCCAGGAGCATCGGGTGAAGCGCGGAACCGGTACGGCACCGGCCAGTACAGCGGTGCCTTAGGCGACGGTACGGCCAAGCTACAATTGCGTAGCAGCGGCGGCAGCATCCGCATCCACGTTTCGGAAGAAGATGGCGCCTCATAGGGAGTCCCGATCAGTAAGAGCGGCCGGTTTTCTTTCAGGTGCTCTTCTCCCCGCACGTCCAGGACTCTAGGCTACCTCCACTCCCTTCTAGGAGCCCTTTGTACAACCCGTGCCGGTAGACGAGAAGAACTCCCCTCACCCTAACCCTCTCCCTCAGGAGAGGGAACCTGAAGCCTGGGAAAGGGAGCCTGAGACTGAGAGAGGGAACTGGAGCCGATCCGATTCACTTGGCTCCACATTCTGCACCCTCTACCCCCGGGAGAGGGCCGGGGTGAGGGGAAATTGGTGTCGATCCGGCCCAAGGCCACCTGTTTGGCAGAGTTACGCAAGGGTCTCCTTCTTAGGAACCCACCTGTGCAAAGCCATAGTCCAGCAGGACAGCCGCATCCGTGAAGTGCTGGCTGGAACCTAGCACTACCGCCAGCAAGTGACGTCCGTCTCGTTCCGCAACCGCGACCAAACAGAATTCGGCGTCAGGAGTCCAGCCCGGCTTGAGGCCATAGGTGCCGGCATACGTCCACAGCAAGCTATTCAAATTCCATGGCCCGTACCAACCATGCTCGTCCGTAGCCGTAAATTCGATGCGCTTTTCGCTGACATAGTTAACAATGTCAGGCGTCCGTTCCAGCGCGTATTTTGCAAGCGCTGCCAGATCATGTGCTGACGAGTAATGCGGCAGCGTATCCTCATCATAGCCGGTTGGATTGCTCAGCTTCGTGTTCTGCAAGCCAAGCTCCAGTACTTTGGCATTCATGGCTTGCACAAACTCATCGTAGCCGAGCAAACCTTCCGCAACTGCGATTGCCGCATCATTGCCGGAATCGAGCATCATGCCGTAGAGCAGTATGTTTAGGGGCACAACTTCGCCGGCCTTCAATCCCATGACATTCGGCTCCGCGCTTGCCGCGCGAGCGGAAACAACCACTTTTTGGCTGGGATCGCCATTTTCCAAAGCGACGATAGCCGTGAGTATCTTCGTTGTGCTCGCTGGGGCGCGCTGCTCGTGCTCATTTCGTGCATAGAGCACTGCCTTGGTAGAAAGATCTACAAGGATCGCAGACTTTGCTGTGAAGTTTTCGAGCGCAGGCGCAGGATTCTCTTCCAGCCAAGCATAGGAGAAGTGGGGTTCCGGCGGGGATATGGTAGCAACGATTCTTGCGGCAGCCACTGGCGTATTCTCAGCCACCGTAATTATCGGTCCAGATGGCTCCGGGGTAAGCCGCGTCAGCAGGACTGCGCCCCCTACTGCCACAACCATAGCAATAATCCACACACGAAACGCGGGTCGTCTGCGCGAAGGTGGTGAGGGAGGTTGATACCTGTACGATCCCATCCAGCTCGATCTACGCGGTCACACAAGAGATTCTTACAATGTAGCAGCCAAGCCTAGCGGACCAGTTGATCTCTGGGGCGCTCCGAAGAGACAGTCACCAAGCCTCAAGAGTACGGTCTACTACCATCCGCAAACCGCACACCATAAAAATGCCCAGGCTGAAATGCTTTCTAGCGGCCAAACCAGAAGGAGCAGGCATTACTGCGACGCGAAGCTAGACACCCGAGGAGCACAATCCTGCGCCCTCAAACAAAGGGTTCTAACCTCAACTAAGAGAGGCCAAACAAGGCCGCCCGCTGCCGCACTCAAGCAAGAGGCACAAAGCCCCTATAGGCTATTCAACAAGGCCCGTCCGGTCCACACTCTCCACAAAGTATCGCTGAGTGAAGAGATAGATGATGAGTGGCGGCATAATCACAAGGAATGACGCGGCCATGATTACGGCCTCGTTAAACTCATCCCCTGCGCCTTGGCCGGCCAGCATCTGCAACAACGCCGCGCTCAGAATGGAAAGACGTAACGGCAGCGTGAAGTTGTTTTGGTCGAAGAGATAGATCGTCGGCTCGAAGAAGTCATTCCAGTGCCATACCAGAGAGAAGAGGAAGACAACAATAATTGCCGGCGTCGCCAAGGGCAGCATAATACGCCAGTAGACACTGAAGGGGCCGGCTCCGTCAATACGAGCCGCGTCCTCCAACTCATACGGCAAGTTTCTAAAGAACTGTCGGAACACCAGGATGAAGAGCGCGCCTCTGAGGCCATGACCGAAGAGCGCCGGGATCAGGAAGGGGAAGTACGTGTCCATGAACCCAAGGTTTCGGTAGAGGATGAAGAGAGGCACAATAATGGTCTGCGGCGGCACCAAAAAAGTGAAGAGAACCAGCAAGAAAAGAATATCGCGCCCCGGAAACGGTATGCGGGCAAAGCCATACGCCACGAATGAGCAGGCTACGGTCTGCAAAATGCCGGAACCAAGCGAAATGATGATACTATTGCGCGCAGCTTGCCAGTAGAGCATGCCGCTTATGGCAAGTTCATAGTTCCGCCAAAAGAATGTGCGCGGTATCCACAGTACGGTAAGGTCGGCCAAGTCCGCGACTGTCTTGAGCGACGTCGAGAACATGTAAATGACCGGGAAGAGGAAGACAAAGCAGACATTAATCAGGATGATATAGGTGGCAATGCGCAGGAACACTAATTCCCACCACTTGCGTGAGGTCAGTGCGCCCAATACGCCTGTGCGCTGCCGAATGACGAATACTGAATCTGCCATGCCAGGTACTCCCTACCGTTCACCAGCGTAGAAGACAAAGCGGCTTGAGATCAGCAAGGCAAGCGCCATGAAAAGGAAAATAGAGGCGAAGTACATCCAGCCCAAGGCCGCCGCATAGCCAAGCCGAAAGTCTCGGGTCAGACCCACAGTCTGGATGTATGTAAGCACCTCATTGAACGGGTCCGTGAACGAGTCCACAATCGTATACACCACGTTGACCAAGATCACCGGTGAAAGCATCGGCAGTGTAATCCGCCAGAAGATCTGCCAGCCGGAGGCACCGTCGGTCTTCGCCGCCTCACGCATCGTAATCGGCACACTGTGCAGCCCCGCCACAAAGATGAGAATCTGCACGCCGGTACGCCAAAGCACCAAGGTAACACGGTTCACCAGGTCAAGCACCCAATCCGCTATAGTGCCCTGCAAGTACGTGAATACAACCTCACTCAGGGTCTGCACGCTTACCCCAATGGCCTCCGTGCTCACACCCTCGCCAAAGAGGCGGCGAATAACAATCGCCGAACCGATCACCACCGGCATGAAGAGGAGCATGCGGAATATGCCCCGTCCCGGCATCTCCTGTACCACCAGGATTGAAACGAAGAGTGAAAAGACGAGGATGATAGGCAGGTCCGAAAGGAGGTTTGCAACCGTCTTGGTAAATAGGGGTAGGAAGTGAATGTCTTCAAGGAAAGGTTCCGCGTAGTTTTCCCAGCCTATGAATGTTAGTTTGAGTTCGGAACTCGTAATCTTGACGTTGTGAAAGCTAACGTAAAGCGACTGGAACAACGGCCACGCCAAGAAGATCAGGAATCCCACAATCCACGTGCTGATGTAGAAGTACCCATCCATGGCACGTTGAAACTTATAGGTCAGGCGCACTCCCACCGCCGACAGAATCACGCGAATCGACAAGATGCACGCCGGGACCACGAAGGCTAGCCCTGTCAGCACGGCCACCCAGAAAAAGTTATCTTCGAATTGCATGGCGAATTACCTCCGCGGCGGAATAATGAGATAGTTCTGGCCCTCGACCGTGGTGTCGCCGTCGGTAAAGCGACGCGTATTGTAGTTCACAATAACCCGCGTTCCGTCCTCATACACGGTCTCATAGACCCCCTCGGCAATTTGTCTATGGTCTTCCATAAGCTGGTTTACCGTATAGCCCAATTGTCTGATGAAGAGCTCATACTCATCGACGATCTGAGGCTCCCAATCAGCAAACCGTGAAGAGTAGAGGCGGTTGTACTGGGTGCGGGTGAGAAGAACACTTGGGCTAGCCGTCAACTCGAATGTGGGCAAGGCGCCATATTCGATGGCACGCAAGAACTCATCGCGATCGCTGCGCAGATTACTCTCATCACCCGTGTAGCGCACCAGCCCGTGCACTGCCAATGGGAAGAAGGGGACTGTCTCCTCGCTGAACACATAGTTATAGCGGTCCAGGGGAACGCGTGTGAAGAAGTCGGCAGTATCGAGCATATAAGCATTCGCGCCCTGGATAACGGCCGTACCCGTTTCTTCCTTGCTAATCTCAACGATGTCTTTCCACACGTCCACGAACTCTTGGCGGCTTAGTTTGACCCCGCCTTGCTCAGTATCGACCGGCTGCTGCAGGTTGCGGATCTCAATGAATAAGCCTCCCGCCAGCACAACCAGGAGCGCGGCAGTGGCAATCGGCCGCCACAACGAACCGCCTATGAGTTGGCCGAGAATCGCATCACCGGCGCGCCGTGTCCCGATCAAAACAATATAGAGACCAATCCCTATGATCGCAATCAACCCAAGCATCCTGAGCCCGGTGGTGAAACCCGACCTTCCTGAAAAGAGGATTGGGTAGTGGTTGAGCGCCACCTTGCCGAAGAAACGGAACTCTACGCCGGCAACTCCATAGTCTTTCATCTTCGCAATATCGTTAACCGCATAGCGATCGCGGGCAATCTCCGGTCGCAGGAGCTGCACCTCGGTGTGCGGTTCATCCTCCTTGCGCTTGAAGCCCACGTAGTTGGTCGTAATCGGCAACCGGTTTGCCCCGCGAATTACGTCCGTCAAGGGGTTGAAGCGGAAGAAGGAGTCGATATTCCTGAAGCCGAACAGATAGTTGTCCTCCAGATAAAGGGGGATGTTATTGGCATTGGCGTAATTTGAAACCGCGCGCAGCCCCTCGTCGCCGCCAATCTTGCCTTCCGGCGGCAAGCGTTTGGGCAACGACCAGTCATAGCCATCCTGACTCCAGCCCACCAGCGTAACGCGCAAGTTGTCCAGGCCTCGCTCATCCTTGAGCGTCTTGAGCATTTCCAACGCTTCGTCAAACGTCGTCATGGTTATGAACTGGTCACGCGGAAACGCTTGGCGCTGCATAGCCATGAAGATGCGGAGATGCAGGAATGGATTTGCTTCTTCCAGCCTTTGCAAGCCGCGTTCATTCATGAGGTACTCACGATACGTTTTTGCCATGCCGACGTACGTAGCGTCGTAGCCGCGCAAGAACGCATATTTGAGTTCGCGGTCTCCCTCAACTCGCTCCTGCTCGAACCGCGTCACAAATGACGCGCGCCGCAGCGGGAATGGCGCCTTGCGCCGGAAGATGAACTGGCCGGAAATCCGGTTATAGCCCAGCGCCGTGTAGCTCAGCGCCGCGCTGATATTCACATCCATGTCACCCTTGGTGACTATGCCCGTGAACGCCGTGTCACCCCGCACGAGACCAAAGACGGGCACCGGTATGGGTCCCTGCTGCTGCTCAGGTTCAAACGAGAAGAGCGCAGGACCATAGACTTCTGCCAGGAAGTTATGCCGGTATTCAGGCTGCTCAGGCCGGAAATGCACGATTGCTCCCGGTCCGTCCGGCACGAAGAGATAGCCCTTCTCTTCGTTGGTAGCCGCGCCGAGAAATGGCAAGATGTCCAAGGTCACCAAGAGACGCTCTTCCGTCTCCCGCACGCTATCCTCAGCCACACCAACGACCAGACGGTCGTCTTCCAGCCAAAAGTCGATGGTAAAACCGATATTCAACTCTTCGAACAGATAATCCACCTTGATCCCGCCGTCAATGGGAGTGAAGGTCATGTTCGGCTGGTCTGAGATGATGTCGGCCACACGCGTCTGGGTGCGCACTTTATCGGTGTACTCGACTATGACAACCGAATTCAGGCGCGCCTTAATGGAATCCGAGACGGCTTCGGGGTTTTCGAGGATTGGAGAACTGCGCCACAGGCGTCCATTCTCACGGTCATCGAATACGGCCAGTTGCGAATTCGACTTATTCAGAAAGAGCGAAAGGTGCTCGACCTGGCTGACTTGTTCAAATTCCGGTCCCAATTCCCTAGCCGGATCGTAGGCTGGCGCAGCCATAGCCGGCGCAATCGGCAATACGGTCAAGAGTAGGACCAACGGCACGAAGAACCGTGCGAAACGCCACCCTCTAGCGAGTGACAACTTCATAGACAACCTCCCAGAGGAAGCGGATCACCCGCGACGACATAAAGTAGCTAAGGGCGGAGATGCCGAATATCGCAACCATTCCTAAGATATTGAGGAAGCTCACACCCGCGGCTCGCTTGAACTCGAAGTCGTGCACAACCTTGACTTGCAGGTAGAGAAGCACGCCCATCCACCAGTACATGGCAGTGTTTGCAAAGCCATACAACGCACTCTCATCCCCGGTAAGAATGTTCGAGACCAAGGCCAAGGGCAAAGCGATAATGATATACGGCTGCAAGCAGTATGCGGTTGTCGCCGCCACCACTTTCGGCGAACCTTCACCGTAGAAGATTGCGCTCACGCCGTAATTCGCTATCACCCAGACCACGAAGGGCACAAGAATTCGTGAGACCTCAAGGACAAAGTTGATATCTTCGGGATCTATAGACGAGTAGTGGAAGCTCACCGTATTGAGCGTAAGCATGCGCACAATGATGGCGAGACCAAGCATCGTCCACACCGTCCACCACGTCGAATCTTCCCGTAATGCCCAGAAGGTTTCCATTGGGTCACGCAAGACGCCAGCCGCCTGGCGATATATCTTGTACCACGTACTCTGCTGCTTGAGGATGCCCCGCTGGAAGCCCAACTCAAAAATGCGGCGCGTGCCTCTGGGAATCACTATGATGGCGCCGATTCCCAAGAGCACGTAGAGCATGAAGAGTCCGAAGTTTGCGCGCATCCACAGGTACCGCGCCTCAGAGTATGCCTTCGCGTATTCGGTCTTATCGTAGCCCCTGAAGTACTCTACCATCGCGTCCTGGTAGCGCTCCTGTCTGTAGAGCGCCTTGCCGAGAGCGCTATGCGCGAGGTACATGTTCGCATCGAGCTTGAGAACTTGCTGCCAAAGGTTAGCAGCCTCATCGTATCTGCCGTCCCAGTAGAACTTGCTTGCCGAATGCACCAATCGGGCAAAGAGCGTGGGCCGGTACACCTGAATGTTGTTGCGGATCGCATCCAGGATATACAAGGACCCTGCTTCGTCCGTCACCACACTCGTCGGGTATCCCAGTTGGCCCTGCTGCACTCCCCTGCCGCCAAACGCCAAGAGGGGCTCACCATCCTGGTCATATTGATAGACTTTCGCCGAGTTGGCATCCACGACCGTGATAATGCCCGCGTCATTGACATTGACATCAGAGAAGCGTGGAAATTGAGTCCGCCGACCGGCTCCTTCACGCTCGCCGTAGAACTTCAGCGAGTCTTCCTTGAAGAAGCGCATATAAATCGCGACTGAGGTTGAGTGGGGGTAGACGTTCACCCCGACCGGACTCAGCTTCTGAAGCTGGTCCTTGACCGCGGTTGCCACCACGGTGTAGAGAAAACCGTCTTCAGAAAGGTACAGATTAGAGTGCGGCGTGGGCTGGGGCAAGAAGATCTTGCGGCGCTGTTCCTGCGTCGCAAACATACTCACAATCAGCCGGCGCAGACTGAAGTCCAGACGTGTAGCGCCAAAGAAGCCGCGGAAGTTACCTTCGCCATCCAGCACGATGATGCCGAGGTTGCTCCCGGCCTCCAGCGTGTAGATACGCCCACTGCGGTCCACCACCAGTTTGCTGGGCGCGAAGGTGTGGTCAATGGGGATTAAGGTCGTCTCAGGCTTGAAGAACTCGTCAACGAAATTCCCCTCGGGATCCAGTCGGAGAATACGGTTATTGCCAGTATCCGCAACAAATATGTTTCCATCCGGATCGACATAGATGCCCTCGGGCTTGCTCAGGTTACTGACCTCCATGAGATACTCGCCTTCCCGTGAGAACTTGAGTATCCGGTCATTGCCCGTGTCAGCCAGCCACAGGTTCTCCTCGTGGTCGAGGAACAGATCCGAAGGCTCCTTGAAGGCGCCGGTCGGCAAGTGTATGCCGTTGATCTCTTTCTCGAAGATGTAAGGGAGCGGCGAAGGCACTCGCTGATCGCGGGGGTCGATCGTATAAGACAACTTTGGATCGAGCTCCAAAGCCAGCGCCGTACCGGCAGACGTGAAAACGAGCCAAAGCGCCGCCAGCAACGCCAGCACTGCCTTAAGTCTTGACCCTTTATGTCCTAGCATTTTTGCCAATCCCTTACCGCTGCTCATTCAATCCCTCGACGCTATACCGTCAGGCCTTAATGCCTGAGTGCGCCATCGTTGCAATCACGCGCCGCTGTACCAACGTAAACAGTACCACCGGGGGAGTAATCATGATGAACGTAGCGGCTGCATACGCCCCTTGCCGGGCCACGGAGCCCTGACTGATCAACGTCTGTAGAGCGATTGGCAAGGTCCGCATCGATTCCGTACGCGTGAACACCAAAGGCGCCCAGATGTCGTTCCACGTACCCACGAAGATGATGATTACCAGCGTGGCCCATGCCGGCGTCACCAATGGCATGACGACACGCCAAAAGACAGTCCACTCCGTCGCGCCGTCTATCTTAGCCGATTCAATGAGCGCCGCCGGTATTTGCTCCATGAACTGCTTCATCAAGAAGAGCGCGTACGGGATAGCCAGGTTGGGGAGCACCAGCGCGAAGTAGGTATCGATGATACCAAGCTGGTAGACCACCAGGTACCGCGGGATCGCCGTCACTTGCGGCGTAAACATGAGCGCCGCGATGACCACGATGAAGATGGCATGACGCCCGGGGAAGTTGTGCTTTGCCAGAGGATAGGCACCCAAGCTCGCCAGCAACACGCCGCCAAGCACCGTGCAAAAGGCCACGAAGACACTATTGAAGATGTACCGGATAAACGGCACGTTGAGAGAATACGTCGCGATCAGCAGGTCCTGAAAATTGCGCAACGTAGGATTCCGCACGATGAATCGCGGCGGAAAGAGAAAGAGCTCGTCAATTGGTTTGAGAGCATGCGACACGACGAAGATCAGCGGCAAGGACATGAACGCGGCAAGAATGGTCAAGGCCGCGATGGTCGTAAACTCACCGCTTGTAATCTTGAATTTGCCAACTCGAATAATCATCTACCGTTTCCCCTTCCTTGGCTATTCATCCTTGGTGGAGAGCAGACGCAAGGCGCCTTGCCCTATACCAAAGGTAATGATGAAGAGTATCACGGCAATTGCAGCCGCATAACCCATTTCAAACCGGATAAATGCGTAGTCATACAGGTGCGACAGGATCATATGCGCCGCGTACAACGGACTGGGAAGACCCGCCAGCGAGAGCGAAATCTCAAAGCCCGCAGAGAACATGAGCACCACCGCGTTGATAACGCCAAAGAGCATCTGTGGTTTCATGGATGGCAGCGTGATGTACCACATTTCCTGGAGTGGATGCGCGATTCCGTCTACCTTCCCGGCCTCATAGAGTTCCGTATTGACGGTCTGCAGGCCGGCAAGGAACACGAGGAAGTTGTTGCCCATACTCATCCATAACATGACGAACATGATCACCGGCAACATAGTCCGCTGGTCGATGAGCCACAGGAACGGTTCCTGGATGAAGCCCATGCGCATCAGGAAGTAGTTCATGTACCCATAGCGGTCACCGGAAAAGACAATGCGCCATACCACCGCCATCGCGATGGCACTCGTCAGCGAAGGCGCGTAGAACGCCAGCGCGTAGATTGTGCGCACCCGGATCTGGTTAATGAACCACGCCAGTAGGAACGACGCCGTCAGGCTAACCGGACCCGTAATTAAAGCAAAGAACAGCGTGTTACGGATCGACAAGACGAAAATGTCATCCTCGAGGAACAACAAACGATAGTTTGACCAGCCGATGATGCGGGGCGCCTCCAGCATATTGAAATAGGTAAAGCTCAGCCAGATGGCCACTCCTACAGGGATGATCAAGAAGGCGAAGAAGAAGATCATGTATGGCAGCAAGAAGGCATACGACACACCATATTGCGCCAGGAGCCGTTGCAGGCCTGTTTTCGGCTCTGCCACCGCTCGCGGTTGGGTCGTGACCTCCGCGCCCGGGCCGCTACTCTTGACTTCGGCCATTATTCCAGACCTCCTTTCGTCTTCGTGAGATCAACCGGCAGTCCGAACTCCTCGCGCTTGCGAATGAGTTCACGGTCGATTTGCTTAACCGCTTCTTCTAGGGCTTCACGGGCGTTCCACCCTTGAAGCACCACACGATTCCAGGCATTGATGATGTGACGCGGCGTAAAGTAGCCGCCCAACGTTACCGGCTGCTCCTTGAACCAGCGCCATTGCTCCTGGATAGATTCGATATCCTTCTGCGGGAACGGGAGCTGGTTTAGGGCTTTGACGTTGGCCGTATTCCAGCGCGCCTCCGTGCCGATCAAGGCCTCGAGCTCTTCACCGAAGCGCGCCTGGGCCCCCGTAGACGTCCACCATTTCGCCCACTCCCAGGCCTTGTCTTTTTTATCCGAATTATCCATGATCACAACGGCTTGACCATAGCCGCCCGAGGTACGGTCTACCTGTCCGTCCGGACGGCGTTTACCGGGCAGCGGCAGCATTTCCCAGCGGCCCTCAAGCTCCGGCGCCGCAACGGATAAGAGAATGTACGTAAAGAACCCGGAGACGCCAATCGGCATCTCACCCGTACGCATGCGGTTATAGAAGTCCGCCTGCTGGGTAATCTTATAGTTTGTATAGAGCTCCGTCCACTCACGGAAACCGGCCAGGGCTTCCGGCGAGTCAAGGGCGCTCAGTCCTCTATCCGTATAGAAGTCTCCGCCGTTTTGGTAGAGGAACGGCAGGAAGCCCGGCACAAGGGACTCAGCCAAGCCGTAGATACCGCCGCCCGCGGACACGCCTACCGGCGGGAAGAAAAAGTCCATTCCGCGCTGCTGCAGCAACCAGATCATGTTATATAGGTCCTGCCATGTGTCGGGGGGAGTCAGTCCCAACTCAGTGAAGATGTCCGTACGGTAGAACATCATCAAGAAGTCCTGCGTTTCCGGTATTGCGTAGTCTCCGCCCTCCCAACGGAAGGGCAGCAGCGCCCCTGGTCGGAATCGCGTCGTCACCTCCTGATAATCCACGAACTCATTCATATTGGCGACGCCGTTGCGAATAGCAAACTCCACCGGCACGTCGGGCAACACACCGGTCGCGACGTCCGGGGTCACGCCGCTCGCCACTGACAGGAGCAACACGTTCACCGAACCCGCGCTAAGCTGCGCCGGCGGGAACACCTGCAGGTTTACGGCGATGCCGCTCGCCGGGGTGAAATCATCTTCGGTCATGTCCTTCATGATCATGCCCCACTCACGACCACGCGCCACCCACACCGTGATGGTGTTGTCGTCATCACCGTAAATCGAGCCGACACCGTAGTAGTTGCGGACGAACGAACTCAGGAAGTTCATGAAGCCGGCCCAACCCTTGAGAAAGATGTTGGCCTTGCCGACCGGCAATTCCATCTCAGGATTGGTGATCAAAAGATAGTCAAGCCAGAGCGGGTGCTCGCGCAGGTAGAGGAGCCACTGCGAAAGCCGTCCCTGGCTTGCACTGAGGTCGCTCAGGCGGCGCGACATGCTCTCTGGGTCGCGCGCCATGTCCTCCAACTGGAACGCGACTTCGCCCAAGACATTGGCCACGTTCGGCTTCACGCCGTTGTTGACCATGGTCATATGGTCCACTTGCTCTCTAAGCAACTCATAGTTCGAAACCAAGCGCGGCACCAAGGTTGGAATGCGCGAGGTGAGATCGAACTCCATGTACGGGTCAGGATTGACACCCGTAATCATCGTAATCTCGCGCACCATGATCGACAGGTCGGTCACCACCTTATTAATGGCGCGAATAGTCTCCGCGGAGGGACCGACGGTGACCTCCATCGTCAGTGTATGTTTACCCTTAGTGAAATAGAACAAATAGGGCTCACCCTCACCTGACTGATCACCAAATGGCACAATACGCCAATCTCTATCCTTGTCAGGCGTAAAGAGGAAGCTATTGAGCTCCTGGAACGGGACTTTGCCGTCGATAAGAATCCGCCGCGCGGAAGGCAAGAAGCTTGCGTAAGCTTGCCAGCGTCGCCAGGCAATCTTATAGAGTCCGTCCTCCGGCACCTCGAATTCCCACGTGGCCGCCTGCAGAGCGCGGCGCCAGCGAAATGAACCGTAGGCATTCAACCGCACGTAGCCGGCGGAATATGGATCGACCATCGGGCCGGACGTGTACTCCATGCGGATGGTGGCTTCCGTTCGCTCCACGGGAAGCTCAGCCTGGTGGCGGATGAGGGTCTCGCTCGCATTCTTATAGCCCTGCTCCTGATACATTGCGTAAACTTCCGCATACGTCGGCGGCCGAGACGGCGAAACCAGGCGCAAGCTGCGGATGGCCATCGGTTCACGCACGGTGATGAGGCGGAGCACGTGCTCGCCTTCAGTCAAGTAGAAGTCGAACGGCCAGGGATACATGCCGTCGCCGTCGACGATGCGCACGGTCTCCCATCGTGGATCCTCGAACTGGCCGGGACGACGGTCATTTCCTTGATTATCGGTAGTCGGCAGACCCTTGTCCTGCCAGAAGCGGACAAAGACCACGCGCCGCGCTTCTTGGAACGGATACTCACCGTCTATTTGGATACGCCGCTGGATGGAGGCGCGCTTACCGGGCAAGGGATAGTATTCGAGTTCGATATTGTAGAGACCGGTCTTGGGTACATTGATCTTCCACTCCATCCACTCGGTCTCTTCCTGCCAGTTGATGATTTCGCCGGTCTTGCCGCCAAGTTCACTGAGAATTTCCGGTTCATAGCCGCGGTACCGAATGATGTTCGTGTGGTCGATCGGGACCTCAATGTCCTGAACCCACTCGTAACCGTTCTTTGCGTAGGTCTCGAGAGTCTCGGCGTAGTTGTCCTCAAGCTTCACTTCGATCACGCCGGTGGCGTGCGTAATAAAAGTACCCTTCTCCTCCCCTTCCTCTTCTTCCGCATCTGTGTTCTGGGTACTCTGCTGCGCATACACCGCGGCAGACGTGGCGGTAGGAATGGAAATAGTCAGCAGCATCACGGCGAGACCGATATTGGTCCAGATGGACCATACTCGCAAGTTGCGCAGCGCGCTGAACATTCCGCCTGCTGCCTGAAGGCTATTACTTGTTCTCTTCAGGATACTCATCAGTTCCCACCTTCACGCTAAGATCGATTTCGACCCGAGCCACAAGCTCTGTGGCTCCCGAATTATATTCCTGTTCCACCACTGTCAAACATCCCAGCCACCCCTCGCACCATATTACAGTGTACCCTAGCACACGATTTTCTCTATCGTCAAGTAACCGAGATTACCTATTGTTAGCATGTTGGCATTTCGGTAGAGTGATTTCTCCATCTTAGACTGAGGCATCGAGCGCGACGCGGAACCCAATCGCTTGCGTATGATACCCTCCGGGGTACCCCCTACTCGCGCACCGTGCATTCTGCTTGGAGTCCCGCCAGCAGCCGCCGCGCACCACCCGATAGCGTCCGTATTCCTCCACTTGAGACGCAATCACCTCACTGCCCGCGGAATCGGGATACGTGCCTATGAAAGAAGCCGTCCACTCCGCGACATTTCCGGCCATGTCCAAAACCCCATAGGGGCTGACGCCGTCGGGGTAGACCCCCACGGGTGTGGGCGCCGCTATACCACCCTCCCACACATTAGCACACGTGTACTGGAACGAATCTCCCCAGGGAAAGAGCCTGCCGTCGGTGCCGCGCGCCGCTTTCTCCCATTCCTCTTCCGTAGGCAAGCGGAAGGGACGGCCTGTTTCATTTGCCAGCCAATCACAGTATCCAACCGCTTCTTCCCAGGTCACACCCTGTACCGGTCGGTTCTGTAGCCACGGATCGATGTTCGTGCCCTCCCAGTAGTCACGGGGAGGAGCGCCGCCGGAAAGCACAAAGGAGTGGAATTCAGAATTCGTGACGAGAAACCTACCAATTAAGAATGCTGGGAGTTCAATCGTCCGCTCCGGCGTTTCCATCAATACAGCACCCCGTGCCGTTCGATGCAGCGCTTCTTCGTCAGCGTCGCCGGCATCAGCTTCTTCCAGTATCTGATCAACCGCGTCGGCCGCAGTACCCATAGTGAACGCGCCAGCCGGAACACGAGCCAGCATGGGCTCGAACGTGCGAATGCGTGGGTCGCCAAGAAAGGAGAGGGCCTTGCCTACGGAAATACGCTCCGTAACACTGTATTGATTTGGCGTGGCAACCATGCGCACCAAATCAATGAGCGCAATTTGCTTTTCGCGCTCGCTCAGCATCAAGAGCGCGCCGTGAATGCGCTCCTGCACGTTGCTTTGCAGGTCCGCCCAAATCTCCTGACCGAGACGTTCCTCTGTAATCGCCACGTGTGATGTCTCCGTACTTGCTAACCCCAATGTTCTACCTTGGCGCAGTATACACAACGAATGGCCTTTGCATCACCGCGCCGTCTCTCTATCCTTATGCTTCAGAGCGCATTCGTGCCCGCTTTGCGGCCAGTCCTGATACTACCCAGCGGAGCAATGCGAGGAGCGTCCCGGCATCATCGCGCAGCCCGCTAGCACTGAGCCCTGCCGTCCTGTGCGCGTCCGTTCGGGGGCCGGCACTTCTCTGCCGCAGCAGGACGTGCAAAACTACGCCTACAACCGCCACCCAACCCAGCCGGCGGAAACCCGGCAACCTGCTGCCGGGCACCCGCACCGGCATGCGACCAAATCCGGCCTCCTGCGCCAGTGCCTGCGTATACGCTGGCGGCATGTGACGGCGCCGCAGGATAGTCCCAAGGACTACGGCATATCCGGGCAGCCGGCCGCTCAAACCTTGCAGGCGGTTGCGCAACGAATGCGGCAACGTGGGGTGAGTGTCTGCTCGTGCGCGCAAAGAAGGCATAGCTTCACCACCTTATGTCGAATCCGACAACGAGTTCGACCAGCACGCGGAAAACCGCTTTCGCTGCGAAACTCTCGCTACCTTAACTAAACGAAGGTAGTTGCGCGCGCTTCGGCTTTGCAACGGAGATACTCTCGGCACCCCGGGCCTTTAGCGCAGCGACAGGCACAGTGCTGCCTGAACCGATTCGCAGTTCCCCCAATTCAAGTTGCAGTGTGCTGCGCCAATGAGAGCGCACTGTGCACACCGCACGCACCTTAGCCACATATTACTTAATGGCATGTGCGCATGGCAAGATTCCAGCCTGCAATTCTTATCTCGTTCTAAGGAACGGTGCCGAATCCTTAGAGCATAAAGCCCGAGTATCGATCCAGCACAATGCAGCATGAGCAAAACCTAGGCCGACGGTGAGCGGTCATTGCCTTCTTCTCCGCCTTGCTTAATCCTGCCCGCTGGGCAAAAAGGGTCACGCTTGTTCAACGACGATTTCAAGCCAGCCGCGCAACGCTACGCTAAGAGCGTTTGTGACCCACGTTTCAAAGCGGGATTCCAGTTTTGCTACGTCCGCTTTGTCGGCGATAGTAAGCAGAAACGGTTCGTCGCTGCACACTCTTGACTCACGCTCACCTTTCTCTTCTTCACCCTCATGCGTATCGTCGCTCGCGGGCGGATTGGGGTAGTCGAACCGCACAAAGCTCGTGGCCGCCATGACTCCAGTCAGGCCGCGGCCGATGCTGTGTATGGAGACAACGAAGAGCATCATCGGGCTGCGTGACGCTACCACTTCGTTCGATTCATTCTTACGCAGCGTAGCCCGTACAAAGTAGCGCGGCTCCTGGAAGTTTATCCAGTGGCCAGCATCCCTGCCGGTCTCGAGCACCTCACGATGGTAGTAGTATTCGTTGCGTTCAGCCGGCCCGCCCAGCAAGAGTTGAGGGGTCACATTCCACTCCATACGCTCAGCCAGTTGGTGAGCAATCCGCTCAGTTTCTGCCTCAAGCACCGCCGCCGCGCACTCCCTAAGCTTTAGCGCGACACCCTGCACCGAGCGTAATTCAGTTTCCCGTTCTCGCTGCTTGCTCTGAAACCTATCCGAAAAGAACCCGATGACCTCGTCTATGGTGTCCACGTGCGGAACATGGCCGTGCTCGACGCTTAACGCTTTGAGCAGCGTTTCTCGCTCCAGTCTGACCAAGAGGCGGACGAACGGCGAGAGGTCTCCGGCATCCGCCTTTTCCAGCGCGGCGATGTATGCGGGCCGATCGTCACGGGTAATGACGATCGGCAGGAAGTCTGTTCTCACCAAGTGCCAAGTCAACAAGGCACGGACCACCCGGCCATTGCCGTCTTCGAACGGGTGTATCTGGGCAAAGCAGTGATGAAGCCAAGCGGCAACTGCCAGGGGATGTCTTGTGCCCTCATAGGACTGATACCAGTCAGTCAGATTATCGAGTTCGCTCTCGACCTGTTCTGGCGGGCAATACTCATGCACAACCCCATCGGGTCTCGTTGGATTGTTAGGCCACTGCTTGAACTGCCCATGGTGCAAGGGTATATCCACAAGCTTTCCCAAATGGTTAATTCCCTTATGGGTCTTCTGATTCCGCGTGATCGCCTCATGGAGTCTTCTAATGAAAGTCTTACTTAGCGGGAGCGAGTCCTCGATCCAACCGTAGATCAGGTCGATTGCCATCCGGTGGTCGCGAAGAGTAGTAATGGTATCTCCAATTGTCCGATTGGAAAGGTCGTCCGCAACGAATTCACTCTCAAAGCCTCTTTCTATCAGAGTCTGCGTAATCCCGCGGTCAAGTTCATAGAGCCCCTCGATAATGCCCGTCTCAATCGCCCAACTCCGTGCCAACTCCTCGTTGAACTTCTCGTATGCCGTTGGGTTGGAGTCTTCAACACTTTCCTTAACATCCAACCACCGCTCATTCAGCCCATCGATCTCAGCGAAGTCTATGTCGATTCCTGCCTCATCTAGAGGCTTGATTGGTGACCATCTGATTGCTTGCACTGGGACATCACCTCCTTAAATGGGTCTCAGAGAATCACGGCAGCCAAGATGCGCTATTCCGCCGAGTCTGCATTGGTCGATTCTTCCACGCTGCCCTCAGGGGGCACGCCAGGTGGAGAAGGCAGCCGGTACGTACAGACACTGTTGAAATCGCAGTAGTGGCAAACGTCCGGATCGGGCTCCCGTATTTGCCAGAAGGGGCGGAAGTCCGCGGTGCGGATACCTGCGGCTACGGCATTCACCCGCTCCACGTACTGCTCGAGGTGCTCCTGCTCATACTTGAACTCGAGCCGCTGGTACGAAATCTCCTCGCCTTTGACCATCACGTCGAGGCGAACCGGAGGCAGCATGGTGGCTAAGGGCAGTTGTCCGGGCCGCTGGCGCGCGCCCAATCGGAGGGCGTTGTAGCCGAGGCTGTAGGTGAGCAACTGAATGTCGTGCGCCAGGTAATCCGCGGGAAAGGGTGAAGCCGCGGTCTTGTGGTCGATCACCGTGCCGTCCTGGTCGACCAAGTCAACGTAGCCAACCATCGGCACGTCCACGCCGGGCACATTAAAGGAAAATCGCTCTTCGATCAGATGGGGACGAATGTGCGGCGCCACTTCATCCAGATAGTATTCGACCAGGTCGTAGCCCAGTTCGCGCAAATCCTCTATCTCCGCGCGTCCCTCCTCGTCCAATTCGTGTAGGGTAGCGTCGAGCGCGTCGTCGAGAACGTCGAACGCGGCTTCCACATCAAGGGCCTTACCGTCTCGTTTCTCCTTATAGAACATCTCGATGACCGTATGCACTGCGCTACCGAGAAGTTGCGCCGCCGTGCTCGGCACCCGGATGCGCTCGTTGTACCGCAGGTGGTACATTTGCGGGCACCGCTCGTAGGTGCGGATGCTGCTAGGCGAGAGTCGGCGCAGCGGGCGTGCCATGATGTTCCTCTAGCCGATTGCGCGGGGCAAGCCCACGTCAAGCATCGTCAGCAGTCCGGCAGGGGCAGCCGCCACGCGCGGCACCATGTTGGCGACCATGGACCACGTCGCCTGATCGCCGTGGGTGCCGCCCACCACCTCCACATGCATCGGCGGGTTGGCTTCAATTATTATGCTGTCTTGGCTTGCCGCGGCGGCCATGCTCATGGTGAGATCCAGCATAAGCTCGCGCCCTTCACTGGCGCCTTGGACAGTTTGGTGAATACCGGCCACTTGTCCCGCAACGATGTCGAAATCCTCGGTCGCGATGCGTTCCTCGGCACAGACCGGCTCAATAGTCTCCTGGGCAGCGGGAATCTCCCAACCCAGGCCGGCGGCAATAAGATGGAAAGACTCCAGCAGCCCTACGTGTCCAATCTCGCCCCGCGCCGCCAGTTGGCGAAAGTTCGCCGGCTCCATACCCGATCCGATCTTTTGCTGCAATGCGAGGCGCCGCTCTCGCGCGGCCACGACCCTTCGAGATTCAATGCGCCGGATGTCGCTGCACACAGCCGTGGCTACGAGCACCAGCGTATCCATCACGAAGCCGGGATTCACGCCGGTGCCCAGAATGGTGACTCCGCACTCGCGCGCCTTGGCATCGATCTCGTGTGCGAGTTCAGGATGACGCAGCCAGGGGTACGCCAATTCTTCGCAGGTACTGACTACGTCGCAGCCGGCTTCCGCAATCTCTTTTAATTGATCCACCACGTCTGGAATGTGCGAGCCGGTCGCCTGCAAGACCAAGTCGACCGGGTGCGAGCGCAGCACATCGTCAAGGGAAGCCGCGATCGGAACTCCCAACGGAGTGTCCGCGCCGAGGAGTTCTCCCAGATCTCGCCCAACTTTAGCGGGATCCACATCTATCGCGCCGACCACGTGCAATTGAGAGCGACCCAAGGCAGTTTGCGCAATGCCGCAACCCACCGCTCCCAATCCCATTTGCACGACACGAATCGCTTCCACGGTCTCGCACTCCTCATAGAATGGTATGTATTGCGCCTGTCCAAGAGATTGGCCGGCATCGGACGATCTAACCAAGCGATATTACAACCATTCAAGGTAGCCTAGCCAGTCGTTCAAGCGCCAATGCCCAGGAAAGCTTCTACGCCAACACTTCTGACCGATACTTAACGAACTTCCACTACCCGCACTGTCCAAACCTAGCGCGCTAATCGATTGAGAAGAGTCGTCTGAGTGTGCGCGCCACAGCTTCGTTGTCATCGTTGTGTGTGTATTCATCAGCAGCGTCGCGGGCTGCCTGTGTCGCGTTGCCCACGGCTACACCCAGTCCCGCAAATTGCAGCATCTCGATGTCATTTACGTCGTCGCCGAACGCTACTACCTGTGGCGGTTCAATGCCGAGATGCGTGCAGAGCCACGTGAGCGCCGTTGCCTTCGATGTATTGGGACCTAAGATTTCGAGCGCGCTCTGCCCGTCCCGCACGAAGGAGCTAGACTCACGGCCGCGCCAGAAGACCAGCGTGTAAGCGAACCCGGTGGCCCGCAACGCTTCCGCCAGGCTTTGCATCTCTTCGTCCGTGCCCCAGTGCACGATTTCAATCGGGTCGGGCAGATCTGTGACGGTATTGAGGTCAACGTAGAGCGACTCGAGTTCCGGACGACGTTTAAGAGCGGCTTGCGGCCCTCTGTGGGCGCGCCAATCGCCGTCGAAGAGCATGTGATCTCCGGCAGCCGCATTCTCATAGATAGTTGATTGCAAGCCAAGGCGGCGTGCCTCCTCCACCGCGCGCCACGCCCACTCACTCGGTAGATAACTCTCGTACGTGATAGCGCCAGTGTGGTCGCGGATCACCGCGCCGTTGCTGAGTATCAAGTAGAGCGGTATTTCAAGCAACCCGGGCAAAAAACTCGCAATGATGTAGCGCCTGCCGGTTGCCAACGCCACATGCACGCCTTGCGAGGCAAGTTTCTGGAGCGTCGCTTTCGTATTGGGAGTGACGCCCCCTTGCGCATCGAGAAGCGTACCGTCAACGTCTAGGGCAATCAATCGGTACGGATTGTCACCTGGCTTAGCGGTTGTTTTCTCCGAGGTCATTGCACTCTTTCACAGTGGCAAGTCGTCAGTGTCGCCGGAGCCGGCCAGAGCATCGTCGTCAGGGACCTTGCCCGACTCCAAGTCCCGCACCATGTCCTCATACTCGCCGGGCAACTCCTCGCCGGATTCTTCCCCCATGGTACGCGCCAGCCGACCGAGGGCACGCGGATCGCTCTCATCAAAGCTATCCATAAATGTAGGGTCTTCAAGCGAGACACCGGCACGGTGCACCGCCACACGTGAAACCATGCGTTCCAAGTCTGACGAAGAACAGTGCGGACACGTTGGTTCCAGAACTTGGGAAAAGCTTCGGAAGAAGTGCGTCGACGGCTTATTACAGTCGAGGCAATGATATTCGTAGGTGGGCATACGCTTACCTCAAGCCATGCCTGCCGGAAGCCTTACAACGTCACCTTGACCTAAAGGACGCAGCGCTGACAGAAGAGCAGCACAGCATCTAGCGCACACGTCGTCGCAGCCCTTGCGCAATGTACCTCTAGCGGCATGCTGCATTCGGCTGCATGATTTGCTTGGCGCTATGAGAATTACCCCATAGTGACGCAACCGCCTCCCAGGATTGCGCCCTTCGCATTCCTGACAGCGTTTCTAATCGCATTGCCATCATCTTGAATGCCGACTACGGCTGACCGAATGCGGTTCAAGTCTAATTGAACTCGTGCCATACAATGCTGCGGCAGCGCATGTGCGCTACCGCAGCCCAACTCTTTCGACGGCAATGCCCCTACATCGGAGAACTCTATGCGGACGCAGCGCCGCAAACCGTGTTCAAGATCAACCCCGTGACCTTATACGGATCCATATTGGCGTTCGGCCGCCGATCCTCGATGTAGCCCTTTTGATCCACGTCTACCTGCCAAGGAATGCGCACCGAGGCGCCTCTATCCGAAACTCCGTAGCGGAATTCCTTGTAGGAGCACGTTTCATGAAGACCCGTCAGGCGCAATTCAATGCGATCGCCGTAGTTGGCAATGTGCTCATCATGATTGCTTTTCAGCGCTTCGGCTGCCGCAATACACGCGTCATAGTTTTCCCGCATTTGCCGTGTAGAGAAGTTCGTGTGCGCGCCCGCGCCATTCCAATCGCCAAGTACAGGCTTTGGGTCTAAACGCGCGCTCACGTTGTATTTCTCGCCAATGCGGTAGAGCAGCCAGCGAGCGAGCCACACCTCGTCGGCAACCTCGGGCGCGCCGATTGGACCGATTTGGAACTCCCACTGCGCCGGCATCACTTCCGCATTGATTCCGGAAATCATCAGCCCCGCTTCCAAGCACGCATCCATGTGGTCCTCAACGACCGGACGCCCAAACACTTCATCAGAGCCTACGCCGCAGTAGTAGCCGCCCTGAGGCGCTGGAAATCCGTTCTCCGGCCATCCCAGAGGCTTGATGCCGTCAAAGAATGTGTATTCCTGCTCAATGCCGAACCACATGTCGAAATCCGCGTACCTTTCGGCGGCTGCCGCGCAAGCAGCCCTGGTGTTTGTAGGGTGGGGGGATAGGTCTGTCAACAGCACTTCACACATGACCAGCTTATTGTTGCCGCCGCGGATGGGATCGGGAACGGAATACACCGGACGCAGGACACAGTCCGAGTCATCGCCGGCCGCTTGATTCGTGCTGGAACCGTCAAAACCCCAAATTGGGGGCTCTTCACCCTCCGGGACAATCTTCCCTTTTGAGCGCAGCTTGGATGTCGGCTCCGATCCGTCCACCCAAATGTATTCCGCTTTGTAAAACCCCATTGTTTCCTCCTAAGGATTGCTCTATGCCTGAGCGATGAGGCTGCCACATCATTGCTCGCTAGGGCACTTCTATACCAACGCTCTATAATACATCGCTCTAAGAGATTCCGCCAGTTTGCAGCCTTGAAAACTCGTCCGCAACAGAAGGAGTTCTATTCAACGTGTGCCGAAGATACTTTTGCGCTCAACGTGCATTGTGGTATGGTATCTACGAACATTTACTTGAAAGAGTACACCTCATCTTTTTGTTTCGCTGCCATACCATTTAGTCTGGAGGAAACACGACGCGTGAGACGCTTTGACTATGCTGCGCCAACCCAAGTTTTCGAAGCCTGTGCTTTGCTGGCCGACCGCGGCGACGAGGCGCGGGTCTTGGCGGGCGGCACAGACCTGATCGTGCAGATGAGAGAGCGCGACCGTAGAGTCCCCCTCATCGTCAGTCTACGCAACCTTGCAGAACTCAAGGGTATCAGCCAAAGCGCCGACGGTTCGCTGACTATCGGCGCGATGGCTACCGGTAATGAAGTGCACCACAGTGCGCTCGTCCAGAATCACGCCTTCTTCATTAGTGAAGGGGCCGAACTGCTCGGCTCTATTCAGATTCGCAATCGCGGTACGCTGGGCGGCAACGTGGGCAATGCAGCCCCGAGCGCCGATGCCGCGCCGCCGTTGGTCGCTGCCAACGCGACGGCCAGCCTCGTAGGAACCAAGGGAAAGCGCGACGTCCCCGTAGGCGACCTTATGACGGGTCCCGGGCAACTGGCCCTCGAACCCGGTGAATTGATTCAGTCTTTCACCGTACCGGCTGCACCGGCCCACACTGGCACACGCTACGTGCGTCACGTGCCCCGGCGCGAAATGGACATCGCCGTGGTCGGGATTGCGGCCCAAGTCACACTTGAAGACGACCTAGCTACTATTAAGGATGCGAGCGTGGTGCTTTCCGCCGTGGCTCCTACCTGGCCTCATGCGACGACCGCCGAGCAGGCACTGCGCGGTCAGTCGGTTAACGATACAACGCTGGCGAACGCCGGTGAGGCCGCTGCGGCTGATTCCCGCCCGATTTCCGATGTGCGTGCTTCAGCCGAATACCGCCGCATGATGGTTGACGTCTATACACGGCGCGCGCTCGCCACCGCTATCGAGCGGGCCAGAGCGGCAGTTTGAAAACATACCTTACAGCTTAGAGACACTTCTGGAGGCAGCAAGAGCGATGGACTATCCGTTGCAACTAACGGTGAACGGCGTACCGGTGAAGCGCATCGTCGAGCCGCAGGTGCGGCTGCTCGACTTCCTGCGCGAGGACTTGGGCCTTACCGGCGCGAAAGAAGGGTGCGGCACCGGCGACTGCGGCGCGTGTACCGTCCTCATCGACGGCGATCCGCACCACTCTTGCTTGACCCTGGCTGTGGAAGCCGAGGGCGCGGCGGTAACCACCGTCGAGGGGCTGGTAACCGACGATAGGCTCAACGAGGTACAGTCCGCGTTTGTCAGCGAAGGCGCTACGCAGTGCGGAATCTGCACTCCCGGATTTGTGGTCATGGCCACAGCGTACTTGCGCGACAATCCCAATCCCACTGACGATGAGTTGCGCATGGGCATCGCCGGCAATCTCTGCCGCTGCACAGGCTATGAGACCATCGTGACTGCATTGCACTCGGTCATTGATGGTAAAGTTGAACGCATTGAAGTGGCGCCCGAGCCACTGGAACTCGTGCCGGAACCCGAAGGGGAATAGTGTTGGGCCCGCTGCGGCCAAGCGCCTTCCCTACCCTGTAGACGAAGCAATCGCGAGGAGGAGAGAACATGGCAAAGGTGGTCGAACGCCCACAAGAGAAGACTGCACTGCGCGTTGCCAACAAGCCGGTCAGCCGGATTGACGGCATAGAAAACGTCACAGGCGCCGCCAAGTTTGGCGCGGACTTCTCTCTACCCGGTATGCTGTGGGGCGCAATCCTGCGGAGCCCGCACGCCCACGCCCGCATCAGGAGTATTGATTACTCTAAGGCGCTGGAGGCACACGGGGTAGTGACGGTCGCAACTGCTGCTGACTTTGATGACGACGTAGTGGAACCGACCTCTCGCCCGCACAACGTCTTTGCCGGCGAAACTGCACTCTACCTCGGCGAAGCGGTGGCTGCCGTTGCCGCCGTCACTATGGAAGACGCGGAAGCGGCGCTGGAGCTCATCGAAGTAGACTACGAACCCTTGCCCCATGTGCTGGACCCACTACGCGCCATGGAGCCGGACTCGCCCGTCATTCGCCACGGCGACGGCGGTGAGATCGACCGTACGGAAATGTCGTTCCACTCCTCTGTCGCGTCTTCTGCCGAGGACCTGGAAGAGTCCGGCAATGTCTCATCGCAGGTGCAGTTCGGGCGCGGCGATGTCGAGGAAGGCTTTGCGGAAGCGGACGTCATAAAGGAAGGCCGCTTTACGGCAGCCATGGTCCACCAGACATATCTTGAGCCCCATGCGGCGCTGGCCCATTTCACGCCTGCCGGCGACATGAGGATGTGGGTGACGTCCCAGGGCCAATTCTATGTGCGGGATACCGTGGCGCGCTTACTCAAGCTGCCGGCCCACAAGGTCATCGTGCAAGGCACCGCCATCGGCGGTGGCTTCGGCGGCAAGATGACGCTGCTTGCTCCGATTCCAGCGATACTCTCCAAGAAAGCGCGAAAGCCCGTAAAGGTCGTGTGGAGTCGAAGCGAAGAACTCGTCGCTGCCAATCCGGCACCGGGTTCCGTAATCGACGTGAAGATCGGCGCGAAGCGAGACGGCACTATTACCGCCCTGCAGGGCCGCGTGGTTATGGACACCGGCGCCTATCCCGGCTCTCCCATGTCCACGGCGACTATGCTCTTGGGAAGCTGTTACGTCTTCCCCAACATGGAGCTTGAAGGCTTTGAGGTTCTTACCAATAAGGTAAGCGTTGGCGCGTATCGCGCGCCGGGCGCGCCGAACTCCGCGCACGCGATTGAGAACGTGATGAACTGGGTTGCGCATGAGATTGGCATGGACCCAATCGATTTTCGGCTAAAGAACGCGATTGGCGAAGGCGACCGTTGGCCGAACGGCCAGCCCCTACCGAACGTTGGCGCGGTAGAAGTGCTGGAAGCCATGAAAGATCATCCGGTCTGGGGCACGCCCTTGGCACAGGGAAGCAATGGCAATCCCCGCGGCCGAGGGGCAGCCATCGGCTGCTGGTCCGGCGGCGCGGGTGGTTCCGCGGCCACGATCAAGCTTGAAGCGGACGGTTCGTTCAGCGTCCTCGTCGGCACCATCAACCTTACCGGCAATACCACGTCTATAGCACAGGTCGCCGCTGAAGAATTGCGCGTGCCGCTGGAATACGTGAGCGTGCACCAAGGCGATACCAATGAAGCGCCCTTTGGCCCCGTGGCGGGCGGCAGCCAGGTCACGTATACGATGAGCCTTTCGGCCGCTGCCGCCGCGCAAGATGTGCTCCGCCAGATGAAGTCGGTCGCCGCGCAGCGCCTTGGCGCGGACCCCGACGACATTGAATTCGATGAGGGCAAGATGTGGGCCCAGAGCGATCCGGATCGTTATGTCACGTACCGCCGCATCTCCGATGAGGCCGTCGGTTCCGCGAACGGTCCAATCATCGGCACCGGGCACGGCAAGCCAGCGCGCGGCAATCCCGGCTTTGCCGGTACCATTGCCGACGTTGAGGTGGATACCGAGACCGGCCTGGTCACCATCCTCAATCTGGTGGGTGTGCAGGATGCCGGTTTTGCCATCAACCCGCTCTCCGTGAAGGGCCAGATCCAAGGTGGCACCATCCAGGGTGTAGGCTACGCCTTGCTGGAGGAGATCGTCTACGACGAAGACGGCCGCGTGCAAAATGCCGGTCTCCTCGACTATCGCCTGCCTACCGCGGCGGACGTGCCAGACGTGGACGCCGTAATCGTTGAGAAGCACAATCCCTACGGCTGGAAAGGCACGCGCATCGTGGGCGAGCCCAGCATCGTCCCGCCGGGCGCCGCCATTACGAGCGCTATCAGCGACGCCCTTGGCATTCCGCTGCACAACATGCCGCTGACGCCGGAGCGCATTGTGATGGCGCTGCGCGACGCCAAGGCGAACGGCCGCTCCAACGGGAATCCTGCCGGATAACTATAAGCACATTGCAAGAGTTAAGAGGGGCGTCAGATGAGTGCGACGCCCCTCTTCTGATTAGTGCTGATAAGTTGCGTGGGTATCCGCCAGCGCGCACCCTTTAGCGAACGCGACAGTCCCCTCTCCCTCTGGAGAGGGCTAGGGTGAGGGGAAGTTCTGTGGGATTTAGGTCCCTTCTTAGAGTGCTGCAATGGCATCGCAGGGATACCCTCCGTAGAGTTACCGAGAGGTAAGCCTATGCAACAGCTCCAAGTCGGCTTTGTAGGTCTCCATCGCGGCGGCGCGCTCTTGCGCGCCATGGCCGCGCACCCACGCGTTGAAGTTGCAGCTCTTTGTGATCTAAAGGAAGAGCTTCTCGCCACTGTGGCCGGAGACTTCAACCTACCTGATAGTGCGCTCTACACGGCATTCGACGAATTCGTCAACGCTGCGCTGGATATCGTCGTGATCGCCACGCCCATCGAGTTGCACGCGGCACAGACCATTGCCGCCATGGAGAGCGGCAAGCACGTGCTCTGTGAACAGACCGTAGCCTACACTTTGGACGAGTGTGCGGCGGTCATTGCCGCCCAAGAGCGCACCGGCAATGTCTACATGATGGTGGAGAATCACTGCTACTTTCATTACATCCGCGAGTGGCGCAAACTCATCGCGCGCGGGGACCTCGGCACGCTCTTCTATGCGGAGGCGGACTACATTCACGAGATCGCACACTTGCTGCGCGACCCCGACACCGGCACGCCTAAGTGGCGGCTGACGCGCCCGCCGATTTGGTATTGCGCGCACCCGCTGGGGCCGTTACTCACGCTCATGGACGACCGCATCGTAAAGGCCACTGGCGCGTCCGCCGGCAGGAACATCTTCCCGGAAGAAGAGGACTTAGGCCACTTGGATATGGAAGTTGGGCTCTTTCACACTGAGAAGGGCAGCGTCATCAAAATTCAGCGTAGCCAGGTAGCGCTCCGGCATCCGCAGTTGGCCTTTTCCTCGCTCTACGGCACCAAGGGGTTCATTGAGAACGGTCGCTACGTTGAAAACCGCGGTACAAGCGGGCGCGCTTCAACCGGACGTTACTTTAACGTAGATACGATGTCCAAACAGTCCGGGGCGCAGGAGATCGACTGCCCGTTGGTGGATCCCAACGCGCCGCCGGAGGCTCTTCTCGGCGGCCATGGTACGTCCGAGTACTTCCTGGTGCAGGACTTCATTGACGCAATCGACAACAACACAAAGGCCCCCATCGACGCCGTACGCGCCGTGGAGTTCACAGCCCCTGGCATCATCGCCCACGAGGCTGCCATGCAAGGCGGCGTCTGGCTCGACGTGCCGCAGTTCCGCTAGCGAATTGCTAATTGGGCTATCCTGCCACAAGTCGAAAGACTGACTGACGGATTGGATCGCATTGGGCGTCTGCAACGCCTCACATCAGAGTAGCACGGGGGCTTGCCCCCAATGCTGTCGCATTAAGATCAAGAAAGTTCGCTCATCGGGCGCGCTCTGCCCCTCTCTCCCTGGGGAGAGAAGCTGTATCCGTCCATAGGTCTCGAAATTCCACTTCAGAGTTCTGTTTAGGAAAGATGCCGAAAGGAATGCTCATGGGCAAATTGCAGGTTGGGTTTGTCGGTCTGCGCCGCGGCGGCGGTCTCGTGCGCGCCTTGGCCGCGCATCCACGTGTTGAAGTTGCCGCACTCTGCGACCTGAAAGAAGAGACCCTCACGGAGATGGCCCCTGACTATGGTCTGAGCGACGACCGGCTCTTCACCGCCTTTGACGACTTCGTCAACGCTGCGCTCGATATTGTCGTAATCGCAACGCCTATCGAGTTTCACGCAGCGCAGTCGATCGCTGCTCTGGAGAGCGGCAAGCACGTGCTCTGCGAGCAGACCGTGGCCTACACGCTGGACGAATGCGCAGCCGTCATTGCCGCCCAGGAGCGCACCGGCAACGTCTATATGATGGCGGAGAACTACTGCTACTTTCACTACATACTAGAGTGGCGAAAACTCGTCGCGCGGGGCACTCTTGGCAAACTCTTCTATGCGGAAGCAGAGTATGTTCACGAAATCGCCGACCTGCTGCGCGACCCGGAAACCGGCACCCCCAAATGGCGGCTGCCGCGCGCGCCCATTTGGTACTGCGCCCACACGCTCGGCCCGGTGCTCACGCTCATGGACGACCGCATCGTCAAAGCAACCGGCGCGTCCGCCGGCAGGAACATGCATCCTGAAGAAAAGGACTTGGGACACCTGGACATGGAAGTGGGGCTGTTCCAAACCGAGAAAGGCAACGTGGTCAAGATTCTGCGCAGCCAGGTGGCGCACCGGCACCCGCATTCGGTCTACTACACGCTGTACGGCACCAAGGGCTTCATCGAGAACGGCCGGCACATCGAGGCCGGAGCCTCAACCGGACGCTACTTTAATGTAGATACCATGACCAAGCAGACGGGAGCAGAGGAGATTGCGTGTCCGACCGTGGATCGGAACGCGCCGCCAGAGGCCCTGCAAGGGGGTCACGGCACTTCCGAGTACTTCATGGTGAAAGACTTCATCGCCGCCATCGACAACAACACAAAGGTCCCCATTGACGCCGTCCGCGCAGTGGAGTTCACCGCTCCTGGCATCGTCGCCCACGAGGCGGCCATGCAGGGCGGCGTGTGGCTGGACGTGCCGCAGTTCCGGTAGGATTCCCTAGACACTATGCAGTACCATGCGAGACAGTCGGCGCACGCTCGAGCCCGGTAGCGCAGGTTTGTAACCTGTGAATGCCTGCCTCTTGCAGCCCGGTAGCGTAGGTTTGCAACCTGCGCAAGTCAGCCGGCAACGATCCCCCCATAGTGTGACTCTTGATGGGACTTTCAGATAACGAGAGGCCAGGAAACATTGTGCCGAATTCTAGAGGCGATAGGTGTACCTCGTGCACGCACGAACAGGCGATAGACTGAGGAATGACGTATGACAACCAACAACCGTCCGAACATCCTGCACATCATGGTCGACCAGATGCGCTACGACGTCTTGGGTGTCAACGGCAGTCCGATCTGCCGCACGCCGACGCTTGATCGGCTTGCGCATGAAGGCATCAACTATGCCGAAACCTATACACCCGCAGGCATCTGCTCGCCTGCGCGCGCTTCCATGGTAACCGGGCGCTACTCCCACAATCACGGCATCTACAACAACTGCCACATGGATGACTCCATCCTCGTGGAGTTGCCGCCGGATGAACTGACCTACAGCGAGCTCTTGAATGGAATCGGTTACCGGCTGGGACACGTCGGCAAGTGGCACATCGGCCGCGAGAACGGTCCCAAGACCCGTGGCTTTCACGACGTAGGCGCACAGGGCATCGCCGACTACCGGCGGGGCCTCGGCCTGCCTTTGCGTCCGCCCACGCCGCCCGACGCAGTCTACGCCACCTATCCCAACGAGAAGTTTCTCATCTCCGGCACGGAGCAGTTGCCGGAAGAGGGCAACCTGATGTACTACTTCGCGGAGGAGGGCATACGTCTCTTGCGCGAGTACGAGGACAAGCAGCCCTTCTACCTGCGTGTCGACTTCAACGGACCGCACCACCCCTACGTCGTCCCGGAGCCGTGGGCCTCGCTCTATGACCCACAGCAGATCCCGCCGTGGCCGAATTTCTACGATAGCCTGGAGAACAAGCCGGAGGTCCACACCCGGCACAAGTACCACCGGGGCGTGCAGGACCTCACGTGGGAGGACTGGCAGCCAGCCGTCGCCAAGTACTTTGGGTATGTCAGCTTCCTCGATGCGCTCTTCGCCAAGTTGCTGCAAACGCTTGACGACCTCGGCATCAGAGATGACACGCTTGTCATATTCAACACCGACCACGGTGACTTCACCGGCAGCCACGGCCAATTCAACAAAGGGCCGCTGCTCTACCAGGAGGTCTACCACATTCCCATGCTCATGCGCTGGCCGGGCCAAATACCCGCCGGGACTACCACCACGCATTTCACCAGCCTCATCGACATCATGCCGACCATACTGCAAGCCACAGATCTGCCAATACCGGAGAACCTGGACGGCAAAGCGCTCCAACCACTGTGGAAAGACCCACAGCATGCGGCCTGGCGGGACGTGATGGGCTGCGAGTTCCACGCTGACGAATGCGGGATGTTCTCGTCGCGCCTCATTCGTCACAAGCACTACAAATTCGTGTACAATCCCCATGCTTCAGACGAGCTCTACGACCTGGAGCGCGATCCCGCCGAGTTGGATAACCGGTTCAACGACCCGGCGTATGCGGAGATCCGGCACGACCTGCAGCGCCGCCTGCTGGTGTGGATGAACGAGACTACCGATCCCTGGCGGCACTGGGCGGCAAAGTGGCTGCCGCTCACGTAACACTCGCCACCGGCCAGGCCCGCAAGTCAATTGGAGAGTTAGGACTAAGCGAGCCGTACCGCAGGGGCTTGTCACCAACGCCGTCGCATCTAAAGTTAAGACGGAACGCTCATTAGGCACGCTCTGCCCCCCAATGCTGTCGCTTTGGGGTCAAGCGGTACGCTCATTAGGGGCGCTCTGCCCCCTCTCCCGCTGGGAGAGGGCCGGGGTGAGGGGAAATGGCGGACGCCACCCACAGCCAACGAAATGCGGGTAGACCGGAGACATGGTCTTTGCGGTGAAGAGTGAAACTGAACAACGTGCAATCACGGGAGAAATGAGGGAAAACGCATGGCAACCACAAAACGTCCCAACATTCTCCATATCATGGTCGACCAAATGCGGTTTGACATGGTGGGCGTGAATGGCAGTCCCATCTGCCGCACTCCTACCTTGGATCGTCTTGCGAATGAAGGAATCAACTATGCCGAGGCCTACACGCCGGCCGGCATCTGCTCGCCGGCGCGGGCATCCATGGTAACCGGGCGCTACCCCCACAATAACGGCATCTACAACAACTGCAGTCAGGGAGAAACCATCCGAGAGGAGTTGCCTGCCGAGGAAATCACCTACAGTGAACTCCTGAATGAAGCCAGTTACCGGCTGGGCCACGTGGGTAAATGGCACATCGGCCGCGAAAACGGGCCTAAGAAGCGTGGCTTTCACGACGTGGGCGCGGAGAGCATTGCCGACTATCGGCGGCAACTTGGCCTGCCCGTGCAACCACCGACCCCACCGGACGCGCTCTATGCCTACTACCCTAACGATGAGTTCCTCATATCCGGCACCGAACAGCTACCCGAAGAGGGAAACCAGATGTACTACTTCGCAGAAGAGGGCATGCGCCTCCTCCGCGAGTATGCAGACAAACAGCCGTTCTATCTGCGCGTAGACTTCAACGGCCCTCACCATCCGTACGTCGTGCCGGAGCCCTGGGCCTCTATGTATGACCCGCAGCAGATTCCGCCGTGGCCCAATTTCCACGATACTTTCGAGAACAAGCCGCAGGTGCACATTCGGCACAAGTTCCACCGGGGCGTGCAGGATTTCACCTGGGAGGACTGGCAACCGGCCGTCGCCAAGTATTTCGGGTACGTGAGTTTCCTCGATGCACTGTTTGCCAAGCTGCTGCAAACGCTCGACGACCTGGGCATCCGGGATGACACGCTCGTCATTTACAATACGGACCACGGCGATTTCACTGGTAGCCACGGCCAATTCAACAAGGGCCCTCTGCTCTATCAGGAGGTCTACCACATTCCTCTCATCATGCGCTGGCCGGATCAGATACCCGCGGGTGTCACCACCTCACATTTCACCAGCCTCATCGACATCATGCCCACGATACTGCAGGCCGCCGACCTCCCCATTCCAGACAATCTCGACGGTGAAGCGTTGCAGCCGTTGTGGAGCGACCCCCAGGACCCGGAGTGGCGGGAGGTCTTGGGCTGCGAGTTCCATGGCGATGAAGTAGGGCTCTTCTCATCGCGCTTAATCCGCTATAAGCACTACAAATTCGTGTACAATCCGCACGCCATCGATGAGCTCTACGACTTGGAAAGTGATCCCTACGAGTTGGTAAACCGCTGCGATGATCCAGCCTATAAAGACATTCGTCACGACCTGCTGCGACGCTTTATGGTCTGGATGAACGAGACTCAAGATCCCTGGCGCCGCTGGGCAGGAAAGTGGCTGCCGCTCACGTAGCGCAAGCCGCCAGCCAGGCACGAAAGTCAATTGGAGAAAGAGAAACGAAGCGAGCCGTAGCGCGGGGTTTGTCATCCGTAACCTTCCGTTGCGCAGTGACCTGCCCCAAAGACGCGGGTTCGCACGGGACGTGCGCGCAACCTGCGCTACCCGCAAGACTCCGTCGCACGGAGGGCTGACCATCTGGGAACGCGGGCGTCTCGCCCGCATCAGCAAGACCCGTCGCGCAGGGGGCCTGACCCTCTTCTGCCAATCGCGGGAAGGTCCTAGTGACGTGGGATACATAGTAAACTGAGAACACTGGCGGCCGGTGCGATAGACACCGTCATCCAATCTCCTCAAGTCCACCGACGCCAACCGGCCACGAACAATGACAGAATCGCGGAAAACAAGCACACCTGCCGACATGGCGCTCAGCGCGCCGCGAGCGCGAGCAATGCTCGAGAATCTGGATAGGCTTGCGCTCTACGATGGTATTCTTACCAACCCCGTCGGGCAGAGCTACTGCGCCATGCTGCGGTGTGTGGCGGCGGGAGAGCCGCCACACCAGTTTGTCGCAGCCGCTGCCAAACTGAGCGGTTTGCTCGCGCAGCACAGCGAACGCCCCGCGTGGCGGGCGGATAGCGATGCCTGGCAGCACTTTCTGGTTCAACAGATAGTTGAGGCTGAGAACGCATTCACGCAAAGTGCCGCACTCGCCGGGCCTAACGGCTTAAGTGCTGCCCTGCGATCACTAGCGGAAGAAGACCTCTCAATCCTCCAACGACTGTTCGACCTCAACGCCGCGGCTTGGCGGACGTTAGTGCGTCATCTCGAACTGGATGAGACACTGCCCTATCTGGCCTGGGATAACTTTTCTTCTCCAAGTCCATCCGACAACGATAGGCACGAGCAAGACTTACGCGAGAGACTATCATCACTGCAAGACTGGCGGGAAGCCGTTCCCTTGCTTGCCGCCCACTACCGCCAGCACGGTACCGGAGACTTCGCCCGTTACAGCGCATTTCGCTGGGTGCATGCCGCTCTTGGCGGGCGCTTGCAAGGCATTGCCCGTCCCGATCCCATACGACTGGAAGAGCTCATTGGCGACGAGCGGCAGCGGAGCCTCTTGATGCAGAATACCGAGCATCTCCTCGCCGGCTACCGGGCAAATAATGTGCTCCTCTGCGGGGATCGCGGCACCGGCAAGTCGTCCTCCATCAAAGCGTTGTTGCACCGCTACCGCGATCAAGGGCTCCGCCTCATTGAAGTGGCTAAGGACGACCTGGGCGACTTCCACCACATCGTGGAGACACTGCAGGAGAGACCGCAATCCTTCGTAGTCTTCGTCGATGATCTTTCCTTCGAGCCTCACGAGACCGATTACAAAGCGCTAAAGGCTGTGTTGGAGGGCAGTGTGGCGGCGCAACCGCGTAACGTCGTCATCTACGCCACGTCGAACCGCAGCCATCTCATTCGCGAGAACTTCTCCGACCGGGCGGGAATCCTGGAGGGCGAGGTGCACCCCAAAGAGACATTGCAGGAGACCTTTTCCCTCAGCGACCGCTTTGGCATCCGCATCGCGTTTGTTTCCCCGACACAGGCGCAGTATCTCGAGATTGTAAGGGCACTTGCCGAGCAACGATGCCTTGCCATCGATCATGCCGACCTGCGCGCCCGCGCCATCACCTGGGCCCAACAGCAGAACGGCTTTTCCGGCCGCACGGCGCGTCAATTCGTTGACTTCTTAGAAGGCGACCTGGGCAAGAGTAGAGCGCCGTAGGCAACCCTTTGTATAAGACTAGAAGCTATTTCATGAATCGGCTCGATGTGCCGATGCGTGCTTCGACAAGCTCAGCACGAACGGATTTACGTCTTTTCCGTTCGCCCTGAGCCTGTCGAAGGGCAAGTCTGCGTTGTAGGAAGCAGTAGCGTCAGTCACGCTCTCCACTCCGACCGATGATTTCACTCCCAAATGGACGACTTGCCTCTATACTCTTGACAGCCACAAGTGCGGAATCTACACTGACAACGACAGCGAGAGAGGGTACGAAAGCCTAATCATCGCTGGAGGATATTCAACGTCTGAGTGCACACAGGAGGCAGTGTGATGTCTACCTACCACGTCACGAGGCGACGCCTGATGGGCGCCGGCGCCACCCTTGGCGTTGCCGGTCTGCTTGCCGCTTGCGGGCAAGCGCAGATGACCGGTGAAGCCGCGCCAGCGGAAGAGACCACCACAGAAGAGGCGAAACCGGAAACGATGGAAGTGGTGAACATCGTATATGCATCGCCGGAAAGCCCGGCGCGGCAGGAGAAGGAAATCGCCATCTTCAATGACTTCAACGACCAACACGACAACATTCAGGTCGAGGTCGCCGGTCAGGCCGGCGGCTGGCGCGGAGTATATGAGAAGTTCATGACAGCCCACGCCGGCGGCGTAACTATCGACTTTGTGCACAACGGCTGGCTCACGTGGGACCGCATGTTCCAGGCGGAGGCCATTCTTGATTTGACCGAGTTCTTCAAAGCCGACAGGCTCGTACCGGCAGAGTTGTACATCGAATCGTCGCTGTTCGAGTGGGTGCTCGACGGTGTGTTGGGCGGCATGCCCATCAGCACGTCTTCCGATGCCATGGCCTACAACAAGGACATGTTCGCCGAGGCGGGCCTGCAAGAGCCGCCGGTGGACGTGAACGCCAAGTGGTGGAACATGGATACGTTCCTCGAGTACGCGCAGAAGTTGACCGGCGACGGGCAGTTCGGCTTTGGCGGCAGCTTGGGCGGCGGCAACGCGGCCGGCGAGACTACCGGCACCTACTTCGGTCAGGGCCCGTGGGACGACGACAAGAAGGTCGCCTTCATTAACTCGCCCGGCATCATGCAGGGGCTTGAATTCTGGCGGGACGTAACCGAGGTCAAGTACCACGTGCAGCCCAACGCGGACGAAGCCAACGAGCTCAAGGGCGGCCAGCGCATGAATACCTTCGTCACCGGCAAGATCGGCATGCAGGTATCCTTCATCAACCAGGACACGAACTTCAACTGGGCGGCCGGCACGTTACCCTACGACGGTGACGGTCCCAGCCGCTCGGCCCGCATCTCAAACCACGGCCTGCAGATTGGCAATGCAGGGACGGAAGAGGCCGTGTGGACGGTGTTCACGTGGTTCATGACACCGGAGAACGCCGGACGCTTCCCGCGCACGGCCGGACATGTGGTCTCTCCGTTCCTGGATCCGGCGTATTCTGAGGTTTCCCAGGAAGTGTTCCGCAACCAGCTTGGCATTGACCCCAAAGCGTACTTCCTCCAAGCGCAACAGACCCGACCCCACGGTTGGGGCATGCTGAAGTACAGCGCCTGGGAGAATATCCGCAATGAGGCGCGCCCGCGCTACCGCGAGCAATACCAACTGGGTCAAATCGACACACGCGAGTACGCGGATTGGTTCCAAAAGCTGATCACCGACGAGATGGCTGCGTATTTCTCGGGTGAAGGCTAGCGGAAGAGGCAACCAGTAGCTAAGTGGAGACTGGAAGGCGGGGTCGGAGTCTACCGACCCCGCCTTCGTTTTTCCAAAATGCTCCGTTGGCAGGCCGCCAATTGACTCTCCTCCAATCCACGCACCTGCGAACTGAACGGCTGAATCCTGTAAAGTAAGTCTAGCCGACTCTGTGAATTCTGAATGGCGATGCCACGTCACTGCATGCCATCGCCTGAATGTGAAGAAGAGAGAACTGCATTGCATGCCCCCTGCTAAGCCCAACATACTGCTCATCACTACAGACCAGCAACGGTTCGACACCATTGGAGTCGCCAAACCGCCGTTCTTACGTACGCCGCACATTGATCTGCTGGGCTACCAAGGCGTGCAGTTTACGCGTGCTTACGCCGATTGCCCGCTCTGTGTGCCGGCACGCGTCGGCATCATGACGGGCACACAGGTCTTTACCCACGGTGTAGCCAACAACGATCAGACCTCAAATGTGATGGGAAGGGAAGGGACGCTGCCTACCTACTTGCGCGCGTGCGGCTATCAGACTGCCGCCATCGGCAAGATGCACTTTGGCCCCCAAAGGGTGCGCCACGGGTTCGAAGAAATGCTCCTCCCCGATGACTACTATCGCGCAATGCGCCACTCCGGCGGCGCGCGGCAACCGATGCACCACGGGATCGGGCAAAACGAACTCTATCCCACTCTGGCTACGGTACCGGAAAGTCTCACCCTGACTTCCTGGATTGCCGAGCAGTGCGTAGAATACATCCTCGTGCGCCGCGACCCGACACTGCCGTTCTTTCTCTGGTGCTCGTTCGCCAAGCCGCACCCGCCGCTCGATGCGCCGGAGCCGTACTACTCCATGTATCAGAACAGCCCGATTCCCGCGCCGGCCGTCGGCGCGTGGCGCGAGGGCGAAGACTGCCCCATTTCGTTCGACCGTCAAGCCCAGCGGCGCGCTTTCGACTCCATACCGGAAGAAGCGATTCACGCGGCGCGCGCCGTCTATTACGGACTGATTACACAAATAGACAACGTGATCGGTCGCCTTATCAGCGCCCTGGAGGACTGCGGCCTCTTCAACGACACCTTCATCATGTTTGCCTCCGATCACGGCGAGATGCTCGGCGACCACCGCAACGGCGCCAAGACGTTCTTCTATGAACCCTCCTCCCACGTGCCGTTCATCCTGCGCATGCCGCAAAGCTGGGATAATCGCCGCCACGGCACGATAGTGGATGCTCCGATTACGCATGCGGACATCTTGCCGACGCTCGTATCGGTAGCGGGAGGCGAGCCGCCGAGCGATACGGACGGTCAGGACCTGGTCGCGCTGGCACAGGGCGAGCTTGAACATCCCCGCCGCTATTTGGAAGGGATGAGCGGTCCACGCTGGCCGCAGGCAGAACGCATCCCGTGCGTCTATCTGGCAATTACGGACGGGCAGTGGAAGTACATTTGGTACCCTGAGGGTCCCACGGAGCACCTCTTCAATCTTGCTGACGATCCGGCGGAGTTGCACAATCTGGCCCACGAATCCCGCTATGCGGCCAAGAAACAGGAACTGCAAGGCGAGTTGATAGCAAGGCACCGAGAACGAGAATCGGTCTACCTGGAAGAGGGCAAACTTCCGGTGCGAGAACCACAGGTCGAGACCACTGCCGACCGCCGCAATACGGCGACCAATCACGCCGGCTTCCGCACGGAATACAGCGACGCCGACGTTCGTCACTAAGCACGCACACTCGATGGTAAGGGCGTCGGTAGCGCAGGTTTGCAACCTGCGCCCGCTCCCGCGCTATCGGAAAGTAACGCCACGGACAATTGCCCGCCATTTACATTGGACTACAGACGAGGCGGCACGCACCGCCCTGTAAGGGTACAATAGCCCCGTGCGCCAAAGTGTAAGGAAAAGCGAAAGGCAGCACAGCACCGCGTGGGAACAGAGTTGCCGTACGTGAAGACGAGAAGCAAGCGCAGCTCTCCTCCTCCCAGGCTAGAGTATGAGTAACGTCTATACCGCAGACAAAGGAGCACGTCATGCCGAGCAACTTACTCGAAGTCTTTACAAACTGTTACGGCCGTTACGGGGTGCGCGCGGCGATTGATCTTGCGCCGCAGGCGGGCATCACGCACCTCGAACTCGCCATGAAACAGCACGGCGGTGTGCTGGAAATCCCCGAAGACGTCGTCGCCAGTGAAAAACTCGGCGACGAGGGGATACAGAATCTCAAGCGGGAGCTCGACGCTAATGGCCTGACCGTGATCAGCGCCAATGGCTCCGACAATCTCATGGATCCTGATGGGTTTGCGCGTATAGCGGAGCGCATGCGCCTGGCGGCACTCATTGGCGCCAAGTTCTTCGTCGGCTTGGGCGGGGAACCGGCAGAAGAAGACCGGAAAGACTTCTTTGACAAGATGGGGGCCATCGGCGACGTGGCGGCGAGTCACGGGCTTACCATTGCCCTCGAAACACACCCCGGCATCACGCAAAACGCAGACGCAATCCTCGATACCATGCAAGCCCTGCAGCATGATGCCATCCGCATCAACTTCGATACCGGCAACATCCTGTTCTACAACGAAGGCGCCGACGTATACGCACATCTAGAGGCCGTAATGGACTACGTGGTGCACATGCACCTCAAGGACAGCCGCGGCGGCTACCGGGACTGGTACTTCACGGCCATGGGCGACGGCGGCGCCGTTGACTTTGCGCGCATCGGCGAGATTACCAACAATGCGGGGTTCTTTGGCCCCTATAGCCTCGAGATCGAGGGCATTCGTGGGGAGCCGGAGCCAACGTTGGAGCAGCGGCACGAGCGGGTCGTCCGCAGCGTGGAACACTTGCGGTCCGTTGGATTCCTCTCCAACTGAACACCTGCCCACAACTGTAAGCCGTTTGTGGGTAAAGAGGACTCTCTAGCGAGAGTTCCGCGCAAATGACTACGGTCCTTGGTGCAGTATGCGGTCAACAACCTGCGGATGCCCTAGGCCGTAGGCGTGTGCTCCAGCCATTTATCGAGAAATGGGAATGACTCTTTGGCGTAAATCTCGTGCCTGCCTTTAAACACGCCCAGCACACAACGGTCGCCGAGGCCAAGCCGCGCGTAGTGGGTGTGAAGCCGCGCAAACTCTACCTCTGCCTCCTTGTAATAGACCGCTCGATCTTGCGTGCCCTGTTCGATGAAAAGCGGACGGGGACAGATGAGAGACCCGAGATCAGCGTCGGAGAATTCCAAGAGTTGACCGAGGTAGTACTGATGGAATTCGTCCGTCGTCACGTAGGCGCGGTAGTGTTCGGACTCTACATTGAGCTTTCGCGTGCGTTCATTGAAAAAAGCTGAGACCACCGCCACCTTTATGCGTGGTTCCAGCGGCGTAAGCCACAGGGTCATGGTGCCGCCTTGTGAAAGACCGTAGAAGCCGATGCGCTCCGGATCGACTTCCGGCAGCGATTGCAAGTAATCGATCACCTTCATTTCGCGCCAGATCTCCAAGCCCATCAAGCGTTTGCCGACCACAATTGCCTTGTTATGTAAACGCACACGCCGCGGCGTGCCATTGATGCAGTGCGGCGCAAAAACCACGTAGCCCCGTTCCGCCAAGCGCCGGCCGTAGCGATGGTAGGCATCGTCTTCCCCCAATAGGCCGGCAACGGCTTGTACCGCTCCGCCGAGCCCGTGCTGCGTCACCACGGCAGCCCGCGGCGCAGTGATGCCCTTGGGCACCAACAGATAGCCAAACAGCCGCACACCGGGTAGCATGCCCAGCGTAACGGCATAGACCGTATGATCGGGCCGATCCGCCACCACGCGGCGTTCAGGGTCGAGGGGCACCTGTTCCTCTGCCGGCGGCAGCCCGCCCATCATCGCCAACCAGGCCTCGCGGTTCGCCGCTACAGACTCCGTGTAGGCCTCCGCGCTGGCGTAGTCGCGCTGCCAACGCGCTTCACGCACCCCGTATGCCTGGTCAGCCAGCGCGTCCAAGTAGCGATCGTGTTGGGCGTTAGTGTCATCACGCATGGCCTGGATGGCAGCCTGGTCCACAAAAACCGGCGGGGGCGGCGTGGCATTCCCGACGCCGGTCGCCGCATCCCGCTTGGGCGGCTGGCCGTCATTCAGCCAGCGGTCGAGAAACGCGAAAGACTCCACACCATGAATCTCATGCGGACCGTCAAACTCACCCCATTCGCAGCGCTCACCGATGTCCAGGCGCTCGTAAATCTCCTTCAACGGGAAGAACTCCTCACGCGCGGTCTCGATGTAGTAGGAACTATCCTTCTGCCCGTGCTCGATCATCACGGGACGCGGGCAAATGAGCGACGCCAGATCGTAGTCGGAAAACTCGGTGAGGAAATCCGGCTCGAAGTACGACTGTTCGCTGGTGTTTATGAAGGGTCGATAGTGAGGCGATGCTACAAGCTGCTTCTTGGTGCGCTCGTTGTAGAAAGCCGAGATGATGGTGGCGCGGATGCGTGGTTCGAGCGGTGGAAACCACAGCGCCATCTTGCCGCCTTGGGAGAGCCCGTAGAAACCGATGCGCTCATTGTCTACCTCAGGCAGCGTTTCCAGCAGGTCAACCGCCCGCATCTCCCGCCAGATTTCCATGCCCATGAGCGTGCGCCCCACAAGCAGGGCCTTATTGTGCAGGCGGTTGCGCCAGTCAACAAAGTTAATACAGTGGGGAGCAAGCACGACATAGCCCCGCTCCGCTAACCGCTGACCGTACTTATGGTAGGCATCATCCTCCTCAACCAGACCCGCTATGGAGTGCGGCGTACCGCCCATACCGTGCTGACAAATGATTGCTGGTCGCGGGGCCTCAACGCGCTTAGGCACTAACAGATGGGCAAAGGAACGAACCTCAGGCAACGTCCCAAACGTGACCGCGTATACAGTGTGGTCGGCGCGCTCAGCCACCACGTGCCGCTCCGGCTCAAGCGGCACGCGCCCCTCCTCCGTGGGCCAAATCCCAAGCATTGCGCGCCAGTGCTCGCGGTTTGGCGTAACCGATTCCGCGTATGCCCGCAGGCTCCCATAGTCACGCCGCCACTTGGCTTGACGCCACTCGTACGCCTGAATAGCGAGCGAATCCAGATACCGCTCCAGTTGCGCCGCTTGGTCCCAGCGCACAGCCTCCACCGCATTAGATGAAACAAACTCTGGTTCTATCGACACCAACTGGCTCCTTCCTGCGAAAGCAGTTCAATGGATTGTGCCTTCCAAGGGGTGATTCTTTCTATTAGCCCTGCGCTAGCCTACTCGCCTAGAAGGTAAAGAGCTACGCAGGCACGGACTTCCAGTCGCGCATTGGCCAAGAAAGGCTAGTCTTCAAGAGACTTTCGTACTTAAGCAGGCGCGTCAATGGTACCTGCGGAGCCGTCTTGAGGAGAGGGCAAGAACGGATTTAGTGAAGTTGTGGAGCATTGTAGAAACAGCCGGCGGTTTCAGCGTGCGTGCTCCTCAACGCTATTCGCCAAGCGCTAGGACAGAGACCAAGACTCACGCCTATTGGCATTGCAAGCTTGGTTGGGCGTTACTCACTCGACTCAGCGTTGCGCAGAAAGCGCTCGATTGCCTGGGCGGCAAGTTGATTCGTCGTGACACCGCGCCGTTTCGCTTCCTGCTCCAGCCGTTGCATCAGCCAGGCGTCTTCCAGGGCAAGCGTCCGCTGCCCCTCAGCGCTGGGTGCGGCTTGGGGGGCAGCCGGCTGATCCTGGACCACAATCACCTGATCGGTGTTCTCCACCACGTGTCCGCGCCGGCTCTGCGTGAGCGAGCGCCACTTCTCCTCGGTCATGGGTCGTCCCCACGCCTGCTCGACTCGGGAGCGCGTAATCTCCAGCCGTTTACCCTCGATGGTCAGCCACGGCCCGTTCTGGTGCAGCACGCCCCCGGTCACGTCGGCGAGCACAGAGGCAAGTTCGAGATTCGGGGCACTCAATTGGATGGTGATACTCGCCATAACGATTTTTCTCCTCGCGCGAGGCGTTACGTCAGTACCTTTAACTATTAGACCATACGGTCAAAAGACGTACAAGCGAATACTCACCCACCTTGTGCTTGCTTCGCTGCCGTTCCGACACGACCGCGCCTTGACCATCCGCCGTCGCGTCGGTTACGCTCAGTGCCGTAGTCTGGTGGCAGAGTTTTTTTCTCTCGCCGAAATGGTATTCCTCACCGAGTCATGGATAGGGACTGTGCTGTATTGCGCGCGCTCGCAGCGGCAGTCCTGCATCTATCGAACTTCCGTAAGCAGAGAAAGGATGCGCCAGTGCAAGACATAAACGTTGCCCTCGTCGGCCATCGCTTTATGGGCAAGGCTCACACGCACGCCTACCGCGACGTGAATCTCTTCTTCCCTTCCGTCCCCTATCGGCCGCGGCTCAAAGTGATCGCCGGGCGCGACCCCGCAGCCGTGCAAGAAGCCGCGGACCTACTTGGCTGGGAAGAGTCATCAACCGACTGGCAAGAAGCCGTCACACGCGATGACATTGATCTGGTTGACGTTGCCACGCCGAACTACCTGCACGCCGACGTGGCTATTACCGCCGCGGAGGCCGGCAAGCAAGTAATCTGCGAAAAGCCGCTGGCGGTGACCGTCCCACAGGCGCGCGCAATGGTAGCAGCGGTTGAGAAAGCCGGGGTGCGCAATACCATTTGCTTTCACTTTCGGCGTTACCCGGCCGTGCGTCTGGCAAGAAAACTCATTGAAGATGGTGAATTGGGCGACATCTACCACTTTCGCGGCTGGTTCCTGGCTGAGCGGTTCGCCGATCCGGCCACACCCCTCGGCTGGCGCATGCAGCAGGAGCTCGCCGGATTTGGGGTCTTTGGGGATCTCGGCTCGCATGTGCTCGACATCGCGCGCTTCCTGCTGGGCGACGTCCGCAGCGTTTGCGGGAACTTTGCCACCTACATCAAAGAACGTCCCACGCCCGAGGGCGGCAGCGGTACCGTGACCGTTGACGACTGCGCGCAAGTCCTCATGCAGTTTGCCAACGGCGCGCAGGGCATCTTGGAAGTGACCAAGCTGGCGCGCGGCAACAAGAACAACTTCGGCTTTGAGGTCAACGGCAGTAAGGGCTCCATCCGTTTCTACTTTGAACGGCTGAACGAATTACAGTACTACTGCGGTGACGATCCGGGGCCGCTCACGGGGTTCCGCACCATCCATGCCTCTGACTCTGTGCAGCACGATTACATGCACGGCTACTGGCCGGCCGCCGCCCATAGCATCGGGTACGGCGAAGCGTTCATTCACATCGTCAAGGACTTCTTGGAAGCACTGGGCAGCGGGGAGCCCATGAGTCCCGACTTCGTCGACGGGCTGCGCGTGCAGGAGATCATGGAAGCCGTCGGTACGTCGGTGCAAGACCGGGGATGGGCGGACGTGGCCTCGCCTGGTTAGCTCCGCATCTATCGGCGCACGCACGCCTAGCCGAGCAATCGAAGAATTGGCGAATTGGAGAACTCTCCGTTCGTACTGAGGGCTGCGCGCAGCCCCTGTCGAAGTATGAACGGAGAGCAACGCGCCAATGACACCGGATGCTCATTTGGAGACTAATCCCTAGACAAGCATGGAAAGCGTAGTTTCCGTTCTCTGATCTCCTATGGTCTTCTTGGAAGAAGGCAGGGGTGTGCTCTCAGCAGTATCTGGCCCCCCCTAAACGAACGGCTATTTTTGCGGCGTGGTACCCTAACTACGATTAAGATTGAACCCATGAATCCCTAGCAAATTGCGGAGAGGTAACGCAATGTACACCAGGTCCTATAACGGCACGAACAAGAAAGTCTTCTGGCAAGAGATGTGGCGGCACGAGCTCTATGAAGCGCTTAAGCATGATCCTGTCGTTATCATCCCGGTGGGGTCAATCGAGCAGCACGGTCCTCACAGCCCGACCGACATTGACATCAGCATCCCGTACTACCTCGCCGCTGAAGCCGCCACGCGCACCGACGACTACCCCATCATCGTGGCACCGCCGGTCTGGACCGGTTTCACGCACTTCAACATGGGGCATATTGGCACAATTACGGTCACGTTGGAAACGTACATCGCGGTGCTCTGCGATGTTTGCCGCAGCATCAAGGCGAATGGGTTCGAGCGCATGATCATGCTCAACGGCCACGGCGGCAATGTGGCCCCGACGCAGACGACCTCAGTGAAGCTCGCCCAGGAGGACATCTGGTCGCTCCACGTTACGTATTTCCACATGGTGGAAGATGAACTCAAGGAGTGGGGCGACAGCGACGACTCCATCGGCCACGGCGGCGAGTGGGAGACCTCGCTGCAGCTCTACCTGCGCGGCCACATGGTGGACCTGGACAAGCGCACGCCAAACGGTCTGGCGCCCTGGTTCCGCGATCCGGTGGTGGGCAAATTCGCCAAGTGGCCGGAACGACGCCGGGAAGCCGACGAAGGCGTGATGGGCGATCCTTTTGTAGCCAGCGCCGAGAAAGGCGAGCGTATCTTCAACCTCGCCGTGGAACGCCTCATCTTGGCCTGCAACGAATTGCACAACTACCCGGTACGCGGCTACTTCGATCGCGGCAGCGACGCGACCCTCGGGCCGCTCTCGCCGGACGCCACGCCGCCACGCTAGCAGATCGGCAACTTACTTACCCTAAAGTAACCGTAAGGAATTTGAAATGCCCACATTCTCCACCAAAGAAGCGGCCGCTAAGCTCGGCCTATCTCAAGTGCGGATAAATAGGATTGCCAACGAAAATGGAGGGGTCGGCAGTCGAGATCCACAGACGGGGCACTGGCAGTTTAGTAGTGATGACCTCAAGCGCATTGCCGCAGTCTCGCCCAAGGCCCGTTTGACAGAAGACCTCGGTGACTTTTACCAAGACCTAGGCGTAAAGCGCGTCATCAATGCGGCCGGAACGCTCACGCGCCTCGGCGGCACGCCGATGGACGACGACGTACTCGACGCCATGCGCGAAGCGGCGCAGTGGAGCGTGCGTATCGAGGAACTGCAAGAGGCGGCGGGGAACTATCTCGCCGAGGTCACCGGCGCGGAAGCTGGCTACGTCACCGCCGGCGCAGCGGCAGGCTTGCTGGTCGGCACAGCCGCCTGCCTGGCGGGCCTCGACATTCACAAGATGAATCTCCTGCCGGATACCGACGCCATTCCCAACGAGGTCATCATCCAACGCCTCCACCGGAACGCCTACGACCATGCTTTGCGCACGGCGGGGGCGAAATTCGTTGAGGTCGGACATATCGGTCACCCGACCGGAGGCTATACCGAGCCGTGGCATATTGAGACTGCGATTAACGAACGCACGGTTGCCGTACACTGGGTCGCTATGCCGGTGGAGGGCGCCGTGAGCTTGGAAGATACCGTTGCCGTCGCCCACAAGCACAACGTGCCGGTCATTGTGGACGCGGCCGGTGGGTTGCCGCCCGCCGAGAATTTGCAGGGCTATATCGCTACGGGAGCCGACCTTGTCTCTTTCTCCGGCGGCAAGGCGATTCAGGGACCGCAGGCCTCCGGCATCCTCGTGGGTCGCCGCGACCTCATTCAATCTGTGGCGCTGCAGCATCAGGACATGGATGTGATGGTGGAAACGTGGACGTTGCGCGAGCAACTGCTTGGTAGCGGTCGCCTGCTCGGTCCGCCGCTGCAAGGCATCGGCCGCCCGATGAAGGTAGGCAAAGAAGAGATCGCCGGCCTGCTGGCAGCGGTGAAGAAGTACGTTAGCCGCGACCACACCGCCGCGCGCCAAGAGTGGCTCCGCCGTCTGGAAGCAATCGCCGCCGATCTCAGCGAAGTTGCCGGCGTTTCTACCGAAGTAGTAGGGCGCGACGGTGCCTCCTATCCCACGCTGCGCGTCTCATTGAACGAATCCGTGCACGGTGTCTCAGCAATTGATTTAGTGAACCGCCTGTTCGACGACGATCCGGCCATTGCCGTCAGCCAGTACGGCTCCTTGGAAGGCAGCGTCACCATCAACCCGCTCAACCTGGACGGCGACAAGCCTCAGCTCGTCGCGGCCCGCATCCGTTCCATCGTCTCGCCGTAGGAGCAACAACTGAGGGCTTGCTCTGTTTAGGTAGCACTCGGAATTTTGACACCTTTCCAAAGTCCGTTCATGGTTCGACAAGGGCTTTCGTAAAGCCCAGGCTTCGCGAAGCCCACTCACCACGAACGGACTTGTGCTTGGCCGGAATGCTGAGAGGAGCTTGTAGTTTGTGTTGAGGTCATTACGGCATGCGACTCCGTGACTTCGGCGCAGACGGCCAACGCTTTGCCGGAATAATTGGCTTGCGCCGGAACAAGCTGCTTTTCACGGTGCCTGATCCAAGCTATGCGCAAGAAGCGGAGAATGGCGCACACGTCCTTCCTCTCTGGGGCATCGGCGGCATGTGCGACGCGGGCGAATCGTGGCAGGACGCCGCTCAGCGCCACGGTGAAGCCGAGACCGACTGCGAAGTGCGGCTCTTTTCCAGCCGCGAAACCTACTATCTCAACGTGAAGAGCGACATCTTTGCCGTAGACGTAGACGATGTACCGGCGCCCGCCCTGCTCTATGCCGCGGCCTACCGACCGCCGGACAATCCCTACGGCGACCTGCAAACGATTTACGGCGCGGAGTACTTCGCCCACGTGCGGGGCACGCCCCGGCCTGGCGAGGACGCTGCCGCGCTTATTGCCCTCGGCCAGCCGTTGCTCGTGGCCGCGGCCCAGCAGCCGCTAACGTTGGACAACCTGCTCCAAGCGGGAGCAGAGCTTTTCCCCAATCCGGACTATCCTCCGCTCGAGCCGACCGCATCCATCACGCCGCTCGGCACGCCAAACTTCATGCTGCACGTGCTTGACGCCGGACACTGGTGGCAAACGCTCTCTTTGGCCGACCTGCCGCTGCTCTAGACGCTGGGCGCTCGGCGCCGGGCCGCAGATAGCGGGCATTACGGGCCAAGCCCAGCCCAAGCCTCAATAGAGAGAAGCGGGGAACAAGCCCCAATGTCGTCACATTAAACTAAAGTGGCAATGAATACCGCGCCTCACGTCCCCGGTAGCGTAGGTTTGCAACCCCGTATCGAGTACGGGGCAGGCTCTGCGCCCGCCTGTCGGCGCCTGCCATTTCCCCTCACCCCGGCCCTCTCCCCAAGGAGAGGGGGCAGAGCGCGCCCAATGAGCGTACCGTCTTAATCTTTATGCGACAGCATTGGGAACAAGCCCCCCGCGCTACTTCCGGTTCCCTCCCCCCGGGGAACGGAAGACTCTTGCTCATCCAGTCCCCTCTCCCCGCGGGAGAGGGCTAGGGTGAGGGGGTTCCGTCAAGGCAGCATGTCCGATTTCTGTTCCCAGGCGGCAAGCGCAGCCTCTACCTCGCTCTTCTCCGGCAAGCTGGCGATAGCACCCCGGCCTCGTACCTTGAGTCCGGCCATGACCATGCCCAAGCGCGCTGCTTCCAGCGGCGGCATGTTCTCCACCAGCCCGTGCAAGAACGCGCCATTGAATGCGTCACCGGCGCCGGTCGTGTCGACCACATGCGACACAGTGAAGGCAGGCACCATCCCCGTTCCATCTTCCGTGCTCAGGTAAACGCCGGCTGCGCCCAGCTTGACCGCTACCGCATACGCGCCAAAGCCACGCAGGTAGTCTGCCGTTTCCTCCGCAGTTGCCAAGCCGAACAACTGCTCCGACTCCTCAGGTCCGCTCGGCAGGGCGATGTCCACGTGGGGCAGAAGTTCTTCAGCCGCGGCCCGCGCCTCCGCCGCCGACCACAGCGCCGGCCGCAGATTGGGGTCGAACGAAACACACACATGCGCCTCATTCGCAATGCGCGCCGCCGCCAGTGCGGTCGCCCGCGCCGACTCCGAAATTGCCTGGGCGATGCCGCTGATGTGCAGCACCCTTGCCTGTGCGATGTAGTCGGGATCCAAGTCCGCAGGGGTCATGGTGCTGGGCGCGCTGCCGGCCCGGTAGTACGTAAAATCGCGTTCGCCGTGCCCGTAGATGGAGATGAAATAAATGCCGTTACGCCCCTCCACGCGCTTTACGTGTGACGTGTCGATGCCCAAGTTCTCCCAGCCATTTAGCAAATACTTCTGAAAGGGATCATTGCCGACGCGCGAGAGAAAGCCGCACGAGCTGCCCAGCCGAGACGCCGCCGCCAGCAGGTTGAGCGCATCACCGGCAAAGGCTTTCTGCACCTGCTCCGCCTCTGCCAGCGGCTCTTCAGCAAAGAACTCCACCATGCACTCGCCCAGCGAGAGAATGTCAGGCATGTTCGACCCTTCCCAATCGCCAATTCGCATTACCATCAAGAGGCCGTTGCGCGGCCCTGCCAAACAGTTCCGCATGGGCCGTATCGGCCCCGGTTCCCCTCACCCCAACCCTCTCCCACAGGGAGAGGGGGCTTCTCGCTTGTAGGCTTGGGTAGTGCAAAGGTCTTCGCTAGGAAGGACCCACTCGTAGACCATCGGCGGCAACAAACTGCCAAACGTCACGGAGCCTACAGTTCCTCTACAAACCGTCGCGCAAAGTCTGTGAGGCCCACATAGTCCCCAGCCGCAATGAGCGACGGCGGCATGAGGCCGGAACCCAGCGCTACGTTCGCCGCGCCTGCCTCCAAGTAGGTGCGGTAATTCTCAAATCCGATACCTCCGGAAGCCACGATGGAAATGTCGGGGAGCGGTCCCAGCACGGACTTGACGTAGCTCGGCCCGCCGACGCTATCGATGGGAAAGACCTTCACCATGTCCGAGCCTGACTCGTGGACATCGAGGATTTCAGTCGGTGTCAGACCGGCCATGATGCAGGGCACGTCCGCCTCGTGCGCTTGCGCCACGAGCGCGGGCCGGTTCACCGGTCCCACGACGAACTGCGCGCCGGCCGCCAGCGCCTCCCTCGCCTGTACTCCGGTAGTCACAGTGCCTGCACCCACCAGGCAATTGGCGGGCTTCTCCGCCGCAACCGCTTCAATCACGGCTGCGGCGTCCGGCACCGTAAACGTAATCTCAACGAGCCGGATGCCCGCGGCATACAGCGCCTGCGCGGTCCGCACCGCCTCCTCAGCGGTCTTGGTGCGCACCACGGCGGTTAGCTTGGCCTCATATAGATCATTCAGCAGCGCCGCACGGCTCATTGCATTCTCCTTAGCCACGCCTTACCCTATCCACGATTTCGTTGCCCTCCACCCGGAAGGTAGACTGGAAGCCGCAAACCAAGAGTCAGTTCATGTAGTATAATCGTAAATGCAAGACCTCCTCTTGAGCTTAGAATCAGTCTAGCATTACACTAAAGAAGATGCGCCATCCGCATCTTCTACCTTGACCCGTTTGTTCGTTCTTGCTGCGTTCTGCTGCGCCTGCCGGTGCTATGCCCACTCGCTACTCCTCAAGCATGCCACTTCGAGAAATCCTACAACGTGTAACCAACGCTCCCGCTTTGCAGTCATACTCCGCCTTATTGTCGCGGATTCCGACACCAACGGGTCTGCAAGGGACGGCCCTGTGTGTACTTCTCATGGCAGCCTGCGCCCAGACGGGCTCTGAACAGATGACGTTTGGGCGCACCATTCCGCCTGCCACAACCGTGCCGACACCATCTGTGCCCGCGCCCATACCCGCTGCGAGCGCTGCGCCAACAGTTGCCGTACCCACGGCAACCCCTTACCCCACACCGGACCTCAGCGGGCTTCCCTATGAGGTTCTCGCCCAAGAGGTCGTGCGCGGCAGCCCGGACATACCTGCCGTCGCGTTCACGCTCGACGGTGGCGCTATTGCCGCCTACACTCCCGAAATATTGGAGATATTGCGTGAGCACCAGGTACGCATCACGATCTTCATTACCGGGCAGTTCGCCGAACGCCACCCTGAACTCGTCCTCGAGATGATCGACGACGGGCACGAAATCGGCAACCACTCGTACGCGCACCCTGAATTCACGAAGCTGAGCGATGACTCCATCCGCGCGGAACTCACCCGCACAGAGGAAATCATAAAGGACGTAGCGGGAGTGAGCACCAAACCCTGGTTTCGCTTCCCCTATGGCGCGCGCAATCACCATGTCCGCCGTGTAGTAGCCCATGAAGGCTACCAGAGCATCTATTGGACAATCGACACCATTGACTGGCGGGATGACGCCACACCTGCCTTGGTCAAGCAGCGCATCCGCGACCGCCTAGGGAATGGTGTCATCATACTCGCGCATCTCGGTAGCAGGCATACTGTGGAAGCGCTCCCAGACATCTTGACTGAGCTCAGGGAGCAAGGCTATCAGATTGTAAAAGTCTCTGAGCTCTTGTATCCGCCGCCACAAATACAGCCAACTCCCACTATCGTCGTAGAGCCTACCCCCACCGTTGTGCTCTCCAGCCCTTGACAGCGTGCAGAGGCTGCCGTAGAATACAATTCACAATTGAATACGGAAAAGGCGACGATCAGGAAGAGTACGCTGCTAAGGCGGCCTCCAGAGAGCCGGGAAACGGTGGGATCCCGGTGGTGCGCGGTCAGCGGAATGGGCCTGGGAGCTGTGACCTGAAAGGTGGCTTGTGCGTAGGCGGGTATGCTGCCCGCACGTGCAGTTGCCGATTAGGCGTCAACGGAACCCCTACCGTAGACTTTGGGGCAAGCATGAAACCATGCAATTGGGGAGTGCTTGAGGAAATTAAGCGGGCTGCGCATGCAGCCAAGAAGGGTGGCACCGCGAGACGTGTTCTCGTCCCTTTGGGGACGAGATTTTTGCTTTAAGCGCATGGTCTGAACTAAGGAAAGACGATGGCAGTAATACAAACCACGCCGGGTGCCGTATTTTCGGGTATTCAGCCGGACCTCAACGAAGTCCGCACGCTGGCGGCGCAGGGTCTGACGGTACCCATTTCCCGCACCATTCCCGCAGACCTGGAAACGCCGGTCTCCGCCTACCTCAAGATCGCGCAAGGTGACTACTCTTTCTTGCTCGAGAGCGTGCAAGGCAGCGAAAGTCTCGGACGCTACTCGTTCATCGGCACGAATGCTTCCAAGGTCATTCGCATGGACGAGGGCACGGCAACCCTCACGCAGATTGGTGAGAGAGAAACGCGCACGTACGCCGGTCCACTGAAACTGCTGGAAGAGGAACTGGCCAAGACTAATCTCGCCGTGATGCCCGGTCTGCCGCGCTTTCAAGGCGGCGCCGTCGGCTATCTGAGCTACGACACCGTGCGCTACTTTGAGCCACGCGTGCCGCTGCCGGCGGAGAATGCGCTGCCGGTGCCGGAAGCGATCTTCATGTTTACCGATAACCTCATTATGTTCGACCACGTCAAGCACAGCCTTACCATCATTGCTTATGTCTCTCCCCACGGGGACGTGGCTGAGAACTATGACGTGGCAGTTGCAGCGATCGAGGATATCAATGCCAGGCTCCGAACTACCGTACCAACAGTGCGCGGCACGGGAAATCCCGGCGTGGCAACGCCAAACATGACCGAACCAGAGCACCACGAGATGGTGCGGGCCGCCAAAGAATACATCGCCGCGGGCGACATTATACAAGCCGTGCTGGGGCTGCGTTGGTCGCGCTCCTTGGGCGTGCACCCCTACTCGGTCTACCGCGCGCTGCGCATGATCAACCCCTCACCGTACATGTACTACTTGAACCTTGAGGACGTGCAAATCGTCGGCGCCTCGCCTGAGATGTTGGTACGGGTGGAAGGCTCCCATGTCACCACGCGGCCTATTGCCGGTACCCGCCGGCGCGGCAGCACGCCGGAAGAAGACGCGGCCCTGGCCGAAGAACTCCTTGCCAGCGCGAAAGAACGCGCCGAACACATCATGCTCGTCGACCTGGGTCGGAACGATCTCGGCCGCGTGTGCCGCCCCGGCTCGGTCCACGTGCCCACCCTGATGGTGGTGGAAGAGTTCTCCCACGTGATGCACATCGTCTCTCAAGTAGAAGGGGAACTCCTGCCGGACAAGACGGCGTTCGACGCGCTGCGCTCGTGCTTCCCGGCGGGCACGCTTTCCGGCGCGCCCAAGGTGCGGGCCATGGAGATCATCTCCGAACTCGAAGGTACTACGCGAGGACCGTATGGCGGCGCCGTCGGCTATTTCGATTATTCCGGCAACATGGACATGGCGATTACCATCCGCACCATGACCGTGCAAGACAACACAGCCTACATCCAAGCCGGTGGCGGCATCGTGGCGGATTCCGATCCCGAAGAGGAGTACGAAGAGGTGTGCAACAAGGCCGCGTCAACCATGCGGGCCATTGACGTTGCGGAGGAGATGGAACGTGATCTTCATGCTGGATAACTACGACTCGTTTACCTACAATCTGGTGCAGTACATGGGCGAGCTCGGCGCCGAGATGGAAGTAGCGCGCAATGATAAGACGACAGTCGAGGAAGTCATGGCTAGCCAGCCTGACGGGATCGTCGTCTCGCCGGGGCCGTGCACGCCTAACGAAGCCGGCATCTCGAACGACCTCATCGCCCAGGCCGCGGGCAAGATACCGCTGCTCGGCGTCTGCCTCGGCCACCAGTGCATCGGTCAGGTGTTTGGCGGCAACGTGATACGGGCGGAAACGCTCATGCACGGCAAGACGTCAATGATCCATCACCAGGACAGTGGCATTTTCGCCGGACTGGAGAACCCATTCGTGGCCACGCGTTACCATTCACTGATCATCGATCCGGAGAGCATGCCGTCGGTTCTCGACGTAACGGCACGGGCAGACGACGGCACGATCATGAGTGTGCGCCACAGGCAACATGCGATTTACGGCGTCCAATTCCATCCAGAATCAATCCTGACCACGGAAGGGAAGCGGCTACTCCAGAATTTTCTCAATATCGTCGAGCAGAATCGCACACAGGAAACGCAAGCGGCTGCCGCGCACAAGGGGGCAGAGTGATGATTGTTGAAGCGACCATCAAAGCTACTGAGGGCGCATCGCTTTCTCGTGATGAAGCGGCCCAAGTAATGACCGAGATCATGGATGCGGCGTGCACGCCGGCGCAGTTCGGCGCGTTCGTCACGGCGCTCCGCATTAAAGGAGAATCCGCTGATGAAATCGCCGGATGCCTGGCCGTGATGCGCGACAAAGCGCTGCCGGTCACGGTCAGTCAGCCCGTGGCCGATACCTGCGGCACCGGCGGCGACGGTGTCGGTACCTTCAATATTTCAACTGCCAATGCCATTGTCTTGGCGGCGGCAGGCCAGCCCGTAGCTAAGCACGGCAATCGCGCTATGAGCAGCGCCTGCGGCAGCGCCGACGTGCTGGAGGCGCTGGGTGTGCAAATCGAGCTGGGGCCGGACGCGGTGGCGCAGTGCATCGAGCAGGTCGGCATCGGCTTCATGTTCGCACAAGCCTACCATCCGGCGATGAAATTCGCCGCGCCGCTGCGCCGCGAAATCGGCATTCGTACGATCTTCAACATTCTCGGCCCGCTGACGAACCCCGCCGGAGCCGGCTATCGCGTGTTCGGTGTCGCTGACCCAAGTCTTGCGGACGACATTGCCCAGGCGCTGAGCGCGCTTGGTGTGCGCCGCGCGCTCGTCGTCCACGGCGAGGCCGACGGTGTTGACGAAATCTCCATTAGCGGCCCCACGTCGGTAACCGAGTGGGACGGCAGCAGTGTAAAGAGCTACCATCTGGAGCCGAAGGACTTTGGCTTGGACGAGGCGCCAGTGAGCGAAATTGCCGGCGGCTCGGTGGAGGAGAATGCGCAATACGTGCGCGACGTGCTGGCCGGCAAGCCGGGCCCGCGCCGCGACGTGGTGGTCATGAATGCCGCTGCCGGCCTCGTGGTCAGCGGCAGAGCGAGCGACTGGAAAGAAGGCGCGGCGCAAGCCGCCGCCGCTATCGACAACGGCCAGGCCGCCGCTAAACTGGAAGCCTTTGCAAGCCTGAGTCAGAGTCTTGCCTGATACCGTATCCGAATGGATTTACCAGTAAACAAGGCCCTGCATTTATCCCCTCTCCCTGAGGGAGAGGGTTAGGGTGAGGGTGAAGCAACCAGAAAAGTCTGAGTTGAAGGGGTACTTGGAACCACACACATGATTCTCGATACCATCCTGCAGCATAAAGAACGTGAGTTGGCGGAGCGTCAAGCCGCAGTGCCGCTGCGCGCTCTGGAGCAGAGAGCAGAAGCAATGGGCCCGCCGCGCGATTTCGCGGCGGCATTGCGTCAAGACGGCATTCGGCTGATCGCCGAGATCAAGCGAGCGTCGCCATCCAAAGGCGTTTTTGCGCCTGATCTTGATCCGCCGGTGCTGGCACAGATATATGCGGACAACGGCGCTAGTGCCCTTTCGGTACTTACGGACGAGCGGTTCTTCCAGGGTTCGCTTGCCGACCTCCAAGCCGCGCGCGCTGCCGTGAACATTCCTGCATTGCGCAAGGACTTCACTACCGACGAGTACCACATCGTCGAAGCCCGTGCCGCGGGCGCCGACGCGGTGCTCCTCATCGTTGCCGCCCTGCCGCAGCCCCGCTTGCGGGCGCTGCTCCGCTGCGCTCAGGAATGGGACATGGCCGCCATCGTGGAAGTGCATACGGCGGAGGAAACCGCTCTAGCCTTGGAGATAGACGCTGAGATCATTGGCATCAACAACCGCAACCTACATACCTTCGAAACCACATTGGAAACGACTGCCGCACTCCGCGAGATCATCCCAACCGACCACTTGGTAGTCAGCGAGAGCGGCATCCATACAACCGCCGATGTGGCAAAGCTCCACGCCTGGAACGTAGACGCTATGTTGATTGGCGAAGCATTGGTGACTGCACCGGACACGGCAGCCAAAGTTGCGTCACTTGTTGCTGCCGCAGAATTGCCGACGGTTGATTCCGCTTCCAGCGATAGCGATTCACCCTCCGTCATTCCGGCGCAGGCCGGAATCCAGAGTGAGGCAACCGAATGAAATCGTCCGCAGACTCCCCTGACGCCAACAATCGCATAGCGCAAGGCTTCGCTGCGCCCAAAGTGAAAATCGACGGCATCATGGCACTGGCCGACGCGCGCGCTGCGGTGGCGCATGGCGCGGACTTTATCGGTTTTGTGTTTGTCAAGGGTAGACGTCGATGCATGACCATGGACGACACGCGCGACATCATTCGCAGTCTTGGCTCCACATGTCCGCCGGCAGTGGGTCTCTTTGTTAACGAGGATGCCGCGACCGTGCGCCATGTTGTAGCGGAATGCGGACTTCAGTACGTGCAGTTGTGCGGAGCGGAGACGCCGGACTACTGCACCGAGTTAGGGCTACTGCATTGGAAAGTTATAAACTTGCATTCCGCCGACGACTACGCACGCATGCCCCCTTACGTGGAGGCCGCGGGATTTGTGCTGGAGGGCGCCGACAATGGGCCCGGCGGCACCGGCCAGACCTGGGATTGGAGTCTGGCAAGCGCCGCGCCGCGCGACCGCCCATTCTTTATCGCAGGGGGGCTTACCCCTGACAATGTACGTTCTGCCGTTGCCCAGGTGCAGCCCTGGGGAGTGGACGTCAGCAGCGGTGTTGAGACAAATGGCAAGAAAGACCCCGACAAGATTGCCGCATTCATCCACCACGCGAGAGATGCCTCGTTACCGTGAGAGGAAGCACAATGAAACGGCTTGAAGAGTTGGTTCAGGAGTTGCCGCCGGAGTTGCAGCAGGAAGTCTACGACTTTGCACGCTTTCTGCTGGAAACGAAAGCCAAGCCGCGCCGCAAGGGAAAGCTGCGCCTCACCTGGGCCGGAGCGCTCGCCGAGTATCGTGACCAGTACACTTCTCTTGATCTGCAACGCAAGGCGCTCGAATGGTGGGGAGACTGATGTACCTTGTCGATTCAAATGTATGGCTAGAACTCTTGCTAAACCAGGAAAGAGCAGAAGAAGTTCGAGATTTCTTTGGCACAATGGAGCCGAATCTACTGGCACTGACAGATTTTACTCTTTATTCGCTCGGTATCATTCTAACGCGGCTTGGAAAGGACCAGGCGTTCTCTGACTTTACTGTAGACACGCTTGAACGGGGAGAAGTCACCAGTCTTCGGCTAAACATTGCTGACATGCGAGATCTGCTGGCCGTGGGACAACAGTTTCGACTTGATTTTGACGATGCCTATCAATACCTCGCCGCTGAGAAACACGGCTTCGTGCTCGTGAGTTTTGATTCGGATTTTGATCGAACAGATCGTGGAAGAAAGACTCCTAAGCAGATCATCACAGAATTGTAAACCAGAAGGAAAGAGGACTGTGGCAAGACCACCCCAAAAACGCATTCTCACCGGCATGCGCACCACCGGCGCCGCGCATCTCGGTCACTACGCCGGCGCGCTGCGCAACTGGGTCGAAATGCAGGGCGAGTACGAGTGTTACTTCCTGCTCGCCGACGTGCAGGCCTTCAGCACGCACTTCGACGATCCGCAGCGCATCGTAGAGTCAGTGCACGAAATGGTGCTCGACTGGTTGGCGGTTGGGCTCAATCCGACGAAACAGTCGAACATTCACTTTGTGTTGCAGAGTCAGATACAGGATCTGACGGAACTGACGACCTACTTCTCCATGCTCACGCCGATGGCCTACGTGGAACGCAATCCCACCATCAAGAACGAACGCGCGCAGTATGGCGAGCGTGCGGGCAATCTCGGCTTCTACAACTACCCGGTATCCCAGGCCGCCGACGTCCTGCTCTTCACGCCGCCGCCGCCGCACGTCGACGGTGACGAACTCTGCGTACCGGTGGGTGAAGACCAACTGCCTCTGCTCGAACTCACCAACGACATCGCGGGCTGGTTCAACCGCACGTACGACCGCGTCTTTCTGGAGTGCACGCACCGCTTGAGCGAGGTGCCGCGCCTCATGGGCACCGACGGCCAAGCCAAGATGAGCAAGAGCCTGGGGAACGTAATCCTCCTCAGCGACGACGCGGACACGGTGCAGAAGAAAGTCATGAGCATGTACACCGACCCCACACGGCTGCGCGCCACGGATCCCGGCCACGTGGAAGGCAACCCGGTATTCATGTACCACGACGCCTTCAACCCGGACGTTGCTGAAGTAGACGAATTGAAAGACCGCTACCGCAAGGGCCGCGTCGGCGACGTGGAGGTCAAGCGGCGGCTCTTCACTGCACTCAACGCAATGCTGGACCCCATTAGAGAACGTCGTGAAGCGTTTGCTAACGACCCCGACATTGTGCAGGAAGTCTTGCGCAGCGGCATCGAGCAAACGCGCGCCGTGGGCGGCGAAACCATGGACCACGTCCGCGCCGCCATGTATATAGACTATGCAAACCTGCTGGCGACACCGACGGCAACCGGTTAGATGCAGGTTTCATCATGTATGTTTATCAAGATTTCGTACCGCGCTGCGCCTCGTACGCTGGGCGGCATACTGCAATAGGAGCGCTTGAATGGCTACATCACCATCACTCACCGTACGGGGACAATTCGGTGACTACGGCGGGCGTTACGTGCCGGAGACCGTGATTCCGGCGCTGGAAGAATTGGAAGAAGCCTACGCCGGCCTTGCCGATGACACCGCGTTTCAAGACGAACTCGATGTTCTGTTGGACCGCTATGTAGGTCGCCCCACGCCCATTTACCACGCGGCCCGCCTGAGCGCAGAAATCGGCGGCGCGCAGATGTATCTCAAGCGGGAAGACCTGGCGCACACCGGCGCACACAAGATCAACAATGCCCTCGGCCAGGCGTTGCTCGCAAAGCGCATCGGGCGCACCCGCATCATCGCCGAGACTGGCGCGGGGCAGCACGGCGTCGCCACCGCTGCCGCGTGCGCCATGCTCGGTCTGGAGTGCATCGTCTACATGGGCGAGGTTGACGTGCACCGCCAGACGCTCAACGTCTTTCGCATGAAGCTGCTCGGCGCCACCGTAATACCGGTAATGTCCGGCAGCCGCACGCTCAAGGATGCCATCAACGAGACCATTCGCGACTGGGTCACCAACGTTGAGACCACCCATTATATCATCGGCTCCGTGGTGGGGCCGCACCCGTATCCCACCATCGTGCGCGACCTCCAGAGCATCATCGGCAGGGAGGCCCGCGAGCAGTGCTTGGCGCAGTTTGGGCGCTTGCCTGATGTAGTGGTGGCCTGCGTGGGCGGCGGCAGCAACGCCATTGGCATCTTCCATCCCTTTGTAGACGACACAGAAGTGCGCCTGGTGGGTGTGGAAGCCGCCGGGCACGGCATCGAGAGCGGCGAGCACGCCGCCACGCTGGTGGCCGGCACGCCCGGCACCCTCCACGGCGCGAAGAGCTACTTGCTGCAAGACGACGAGGGCCAGATCTACGAGCCACATAGCATCTCCGCCGGACTGGACTACCCCGGCGTCGGCCCCGAACACAGTTACTTGAAAGACCTGGGGCGGGCGGAGTATGTGGGCGTGACGGACGAGCAGGCGCTGGAAGGCTTCCAGCATCTTTGTCGAACTGAGGGCATCATACCTGCCTTGGAGCCCGCACACGCCATGTACCATGCCGCGCAATTGGCGAGTGCACTCCCGCAGGATCAGATTGTGCTGATCAACCTCTCCGGCCGGGGTGACAAAGACATGACCATCGTCGCCGAGGGATTGGGGGTGGAGCTGTGAGCGGACCAATTCAAGGACACCGCCTCGCTGCAACCTTCGCCCAAACGAAAGCGGAGAACCGCGCAGCGCTCATCACGTTTGCCACCGTTGGGTATCCCACACCGGCGGATACCGCCGACGTCGTGCGCGCGCTCCTGGCAGGCGGTTCGGACGTCGTCGAACTCGGCATACCCTTCTCCGATCCACTCGCCGATGGCGCGACGATACAGCACGCGTCGCAGATTGCGCTGGAGCAAGGCACCACGCTCAAGATGGCTTTCAACCTGGTGCGCGACCTGCGGTCCGAGGGTGTTGAGACTCCGCTCGTCTTCATGGGTTATTACAACCCCTTCCTGCACTACGGACTGGAACGGGTCGTGAAAGAAGCGGCCGAAATAGGCCTCGACGGCTTCATCGTGCCAGACCTGCCGCCGGAGGAAGGACAGGAATTCGGCCGCCTTGCTAGGGCCCACGACCTCGACCTGATACCGCTCCTGGCGCCCACCAGCACCGAATCGCGTATCCAGGCCAACGTCCAGGCCGGCAGCGGCTTTGTCTACTGTGTCTCTCTCATCGGCGTGACCGGCGCGCGCGAGCAACTCTCCGCCACGTTGCCGGAATTCCTAGGCCGCGTGCGGAAACACACCGACTTGCCCTTGGCAGTAGGCTTTGGCGTGTCGCGGCCCGAGCACGTTGCCACGGTTGCGCAGATGGCCGAGGGTGTGGTCAGCGCAAGCGCGTTGATCAACGTCCTTGACGATACTTCCGCCGCGCGACGCTTCGACGCCCTAAAGGACCTCGTGCATGCCATGCGCGCGGCGACCGTCCATACAAAGTAGCCAAGCGTGGTGCGTTCGGGCGTCCAGCTCTCTCAGGTCGTACCCTGGGGTCGTTCACTGGCTGAGTACGTGGGGATGTTTGCCCTCAGCGAACGAGACCTGGCAAAGCGAATCCTTGGCTGTGCAGACGGACCCGCCAGTTTCAACGCGGAGATGGCTGCCCGGGGCTACCGGGTCGTCTCCTGCGATCCCCTGTACGTCTTCAATAGCCAGGAGCTAAGACAACGCTTCGACGAAACCTTCGCGACGATGATGGCCCAGATGCCTGCCAAGCGGGACAATTTCGTGTGGGACACAATACCGTCAATCCAGGCATTGGGTGAGATGCGCATGACCGCAATGGAAGCCTTCCTGCGCGACTTTGCGGGCGATCGGCGGGGTAGTCGCTATGTCGTCTCTGCCCTCCCTCACCTCGCCTTCGCAAATAGTGCCTTCGACCTTGCCCTCTGCTCTAACTTCCTATTCCTCTACTCGGAGCAATTGGGCGAGGACTTTCATGTAGCGGCTCTGCGCGAGCTTTGCCGTGTCGCAACGGAAGTCCGTGTCTTTCCCCTGGTCGATCTCGACGGTCAGGTCTCGCCGCACCTTGGTCCGGCCCTTACAGCGCTCCGCCGCGCGGGTTTCCACGCTACGGTTAGCCGCGTGCCGTATGAATTTCTCAAAGGCGCCAACGAGATGCTCGTCATCGAAAGGCAGTAGGGACAATACAACAATGTACGGTCTGTGATCTGCGACAATGGATTAACTCTGAAACTGCAAAAACTGCAAGTGAGCAACCTAGACCACCTTCCCAGTGAGTATTGAAGGCAGCGATACTAGACTCTGCATTGGACTTCGGGAAGCGTAGAAAAACTGGTGTTGGATTCTTGCTGAAACTTTCCTGTTCTACACTCTGCTTTACACAGCTACCGCTAGACGAGGCCTTGCAACGCATTGGGCAACTTGGGTTTCGTTATGTCGATCTAGGTGTGCAGCACTGGGCGCACGTAAGCGCACTGGAATTGGCGCACTCCAGTGCTGACACACCGGAGATGCTGCGGCATGAACTAGAACGGGCAGATCTCGCCCTGAGCGCCATGAATGCGGGGCTCGAACGCAACGCAGACACTACGCTGGAGCAGCAAGTTTCTGCCGTCTGTGCGCTTGCCGCGGCACACAACTTGCCGGCAGTTTGCATCAATGCGCCTCCAAACGGTACACCGTTGGGGACGGCGATAGACGAACTGCGCCAGCTTGCGGCCGTTGCCGCCCGCTACGACGTCACCCTCTGTCTCGAGACCCATGTCAACTGTCTCACCGAGTTACCGGCGCTGGCCGTGCGGCTGGTGGAGTCGGCGCCGAATCTCGGCCTCGCCCTCGACCCCTCGCATTTCTATGCCGGACCCTGGCAGGGCCGCGACTTTTCCATTACGTATCCACACACCCGCATCGTCCATCTCCGCGACGCTGGCAACTCGCCTGAAAAGATTCTTGTGCCGCCCGGAGAGGGTATTGTCGACTTTGCCGGACTCTTGCGCGGCCTTGTGCAAAGCGGCTACGCTGGGCCACTCTCCGTGGAGTACATTGATACCCGCGTTTCCCCGGAAGCATACGACGATCATGTGGCACACGTGACTGAGATGGCCTCGCTGGCAAAGAGTATCCTCACAAACCTTCGGGCACCCTTTTCCTAGCTCATGCAGTTAGCACTGTCGCCCGTAGATAGGCATCCGTTTACAAGGTACGCGCTATTGCTGGGACAATCGCTTAGCGGCGCAGCAGCGCGGGGTTGCGAGCCTACAGCAGGAACGGCCCTGCACATGCAGCCAACTCAATTGCGGAAAGACTCGAAGACCCTGTGCCCAGGACTTCCGAGCAAAGTCACCTCGATCTCCGATTTCCCGCCCACTCAGCACGTGCATCTTATCCGAGCGATACCACAATGACTCCCGGTCGGGCAACTGGTATACTCCTAATCAGCTTGGCAATCATGCGCCCAGGGAGATACCTGGTTTTTTCGTGCTTTCTCACAGAGAGCAGTCAGTACGCAGGAGAGTTGGTTAATGGTGGGCGCTTGCAGATCTATTTGTTCAATATACACCCAGCCAACCTATGTTCTGCGAACCCGTTTCATAAGCAGTTCACCGCTCCCTTCATGAGCTAGAAATTCACTGAAGGTGTCTATGGAAGCCACCGCGACCGCCGCCACACCCGAACGCCCGAGACTCTTGTCAGTCGCGAGTTGGGTACTCTACGACCTCGCCAACACGATGTTCTCCATGAACATTGTGTCGCTCTTCTTCTCGCTATGGATCGTCAACGACATGGGCGGAAAGGATAGCGACTACGGGCTCGCCAATAGCTTTTCGATGTTCATCGTCTTCCTGGCCGCGCCGTTCCTCGGTGCGCTCTCAGACCAGACCCCGCGCCGGATGCCCTTTCTGATTGCGACGACGCTGGTGTGCTGCTTCGCTACATTCCTGCTGGGCATCACTGGCGTCTTCATCGCTCTCTTGATCTTCATAGTTGCGAACGTCTTCTATCAGTCCGGCCTGATCTTCTACGACGCGCTATTGCCTGAAGTTAGCACAGAAGAGAACCGGGGGCGCGTGGGCGGCATCGGCGTTGGCGTGGGCTATATGGGCTCATTCATCGGGGTCCTGATGGGACTCGTCGTATTGGAGAACTTGCTGGGGCTAGCAGTATTGGAGAGCAATCCTGCTGGCAAGCCGCTCGTCTTTAAGATCACAGCCGTACTCTTCCTGCTCTTTGCCTTGCCGTGCTTCTTTTGGGTGCGAGAAAAGCCCCGCTTAGGCAAGGTCATGCTGGGGCGCAAGGCCGCTCAACGCGCGCTTCATGACTTACGAAATACGCTTGTCCGCCTCGACAAACTACCCAACCTGCGGCGTTTTCTTATCGGCCGGGTCTTCTACACTGATGCCGCCAACACCTTTATCATCTTCATGGGCATCTACTTGACGAACGAGGTGGGTTTTAGCGAAGCAGAGGTGTACATTGCGTTAATGCTCGGCATCCTCGGGGCCACTTTGGGCGGGTTGTCGTGGGGCTTTATTGTAGACTGGATTGGGCCTAAGCCGTCCTTGCTCATCGTGCTCGGGCTTTGGTCTCTAGTTATTACTCTGACTTTCTCTATCCCTCTCTTCGGCCTCACGCCAGTCATCTTCTGGGCAATAGCGCCGCTCGGAGGGTATGCGCTCGGTGCCACGTGGGCAGCGGACCGGCCTTTGATGTTGCGTCTCGCGCCACCGGAACACATCGGCCAGTTCTACGGCCTCTATGCCATGGTGGGGCGCTTTGCGGCCATCATCGGCCCCCTCGTCTGGGCACTTATCGTAGATGGTTTGGACTGGGGCCGGCCCGCTGCCGTCGCCGCCTTCCTGCCCATGATGGCGATTGCCGCCTGGTTCATCTTCCGCGTGGACGACACGGCGGAACAGACTGCTTCCGCAGACAAGACTCCCCAAGCCGTCTAAACCGTTTTCCTCTCTTACGGAGACCTTGGCGTACCTCTGGACGGACATGCGAAAGTGGGCCGGATCGCTGCCGCTTCCCCCCGATCCTCTCCCCAGAGAGTTTTCCTGTCTGCCGGCCCGGGCCGTACAAAGCTTGTCCCATACGTGACACGGGACTCCCAACGGATTGTCTGCTCGCAGCGGTCACACCGACTGCCCCGACCACCGGCCTTAATCTCGCGGTAACCTGCCTTTCATGCTGCTCTAATCTTCTTCGGAGATACTGGATACAAGAAGAAAGAGAAGCAAAAGAAAGGAAGGTAGTGTATGCCCCTCCGCCGCCTTGAGCGCGAGTTAACGGACAGGCCGGACACGCAGTTTCAGGACCTGCGCGGGTTGCGGGTCTACGACCCCTGCAACCGCGTAGTGGGCAAAGTGCGCGCCGTTGTCGTAGACACGGAGACCAACGAGACGGTCTACGCCGAAATCGCGTCTCCCAGCATTCTGGGGCTGGGGAACCGGCGCCAGCTTGTGCGCCGTGACCGGCTGCACCACAACGCGCGCGGCCTCCGTCTTACGCGGCCTCCGCCTTATAAGTAGGCGTTGAAGAAGTCGAAAGCTTTGGCGCCGCTGAATACGTGCCCGCCATCAAACTCATCGAGCCAGAGGCTTTCCGATACCTGCGCTGCCGCGTAAATCGTCTCCAAGTGCGCATACGCCTCTCGCGCAGCCTCGATCGGGAAGCCTCCGTCATGTATGCCGGACTCGATGAGCAGCGGCCGCGGCGCCACCAGGCCGCACACGTCGGCCACCTCGGCGTATTTTAGTATCCCCGGTACGAACTGCGACCCGCAGAAATTGCCTTGGGTGAGCGCATACTGTTTGAAGGTCGTCAGATAGCACACCACGTCTGCCGCTTTCACGCGCTCATCCACGGCCGCAAGGTACATCGAGCGCGTGCCGCCAAATGAGAGGCCGATGCAGCCCAGCCGGTCCGCGTCCACCTCCGGCCGGCTCGCCAGGTAATCAAGACCCCGCATATCGTCCCAGGTGTTGAGCGCCATCAGGTTCATCCCGAACAGGAATGTCATGATGCCGTTCACGTTGCAGCCGTCCCGTTTGCCGAAACGCCGAAAGCCTTCTCTGCGCTCGCCAAAACCGCGCGCGTCGGGGCACAGGGTCACATAACCGCGCTTGGCAAGCTGCAGGCCGTAGTCATAGTTGGCGCGTTCGATCGTGCGGGCCCTATCTTCCTCACCGTAGTCCACATGCGCCACGTTATCCTTGCCGTCTAACCCGTGACCGTGCAAACAAATGATGCCCGGCGCCGGCGTTGAGACATTATCCGGAATCAAGAGCCATGCCGGTACCTGCACATCTTCCTCAGTGGTGTACACCACTTTTTCGTAGTGCACGCCAAACTGCTCCCGCTCCTCGATAACGTGCGCATCCAGCGGCACCTGTTCGGGGAATGGCTCCATGAGTTCCAGCAGTCTGGCGCGTAGGCGCTGTTGCCACGTGTACCACTCATCCCGGCTCTCCCCGGCAAAGCGCAGCAACGGGGGATGCTTGTCGTAGTACGCCATGATGTAGGAATCGAAATCAAGAACATCGCTCATGAGGTGCCTCTCCTGGTTCAATACATCGACTACTCTCTCTTAGCTTATCCAACCCCTCCACTGACCGCTCCAATTCTCATCTCGAATTGTAACCGCACTTCTCTACCAAGCCTACTCGCTAGGCAAGAGCATTCAATAGTGCCTCGAATGCATCTCGGCAGATCGTTGTGTGTGGGCGGGACTAAACTACAGCACGACCTACAACAGGTTGGCCAATCAGGGAATAACGCAGTGCCCGTTGGCTCAATAAGCAGCGAGACTGCATGCGGAGAACTCTTGTTGGGAGGCATTCTTGGGTTCGGTCGCCAGCGTCGCGTCGTGCCCTGCGAAAAGCTCCGCAACCTCCCCCAGGGCTCTGCCTCACAGATACGCGTTGAAGAAGTCAAAGGCTTTGGCCCCGCTGAACCGGTGTCCGCCGTCGAATTCATCGAGCCAGAGGCTTTCCGGTACCTGCGCCGCTGTATAGATGCGCTCTAAGTGGGCGTACGCCTCACGCGCGGCCTCAATCGGAAAGCCTCCGTCTTGAATGCCGGACTCGATGAGGAGCGGCCGCGGCGCCACCAAGCCACAGATGTCGGCCACTTCCGCGTACTTGAGAATCCCCGGCACGAACTGCGAACCGCAGAAGTTCCCTTGCGTCAGCGCATACTGTTTGAAGGTCGTCAGATAACACACCACGGAAGACGCTTTCACGCGCTCATCCACCGCCGAGAGGTACATCGAGCGCGTGCCGCCAAGTGATAAGCCGATGCAACCGAGCCGGTCCGCATCCACTTCCGGGCGACTCCCGAGATAGTCGAGACCCCGCATGTCGTCCCAGGTGTTCAATGCCGTGAGGTTCATGCCGAAGAGGAAGGTCATGATGCCGTTCACGTTGCAACCGTCCCGATTGCCGAAGCGCCGAAAGCCCTCTCTGCGCTCGCCAAAGCCGCGCGCATCGGGACATAGCGTTACAAAGCCGCGTTTGGCGAACTGCAAGCCGTAGTCATAGTTGTAGTTCTTGATCGTCCGCGCGAGTTCCTCTTCGCCATGGTCCACGTGTGCCACGGGATCTTTGCCGTGCGGCCCCCCGTGACCGTGCAAACAAATGATGCCCGGCGCCGGCGTTGCCACGTTCTCCGGAATGAGCAGCCACGCCGGAACTTGCACATCCTCTGCGGTGGTATACACCACTTTCTCGTAGTGCACGCCGAACTGCTCCCGCTCCTCGACAACCCGCGCCTCCGGCGGTACCTGCTCCGGAAATGGCTCCATGAGTTCAAGCAGTTTGGTACGTAAGCGTTGCTGCCAGACATACCACTCATCCCGGCTCTTACCGGCAAAGTGCATGAGCGGAGGGTGTTTGTCGTAGTACGCCATGATGTACGTATCGAAGTCGAACACATCGGTCATGGGAACGCTCTCTTTCTTGATTACACTCGTCGCTCAACGACTAGCAAGCCGCTAGGATACTTGCGCTAGCTCCACAACGTTGAATGGCACCTCACGGGGATTTTCCGGCCCAACGTAGATCGCGTCAGTGGGACAGTATATCTCGCAGAGCAGGCACGACTGGCAGTCGTCCTGGTACCGGATGTAGGCTTTCTTCTTGTCATCCATGCGGAGCACGTCGAGCGGACAGACCTTCACACAGAGTTTACAGCCAATGCAGAGGTCTTCGTATACTTTTTCAATTGCCACTAGTGAGAGTCTCCGCGTTGATAAAACGGATAGATTCTAGTTCGACTGTCGTAAATGTCAGCTGCAAGAGAAGTCACACTGCTGCCGCTGATTCGAGTATTCCCAGTTCTTCCAGTCGTTTGCGGGGCACTGAAACGTACCGAAAATCCGGCTCACCCTTTTCGTCGGGCTCCGCCACGATCCACTTGAGCCAGCCGGTATCGTCACGCTGAGGATAGTCTTCACGGAAGTGCCAACCCCGGCTTTCCGTCCGCAAGAGCGCGGCTTCGTACATCAGATCCGTCGTGAGAGCGGTCGCTTCTACCTCGTAGCACTTTACCAACTCATGGAAGTCCGGCGCAAAGAGGTTCGGCACCACCTCTTCTTGGAGAGTCCGCACGTGCGCCAAGGCACGCTGCATGCGTTCACCTTCGCGGAATATGTTGACTTCCGGCGGCATGGCCTGGGTCTGCAATTGTCCGTAGACCACATCGGGAAGCAGGCCGCCTGTGCGTTCCATGGGTCGCAGCGCTTCTGCCAATTCGCTCTTCCACTTAGCGTCTGAATGCGCTTCCTGCCCAGAGTTTTGTGCAAACTCGCCCGCCCCCACGCCCGCCGCATAGCCGCTGCCATTCGCCCAGGCGAGATTGAGAAAGGTGATGCCGCTGGATGCTCCCACCACGTATCCGCGTGTTGCCGCGTCACCGGCAACGAAGAGTCCCGGCACGCTGGCAGCCATGGTCGTATCCGTAAAGTAGACCCCGGCTGAACCCGAAACAGAACCATTAAAGCCAGGATGCCACTGCGTACGATCGGCGAAGAGGTCCTGGCCGCTGCGGCGGGCGAGCTCGGCAATATGCTTGAAGGCGTGCAGCCACATTTCACGGTCTTTGACGGGAACCGCTGACAAATCAAGCTGAATTGGGCCACGCCCTTCCCGGATTTCCGATGCCATGCCCCGGGCGATCACGTGGATAGCCGGCGGCACCTTGTCCGAGTACTTGCCGAGAAAAGGTTCACCCTCGCCATTCAGGTACTTACCGCCGATGGCAGCCAGAATGCACTGTCCATGACTGTCGAAGCGAGTATTGGTGGCAATATAGCCGTTGGCATACTCCATATTCATCAAGGCCGCGCCCACGTCCCACGCCAGTTTGTACGCCTCGCCACAGAGCATGTCGTGACCGAAATGGGTGCCTTTCCAGGCACAGCCTCCCGCCGCGAGCACAATGGCTTTGGCCTGTATGAGGCAGAGGCGCTCGTCCTGCCGGCGGATGCCGACCGCACCGACAATTCGACCGTCTTGTACAAGGAGCTTAACGATGGTGGTGTGATCGAGGAGCTTCGCTTGCTTCGTGCGCAAGACCTGTTTGCGCATGAGCTTCATCAGTTCAACGCTGTCGAGACCGAGCCGCCACACCGTCTCCCGCGAACCGACGTAGATCAAGCGGCGATGCAGAGAGCCGGCCTGGCCTTCAGCCGCGTCGTCGTGGCGGTCGAACGGTGCGCCCCAGCCATCCAATTCCGCGATACGCTCATAGTTGGCCTGCACCAACCACTCCACCCAAGCGGGGTCTAGGAGCAACTCGCTTTCACGGCAGTGCTCGCGGACGAAGTCCGTGGGATCGTCTTCCGGCGTGAGGTAAAGCACCACTCCGCCCGCAAACACACTGCAGCCGGAACCGCCCACGAAGCCTTTGTCTACCACCAGCGCCCGGCTGCCTTGACGCGTGGCAGCAATGGCTGCCCAGCAGCCGGCGAGCCCGCCGCCGATTACGAGGACATCGGTGGTGTAGACATCATGCGGTACTTCCACGAAGACCCTCACCCTAGCCCTCTCCCAGAGGGAGAGGGGATAATCTCAGAGCCTATTGCCTGACGAGTCCATACAGTAAACGGCGCTAAGCGCCCGGAATTGATACCACTTGCTTGCCGACGGCAGTGCAATCCGCGCCTCACGTCCCCGGTAGCGCAGTCCCTTCGACAGAACCTGTGCTGAGCGCAGGCGCTTGTCCTCCGCTTCTCTCTTTCGTAGCGCGGGGGCTTGTCCCCAATGCTGTCGCATTAAGATCAAGGCGGTACGCTCATTGGGCGCGCTCTGCCCCCTCTCCCGGGGGAGAGGGCCGGGGTGAGGGGAAATGGAAGCATGTCGACAGGCGGGCGCAGAGCCTGCCCCGTACGTGATACGGGGTTGCAAACCTACACTGCCGGGGACGTGAGGCGCGGTGTTCATTACCATTTTTCTAGTGCGACAACATTGGGACTTGTCCCTCGCTCTTTCTCGCAACACAGAAACACCCTTCTCAGGCAAAGCACTCAGCGCTCCTCCTGATCCCAGGATGCATGCACGCGCAGCAAGCGGATGAGCTGATCTAGCGCATAACCAATGACCCCAATAATGAGGATCACGGCCATGAGTTCACCGTAGTTGAAACGGTCGCGTGTATCCAAAATGTAATAGCCGAGACCATCGGAAACACCCAGCATCTCCGCGGGTACCAAGACTACCCAGGCAAGACCCACCGCAAGCCGCAGTCCCGTAAGCATGTCCGGCACGACGGCTGGCAGGATGACCATGCGCACAAGCTTCCATTCGTTCGCTCCCAGGGTGCGCGCCGCACGGATCCACCGTTGGTCGAGGCTGCTCACACCGTGCGCCGTGTTGATTATCATCGGCCAGACCGCGGCAATGGCGATCAAGAAGATCACGGGATTGTTGCCCACACCGAAGGCGATAATGGCAATTGGCATCCAAGAGAGCGGCGAAATCATCCGCAGAAACTGAAACGCCAGTGAAGACGCGCGCTCAGCCGTGCGGTAGTGGCCAATGACCACGCCGATAGGCACCCCAATCGCCACCGCCAATGCAAGTCCCAAGACAATGCGCTCCAAGCTCGCGAAGATGTGGGAATATATGACACCACTGACGAAGAAGCCAACCAGTTCGCGAAAAGCGTTGCGCGGCTGAAAGGCGGTAACAATGCTAGAGTCCGACAGCAACCCACTCGTCAGCAATTGCCAAACGAGCAGGATGACGAGGAAGCCGACGACCGGCAGTCCGAAGCCGCGAATATGCGCCCGCCAGCGACTGTCTGCCGGCGCGGACACGGCTATCCCTGTCCCTGACCCAGTTCGTTCTTCCTCGCGAAGTTGCTCGGCCAGCCGCCCCTCTGTGCTCATGGCCTCACTCAATGCCGATGATCTCCTGGCGTTCGAACGCCTCTTCTTCCGCAACGTTGAACGCGCCCGGACCACCGGCGGCGTTATAGGCTTCCCTGACCAACGTATACTCTACCAAATCCTCCGCAGCGTGATCGCCCGAGAGGTCAGCCAGGAAACTCGTATCTCCCTCCACCAACGTCTGCTTGATCTGGTTCACAAGCTCAATGGTATAGGTTGGGTACGGCCACGGCTGAAAGCCAATGCGAGACGCGCCCCACTCCGGATGGTGAATGGCGTTGGTGCCTTGCGGCCCGTAGGTCTCCAGATCGTATTTGCTCATGGCGCGTTCGATGACGTTCGCCGCCTGCGGCAGGAGTCCGCTCCCGTCCTTGGAGAGGAGCTTCGCCGTGCCGGGTATGTCCTTCAGCGCTCCAAGTTGCGCCTTGGCAATGCTATTGAGCACGCGCTGCGCCCACTCCGGGTTCTCATCGATGTACTTTTCGCTTAGCACCGCCACACAGCAGGCGTGGTCTTTCCAGATGTCACCCGTGAAGCGGATGATCTTGCCGTTCGCGAGCAATTCCCCGGCGGCATTGAAGGGCTCCGCGACGATGTAGCCGTCGATAGACCGATTGCCTAACGCAGTCGGCATGTCCGGCGGCGCCATCACAAACAGATTAACCTGATTGGCCGCCAATTCACGGTTGCGATCTTGGATTACCGCCTCCAGGTTGTGGTGGCGCAACGCCATCTGCAAGACGACGTTATGGATCGAATACCAGAAAGGCACCGCGATCTGCTTGCCGCCCAGGTCCTTAATGCTATCGATGCCGCCCTCTTGATGGACGGTCAGCGCCGAGCCGTTGATGTGGTCCCAGGCCACCACTTTCACGGGAAACCCAATGCCGTAGCGCATCCACACCGTCATGGGCATGAGAAAGTGCGCCACGTTCACCTGGTCCGCCATGAACGCCTCGGCAAGCTGCGACCAGCCGCGAAAAAGCGCGGGCTTATCCGCATTCAAGCCCTCATCGGCAAAGTACCCACCGGCATACCCAAGCGTGAGCGGCGTGGAGTCCGTAATCGGCAAGTAGCCGACCTTCACCGTCGTATCCGACACCTTGGACGGGGTAACCGGCCCTCCATTCGATTCGACTTCATCGTCACCGCCGCAGGCGCCGAGAAGCGGGCTCACAACCGCGCCGAGCGCTACCGCACCCAATGTATTGAGAAACTGTGATCGCGTAATCTTCTTGGACATTTTCAATTCTCCTTTAAAGAGGACATGTGCACATCGGTTAACAGAAAACTTGGGGATAAGGCGCCTGCTGCCATTTGGACGGATTCTCAAGCACCTGCCGGACAAAAAGCCTAAAGACAGAGTTCTTGCACAACACCCTGATAGAGCTTGCGGGTAGGTTGAGGTATGTACGGCATGGTGAGGAGTTCCTAGATGTGGTAGTACTGCTCGCGCGTATGCGCAAGATTGAATTCGGTAAAGACCTCTTCCCGCAGGCGTACGAGTTGTGGATCCACCCGATCCCGCGGATGAGCAATTGGCACCGGAATAACGCGCCGCAGTTCGCCGGGATGGGCGGACATGATCGCCACACGGTCGCCAACATAGAGCGCTTCATCGATGTCGTGCGTCACAAAGACCGTGGTCACTCCTTGCGCCTTCACAATGCGTACGATTTCCTCTTGCATTTCCATACGCGTGAAGGCGTCCAAAGCGCCGAAAGGCTCATCCATTAGCAAGATCTCAACCTGATTGGCGAGCGCGCGCGCCAATGCTACCCGCTGGGCCATGCCGCCGGAGAGCTGTGACGGCCGGGCCCGTTCGAATCCCTGCAAGCGAGTGAGCGCCACGAGATCAGCGACAATCATCTGCTTGTCACCCTTGAACCCGCGCGCGTCAAGACCAAAGCGGATATTCTCTTCAACCGTGAGCCAAGGAAAAAGCGCATAGTCCTGAAATACCATGCCCCGCGTAAAGTGGGGGCCCGCTACCGGTTCGCCACCAACCGCAACACTGCCACCCGAGAGCTTGTCCAACCCCGCAATGGTGTTAAGGAGCGTCGACTTGCCGCACCCGCTCGGCCCCAGCACACAGAGCAACTCTCCTTCATGCACAGAGAGATTAACGTCCTGGAAAGCCACCGTGTCACCGTTCCGCGCGGCAAACACCTTCGTGGCTCCCTCAAGCACAATCCTTGCCTCTGCAGAAGGAACGTCAGCTACGCCCTGTGCCACTACTCTCGCCACAACAACCCCCTACGCTCACGGCAAACACAACAGATCTAAGCGCTTGCTACTAATCTTTACTAAGTAACTTTATTTAGATAAGATATTAACTAAGTAGCATAGTGCGGAGCCGGTGTCAACCAACACCGGTCCGTATAGAATGGGTACGATACCATTACATCCCCCGGAGGCTCTCAATGGCGCAGCAAGCAGATGCCGATATTCCCTTTGGCACCGTGGACAGTGCGGAAGCCAAGCAGATGATCGACAGCGGTGAATACCAAGTAATTGACGTGCGCATGCCCAATCAGTTCGCCAAGTCGCACATACCCGATTCTGTCTTGGCGCCGTTGCCCGAACTCTTGCAAAAGCCCTGGGAGTTCCTCGCCGACGACAAGATCATCTTCGTCTGCGACGTCGGCCAGAGCAGCCAAGTAGCCTGCGAAATCGCCGCCGCCATGGGCCTGGAAGACCTCTATAACCTCGGCCCCGGCATCGTGGGCTGGGAAAAGGACGGCTATCCCCTGGAAGAAGGTCTGCCTTAAGAGGGCTGAGCCTCAATTTCGTACCTGTGAAGGCAACAGCAGTTTCCTGTTTGGATGTAAATCGGGCAAGCTAGGCTCTCGCGTGGCGGTTCCGTAGCAGTGTGTGCCTTGCTTTACAAGCATTGCACTTGACGAATTTTGGCTACGGATATACTTCTACATCTAGAGAGGCGCAGATATGGGCGCAAATTCGCACATCGCCAAATGGGGTACCAGTCTCGCCGTTCGCATTCCAAAAGCGATCGCGCAGCAGTGGGGCGTGCGCGAGGGGTCCGCAATCGAAATCATCCCGCGGGGCGACCACGTCGTAATGCGCAAGGAGACCTATAACCTCGCCGACATGCTGGCTCAGGTGACGGACAACAATCTTCATTCGGAACAGGATTCCGGCCCGGCCCAAGGCAATGAAGAGTGGTAGGCACCGACTACGTTCCCGCCAGAGGCGAAATAGTGTGGCTGCGCTTCAGTCCTCAGTCTGGGCATGAGCAGGCCGGCCATCGTCCCGCTCTGGTTCTGAGCCCTGTGACCTACAACGAGAAAACCGGCCTCGCGTTGTTTTGCCCCATTACGGCTACCGTCAAGGGCTACCCTTTCGAGGTCATGCTCCCTTCTACCGGCGAAATCACCGGTGTCGTGCTCGCCGACCAAATCAAGAGTCTCGACTGGCGGGCAAGACGCGCTCGCTTCGCGTGCCAGGCTACGCGGTCTCTGCCGAGACCGAGCGCACGTCGTGAGCGAGGTCTTAGGCAAGGTCAAGGCTCTCTTGCAGTGATGAACCCTGCAAGTTCATGATTCAGCAGATTCCCCTCGCGGTCTTTCTCGGCAGCGGCGCGGCGCTGACCGCGCTTGCCCTGCTCATGTTCTGGCGGCTGGCCGGTCGCACGGTCTCGGCAGAAACCGCTCTCCACTCAGGACCGGTGTTTCTGCGCCGCGTTGCCCGCAATGCGCTCGTGCCGTTGCTGGCTATGGTGATAGCGCGCGGCCTCATGTGGGCATTCGCCGCGTACTATCTCCGCGTGCTCGGCGAGGAGAACTACGGCTATTATGCCCACGCCGTCAACCTGATTGGTTTCTTCGGCCCGCTCACTGACTTCGGCTTAGGCGTGCTGCTGACGCGGGAGGTGAGCCGTCGTCCTGATGCGGCATCGGCGTACTTTGCAATTGTGCAGCGCATCCGCTTGCTGCTTTCGGTCGCCGCCGTACCCTTCGTGCTCCTCATCATGGCGTCCATTTGGTATGTGGACATAGTGCCGGCAAACGCCATCGTTACTGCAGGTTTGCTTGCGGTTGCGCTCGTTCCGGCAAATGCCGCCGGTACCGCAAGCTCTCTCTTTGCGGCTCGCGAGCGCATGGACTACACAGCGCTGGTGCAGATCGCCACGGCGCTCTTCACGGTGGGTTTGGGCACAGTTGCCATCGCTCTTGGCTGGGGCTATGTGGGGCTGGCAGGTACAGCCCTCATCGCCAACGTTGCTACTGCTTTCGTGCTGCTCCGGGCGCTCCCGCGCGAAACCACCGTCCGTGCGCCCTGGGACGGGCAATTGGCGCGCACATTGATGCTGGCGTCATTCCCGCTAATGCTCAATGCGTTGCTCAACGTCGTCTTCTTCCGCATCGATATACAGGTCTTGACGCTGGCGCGGGATATCACAGAAGTTGGGTTCTATGGCGCGGCGTATAAGTATGTTGAAGCCTTTGCCCTGCTGCCTTCGGCGCTCGTGCTAGCGCTTTTTCCGGCGCTTTCGCGGATCGCTCCCACCGACCGCGCTGCTCTCCAGAGCATCTTCAATAAGGCTTTGCAATTCATGCTCGTGCTTGCCGTGGGGGGCGCGGTGTGCTTTAGCTGGTACGCCACCTCCTTCATTTGGCTGATCGGCGGCGAGAGTTTCCTGCCGCACGGGGCAACCGCGCTCGCCATACTCATCTGGTTCCTACCTCTAAGTTATGTCAATGCCATAACCCAGTACGTCTTGATCGCCCTTGACCAACAGAAGTGGATCGCCATCGCCTTTGCCCTTGCCACCGCTTTCAATCTGGTGACGAACATCATCTTCGTCCCGCAGTACGGCTATGCGGCCGCGGCGGTGACGACGGTGCTCTCCGAGCTCGTGCTGCTGGCGCCCTTTTTCGTCATTGCGCGCCGCTGGGAAGTTGCGATTCCTGTTTTCAGCGCCGGCTGGCGGCCGGTGCTGGCCGGCGCCGGCATGTTTGCCGTTGCGTGGCTCACAGGCGGGATTCCCGCGCTGCCGAGCATGGCCTTGGCGGGACTTGCCTATCTCGGCCTGGTGATCGTGCTTGGCGCGCTGCCTCGCCAAGACCTGGCACGCTTTTGGAGCGCGCTGCGCGGCGCACAAGACTAGAGTGGCACCGTTTGGCTTGGACCTGTCGACCCGCTCAAACTGAGCCTGTCGAACTGTTCGGCCTGAGCCTCTCCAACCTCGGCCTGAGCCCGTGGAGCCGTTCGGCCTGAGCCTGTCGAAGGCTGAACGCGAGCACAAATACGCTCACCACTCCTCCTTCAGTTTTCGCGCACGCGCACGCCAGCCGTTTCTCGCCTGTGTTATGCTCGTATGACGCGCTCGGCTGCCGGAATAAGACGCCGCGGTCCAAGGAGAAAAAGCGCGCCCAAAAACTGGCCCAGATAATCTGCCACAGCCAGCGGCGCACCGCGTAGGGTCGGTTCGCGAACCGCCCCTACCTGCCACAAGAAAACCCACCATAGCGCGGGGGTTTGTCCCCCGCATCAGAACGAGAAGTCCTGAAGGAATCCTCCCAGTCCTTCCCTACGTGAGTGGAGAGCAAGGCATGACGACGGAAGAAGAAAGAGTCCTCGACCACCGCGCCGTTGGCGAACTCTGGGACGAGAACGCCGAGGCCTGGACCACGCTCACGCGGCTTGGCTACGACAAATACCGCGACCACATCAACACGCCGGCCTTCATTGAAATGCTGCCGGACGTCACCGGACTGCGCGGACTTGACGTTGGCTGCGGCGAGGGACACAACACGCGGCTGGTAGCGCAACGGGGCGCGCAGCTCACCGCCTTGGATATTTCCGGCCGTTTCGTGCGCTACGCCCAGGAGCGGGAAGCGCAAGATCCCCAGGGCATTGCCTATCTGCACGCCAGCGCCGTTGAACTGCCTTTTGCCGACGCCGCATTCGACTTCGTCATGGCGACGATGAGTATGATGGACGTGCCGGATCAACAGCGTGCTATCCAGGAGGTGGCACGCGTCTTGCAGCCCGGCGGTTTCTTTCAGTTCTCAATCCTGCACCCCTGCTTCATGACGCCTCGCTTCAAGTGGGTGCTCGATGAGACGGGAAAGCGGGTCGCCATGGAGTGCGGCGACTATTTTGAAACAGAGCAAGGCACTGTGGAAGAGTGGATCTTCGGCTCCGCGCCCGATGAACTCAAAGGCCGCTTCGCGAAGTTTCGCATTCCCCGCTATTTTCACACGTTGAGCACATGGCTGAATATGCTCGCCAATGCCGGTCTGACACTTGAGGAGTGCGCCGAACCCTACGCCAGCGATGAGTCAATCGCCATCCACCCCAAGCTCGCCTCCACCCGCGTCATTGCCTGCTTCCTCCACCTCCGCTGCCGGAAACCAACGCGCTGAAGGGATGTGCCGCGGCCATGGGGATTGGAAAGAAAAGCACAAACCGGCGCTTGGATCGTACCAAGCGCCGGTATATGCTTCAAACTTGCGCCCCTCTCGGTCAATGTCCTGTTGGGCTAGACACCTTTTCCTTCGTCTACTCGGGATAGAAACCGTTCGCCAGCGTTTCAATGGCGTCTACGGTGCGAATGCCCGCCTGCGTCGCCGTGAAGAGCACCTCCACGAAGTGCTTGTTCTGCACTGCCTTGATAGAGGATAACGCCTCGGTGCTCTCCAAGTACTCTCTCTTCTCTGCAGCCGTAGACCACCCTGGGGCATTGAGCAGCACGATGACGTCGGGGTTTCGTTCGACCACGGTCTCCCAGTTCACTGTCCCGAAGAGGCCTTCCACGTCAGCAAAGATGTTGACCCCACCCGCCTCTTCGACCAACGCATTCAGAATGCCCGAACCAACGGCGGCGTACGGCGTATCACCTCCACTGTCATAGATGAAGACCGAAACCTTGGGATCGGCAGGCGCAGTCTTGGCGCGGATTTCCTCCAAGCGCGCCCGCAGCCCGTCGACGTACTCTTCGGCACGCTCCGCTATCCCAAAGATCTGTCCGATGTTCAGGAAGTCCTCGAATACGTCCTCAACGACCACCTTGCCCTCTTTACAGTTGGAGGCCGTCTGGTACGACGCAATGCCGAGCTCTAAGAGCGCGTCGCGCGGCCCTGCCACATCTTCACGCGTCCAGGCGCTTACGAAGGCGGCGTAAATGAAGTCGGGCTCCGCACCCAGAATGACCTCATGTGAAGGATATTTTTCGGCAAGTATCGGAATCTGCTCGAATGCCGCCTGCTGATCAGGGGGCACCGAGTCTCTGAGAAACGCCGTGCCAACCATGCTGTCTTGCAGCCCCAACGCCAGCATCAGTTCCGTCGATTGCTGAGATAGACTAATGGCGCGCTGCGGCGGCTGGTCGTACGTAATGGTAAATCCACAGTTCTCGATGGTCACCGGCGTGTAAGCGGTTTCGGCCTCTGGCGCCGGTTCAGCCGGCTCCGCCGCCGGTTGCGGTGCCACTACCGTGCCACAGCCTGCTAGCAGGAGACTGCCCGCACTTGCCGCACCGATGGCAAGAAGACCGCGACGGGTCAAACGCTTCGAATTGATCACTGCCAATATCCTTTCCGCAATTGAATGATTGCCTCTCACTCACAATCTCAAGTTTAATGAGAATGCGTTTCATTAGAATTAAAACAGTCTGTTATTGCTTTGTCAAGGAGTAGGCTAAGTCGCTTGGAGTAGTCTGGTTCTTGCCGAAAGTTGCAGCGGCTATGCGTCCAGGAGACAGGTGGCCGGTCCGCCGGCGCCTTTGGCGGCTGGCGTCATTGGGCTGCAACTTGCGGTGTCCCCGCGATGCATCCCTCGTGCTACGTGCCGAAACTCATGCGTTAGCTGCAATTTGCCCTAGAGTCAAAAGACGCCCCGTTCCCTGGAGAACAAGGCATCCCATTGGTGTTTGAGGCAACGTGAATAGAGTTACTCAGACTCGATGACCGTACGGATAGGAAAAGGCCATCCTCGCGGCACAGCGACCACGCATGGGAACAACGTGAGACTAGCTGCCCTCAGAGCCCGGCCTGCTCCGAGCCGGCGCGCCGGGAACGCACGCGTACTCCGGCACTGCTTCTCCATCCACGAGGTGCTCGGCCACGATGCGGTCCACGGCGGCTTCATCCACGCCGCCGTACCACGTGCCGTCCGGATGCACCACCATGACCGGACCCAAATCGCACGGATACAGGCAACTGGTGCGCACGGTCATCACGCCCTGCTTGCCCCGTAGTTTATTCTCTCTGAGCTTCTCCTGGAAATACGCCCACGTCTGCGGGGCGTTCGCCAGCGTACAGCGAGGCCCGTGGCAGAGAAAAACCTGATGGCGATGTCCAGGTATGAGGTTCCAGGAGCGTTCTCGGTCCGTAATGTTCGGATCCTCACGGACTTCCATGCAGCCGCGCGCATCCGCGACTGCTGCGCTCACCGCGTCTGCCAAGTGTTCACTGTCGCCGAGCGGCGGCGCCAGCACAACTTCCATCGTGTCCTCCGCGACATTTTCCCGCACCCAGTCACGGATCGCGAGCGGTAGCCACCAGCGCAGCGTGCCGTCCATGGGCACGAGGGCGGGAACGATAAGCACACGGCGCGCGCCAGCGGCCAGGCATTCCCCAAGCACCGCGGGCAAGGCCGGCTTGCCCTGCTCCATGTATGCGTAGCGTACGGCGCGAAAGCTGCCGGAACCGGCCACTGACGCTACCAGGCGCTCCAATTCCTTACGCGGCGCGGCGCCATACCCGCCGCGACCTAGAATTACCACGGTGTCGAACGGCACGCCGTTGGTTTCTAACGGAGCGCCGTTGGTTTCCGCCCCGGCTGCCAACGACGACCCATTTGTCCTTTGCTCACTCCGGGGCTCTGACATGGCAACAATACCTTTTCAGGACGCGATTGCGTGCTAGCGCCCACCTACCAGCACAGTTGAGGCCGACGCCTCAACGGGCGCCGGATCGGGCAGCGACGCGGCGTGGGCCGGAAGGAAGACGATGTGGAGTTTTTCGGTGCGGGGATGGACTTGCACCTCGGCCTCTACGCCGAATACCTGGCGCAACAGCGCCGGCTGAAAAACGTCCTCCGGCGTTCCTGCCGCCACAATCTCTCCTTCTGCCATGATGTAGAGGCGGTCACAGTACGTTGCGGCCAGGTTGAGATCGTGAAGTGCGGTAAAGGTTGTTACCTGCAAGCCGCGCACAAGATCGAGGATTTCGAGTTGGTAGCGCACGTCCAAGTGATTGGTCGGTTCGTCAAGGATGAGAAAACGCGCTTGCTGCGCCAGCGCGCGGGCTATCAGCACGCGCTGCTTTTCGCCGCCGGATAGCGTCGAAAAGGAGCGGTCCGCGAATGAGAGCATGCCGACTTGCGCCAGCGCGTTCTCCACCAAGTCGTGGTCCTCTGCGTTTTCGCGCGCGAACATGCTCTTGTGAGGCGTGCGCCCCATCAGCACCATCTCCCACACGACAAACTCGAACTCGCCGGGCGTTTCCTGCAAGACGGTGGCCGTGCGGCGCGCGGCCTCGCGCGCATCGAGGTCCCACACGTTGTCGCCGTCTAAGGCAATGTAGCCCGCATCGGGCTTGAGCGCGCGATAGATGCACCGCAGCAGACTTGACTTGCCACTGCCGTTGGGTCCGAGCACACCGACAAGCTCACCGGCCGCCACGTCCACCGCCACGTCCCGCAGAATTGTGTGTTCTTCCACGCGCCAGGTGATGTTCTCAACGTGTAGTGTCATGACCCGCCTCCTCCCAACGCGTCCCGCCTGTGGCGCATCAACCAGATGAAGAACGGGCCGCCGATAAAGCCCGTAATCACCCCCAGGGGCATCTCCTCAGGCTGCACTATCGTGCGCGCGAGCACGTCCACCCAGACCAGGAAGATTGCCCCGGCCAAGAGGCTGACCGGAAGTACCCGACGATGATCTGAGCCAACAAAGAGCCGGACGGTGTGCGGCATCATGAGGCCCACAAAGCCGACGGCGCCGGCCAGAGCAACCATCACGCCGGTGATCATGGCCGCTACTACCATCAGCACCCGACGAAACCTATTTGTGTTCACGCCGAGGCTAATAGCCGTTTCCTCCCCGGCAATCAACGCGTTGAGCGGCCGCGCCTGCAAGACGAGATACGTCGTACCAATCAGCACCGCGACCGAGGGTATGGTGAGATAGCTCCACTTGGCGCCCGCCACGCTCCCCTGGAGCCAGAAGAGCACGGACATGATACCCTCGGCATCGTCGGCCCGGAAAATGATGAAACTCGTGCCCGCCGAAAGCACGAACGACAGCGCTACCCCAACCAAGATCAGCCGCACCGGCGAGAGGGTGCCGCGGTTTTGCGCCAGCGTGAGCACGATGACAAATGACATCACTGAGCCGAAGAATGCCGCCACCGAGAGCGAATAGATACCAAAGAACTTGAAGAGGCCCAGCAGAATCACCAACACCGCGGCCAGCGACGCCCCGGACGAAATTCCTAGGATGTAGGGGTCCGCCAGGGGATTGCGCACGGCAGCCTGCATGGCAACGCCGACTACCGCGAGCCCGGCACCGACGAGGGCCGCCAAGAAGACCCGCGGCAAACGGATCAGCCACACGATGTTCTCGTGGGCCGCCGACCACTCACCGGACGCCAGCCCCGTCAGGCGCGACAAGGCAATCTGCCACACCGTTAAAGGTGCGATCGCCACCGGCCCAATGGTGACGGCAAGTGTCAGCGTCACCAGTAAGGCCGCCGCCAGGGCGAGCACAACCAAAGGGAAGCGCGCGTCCCGGCGCTTGGAACGAAGAGCCGGCGCCGGGCGCGTTTCGCCTTGGTCCTGGGTCGGTCGTTCTACTACTGCCCCCATGTACTTCGCTTGTCAGCTACTTGTCTACTCAGGATAGAAGCCCTGGAACAGAGTCTCAATTACATCAATGCTGCGGGGGCCCGGCTGCGTGGCCGTGAACTCCACGATGACAAAGCGCTCTGCCTGAACAGCTCGAAGCGCTGCGAGTGCCTCGGTGTTCTTCAAGTACTCTATCTTCTCTTCCGCTGTGGACCACGAGGCATGGTGCAGCACGATGACGTCCGGGTCGCGCTCGATAACAGTCTCCCAGTTCACCGTGGCAAAGCCGCCTTCCTCGTCTGCGAAGATGTTTATGCCGCCAGCCTCTTCCAGCAGCGCATTCACAATGCCGGTACCGGCGGCCGTATACGGAGCTTCGTCGCCGCTGTCATAGACGAAAACCGTGACCTTAGCGTCCGCCGCCTGCGTGATCGCGTGGATCTCCGCCAGCCGCTCCCGCTTACCGGCCACATAGGCTTCCGCTCGTTCCGACACGCCGAAGATCTTCCCGATAGTCAGGAAGTCGGTGAACACGTCCTCAATGGTCGCCTTGCTCTCCAAGCAATTCGCATGGGCGAGGTAGGAATTGATGTTCAATTCCAGCAAGGATTCACGGGGTCCGGCCACCTCATCGTTGAAGGCGCTCACCCAACCGCCGTAGACAAAGTCAGGCTCCGCTCCCAAGAACACCTCTCGCGACGGATAGGTATCCGAGAGCACGGGAATCTGCGCGTAGGCGTCAGCGAGATCAGGCAAAATCGGATCTTCCAGATATGCTGTGCCGACCATGTGGTCCTGCAGTCCCAGCGTCAACATCACTTCAGTGGCGTGCTGCGCCAAGGATACGGCCCGTTGCGGCGGCTGGTCGTAGGTAATGGTCAGACCGCAGTTCTCGATGGTAACCGGCGCGTAAGCAGTTTCGGCTTCTTGCGCCGGCTCAGTCTCCGGTTGCGGCGCGGCTACTGTGCCACAACCAGCCAGTAAGAGACTGCCCGCGCCCGCAACACCAACGGCAAGAAGACCACGACGGGTCATGCGCTGGGAACCGATCATCTGGATTGTCCTTTCGGATGCAGTGTAATGCTACTAACAATCATTCGCAAACACTATTGCGAATGCATTCTATTAAAAAGAAGGTCTCTCGCTTTGTCAAGGGCTTTGCCGAGTTTTTCCTGAAGTTTCTCGGCAGAGCTTGCCGTTGTTCACGAGCCCAGATGGCAAGCAGCGGCTGCAGGCTCTGCGCGTGCGATGGTGCTGGTCGACGGGGCCTGCGGGAGGAGAGCGGTGCTACAACTCAGCGCGAATGAATCACGAATTACGTCGGTTTGCCGCTGGGATAGAGGAAGGGCACCCAGGATTCGTGGGGCGGGGAAGGCACGTAGCGCAGGTGTGCCAGATAGCCGTTGAGGCGGGGTTTGCCGGGCCTCGCGAGCAAGCGCATGCGCGCTTCTTCAGCCGTGCGTCCGCCTTTGCGGTGGTTGCAGTCCTTACAGGCGGAGACGAGGTTTTCCCAGGTGTGCCCACCGCCGCGGTGACGAGGCAGGACGTGATCAATCGTTAGTTCGCGCGTCTGCACGCCGCAGTACTGGCACGTATGGCTGTCCCGGCGGAAGACTTCTTGGCGCACCAACCGCGGCCCGGTGGGAGGCCGCTTCACCAGGTAATGCAGCTTGATCACCGAAGGGCGTGTGTAACGAGCCTCAGCCGATACCAAGTCATCCGCGTACTGTTCAATCACTTCCGCCTTGCCGTGAAGCAAAAGCACGAACGCACGCCGCACGTTGCAGATATTCAGTGGCCGGTAGTCGAGGTTAAGGACAAGCACACGCTTGTTAATGCTGTTCATCGCGGGCCACACCTACCAGCAAGAGCCGGCATGATTCTTCTTGACAGCAATAATGTTGGCGGTTAAGCTACGGAACTTCCACCTCCCGCCTCGCTGAGAGACTCCTCTTGCCTGTATTTTAGCGGGATATACGCGGGTTCACAATACCGTTGACCACAGTCAACAGCGTTGGCTGCAGTCAACAGCGTTGACCGAAGTCAACAACGTTGACCCTAAACTACCTCCCTGAGTATACTGAGATTGAGGGGCAAGATACTGTGCAGACGCCACAATTGCTTGTACTATCCTCGCTACACTGGCGCACACTCCCACGCGCAGCATGCTTGTCGCAATTTAGTGGTGCCTTTTTCATTGGACGCACTGTGTGTGCTTGTCCGAGTCTTAAGAACAGGGGGCTTGAATGTACTCCAGTCTGATTGGCAAAGTGGAGAAAGCTAACCGCTACACCGAAGAGCGGGATCGTTTCAGCTTTACAGACTTCACTGTACGCGTGCGCGGTGACAACAACGAGCACGTGGTCTCCTTCAAGGATGGTGAGTGGCACTGTGACTGCGATTTCTTCACGATATACGGACTGTGCAGCCACGGTATGGCGCTGGAGCGCATCCTGGGTGAAATGGTCTCCGCCAAGATGACGTTTTCCGATATGATCAAGGCTAAGACCGGTACTGCCATCCCATAGGTTTGGGGCCAAACCACCCTCAGCATGTAATGCCTAGCTGTGTGATATTGCGCCTCGCCCTGACTCCATCACTGTTCTGCAGCGCTGTTTCTGCCTAGGCTACGTATGTACAGAATCGACCCGCAAGACATCGAAATCGTGCGCAGCGCGCAGCGCAGCAAGACCGTCACCGGCGAATTCAAGAATGGAAAGCTGCGCGTGCACGTGCCTGCTCACTTGATTAAGTCGGAAGAAGCCTACTACGTGGCGAAAGTCCGGGAGCGGGTGGAACTGCGCGAGACGAAGCAGTTACTCAATGCAGGAGACCCCTTGTTAAAGCGCGCCGCCGAACTCAATGCAGAGTACTTTGCGGGCAAGCTGGAAATCGCCTCCGCCCAGTTTGTGACGAACCAGAATTCGCTCTTTGGCAGTTGCAGCGTGCGCCGCAAGACCATTCGCCTTTCCCACCATCTCGCGGAAGTACCGGAATGGGTACGCGACTATGTGCTCATGCATGAAATGGCCCATCTCATCGAACCGGGGCACGGCCGGGCATTCTGGGACATAGTCAACCGCTACCCCCGCACCCAGGAGGCGCGGCGCTACTTGAAGGCATATGCCAGAGGCGAGCAACCGGCGTAGAGAGACCTCGGCAACGGTTCTGCCACGCTAAACTGCGCTTGATTTCATCTTCTCCAGGATGTTCCCTGCTGAGCCGTCCTGTGGCATGCTTTAATCATGGCAACCGCAAAGACCAAGAAAGCCCGGCGCGCCGCCAAGGTCCGCGACCCCAATAACACGGTGGTAGTGACGAACCGGCGCGCCTTTCACGACTACCACATCGATGCCACCTTCGAGGCCGGGCTGATGCTGCTTGGCACGGAGGTGAAGTCTATCCGCGCCGGACGCGTCAATCTGACTGAAGGCTTTGTGCGCGTTATCAATGGCGAGGCGTGGCTCTGGAATGTGCACATCTCGCCGTATCAGCGGGGTGGATACGTCAATCACGAACCGACTCGGGCCCGTAAACTCCTGCTCCACAAAGACCAAATCGGTACGTTGTTTCAGCATTCTCAGATGAAAGGGCAAACGATTATTCCGCTGCGTCTCTACCTGCGCAACGGCAGAGTAAAGGTCGAGGTCGCCGTCGCCCGTGGCAAGAAGCTGTACGACAAGCGGCAAGCCCTCGCCGCGAAAGACGCCCAGCGCGAAATGGATCGCGTGGCGAAAGAGTACGGTCACGGCCGCTGGAACTCAGACTAGCAGGCCGGTCCTCCCCGTAGTCTGTCCTCATAGCGTAGCGACCTCATTGATCTCCACTTGTTTGCGATACGCTTCACCTGTCCTTCCCGTTTCCCTCTGACCCCATTCACCGTTGTCTACGACCCAAGATTCAATGTGATCGTCGGCGCTGGTATACTGTACGCACCGTGATGCCCGTCTTGCGTTTATTGAGCCAGAACTACGAGGACTGACCGGTATTTGGGCGATCGGCAGTGGCAGCGGCAGTAGTTGCTGTCACGAATTCTTCCATTAGGTGCGCCGTGGAGCACATGCCTTCGGTAAAGGAAGATGATGCCGCCTTGGCGCGGGATGGCAACGGGGACTTTCATTAGCTGAAACCTGGAGAAGCAATGTGGACGAAATTCGTATCGGTCTGACCGGACTTGGCCCGCGAGGCCGCCACTGGCTGAAGATGCTGGACAACTTCAACGGCTATCGCGTAACCGCAATTTGCGACCCTCTTACCGAACTCCATGAAATGTCCCTCGAGCCACTAAAGGATCCGGATTCGATAGCCGTATACGACAAATATGAAGACTTTCTGAACGATGACAACGTCGATGCGGTGGCCTTGACGGTGCGCTGCTGGGAGCAGGGCGCGCTGGCCGCGCAGGCTTTGGAAGCGGGCAAGCACGTTAATTCGGAGGTGCCCGCCGCGCACACCATGGAGGACTGCTGGCGCATCGTGCTGGCGGCAGAGCGCAGCGGCAAGGTCTATCAACTTGGGGAACAGCGACGTCACTCAGGCGAGTTTGCCGCCTGGCGGGAACTGGTGCGGGACGGCAAGCTGGGCAAGATCACCTTCTGCGAGGGCCAATACATAGGCTACAAGCAATCGTATCGCTACCATCGGTTGCCCGGCACGGCGCAGCTTGTGCCAATTGAGGACTTGCCCGACCATCCCGAGGCCGAGCCCACCTGGATCAACCGCATGCCGCCGATTCACTATTTGCCCCATGAGTTGAGCCCTATCCTTATGGTGCTCGACGACCGCGTAACGGAGGTCACCGCCATGAGCACGCGTTCGCCGAGCTACATTCATGAGGAAATCCTGCAGCCGGACATTCAACTGGCGATTATGAAGACGGCGAAAGATACCCTCATGCGCCTCGCCGTCGCGTACACGCAGCCTACGCCGCCGCGTGACAATCACTGGTGCCACATCATGGGTACCAAGGGTTCGGTGGAGCTGGCACGCTCGCTAAAGGATTCCCCCAAGCTCTGGCTGGCCGACGCCCAAATGCACGACCACGCCGAAGTTGATTGGAGACCCCAACGCACGGATGCGCCGGCGGAAGCGCGCGGGAGCGGCCACAGCGATACCGACTACTACATTCACGCTACGTTCCGGGATGCATTGCTCCACGGCGTGCCGCAGGAGTTTGACCTATACCAGGCGATGGATACCGCGGCTCCAGCCATTCTCGCTTCAGAATCCATTGCCCAGGGTAGCAAGCTCATGCACGTGCCGGACTTCCGGCCGGGGCCGAATCGGCGCAAGGGCGAAATGCCACGTTAGAATTCTTGCCCCCGCCATCTTGCAGAGGAATTGCCAATGAACCGCGAATTGCCGACGTGGGTCACATTCCCGGGCGAAGAATGGGTGCGCATTACTCCCGCTGAGGCGGGCCTCGATCCCCGAGGGTTCGAAGCGTGGCTGCGCACCTTAGGCTTCCATGGCGCAAACTTTGGCGGCGAGGACCACACCGCCAACAAGTGGGGTGTGATGCTCACGCGCGGCGGCTATTGCGTACACACCTGGGGCGATCCGCACTACCGCTTCCAAACGGCGTCCATGGGCAAGGCGTTCATGTGGGTGCTGCTGGGGTTCGCGGTAGCGGACGGTCTGCTGGACGTCGACGCACCCATTCACCACACGTGGACGGGCGAAGGTGAATTCTCTCACCCCCACAAGTTCCTCAACAGGGGCCACCACGAAAAGCTCACCTGGCGGCACATCATCGGCACGCAGTTCGGCCGCACCCATCAGGGCGGCTTTCCCATGGAAATCGGCAGCTACTATGCCGCGGGACGGGTGGGCAAGACCCAGGAAGACGCCGACAAGACGTGTCCGTCCTGGGCAAACTGGACCGGCGACCCGTTCTACGACCTCTATTCACATGTTCCGCCCGGCACGCAGGAACACTACAGCAGCGCGGGTTTCTGGCGCATGGGGCAGGCGCTGACGTACGTGTGGGACCGCGACCTCAAGGACGTGCTGGATGAGCGCCTCTTTGGCAAGATTGGCATTGCAGCGGATAGCTGGGACTGGTACACCGGCGAGACAGTCCAGTCACAGCAGTACTTCTACCCAAAGATCCCGGACTCCTACACCTACCTCGACCCGCCGTTCCGCGTCAACGGCCACGTGGTGCGGAGCGGTCCCGGCTGGGCGGTGATGTGCGCCGCCGACATCGCGCGGTTCGGCCATTTGCTCGCCACTCAGGGGCTTTGGAAAGGCGAGCAACTCATCGACCCCCAATGGCTGCGCGGCCACGGCGGCGGCAACCGCAGCGGCGTCAGCGGCGAAAGCACCCACTACACCGCTCTGGCCCAAGTCACCACCGAGGGTGTCGACCACGTCCACGCCAGCGCCACAGAGAGCTTTGTCCCTGAAGATGTCTTCTCTGGCCCGGTGCGGGCGTGAAGCGCTTGGCGGTTAATCACTAGCCGCAAAAAACCCTTGAGACCTCGGTAGTTTCCAGTAGCGCAGGTTTGCAACCTGCGCCCATTCGCCTGACGGAAGGCGCTTGTGTGGGTGTCCGCCATTTCGGCCCCTGCCGGAATCTAGGGCGTTCAGCTCGAGCGGATGCCTAACCAACAGTCCGCTCCAGACCTCCCCCAACTCGTTCTCTTACCAGATTTGCCCTGTCTTGCCCTTCGGGCACACCGAATCCCATTAACCGCAACAGCTCAGAGGGTGGAGAAGAGAGCGTATCGACACTCGGCCACGACAAACTCCTATTTGCCGACTACGAATCCAACGCGCCAAGAGACTCTGGCAAGGCAAAAGTTCCGTCTTCACTTGGCGGAAAGTCCAGCACCTCCACCACCGCGTCCAGGTTAATTTGGCCGTGGATGTGTGGAAAGTCCTCTTCTCCCTCCTCCAATCCTGCGGGGTCCAGAGTCGCGGTCAGAAGATTAGTGTCAATACAAAGAAGTACCAGGCCTGGCTTGCCGCGAAATATAGCGTCTGCGACTCTCACCACTTGGTCGGGCCGGGAGCAATGCACAAAACCGTGCGGAGGAATTGGCGGTTGAGGGTAGCTGCCTGCCTTCTGTGCCGCTTCCCAGTCGGCCCGCTGTGTGATGTGGAGAATAAGTGCCATCTCTCGCGCCTCAGCTATGTGTTCAGTTTTGCAGCGCATTTCCTGACTATTTGGTCCAGTATATGGTACCGGCCGGTGGAAGGAAATCATGACATACGTCGTCGTGCGGGCACCGGGCTGCTTCGGCGTACAGATCGACGGCGTCGGCTTCAGCAACGTCATATTCTTCCGGGTGCACGGCAAGTAGGCACCGAGAGGGAAGCGCAAGTCTCAGACCAGTTTGTTCTCAGTGGATAGAATGAATGCGTCTTGATCCGTCCGGTCACGCAGGAACGAAACCGGCGCATCTTCCGTAAGGAACCCTGCTATCCCGCCGCGTGCAACCAGTTCCGACTCGAATTGCTCGGCCAACCCTGGACCCGAACGCCTACCATCGCTTGGGGCAAAGTCAACCGTTACACACTGGTCGATACCAAAGTGACTAATTCCGCTAAGTCTGGGAAACCAGTGGCCCATTGGAGTAAACCAGTCGTGCCGGTCTTTCGCATGGTGGCTGTTGCCGCACCAGACAAGAAGCTTTGTGCCTGGCGATAATGCGTCTAAAGCCTTGCAAAGATTGCGCGCTTGCTGCTCTTCTCGCCAGTTAATGTGCTCCATGGCCGTGTCGCTGAACCTTGGTTGCTTATGTTCTTCGATCCAGTTGATACGTTCGGCTTTCTTGAGTTCCGCGGGGTTAGCCTCATAGTCCGCTTCATACGGCACCAGTGTCCACCCGAGGTCGAGCGCCGTTTGGATAAACCGCCGCATCTCCGGTTGCGCTAAGTAACCCTCGTTCGGAGCATCGGGTACCTGCCGCAACCTATTCGCTTCATCTGTGAATGTAAACGTGTGCGGCGGCAATGCCTCCATTGCCAAGTGGCGTACTCCCGCCCGGTGAGCGGCGGGCAACAAGCGCCTACCGATCTCTCTCGTTCGGACGCACCGCCGGAGGCCGCTGTGCGCCTCATTCATCATCACAACCGTGGTGCGTTGAAACCCGATTGTGACGAGCTCCTCCGGGCTGCGCCAGACAGCCTTACTCTCCATACTCCCTCTCGCTATTTGCGCAATCGTATTGTTACCCCAGGTCTAACGCATCAATGGGTAGATTGTGCTGGACTAGGTGGAGCAAAGGTGACTAAGGGTGTTGCTTGGGCTATTCGTGTTCGAGGCGACGCACACAAGCTTAGTGCCTCGCTCAGAACTGCAACGGCTGGTTGGGCTCGGGGAGGACAACCTCAATGCCGTCTTGCTCTAGGGCATCCAAAAAGAACTGGGGATCTTCTGTGTGGACGGGAACGAGCTGCTGTGGATGAATTTCACGGATTATGTCGACTAACTCAGTGCCGCTGGCGTGGCCGGAGGCGTGCAGGGGCCCTTCCAGCCCTTCATCCAAACCGTAGACCATCACATCGAAGTGCTCCAGCCAGTTGCGTAGCCTCCTGCGGTCCATCTTCATATCTTCATCGTACGCCTCGCTGCTGGAGTAGATGTAGACGGCAGGGATGGGAGCGAGACTGGCAAGCTCGTTGATATCCCAGAACGAGAAGCAGAGGATGAATGCGCCAGGATTGCGGCGGATTTCACCCGCATCTACCAATCTAGGGTTGTGGCGTTCCAGCAGCTTCTTCTCCCAGCCGCTGACGCGCGCACGTGCCTTCTGGTACAGCGCGAAGCCCGGCACCGATGCAATGTCCGGCACCTCATCCGGCGCGGCGTAGTGCATGGCCTCCAGTAAGTACCCGTCTTTGTTCAGCACGGCGAGCCGTCTCCCCGTGTCTCGCGCAATCTCGTGAAAGATCAGGAGCCGCTCGACGTTGCGCGGGCCAAAGTCGGCAAAGACGAGTTTGCCTGCGGCCTGCTGCACTATTGCTAACGCGGTGTCATACACGCCTTGTTCAGTGGCGCGGTTCATATCCGTGCCGCGCGTCCCTTCGCAGAGCAAGACCGTCGGCTCCAGGGCCGCCAGGGCCGCCACCGCCTGCCGCGTTTGTTCACCGCGCAAGCCATGTAGGCGTAAATCTCCCGTATAGGCCACCCAGCCACTCGAAGTTTCGACTGCAAACGCCGTCGCGCCATAGATCGAATGGTCGACCGGAAACCAGCGGAGCCGATTGCCCGCGCCGATGGTCTCGCCGGCCGCCTCAACGGGAGATACCTCCATGCTGCGTGTTGCCTGCGGCGATTCGTGCCAGAAGCGCTCCGCTTCCAGCGAGAGCGGTCCGTCCAGCACACGCAACGGTCGCTGCTGCAGTGGGGCTTTCGACACCGTGCGCAGCACGCCGTCCCTGCTCTCCCGCGGCACGGCGTACACGAGTTCGCGCTCCATATCGGTAGGGGCGCTATCCTGAATCGCCTTGGAAATAAGCGCCGTCAGCGCCGTGGTGTAGAGCGGGATGTCGGGACGTAGAAAGGAGACGGAGCCGGTGTGATCCACGTGGGCGTGGCTCAGCAACACGCCGTCCACGTGATCGAGTGTGCGATAAAGGCCCTTGTGTTTCCAGAGATCCCAGAAACCTGCGTCCGGCTCGAGATCGAACCGGTAGATGCCCTGCAGCGGCGGCAGCATTTCAGTCTGAAAGAAGTCGTTCAGACCGTAGCCCGGCCGCGGATTGAGAAATTCCTCAAAGTAGCGACTCCGCACCTTGAACGAGATACCGAAATCAAGAAATATCCGCGTTGCCCCGTCAACGAGCAGGATCTTATTGCCGCCAATCTCGTTACGGCCACCGTAGAAGTAAAGCTCAGGCATGGTGAAGTCTTTTTAGCGACACACTTTCGGCCAACACTCTCAAATGCGACCCATGCACAATTTTGAGGAGCACGCGAAATTTGGCGGGCACAGTTAAGATTCCCCCTCACCCCGACCCTCTCCCTGTATAGACCGGACACA
>JAAXIC010000012.1 GCA_012270555.1 Chloroflexota bacterium
TTCTTCCAGTCCCCGTAGTCCGGTGGCAAGTCGCGCCAGGGAGCGCCAGTGCGCAAAATCCAGAACACGGCGTTGATGAAACGGCGGTTGTCCTGAGCCGGACGACCCGTCTTGCCCGCGCCACCGGGCAGAAGCGGCTCCAAAATCCCCCACGCCCGGTCTGAAATATCGTGGCGACGGTGCGCCGGCGCTGCGACCATTGCTGACATAGCTCCCGTCCTGCTACAGTGATTACATCCTCAGCTTACCAGCACTAACTGACTTTGACGACACCCCCTAGCGCCCGGGCTCATCGGCCAAGGAGACTATCCTGACCCTCCGCCCAAGGATGACGATGAGTTTGCCGAATGGATCGACAGCATCGAAACTGACCTCTTGTCTATCAGTCCCGATATGGCGGAGACCCTAGGGAAGCGGGGCGTCATACTGCCGTTGGAGCGGTTCATCGCGGCCGACGACCAGGACCTCACGGAGACGTTCTACCCCTATGTGCTCGATCAATTTCGCGGTGAAGGCGGTCTCTATGCGCTGCCCATAGACGCGAATCCGCTGCTGCTCTACTACGACCCCGCCTATTTCAGACTTCGAGGTGTTTCTCCACCAGACGAAACGTGGACCTGGGACGACCTAGCAGCCAATGCGCTGATACTGACCAGGCGCGACGGGGAAGGGCAGGTGACGCGGTGGGGTCTCATGCCCCACTTTCGCGGGCTCTGGTAGGCGCTGTGGCAGAACGGGGCCGAGGTGAATGACCCGGTGACCGGCCGGTGCCGTTTGCAGGACCCGGCCGCCACGGAAGCCCTGCAATTCGTTCACGACCTGCTGCATATCCACCAGGTCGCACCGCCAGTGGGTGGGAGAGAGACCTGGGAGTTTTACGGCGGGATGGACGATACGGTGCCGGCGATGTTCATTAGTACAGTCAATCATGAACCAAGGTTTGACTACCGCTTGGCAGAGCTGCCGCGCGGCAAGGTGCGCAGCGTGCCGGTTTCCGCCCACATGGGTCTTGCCATCCACGCGCGCTCGGGGCAGATCGATGCGGCGTACACGGCGTTGAAGGGTCTGTTGCAGACGATGCAACGCTTTGTGGGCGTGCCTGCGCAGAGAGAGATGGTAGCGCGGCTGCCGGAGATTTGGCCAACGCTGGGGCCCGCACAGTTGTCGGCTTTGCAACAGTCAATGGAATCCGGACGGGCAGCGCCCTGGGACGACCGCGCGTGGCAGGTCATGCAGCACATCGTGGACGGCCTCGCGGGCGGCGATGAAGTGGCAACCGTGGTAAACAATGCCTGCTCCTTCTTGCAGGAGCATAGCTAACTACAGAAATGATAGGAGCAAGAAATTGTTGACACGACGCGCCTTGATGGCGAGCGCGGCGGCGCTGACGGCCGCCTGCGCCGATCCCGGGTCTGCGACTTCACCGCCGAGCCCACGCAAAGAGGGAGAGCTAATCTGGGTTTCCACGTGGTTTAGCGAACTGCGTGTATCGACCGGTTTTGCGCGGCGCATGGTCAATACGGTTGAGCAGGTAATGGCAGCATTGTTGGAAGACACGGAAAACCCGAATGCCCCCACTCTAGGTGGCTACGACCTGAGATCCAGCCTTGTTTCCCCAGAGCAAGCTAACCCCCGCCCGAGAAATGAGGCTGAGTTTCTGGCGTGGCACAAGAGCCTCGATGCAGACCTGTTCACCGTGAATCCGTATCTAGCACAAGTGTTGGGAGAGAACGGCGTGCTCGCGCCCTTGGACGATTTCGTCTCCGCCGACGAGGCGGCGCTCATCCAGGGCTTCTACCCATACATGGTCGATCAGTTTCGGTCGGAGGGTGGGTTGTTCGCTTTGCCGGTCGACGCAAGGCCCTTGATGGTTCACTATGATCCTCAGTATTTCGCGGACCGGGGCGTGCCTCCGGTAGACGACAGTTGGGGGTGGGACGACATGGTGGCGCACGCGCTCACCTTGACGCAGCGCAATGAAGAAGGAGAGGCGCAGCGCTGGGGACTGTTTTCGCAAAGGGACGGATACTGGTGGGCACTGTGGCAAAACGAGGCGGAATTGGCCGATCTGGCGACACTGAGCTGCCGGCTGCAAGATGCGGCGGCCGCGGCAGCCCTGCACTTCTGCCGTGACTTGCTGCATACCCATCGCGTCTCCCCCTTAGTGACGAGCGCGGATTTCTGGCAAGCCTCCGAATCGCCGTCAGGGCAGTGGCCGGCAATGATGTACGTTCGACACGGGACGTTTCGGAGAGACGGCTATCGCTGGGCGGCGTTGCCGCGAGGCAGAGTGCGCAGCGTACCCGTGGCCGGCAACTTGGGCATTGGCATTGCGGCGGGATCGCAGCACAAGGAGAAGGCCTATACGGCGCTCAAGGGTCTCGTCGACGTCATGCAGCCGCTCGCCAAAGTGCCCGCGCGGAAAGATGCGGTGGCGCGCCTTGGCGACGTCGACGAGGACCTACTCCCCGCAGAGATCGCGGCATTTCAGCAAGCGATGGAACATGGACGCGGGTTGCCCCGGAATCCGCTCATGCACGCCGCCATGAATGCTATCGAGGAAGGCCTCGTGCGTGGCGATGAAGTGGCGACCGTGGTGAACGAGGCGTGCTCCGCTCTGGAAGAATAGCGGCGAACCTGTCAGTGGACGGACGACCTGTGAGGCAAGGATAGTAGCAGTACCCGCGGTAAAGTACGCGACTGCCGTCAGACGGCCAATCCGGTATGCCTAACTCGTCATCCAGCAGCGGTCCGACTGCTCTGCATTCACTCGCGTTGGGGTCCAGAGGCGCAAGCGGCGACCCCTTCCGCAGAAAGTCTCCCGGCAGCCACGTGGTGCCTTCCGCATCCCACGACCACAGCATCGTAGTTCCCGCCGTCGAATTATGGCGCACGAAGGGTGTGGTCAGAAGTCCCGCGAACGTCAGGTGGATACCATCCCAGCGCGAGGCGACCCGGCCCCAGTCCGGTGAGAGCGAACCGGCACCCGCCGGGCTACTGCGATTCTGATTGATGCTGGGAAACGAGACACACAACTCGTGCCAGTCGGCCGGGCTTGTAACCTCAAGCACACGGGCAGTCGGTTCGATCTCGGCTGCGAATCTGCCATACTCTTCCGGCTCCAGCCAGTCTCCGCTGCCCAATACAGTATCGACGCAGGAGAATTCCCCCCTGAGCGTCGAGGTGATCCGCCACGGCAGCGGCCGTTGCGCGTAGGCTTCCCAGTGGGCAACCGACTCCGGCTGCAACCGGCGTGATGAGGCGCGATCTCGCTCGTCATTACTAATGAGGACCTGTCGGCTCCGATCACTGGGATCCGTCCACCAACGGCTTGCCGGATGGCCCGCCACTGCGCGCGCCAAGCTCTTCAGGCTTGAGCCTTGTGAGAGGGCGGCCGTTACGGCCTGTTCGAAGTGGCCCGACCAGGGATTGAGAGCTTCCAAGGCGACGACGGCGCGCGCGAAGGCTTGCCGGGGCGTGACGGCGACTGCAACGGGAATCTGATCCCGCGCGATCGTCAGCAGAAAGGCACACCCCACCGGGCAGCGCAGCAGCCGGGCGGCCAGATCATCAGGCGAGGACTCCACGTATCTCCAGGACCAATCTACTTTTTCCTACGGTTCACAGTCACCCAATCACAGACATAAGCGGCTAACCGCGCTCGGCGAAGACCGGCGCGAGCATGTTGTCAACCGGCGCGTAGCTATCGGTGAGGATCACGGCCGGGCGGCTGTCCACGTACTCCCGTAGGCGCGCGGGATCCAGCATGGTGCTCACCGGCCCGTCCGGCAGCAGGCTGCCCGCGGCGTTGTGCAGCGTTGCCTCTGAGAGCGGCTGCTTGCCGGCCACCAGCACGAACGTATTGCGGCCGTCTTGCTCCCAGCCGGGGCCTTCGGCCAGCAGATAGACGTGGGGGAACACCTGCTCCAGGGTCAGGACCAACGACGGCAGAAAGCGCCCATGCTCGAACGTATCTACCACGTTCAGCATGTAGTAGCCGTCGGGTGTCAGGAGATCGTGCACGATCTCGGCGAATTCCCTGGTCGTCAAGTGCCAAGGCACCGAGAGGTCGTTGAACGCGTCGCCGATGATAGCGTCGTACTGCCCGGTCTCCAGGCGCTTTACCACCAGGCGCGCGTCCTCGTTGTACGTTATGACGCGCGTATCGCGGGGCAGTCCCATCTTGGCGTGGGCCATCTCGGTGACCGCCGGATCGATCTCGGCCACCTCGATGACGGCGTCAGGGTAGACCACCTCCAGGTAGCGCGGGAACGTGTAACCGCCCCCGCCAATGGAGAAGGTGCGGATGCCGGTGCGGTCGCCGGCGATGTACTTCACGAGTTCGGCATATATCTTTACATAATCGTAGTCGAGGCGCGTGGGGTCTTCCAGGATGCTATAGCTGTGGATGAGGTGGTCGAGCACGAGGCGGCGCTGGGTGACGTTCTCATCCAGTTTGCGTTCGGTCACCCGGATGCAGAAGTAGTTCGTCTCCACTTCACACGGCGCGGCGAACGCGCCACGGGGTTGCAGGGTAACGGCATCCCGCGCGAGGTAGCGCGCATAGTTCCAGCCAAGCGGGAGGCTATAGGCGTTGCGGCCGTAACTGAAGATGCCCAGCAGAACGAGGAGCAGGGCCCCACCGCCGAGCAAGAGGCGGCGGTTCCAGAGATTGCCAAAAATCACGGCAACGAGCAACAGCAGGACGGCGACGAGCAAGATGACCGTCCGCGTACCGAAGAACGAAACCAGGAAGAAGCCGGTGGCAAAGGTGCCGGCAATCGCTCCCACTGTGGAGAGCGCGTAGATGCGTCCTACCACGCCGCCCGTGCGCGTCAGGTCATCCAAGATGAGCCGCACGACCACCGGCGTGATGGTGCCCATGAAGAGGCTCGGCAGGAAGAAGACCGTGGCGGTAAAGAAGAGAATTTTGAGCATGAGGTGCACGGGCAAGTCCTGCGCGATGCCGGAGATAATCGCCGTCATAGGCAGGATCGCCAAGGTGAAAATGCTGGAAATGAGGAAGAGCACGCCCAGCGTGGTGACCGTCGGAAACCGGTCACCGATGCGCCCGCCGACGTAGTTGCCAAGACTAATCCCCGCCAGCATGACGCCAATGACACTGGTCCAGGTGTACAGCGAGACGCCGAGATAGGGCGCGATCATGCGCCCCGCCGTAAGCTCGACGACCAAGGTACAGAAGCTCGCCAAAAAGACAATCGTGCCCGCCCGCCAAATTCCACGCATTGAGCGTCCCCTTTCGTTGCACCGCCAGATGACTCTAATGGAGAAAACAGAGCCCCTACAAACAGGGTTTGAGATGTTCCAAGACCGTATTTCCCTATTGTAGCGGTCACCTTGCGTTGTTCGCATCCCGGCAGGTGCTCAGCTACACTATGGTGAAGGAAGTCTCTTGCGATGGCATGAAGGGCCACGGCGATGAAGGGCATCACGGCGGCGCAACGTGAAGACATGATGACGGTACTGGCGGCGGCACTGAAAGCGGTGGACCCGGCGCAGGCGGTACGCAACTGCGTGCGACGCGAGGGCGCGCGCCTGATAGTCGGTGAACATGCGTACGATCTTGATGCCTTAAAGCGCATACTCGTTGTGGGCGCGGGCAAAGCCAGCGGGCCGATGGCGCAGGCGCTGGAAGAGATTCTGGGCGAGTGGCTGGAGGGCGGTGTGGTGAACGTCAAGGAAGGCTACGCCGTTCCGACGCAACGGATCGAATTGATCGAGGCGGCCCATCCCGTGCCGGATGAGAATGGCTTGCGCGGCACCGAGCGCATCCTGCAGTTGGCGGCAGACGCCAGCGAGGACGATCTGGTGTTTTGCCTGATTTCCGGCGGCGGTTCGGCCCTCATGGAGTTGCCAGCCGGGGGCATCACCCTCGACGACCTCCAACAACTGACCGACCAACTCCTGCGCAGCGGCGCCACCATCAACGAAGTGAATACGATTCGCAAGCACATTTCGCAAGTCAAGGGTGGCGGGTTGGCGCGGGCGGCGGCGCCTGCCACGCTGATTGCGCTTATCCTTTCCGACGTGGTGGGGAATCCGCTGGACTTCATCGCTTCCGGACCGACCGTGCCCGACACGACCACGTTTCAAGATGCGTGGAGTCTCTTGCGAAAGTTTGACCTGGAGGATTCAATACCGCAGCGTGTGCGCGCGCAGCTTGAGCGCGGCCTCAATCAGTCGATACCGGAGACTCCTAAGGAAGGTGACACGATTTTTGGCCGCACGACGAGTGTGCTCGTTGGCAGCAACGAGATCGCTGCCCGTGCAGCCCTAGACGCAGCAAAGAAACTGGAGTATAATGCAATACTGGTCACCACCTGGGTGGAAGGTGAGGCGCGTGAGGTTGCCAAGGTGATGGCTGGAGTCGCCAAGGGTCTGATACGTCACCACTCCCCACTCCCGCCCCCGGCGTGCGTTATCTTCGGCGGTGAAACGACCGTTACCGTGCGCGGCGAGGGCAAAGGCGGGCGCAGCCAAGAGATGGCGCTTGCGGCATCGCTTGCGCTCGACGGTTGGGAGGATGTGGCGGTGATGGCGGTGGGAACAGACGGCACCGACGGCCCGACTGACGCGGCCGGCGGCATTGCGGACGGCGCGGTGATTGCCCGGGCGCGAGCGCTCAACCTGGACCCGCTTGCCTATCTGGACAGCAACGACTCCTACCATTTCTTAGAGCAGACTGACGCCCTTCTCGTTACCGGGCCGACCAACACCAACGTCAACGATCTGGTTTTCGTCTACGCCTTTGGCTAGGTAATCCGTTCGCTTCCTCATTCGTCTCCTCCGTTCAGCTTCGTTTCCTCGTTTAATCAGTGGCAGGTATGCTCCCCATGGAACTTAGAGATGAGTCACTCCCTCCTCTAGATTCGTCATTCCTCCCTCGTGCCCCCGCGCAGCGCTGGCACTCGGTAAGCAGGCGCAGCGACTTGCGGCCGTTGTCCCGGAGCCGCGGCAACAGACTGCTGCTGTTCATCAGTTGCGGCGTGGTGGTTCTGTTGCTGGGTAGCGGCGTGCTGTGGGTTGCCAGCCGGGGATTCGCGTCTAACGGCGGTATGACGGCTGTTCAAAACGGCGAAACGGCGCGTACAACACCCGTCGTTCCTACCCCAGCCGCCGCGCCCAATGCGGCTACGGCAGAAGCGCCAACCACGCCGGAGTTCCACGTAGTGCAGCCGGGTGAATCGCTCTACGCCATTGTGAGGAAGTATAATACGACTGTAGACGCGGCTGAACTCAATAATCTCGTAGACGCATTAGTTGAACTCAATAATATAGAGAATCGTGACGCGATCCAGGTTGGGCAACGACTGCGTCTCATACCGGAAGAGCAATGAGGCGCGGGCGAAGAGCGCTAGCAGCGCGTGGGACACGTGCCGCGGCGCACTCGCATTTTTCCTCGCGCTTGTACTTTGGTTGCGATTGGCCAGCGCCGTGGGCGCGGCATCGGGCACGCCGTGGCATACGGAGAGCGACATACTCTCGGGAGATGTGCTCTCTGCCTGGCAGCTTTGGGAAAATGCGCTTGAACCTGAAACATGGGCACAGGAAGATCAGTCGTGGATCCCAAGCAGCTTGCCCTGGCTGATCTCCGCGCATCCGAGCAGCGCGAATACGGCGCTGGCTGCCGGTTCCATGGGACTGCACCGTACCGTAGACGGCGGTGAAACGTGGACCCACCTGCCAGGCATCGTCGCGCCAGTCATCGCAATCGCCTATAAGTCGGGCGATTCTCAGATTGTCTTCGCCGGGACCGAACTGGACGGAAACTACCGTAGCAGAGACGGCGGGGTCTACTGGCACCGCATCAATAGCGGTTTACTCCAGGACAAACTCGGCAACGTGGCGGGCGCGGTAGCGTTAGCTGCCGACCCTCTCTTGCCGAGCACGCTCTTTGCCGCGACGACGACCGCGGGCGGGCTTTACCGCTCGCAAGACGAAGGCGCTACGTGGTCCTTGGCGAATAGTGGCTTGCCGGAGGAGTCGATACGCGGCCTTGCCATTACGGAGAGTAGTTCACCACGGCTCTACGCCGCCACGTCGAGCAGACTCTATCTGTCAAGTGATCGCGCGGCAACCTGGTCCTTGATTGGAGCGCTGCCGATTGAGACGTCCCGGAAACTGCTCGTAGAGCCTGGCGCTCCGGTGACTCTCCTGCTGGTAGCAGAGGATGCGATCTATCGCTCGACGAACGGCGGCTTGACGTGGATCGACCTGGATTTGCCCCCTGAGATGGCGCCTATTCGCGACGCTGTGCTTGTCAGCGGCACACAGTTCACCTACCTCTTCGTAGCTAGTGAGAACGGACCGTATTGGCAGCGGCTGACGCCTGCCACGCCGCAGTCACCTCCGCAAGTTCAGTCGGAAACAGTAATCTACGTCGACGTAACTGGTCACACGATCCGCGAACCCTTTCTCACTTACTACGTAACGCACGGCGGCGTGGCGCGCTTTGGCTTTCCGCGCACCGATGCCATCGCCGAAGATGGCAGCACCGTGCAATACTTCCAACGGGCTCGGTTGGAAATCGTAACGGATGAGGAAGGCGAGCGCGTGGTGCAGTCGCTGCTCGGCAAGAGTCTCCATTCTGGCGAGGATCTATCTGCTGCCTCCACGCAGACGGACACTGGCTCAACGCCGGAACAGTATGCCGTAGACCAGGTGTTTGCTAGCTTCTACGCCAGCAATAACGGGCGTGAGGCGTATGGCAGCCCAGTTGCTCCGGCGGCGGACGAGGAGCAATTGAACGGGGTTATACTGTATACGCAATACTTTGAATTCGCCCGCCTCGAACACCATCCTGGCGCCGCAACACCTGTTCTGCTGGGGTTGATCGGCGATGAATATCTGATGCAGAGGGGTTGGTTGGAGTAACGCCAATGCGCCGCACTCGGATAGTTGCCACCATTGGCCCCGCGTCGGCGAAAGAGGATACGCTCCGGGCCATGCTGCGTGCCGGTTTAGACGTGGCACGCATCAACTTTTCCCATGGCACCCACGAGACGCAGGCGCGGGCCATCGGTCTCTTGCGCGAGTTGTCGTCTGCGGAAGGGGCCACCCTTCCCATCATTGCCGACCTGCAAGGCCCAAAAGTGCGCGTTGGCTCTATTGCCGATGAGCCACTGCGCCTCGTCCCGGGCGGCCAGCTTCTCCTTGTTCTTGATGACGACGCTGCCGCTGAAACTGCGGACGAACGACTCTACGCCTACGCCAAATCGATAGATCCCGAGGCGCCCAGTGTAGACGTGGCGCCCGTGCGGTTCGCCGCGCTTGCCGCCGAGACACGGCCGGGTGACACGATTCTCCTCGATGACGGACTGATTGCGGTCGAGGTAATCGCGACACGCGTCGAATCCGGGCAAGCTGCCGTCGTCACGCGGGTGGTGCGCGGCGGTGAGCTTGTGAGCGGCAAAGCCGTTGTCGTGCGCGGCCGGAGTCTCAATCTGCCCAGCCTGACCGCGAAGGATTGGGAGGACGTGCGCTTTGCCGTGGAGCAAGAAGTGGACTGGGTGGCGCTTTCCTACGTCCGCTCGGCCACCGACGTCGAGATACTGCGCCAACTGATGCTAAATTACGGTGCAAAGATACCAATCATCGCCAAGATCGAGACCCAGGAGGCAATTGCGCATTTCGATGAAATCCTCGAGGCTGCGGACGGCATCATGGTGGCGCGGGGCGACCTGGGGGTGCAGGTGCCGCCGGAAGAAGTGCCCTTGCACCAGAAGGCGATCATTCAAAAAACGCGCACAAGGGGAAAACCCGTAATCACGGCAACCCAGATGCTTGAGTCCATGATGCAGCACCCGGTGCCGACGCGCGCGGAAGCCAGCGACGTGGCGAATGCCATCTTAGACGGCAGTGACGCCGTGATGCTCTCCGGCGAGACCGCCGTCGGTCCGTATCCGCTTGAAGCCGTAGCGGTCATGGCGCGCATTGCGACCAGCGTCGACCCGCACGTGGAGAGCTTCACCGCAATTGACGATGCGAGCGATGCTACCGACGCCATCGCGGCGGCGACACATCGCATTGCGCATAAGTTGAACGCTACCGCCATCTTTGCCCTTACGCAATCGGGGTATACGGCGCGTATGCTGGCCCGCTTGCGTCCCCACGTGCAACTGCTCGCGGTGACGCCGGACAAGACGATTTGGCGTCAACTCGCCCTGAGCTGGGGCACGGAGCCGCTGCTGGCAACCGTAGAAACGGATACCGATATGGCGATGCGGGAGGCAGTAGAGTTGGCAAAAGAGGTGGGTCACGTGAAGGAGGGCGATACGGTCGTCTTCACGGCCGGCATGCCGTTCGGCGTCGGCGGCACGACGAATCTCATCCGCATCCATGAAATCGGCAAGCCGCTCAGCCTCAAGGGGGACTAGCGCGGCGCACATTGGCGCGCATGGCCTTGACCGCGGCTCGGCGCGAAGCACACTCCCGAAGTGGAATTGCCGGTACCGTGTTAGCTGCGGCACCGCGGACTCACATATGCCCGAATCCCAAGCGCACACTTTGAGGTAAACATGCACCCTGGCACACAGCCCCTTGGCATCTATCTGCACGAAGGCGGCTATCACCCTCGCAGCGCGTACATCCTGGAGATCTTAGCCCACGCGGGCATTCCGTTTGCGCGCGTGGATGCCGCCACCCTGCCGGAGGCGCTAGCGACACTGAAGGTGCTCATCCTGCCGCACCACGAGGTCACGACACCGGAAATGGGCCGGCTCTATGGCTTTGTAACGTCCGGCGGCGCTCTGATCGGGCTGGGCGGTACGAGCGGGCTGGATGATCTCTTCGGCGTGCGCACGCAGACCGGCACGCACGAAGCCTTCCTCCACGTGACGCAGTCAGACCATCCAGTGGTGCGTGATCTTCACTCTTCATTGCACGTCTGGGACGCGGCGACGGCGCGGGCGGCCGGGGCGGGTGTGCTCGCTAACCTTTGTGACAGAGATGGAAAACGCATCGGCATAGGCGTGAGCGAATACCGCCTCCAACGAGGCCTTAGCATCTTCTGCGCGGCGGACTTGCCCTGGTGCATCCTGCACATGCTGCAGGGTAAAACGGTGCGCCAAGACGGCGTACCGGCGCCGGACGGCACAGCCCAAACCGATGACGGCATTCTCAAGTGTGACGACGGCATCGTGCTGGACTGGGAAAGGGACCGCACCACCGACACGGAGACGCCGTACTTCTTGGAGGCGGTTGGCGATGAACTTCGCGCCATACTCTTGCGCAGCATCTTTCTTGGGGCGCAAAATACAGATACCGCGCTTCCCATGCTCTGGTACTGGCCCGCCCAATTGGAGGCCGTAGCGCATCTCTCGCACGATTCCGACAACAACGTCCTCGACCGCGCGTTTCAGCTCCTGGAGAACACGCGCGCCCTCGGCGTGCACTCCACGTGGTGCATACAGTACCCGGGCTACACGCCTGAACTCTACGCGGCGGTGAAGGAATATGGCAGCGAAGTATGCCTCCACTTTGACGCCCTGTCGGGCAAGGAGCCTAACCGCTGGGACTACGGCGATTTGGTCTTTCAGTGGGAATTCCTGCGGCGTGAGACCGGGCTCGACACTATCACGAGCAATAAGAATCACTACACGCGCTGGGAGGGATTCTTAGAATTCTTTGGGTGGTTGGAGAAGGTAGGCATTGCGCACGATCAGTCGAAGGGTCCTTCCAAACACGGCAATACCGGCCATCTCTACGGCAGCACGCATCCCTGGTTTCCGATGGAGCCGGATTCCGGTCGTTGCTACGACGTGCTGGAGGTCAACTTCCTGACGCAGGATATGGTGAATCCGGCAGGCCACCCCGATGCCCCCGTGGACAAGTACGCGCCGTACGCCATCGCCGAACCGCTCGTGGACCGGGTGAGAAAACACTACGGCGTTGCTCACTACCTTTTCCACCCCCACCACTGCCTGCAGCCCGGCGTGCCTGCGGCGATGGCGGACGTTGTCGCATACGCGCGGCAACAGGGTTTGCCGTGGTGGACCGCGCGGGAGATCAATGCGTGGGAGCGCAGCCGCCGCGAGTTGGCGTTTGGCGACGTGGGCAGTGCCGGAACTTCAATCCACGTTGGTGCGCCCCTTGAGGATGCGACGCTCCTCGTGCTGAACGCCCGCGACCAAGGGCGGCAGTTTCACTTCGATGGCAAGCCCGCGTATGCACGCAGTGTTGATCGCTACGGCTTCCGTTTTCACGCGGTCACGCAGACCCTCGCTGCCGGTGAGCATTCCATCCGCTGGAATGAGGCTATCTAACCTCTACTAGACCGTTCACATTCCCTAGCGATTGCAACGCGTTTGGCGCAACTGTCCCTTATCTTGAGAAGGCCTAGCATCACTCCTGTCAAATCCGGTAGGATTAAGCGGGAGTGAGAAGATGCGTGTTGTTATTGGCGCCGACCACAACGGATTCGAGTGCAAGGACATGGTGCGGCAGTGGCTGGAGGCTGCCGGTCACGCCGTGATCGATGTTGGGCCGCATGAACTCGATCCCAGCGATGATTACCCGGATTTCGCCCGCCTTGTAGGTGAGACGCTGCAGCGGGGTGAGGCAGATCGGGGCATCCTGCTCTGTGGCAGCGGCGTGGGCGCGAGCATTGCCGCCAACAAAATGCGCGGCATTCGCGCGGGCCTCTGCCACGACGCCTATTCCGCTCATCAAGCAGTCGAACACGATAATGTGAACGTGCTGTGCCTCGGACCACGGGTGGTAGGTCCGGCGCTGATGGAGGAACTAGTGACGGCGTTCTTGGCAGCCACGTTTACGGGTGAGGAGCGGCACGCGCGCCGCCTTGCCAAGGTGACGGCATTGGAGCAGGCGGAACGGGACGCCGGTCTGGGGCAGGCGGATGCCAGGTGACCGAGCCTGCTTTTGTGAGATGCCCTTTGCACTGCCGCTAGAAGCTTCAAGCGCACTTGACTCTATGTGGCGTGCCCAGAAGAGGCGCCGATCTATGAACACCGTGCATGAACTCAATCGTCGTCACTGGGACGAAACCGCTGAAGGGTGGGAGAGACTTCGCGATGAAGACGGCTTGTGGCGACGTTGCTCCAACGAACCGGAACTTGGCTTTGCAGGCGGCGCACTGCGACTGATTCGCGAACTGGCCGACGACGTGTCGGACAAGGACGTGTGTGTCGTTGGCAGCGGCGATAACTACGCAGCGTTTGCTCTTGCCGGCATGGGAGCAAACGTTACATCGATAGATATTTCTGCGCAGCAGCTCGCGGTAGCCTCGAAACGAGCAAAGCAACTGGGATTGGCCATTACCTTTGCGCAAGCTGATGCTGCCAACTTAAGGCCGGTAGGAGATGCACAGTTCGACCTAGTCTGTTCCACCAATGGCTTCTTTACCTGGATCTCCGATTTGCATGCGGTCTTCAGTGAGATCTTTCGTATCCTGCGTCCAGGGGGATACTATATCTGCTATGACATACATCCGTTCCAGCGGCCTTGGAAAGATCAGATCAGACCGATTGAGGTTGAGAAACCCTACTGGCAAACTGGTCCCTTTCGGGATGCAAAGGATGGCGCATTCAATTTCAACTGGACTCTTGCGGACATCCTCAACCCCCTGGCAGCCGCGGGTTTCAGCTTGCGGCGTATCTTGGAGAGTCCTGCCGAAGATTCAAGGTTCTGGCAGGGTTACTCATACCTGCCGGGGACCGACGAAAGCTTGCTTGATTGGAGTGAGAATCCTCGGTCTGCCCTACCGGTTTGGCTTACAATGGCTTTAGAGAAGCCAGCGCGACGATATTAGAGACTCGCGCACAATTCGTTGGTGCTTTGTGTAAGTCTTACCCTCGCCAAATTGGCGCGTAGTTCGGGCACGACGGGGGCACCGCCTATGCGGTTGTAAAGAAGGCAAAGAGTACCTGTGTAAGAATGTGAATAAGAGAGGTTATCGCAGACCGTGTGTTTACAAGGAGGTAACAGTGACGGATAAGAACAGGCTCGTACAACTGCAGGACTACGACCAGAGCGTGTGGCTGGATAGCATCAGCCGCGGCCTCATTCAGTCCGGCGAACTTCAGTCGCTGGTGGATAACGACGGGCTGCGCGGCATGACGTCGAACCCCGCCATCTTCGAGAAGGCCATTAGCGGCAGCGACGACTACCGCGACCAGTTGCGCGCGCTCCACGCTGCAGGCAAGAGCACGACAGAAATCTATGAGGAAGTTGCAGTCACAGACATTCAATCGGCCTGCGACGTGCTGCGGCCGGAGTACGACGCTAGTGACGGCGAGCACGGCTTGGTCAGTCTTGAGGTATCGCCGGAACTCGCTTTCGATACGCAGGGCACAATCGCCGAGGTGCGCCGCCTCTGGCAGCAGGTGGGCCGCCCGAACCTGATGATCAAGATTCCGGCCACCGACGAGGGCATACCCGCGGTGCAGCAGATGCTCGCCGAGGGCTACAACGTCAATATCACGCTGATGTTCTCGTTGACCGATTACGATAACGTGGCCGAAGCCTATATTTCCGCGCTGGAAGCACGCGCGGCGGCGGGTGAGCCGGTCAACCGCATCGCTTCCGTGGCCAGCTTCTTCGTGAGCCGCATCGATACGCTCGCCGACGAATTGCTTGAGGCGCGGGTCCAAGCAGGCGAGACACGAGCGCAAGAGCTCGTGGGCCAAGTGGCGATTGCCAATGCAAAGATCGCCTATCAACACTTCCTGGGCTTCTTCAAGTCGGAGCGTTTCGCCAAGCTGGAGGCACATGGCGCGCGCGTGCAGCGCGTACTCTGGGCGAGCACCAGCACGAAGAATCCGGACTACTCCGACGTGATGTACGTGGACAATCTCATCGGCCCGCATACGGTGAATACGCTGCCTGATGACACCATGGACGCGTTTCGCGATCACGGCACCCTCGCCCAGACCGTTGATACAGGTGTGGCGGAGGCCCAGGCCGTACTGGATGCACTGGAGGCTGTTGGCGTGGACTACGCTGCCATGACCCGGCAACTCCAGCAGGAAGGTGTGGATAAGTTCGTGCAGCCCTACCAAGACCTGCTCGCGCGCATTGAGCAAGTGTGCGCCGAGCTTGTCGCTGCTTCGTAGCGATGCCGGGAGACCAAAACAGCGCAGAGACCGAAGTTGTTGGCACGTTGGATAGGCTTGCTCGGGCTGACTCCGGTAGGCGTCTGTGGCAGAAGGACGCCGGTCTCTGGTCTGACGATCCGCAGGTTCAGTCGGCCATTCGCAACCGGCTTGGCTGGCTGAACGTCGTCGCCGACATGCAGCGGTCCGGTGTAGGCGAGATCAACGCGCTCGCGACCGCGGTACGCGCTGAGGGTTTCACGGATGCCGTCGTGCTCGGCATGGGCGGCAGCAGTCTGTGTCCCGACGTCTGCCGCGCCACCTTTGGCACCGCCCCTGGCTGGCTGCGGCTACACGTGCTCGATAGCACCCACCCACGCGCCGTGCAGGCTGTGGAAGAAGCCATTGACGTGGAGCGGACTCTCTTTGTGGTCTCGAGCAAGTCCGGCACCACCGGAGAGTCAAGCGCCTTCTTTCAGTACTTCTGGGACCAGGTCGCGCAGACAGGAGTAGCGTCGCCCGGCGCGAACTTCATTGCCATCACCGACCCGAAAACTCCCTTGGATAGAGAGGCCGCTGCGCGCGGCTTTCGCCATGTCTTTCGCAATCCAGCCGACATTGGCGGCCGCTACTCGGCGCTCTCGTTCTTTGGTCTGGTGCCGATGGCTCTCATCGGCATGGACGTGTCTGACTTTCTGGCGCGCGCGGCGGCGATGGCGCGGCATTGCGGGTCTGAGGTAGCCGCTACCGCCAATCCCGGCAGCGTATTAGGAGCGCAACTTGCGTCCTATGCGCAGCAAGGACGCGACAAGCTCACGCTCGTGTGCGCTCCGGAAATTGCCACACTGGGTTGGTGGCTAGAGCAGCTAGTCGCCGAGAGCCTCGGCAAGCAGGGCATTGGCATCATTCCGATTGAAGGCGAGGAGCTTGGGACGCCGGAGGTCTATGGCAATGATCGCGTGTTCGTTCACATTGCACTAACTGACACAGAGGGAGGCGAGGACGAACAGCGCCTCCAGGCATTGAGCGAGGCCGGGCAGCCGGTAATACGCCTGGAACTAGCCGATCCGCTGGACTTGGGACAGGAATTCTTCCGCTGGGAGGTGGCAACCGCGGTCGCGGGACATCTCTTAGGCGTCAACCCCTTCGACGAGCCAAACGTTCAGGAGAGCAAGGACAACACCGCCGCGCTCTTAGAATCGTACCCGAAGAATGGCGCTCTACCTGATGAGGAGCCGGCTGTGACTGCGGGCGCTCTTTCTCTCTATGGCGATGGCAGGAAGCAGACCGTTAGCGAAGCGTTGCGCGATTTTCTCGGCCACGTTGCGCCGGGCGATTACGTTGCGCTCATGGCGTACTTGCCGCAGGAAGACGAAGTGCAGAGCCGCCTAAATGCTATACGCCACGCCATCCGCGCCGCCACGCAAGCCGCAACCACGGTGGGCTACGGCCCCCGCTTTCTCCACTCCACAGGACAACTGCACAAGGGTGGGCCAAACACCGCCGTGTGCCTGCAACTTACGGCTGATATTGACGGAGATGTGCCGATACCGGGAGCGCCATATTCGCTTGGCACGTTCATCCAGGCGCAAGCGCTTGGGGACATGCGTTCCTTGCAGCGCCACGGCAGACGCGTGCTGCGGGTTCATCTGGGGCCGGATTACATGGGCGGTCTCGCGACACTAGAGCAGGCGCTCGCGGAGTTGTGTTGACTGTCCAAGAGCGAGCGTTAACTGCGAGGGTTGCTGAACAATCTTCCCGTCATTCCCGCGCAGGCGGGAATCCATCTTCTCTCTTTGCCCATGAAGCAGCGACTTGCAGCTATGCTGTGAGTGTCTTGGACTCCGGCCTCCGCCGGAGTAACGGATCGTGCCCTCCTTCTCCTACCGAGCGGGGGACAAGCCCCCGCGCTACTGAAGAGCTCGTTCACCCTTGGGTTTTTGCATTTGAGATTGAAGCAAAGATGGGGCTTGCATAGTCTCACGCGATTCACTATCCTGCTGGGCTACGCGCCGTAGCTATTGCCGTGCACGTGAAGTAGGTCAATCGCGGTGACGCACGCGCTATAATGTTGAACAGGAGTCCCCTAGGGGCAATGAGGGACGAAATGTCAATGCAGATTGTTCCCCAAGCTGCGGAAGTGAAAGAAACTGCGCCGGCGCTCCGCGGACTGGAGGGGTGCGCCATCGTGATCTTTGGCGCTACCGGCGACCTGACCCGCCGCATGATTGTGCCGGCGCTCTACAACTTGCAGCAGCGCGGGCTGCTACCCGACGACTTCGCGATTGTAGGGTTCTCGCGCAGCAGGTGGGATACGGCGATATTTCGGGACGAAATGCAAGCGGCCGTGCGCGAATTTGCGGGCGGCGTCACCGTTGACGAGGACTCGTGCAAGCAGTTTGTGGAGCGGCTGCACTATATCTCCGGTAACTACAACAACGGGGAAGACTTTCAACAGCTTGCGGCCATGCTGAACACGGTTTCGCGTCAGCATAACTGTGGTGGCAGGTATGTCTTCTATCTCTCCACCCCGCCGAGTGTCTACTCGGACGTGATCCAACAACTCGGCGCCGTCGGCCTGCATCAGACGGAAGAAAGCGACTCATGGCGGCGGGTTGTCATCGAGAAGCCCTTTGGGCGCGATCTCGCCACCGCCCAAACGCTCAATGCGCAGATTGCGGATGTCTTTGCCGAGCCCCAGACGTACCGCATCGATCACTATCTCGGCAAAGAGACGGTGCAGAATATCTTGGTCTTTCGGCTGGCGAACCACATTTTCGAGCCGCTCTGGAACCGCCGCTACGTGGACCACGTGCAGATTACGGCATCGGAGAGCATTGGCATAGAGCACCGGGCCGGGTACTACGAAGAGTCCGGCGCGATGCGCGACATGTTTCAAAACCACCTCTTGCAACTCTATTCTCTGGTGGCGATGGACCCGCCGGTGGTGTTCGACGCGGAGGCGGTTGGTGCGGAAAAGATCAAGGTCCTGCGCGCTACCCGCCCCATCCCCCTGACACAAATCGATCAGTGGGCCGTGCGTGGGCAATACGGTCCGGGCTGGGTCCGCGGGGAATACGTCCAAGGGTATCGCGAAGAGGAGAATACCGATCCGCAATCCAATCGTGAGACCTTTGCCGCGCTAAAGCTTTACATCGACAACTGGCGCTGGGAGGGCGTGCCCTTCTATCTGCGCTCCGGCAAGAGCATGACAAAAAAGGTGACCGAGATTGCCATTCAGTTCAAGCGCGTGCCCCACTTGCTCTTCGGGCTCACCCCTGCCGATACCCTGAATCCCAATGCGATTGTCATCCGCGTGCAGCCTAACGAGGGATTCTCGCTCCAATTCCGCGTGAAGTCGCCCGGTCAGACCATCCGGGTGCATCAGGTCAGCATGAATTTTGATTACGAATCGCTCTTCAATGGCGAAGCACCGCCCGCTTATGAAACACTGCTACTGGACATAATGCGGGGCGACCGCACGCTCTTCGCCCACAGCGAATGGATCGAATACGCCTGGGGCTTGATTACACCCATCATCGAGGCGTGGGAATCCAGCCCCGCGAGCAACTTCCCGAACTACGAGGCTGGGAGCTGGGGGCCGCCGGAAGCCGATGCCCTCATCGCGATGGACGGCCGTTCCTGGCGGCGGCCGTAACGAGAACGCACCGGTACTAGATTTCGGTCTAGGACAACCCTTCGTTTGGATTCTGCTACACTGAAATCACTCGCCACGACGGCTTTGCCATTGACCCTTCCAGCCCATGAAATAGACTGCGGAGCATATTGCTTATCATGAGACGTTCAGTGCTTTTGTGTGAAACATTACGCGATGATCCCGCGGAAGCGGACGTGCCCAACCACAAGCTGTTGGTGCGCGGGTGCTTCATCCGGCAGCTTGCCTCCGGCATCTACAGCCTGCTGCCCCTCGGCACCCGGGTTGCCGCCAAGATCGAGCAGGTGCTGCGTGAGGAGATGGTTGCGATTGGCGGCCAGGAACTCATTATGCCAGTCGTGCAGCCTGCCGAGATTTGGCAGCAATCGGGTCGCTGGTACGACATTGGCGATGACTTGTTGCGGCTCAGGGATCGCGCCGAGCACGACCTGGTGCTGGCGATGACCCACGAGGAGGTTATTACGAGTCTCATCAGCTATAACGTCCACTCGTATCGCCAGTTGCCGGTGATGCTCTATCAGATCCAGACGAAGTTTCGCGACGAGCCGCGGCCCCGCGCCGGCGCCATTCGTTTGCGCGAGTTCACGATGAAGGATGCGTACAGCGCGCACGTCACACAGGAGGACTTGGACCGCTATTACCCTGACGTGTACCAGGCGTACTTCAACATCTTCCGCCGCTGCGGGTTGGACGTGATGTCAGTGGATTCCGACGTGGGTATGATGGGCGGCACCATGGCCCACGAGTTCATGTCGTTGACGCCGGTGGGCGAGGATACGCTGGTGCTCTGTGACGCCTGCGGGCTCAGCGCCAACCGCCAAATTGCCACTTTCCGCAAGGACGTCGTCGACGGCGGCGAGCCGCAACCGCTTGAGGAAGTGGCAACGCCTGACACGAAGACGATAGCCGATCTCGCCATTCTGTTGGACATTCCTGAGACGAGCACCGCGAAAGCCACGTTTTTCATGGGAGACAGCGGCCTGATCTTCGCGGTGGTACGCGGGGACATGGAGGTAAACGAGACCAAATTAGTGAATGTCACCAAGACCACTGCGCTGCGGCCCGCAACCGAGGGAGAACTGAGGGAACATGGGATCGTGGGTGGCTATGCCTCGCCGATTGGCGTGAGCGGTGTGCAGATCGTCGTCGATGACTTGGTGACGGAGTCCGCAAACCTGGTGGCAGGCGCCAACAAAGAAGGCTACCACCTGTACAACGTGAATTACGGACGCGACTATGAGGCCGACATAGTAGCGGACATTGCCAGCGCATTTGAGGGCGCGCCGTGTCCGCAATGCGGTGGAGCGGTACGTCTGGAGCGCGCTATCGAGGTGGGGAATATCTTCAAACTAGGCACGAAGTATGCGGCGGCGCTGAAGGCCCAATACCGCGATGAGGCCGGTGAACTGCACCCCATGGTGATGGGCTGCTACGGCATTGGGGTGGAACGACTGATGGCGGCGATTGTGGAAGCCTCCCACGACGAGAACGGCATTATCTGGCCGATTTCCATGGCGCCGTACCACGTGTACCTGGTCGTTCTGAACCAGAACGACGAGACGGTCATGCAGGCGGCGGAGCGGCTCTATGCCGATCTCGGTGCGGCCGGCATTGCGGTACTCTTCGACGACCGCAATGAGAGCCCCGGCGTGAAGTTCACCGACGCCGACCTCCTCGGCATGCCGCTGCGCATTACCGTCAGCCGCCGTACGCTGAAGAATGAGTCAATGGAGTTAAAACTCCGCACGGACAAGGACTTTTCACTGGTGCCGCTGGCAGAGGCGGTTACGCAGGCGCAGGCGCAAATCGCGACTTTGCAGGAAGCCATCGATGCAAGGGTGGTGGAAGAGACATTTGTGGGTGACGAGGTGTAGATACCTTCTTGCGGAATGATGATAGGCGCTGGCGCATCGGTGCATGAGTGGGGTCTTGAGTGTGCTGTAGGTGAAACTGGGCACTCGGCTCGAAATCGGCACACGTAGGGGCACGACATGTCGTGCCTGAAACCGCTAGCGGAGTGACTCTTCCTCTTACTTCGGACCGCTCTTGTGGGTCTCAGAGAAGATGGATTCCCGCGTGCGCGGGAATGACGGACGAGATGGCAGACATCTCAGTCCAGAATTGAGGCCGACTCTTGGAGGACCGCATAACGCAGACTCTTCACCGTTCGCACTGAGCCTGTCGAAGTGTGAACGGTGAAGCACACTTCATGCAGCGCAATTTGGTGCATTCAAAATCAAGTGAATGAGCGCGGAGAGTGCACCTCTAGCTCAATGCGCAGATCCAGGGTCCAGCGCGCTTCGCTGAGGTACGTGGCGAAGTCCATTGGCTGGAAGCCAAGCGTCTCCTTCATTCCGTCGATGCTTGCCGCAAAGCCTTCCTTCCACAGCCAGTCGTAGTAGGCTGCGTAGTCGGCGCCCATGCTTTCGGCCACCCACTCGGGCGGCAGCGGGTAGAAATCCACCGTACGACCAATTGCGGTACCAACGGCGGCGGCTATTTCTTCCCAGGTGAGCGCGTCTCCGGCCAGGTCGAGGGTCTTGCCCGCCCACGCTTCTGGTGCGGCCAGGACTCTGGCGGCAGCGCGGCCGATGTCGTCCACGGCGACGAGTTGGGTGGCTACGTGGGGCGGCATGGGGGCGTGGAGCCGTCCCGCCAGCAGGTTGCCCGCCAGCGCCTCCGCGCCAAAGTTGTCCATGAAGAACACCGGCCGCAGCACTGTCCAAGCGAGCCCGCTGGCCTGCAGGTACTCCTCTGCACGGTGCTTTTGCGCGTAATGCGGCACGTTTGCCAGGTCTGCCGCGCGTTGCACCGAGGAGTACACGACGTGCTGCACATCGGCACTCTGAGCGGCGTCGATGCAGGTTGTGAGCTGCTGCCACTCTGCCTTCGGCCCGTTGGTGTAGGGTGTGCCCATGAGAAAGGCAAATTCCACACCCTGAAACGCGCGTTTCATGGCATCCGGGTCCGTCATGTCACCCACGATCACCCGCGCACCGGCGTCAACAAGCGATTCGGCGCGGGCAAAGTCACGCGTGAGCGCACGTACGGTCTGACCCGCTTGCAAAAGGGCGCGCGCCACGGCGCCGCCTTGTTGGCCGGTGGCGCCGGTGACGAGTGTCACACCGTTCGACATCTGCCGGAATCCTTCGCTAATCTCATCGGTTAGAGTGCTATCTGCGCAAGCAGCAGACGTATTACCGAACGGCCCTGGGGAGGCGTGCCGGATATACTACAGATAGTGACGACTTCCAGTCGCCTCTCAGAGGCCAAAACAAGAGTGAATTCTACGGGGTCGGAACGGGGACTCCCGTCGTATTGAGACGAATGCGGTAGAGGCTCGTGCGGGCAGTGACGAAGAGTGTGCTCCAGTCTTCCCCGCCCCACGCCACGTTTGCGGGCTGTTCGTCGCCGACAATCCTCCCGAGGACGTGTCCGGCCGGATTCATCACCCAAACGGCCCCCGGGCCAGTGCAATAGATGTTGCCGTTAACATCCACCTTCATGCCGTCCGGACTGCCGTCATCGCTTGAGTTCATGTCTGTCCAAAGGCGGTAATTGTCCAGTGTGTCGTCGTCTCGCACCGCAAACGCGCGTATGTGGCGCCGCCGGCTGTCGTTGACGTAGAGCGTCCGCTCATCGGGCGCAAAGGCGAGCCCGTTCGGGCGGTCAAAGTCATCAATCAAGAGATGTAAGATGCCGTCGGACGTAATCATGTAGACTCCGCGGAAGTCTAGATCCGGTTCCTGCCCTAAGTCTTCGACGCCGTACGGCGGATCGGTGAAATAGATTGTACCGTCGCTGCGCACCACCACGTCGTTTGGGCTGTTGAGTTTCTTGCCCTGGTAGGAATCCGCCAGAGTGACGTAGGTTCCGTCGGTCTCTTGGCGGCTGACGCGCCGTGCGGAATGTTCGCACGATATGAGGCGACCCTCGCAGTCGAGAGTAAGTCCATTGGCATTGCCGGAGGGCGTGCGGTAGGTGGATACAGAAAAACCTTCAGTCGACTCTTGCCAACAGATGGTGCGGCTATTGGGAATGTCACTAAACAGCAGACTGCCGTCGCGCCAGACCGGGCCTTCGGTGAATTGAAAGCCGCCGGCTACGCGCTCGAGTTCCGCGTCGCGTGGGACCAATTCGAAGAAGGCAGGGCTGCGAACGTCTAATCTCGTTGCCATGGTTCAATGCTCCAAGTCGATTATTCGAGCAACTTCATACAATTTTGGTTGGGAATGTCTAGCGGCGGCGGAACACGTGCACTGCGCGACGGTCTACGTCCCACGAGGCTTCCATGATTGCCTCCGCGAGGGTGGGGTGGGGATGGACGTTGAGGCCGACTTCCAGGGGTGTTGCCTCCAGCAGTTGCGCCAGACCCATCTCAGCGACGATGTCCGTGGCGTTGGGGCCGATGACGTGCGTGCCCAGAATCTCATCGGTTTTAGCGTCACAGACTATCTTGACAAAACCTTCGGTCTGCCCCTTGATGAGCGCCTTGCCGAGCGCGGCAAAGGGAAAGCGGCCTACTTTCACGTCCTTTCCCTGCGCGACAGCTTCCTCTTCCAGCAGACCGACGCTGGCGATCTCCGGACGGCAGTACGTGGCGCGAGGCACCCGCATGGGATCCAGCGGATGGGTCTCCTCACCGGCGAGATGTTCTATGACCACGTGTCCTTCAGCGGTGGCTTTGTGAGCAAGCAAAAAGCCACCCGCGACGTCGCCGATAGCGTAGACGTGAGGCACGTTCGTGCGGCCATACCCATCAACCGGAATAACACCTTTCTCTGTCTTTACTCCAACTGATTCCAGGCCGAGGTCTTCCACGTTGCCGGTGCGGCCAACGGCCACCAGCAGCATATTTGCTTGCAGGGATTCCCGTTCGTCATCCACCTCGATCTCTATGGCGATCGCATTCTCTTCGGTTTTTAGGCTTTCCACCAGCAGTCGGGCACCCGTTTTCACTGTTATGCCGCGCCTGGTGAAAGAGCGACCCAGCTCTTTGCCGATGTCCTTGTCTTCCAACGGCACCAGCGTCGGCATGATCTCGACCACCGTCACTGCCACGCCAAAGTCGTGGAAGAGACTCGCCCATTCCACTCCCACTGCTCCCGCTCCCAGGATGACGATTGACTCCGGGAGTGCCGTCAGTTCGAGCGCGTGGTCGCTGCTGATCACGGTTGTGCCGTTGAGCTCCAGTCCGGGCAGGCTGCGCGGTCGCGACCCGGTCGCGATGACGATGTCTTTAGCGCGGAGGTCATGGCCGCCGTCGCTCCCTTCCACGTACACTGATTGAGACGACGTGAGGGTTCCATTCCCAAAGAAGACGTCCACTTTGTTTCTTTTGAGCAGGCCTTGCACGCCTTTGTGGAGTTGCGCTACCACCTGGGATTTACGGTCGAGCACTTTCCCGTAGTCAAAGGTGACGTCCGGCGCGACGACGCCAAACGCTGCGCTCTCATCGCGGGCATGGTGCAGGTGCTCGGCAGATTCGAGCAGGGCTTTGGTAGGAATGCAGCCTTTGTGGAGACAAATGCCGCCGAGTTTCTCTTTCTCCACCACTGCCACCCTGAGCCCAAGTTGCGTGCCGCGAATGGCGGCAGGGTAGCCCCCGGGCCCACCGCCAATGATCACAACGTCATATGAATTCTCTGCCATAGCGCTCATTTCCTTATAGGTGTGCCGATCTGTCAGTGGTACTTATTCCAAGATATTTGTCTGGTCTCATGCAATGCACACTACCTTCATCTTGCCGAATGCACTGTAGAGGAATCAAATAGGGCGAACACGGCGTTCGCCCTTCGTAACAGCATGTCCTGCAAAGATACGTGCCCGTTAGATCAGCAGGTTGTAGGGATTCTCCAGGAGATCCTTCAGGTCGCGCAGAAACTCGGCAGCGGGCGCGCCGTAGAGAATGCGGTGATCGGCGGAGATGCTGAGGTACATGATGTCGCGCACCACGATTTCGCCGTCGCGCACCACGGGGCGCGGCTCGATGCCGCCGACGGCAATGATGGCGGATTGGGGCGGATTCACGATGGCGTAGAAGTCACGCACGCCGAACATTCCCAGATTCGAGACGGTGAACGTGCCGCCTTCTAAATCGCCGGGCCGATTCTTGCCTTCTCGGGTGCGCTCGACGAGCACTTTCGCTTCCACGGCAAGTTGACGGAGCGGTTTGGTGTCGCAGTTCTTGAGCACGGGGACCAGCAGGCCGTTGGGCACGGCCACGGCAATGCCGATGTTCGCCTCTTCATGGTAGACGAAACCGCCGTCCTGGTAGGAACCGTTTGCATCCGGATGCCGCATGAGCGCCATGGCAGTGGCTCTGATGACGAGATCGTTGAAGCTGATTCGTTCTTCTTCGCTCCACGCGGCGTTTACTTCTGCGCGCATGGCCTTGGCGGCGCTCATGTCCACTTCCAAAGTGAGGTAGAAATGCGGCACCGTGGTCTTGCTCTCGAGCATGCGCCGCACGATTGTCGCCTGCATACGCGAGAGTGATGCCACCTCTGACTCACTTGGCATTGCCGTGGGATCATCGGCCACGGCAACCTCGCGCGCTGCTTTTTCAACATCATCCTTGACGATGCGGCCGCCGGGGCCGGTGCCTTTAATGCGCGAGAGATCGAGTCCTTGTTCGTCCGCTATGCGGCGCGCGAGCGGCGACGCCTTTATGCGTTTGGTGGCCCCTTGTGTTCGTGCTGCGTCGGCAGGTTGGCCAGCGGTGGTGGTTGCGGTCGCGCCGTCGGTGACCGCGTCGCCTTGGGCGGCATCGTCTGTCGCGGGCGCGGTTGGAGCGGCTACGGCAGCCTCTGTACCGACTTCGCTCTCATCGCCAACCAGCGCAATCGGAGCTCCCAAAGCCGCCGAACCACCTTCTGCTACGAGAAGCTGAAGCAGCGTGCCCTCCTCAACCGATTCGAGGTCCATTACGGCCTTGTCGGTCTCGATCTCGGCGAGCAATTCACCCTTCTTTACGCTGTCACCTACCTGCTTGTACCACTGGAGGACTCTCCCTTCCTCCATGGTGTCGCTGAGCCGGGGCATGGGGACTTCGCGTGCCATACGTACGTAGCTCCTCTTCCTGCCAGCCTAGTGGCCCAGGGTCGCCCGAACTGCGTCTGCGATCTTCTCCGGGCTGGGAATCACCGCTTGCTCCAAGGGTTTGGAGTAAGGCATCGGTACTTCCACGCCACCGACGCGTTCGATGGGGGCATCCAAGTAGTCGAATGCTTCTTCGTAGATGGTGGCGGCAACCTCGGCGTTCACGCCAAAGGAGCGATGCTCTTCTTCCGCAATGACGCAGCGGTTCGTCTTCTGCACGGAGTGAACGAGCGTCTCCGCGTCGAGCGGACGGATGCTCCGCAAGTCGATGACCTCTACGCTGATGTCCTCTTCGCTCAGTTGCGCGGCGGCTTGCAGCGCATAGAGCACCATGCGCGAGTGGGCGATGAGGGTAACGTCGCTGCCCGCGCGCTTGATGTCCGCTTCGCCAAAAGGAACCGTATGCTCGCCTTCCGGTACCACGCCTTTGGTGTTGTAGAGAGCGAGATGCTCCAGAAACATGACCGGGTTGTCGTCGCGAATAGCGGTCTTAAGCAAACCCTTGGCGTCGGATGGCACAGACGGTGCCACTACCTTCAAGCCGGGAATGTAGGCGAACCACACGTCGAGACAATGCGAGTGCTGCGCGGTAAGCTGCTGACCGCCGCCGCCGGGAGCGCGAATGACCATGGGGCACTTGAGCCGGCCGCCGAACATGTAGCTGATCTTGGCGGCATGGTTCGCGATTTGGTCCATGGCTACCATGCCGAAATTGACGGTCATGAGTTCGACGACGGGCCGTAGACCCGTCATCGCCGCGCCCGCGCCTAAGCCGACAAAGCCCTCTTCCGCAATCGGTGTGTCGATGACGCGCTTTTCGCCAAACCTATCCAGCAAGCCCTCGGTGACTTTGTACGCGCCCTGAAAGACGCCGACCTCTTCGCCCATGACGAAGACGTCCGGGTCTTGGTCCATTTCCTCGATGAGGGCGTCGCGCAGGGCTTCACGGTAGGTGATTTCCGCCATTGATCTTGTGCTCCGTGTAGTAAGTCGTACCAGCTACCACTCGTAACCAGTTGATGGCCTATCGCGGTAGCCATTCCAGCGCGAGAAGCACTGCAATAACTAGTCCGGCTGCAGCAAAAACGTAAGCGCCAAGGTGCAGCCGCATGCGCAGTTCCAGTTCATTCAGGTCGGCTTTGGTGGTAAGTGCCAGTTCTCGCAGGTCGGCTTTGGTAGCTTGCGCCAGTTCATTCAGGTCGGCTTTGGTCGCGAGGGCGTCGTGAGAGTCGCCCATCGCGTCAAGCATGGCCTCCGCTTTCGTCTCACTGAAACCCGCCGCTGTGAGCGTCTTCATCGCTTTGTACGTGTCATAGACTGCCATAGCCTACGCATCCTCTGCATACACGAACTTTTCTAATTCGGCCACGTCAGGATAGGGACTCCGCTCGGCAAAGTCCACCGCCGTTTGCACCTTTGCCAGGACAGCTTCTTCAATGTCGTCGGCGTCTTTCTGCGTGAAGATCTCGCCCTCGAGCAGGCGTAGGCGGAAACTCTCCACCGGGTCGCGTTCGCGCCACTCGTCGATTTCATCTGCGGTGCGGTAGTTCTTGCCCGCGTCCGCCATGGAGTGGCCGCGATAGCGATAGGTCACGCATTCGACGAAGATCGGCTCGCTCGTGCGGCGCACTTCCTCTACCAGCTTCTTCGTGAGTTGGTAGACCGCCAGCACGTCCATGCCATTAACTTTGTAGCCGGGAATGTCGTAGGCCACGCCCTTCTTCCACAATTCGGTTACGGCGGAAGCACGCGCCACGCTGGTACCCATACCGTATTGGTTGTTGGTGCAGATGAAGAGATTTGGCAGCTTCCACAGTGAGGCAATGTTGAGTCCTTCATGGAAGGCGCCAATGTTGGTCGCGCCATCACCGAAAGTTGACATAACGATCTCGTCAGTGCCTCGGTATTTGATGGCAAAAGCAACACCCGTGGAGAGTGGGATGCTGCCGCCGACGATGCCGTAGCCGCCCATGAAGCGGCGTTCGGGGTCGACCAGATGCATCGAGCCACCACGGCCTTTTGCGCACCCGTCGCGCTTGCCGAACAGTTCCGCCATAACGGTACCATGTGGCAACTGACGGACTATCGCGGAACCGTGCACACGGTAACTGCCGAAGAAGTAGTCTTCGTCTCTTAACGCTTTGAGCGTGCCGACAACGGTGGCCTCTTCGCCAATGTTGAGATGGCAATAGCCGCCGATTTTGGCACGCAAGTACATTTCCGCCACGCGCTCTTCAAAGCGCCTGACGTAGAGCATGCTCGTATAGAAATCGATGAGTTGGTCGTTGCCGTAATTGGCAAGATCGCCGGAGTCTCGCACCGGGAGCTCCATGTCCGTCACCTGGTCTGCGGGTTTATCGTGCGCGTCGCTTCGGCTCATTCCCGTGTCCCCCCTTCGACAAGCTCAGGGCATGCCTTTGGCACCGCAGGCTGCAAGCCTTGCTTTACCTAATCACGCAAACCGCAAAACACAACGCGCTGCACATGCCCCTTTCAAGGGCACCCCGCGTTGCGTCTCATCGTTGTTACGTTTTTTCTGCACGCCATTGTGCACGTTGTCCGAGCGTGTTGCTTTCTGATTGGTCCGTTCACGGCACCGCATCAAGCTGCACACACCAGTAGTGTATTGCTACGCTCCGTATCCCTTATTATACCCCAGCGGCCCGCACGGTGACAGCGCAAAGTGCGCTCAGGGCCATGCTATACTGTGCGGGAGTTTTGTCACCGGATGCTTCTCTTTTAGGGTACTCGCATGCTCGCTGTGGTGCAACGCGTGCGTGAAGCGCGCGTAGATGTTGGCGAAAAGACGGTCGGAGCCATCGGTCAAGGACTCGTGGCGCTTATCGCCGTAAAGTCCGGCGACTCGTCAGACGCCGCGGACTACATTGCAACCAAGCTCACCACGCTGCGCATCTTTGGTGATGACGCGGGCAAGATGAACCTCTCCGTGCAGGAGGTCGGGGGCGCGGTGCTCGTGGTTTCGCAGTTTACGCTCTACGGCGAGACGCGCAAGGGCCGCCGGCCGAGCTTTACCAAGTCCGCCCGGCCGGAGGAAGCGGAACCGCTGATCGAGCGAGTTATCAGCTATTTGCGTGACCGGGGAATCACCGTCGCGTGCGGCGAGTTTGGGGCGATGATGCAACTCGCGCTTGTCAACGACGGGCCGGTGACCATTATCCTCAATTCGGACGACCGCGACACCCCGCGTCGGTAGGCGTAGTCCGTCTCGCTGGCAATTGAAAACTCCGCGCAAAGATTCTCGAAGGGCGAGCACTTTCACCTCCAAGCTAGGGTGAACATGCCCGCCCTCTTTGTTGCCGCTCCGCGTACTTCTCAGAAGAGAACTGGAATGGTTACACTGCGGGTTCTTCTGGTGGGTCCTCCCCAGTGGATTCCTCCGCAGCAGTCTCTCCTGGCGTGCTCTCTATGGACGCCTCCATCGCGGCTTCCCCTAGAGATGCTTCTGCAGTGGGCGCATCCACTGGAATGTCCGCAACGGGTTCGTCACCGTCGCCGCCTTCGAAGAACCGCGTAGCTTGTTCTTGCAAAGATGCAGCCGCATCCGCTGCAGTCACAGCGACTGCCTCCTGACCGTCACCGTCGGCGTCGTCTTCATCCGAAAAGAGGGCTGCGGCGGCTTGTTCCTCGGCCTGCTGTCTGCGCAAGGCCGCGGCCTCTTCGCGGGCGCGGATGCCCGTGCCCGCCGGAATGAGCTTGCCAATGATGACGTTCTCTTTCAGGCTCACCAAACGGTCCACCGTGCCTTCCAGGGCGGCGTCGGTAAGCACGCGCGTGGTCTCCTGGAAAGATGCCGCGGCCAGGAAGGAGTCGGTCTGCAGGCTCGACTTGGTAATGCCCAGCAGCATCTGTTCAGCCGTGACCGCCTCGCCGCCTTCCGCCAGGACGCGCTTGTTGGCCTCCTCGAACTTGAGGCGGTCCACGAGTTCGCCGGGCAGGAAGTCGGCGTCGCCGGCATGCTCGATGCGCACGCGGCGCAGCATCTGCCGCACGATGACCTCGATGTGCTTATCGTTGATGTAGACACCCTGCGAGCGGTACACTTTCTGCACTTCGTCCACGAGGTAGCGTTGGACGGCCTCGCGTCCGAGGATGCGCAGCACGTCCTGCGGGTTCTGCGAGCCCTCCGTCAATTGATCGCCGGCGTTGATCTTGTCGCCGGGCTTCACGAGTAGGTACGCGGTCAAGGGGACGCTGTACTCGCGCTCCTCGGTTTCCTCGAAGTTGACGGTGACGAAACCATCTTCCAGGCTTACGCGTCCGGCGACGTGGGCGAAGACTTCGCGTTCAACAATCTCGCCGCCTTCTTCTGAGGTGTCCGCCGCCGGATCATCCTCTCCTGCCTCTTGGCGGGCGAGGACGCTGCCGTATGCCACTTCCTCGCCCTCCGCGACGAGCAGCGTGAAACCGTCCGGCACCTCGATGTGTTCGGCAAACGTCTGCACCGACGTGACGGTGACTTCTAGATGGTCATCGGCGCGTTCGATGGACACTTCCCCATCGATGTCGCTGATAGTGGCGACACCTTTCGGCAGGCGCGCTTCGAAGAGTTCCTCCACGCGCGGCAGACCGCGGGTGATGTCCTCCGTGGCCACGCCGCCGGTATGGAAGGTACGCATGGTGAGCTGCGTGCCCGGCTCGCCGATGGACTGAGCCGCGATGATGCCGACGGCAGCGCCCTCGGCCACCACTTCGTTGCGGGCGAGGTCCCGCCCATAGCACTTGGCGCAAACGCCGACCCGTGCCTGGCAGGTTACGGGACTGCGTACTTGTACGCTCTGCAGACCGGCCTCGTCAATCGCCCGGCCCTCTGCGTCATCGATGAGTTGCCCGGCGTCCACGATGATCTCGCCGGTTTCGGGGTGAATTATGGGATGGAGTGCAAAGCGGCCACTCACGCGTTCGCCAAGCGAATCGGCCACGTCGCGGTCCTGCGGGGCGCGGGTTGTGATGCCGATGGCGGCGCCGCAGTCATCCTCGCGGATGATCACATCTTGCGCCACGTCGATGAGGCGGCGGGTCAGGTAGCCGGAGTCCGCCGTGCGCAAGGCGGTATCGGCCAGACCCTTGCGCGCGCCGTGGGTGGAGATGAAGTACTCCAGCACACTCATGCCTTCACGCAGGTTGGAGCGCACCGGCAGCGGAATGACATTGCCATGCGGGTCGGCCATGAGGCCCCGCATGCCGGCCAACTGCCGCACTTGCTCGAAGCCGCCTTTGGCCGCGCCGGAGGCCGACATCATGTGGATGTTGCCTCCCTCACTCAGGTTGTCCCTTACTGCATCTGTTACCTTATCCTGCGCTTCTTTCCAAATGCGAATTGTGCGGTCGTTCTGCTCCTGTTCTGTAATGAGTCCTCCACGATACGCTTGCTCGATCCGCGCAACTTCCTTCTCGGCATCCGCAAGTATCTCCAGCTTCTCATCCGGCATTTCAACGTCGGACATGGCGATGGTCGAACCGGAGAGCGTAGCGTAGTGGAAGCCGATCTCTTTGATGTCATCCACGAGACGGATCGCTTCCTCCGGGCCGGCCTTACGCAGGGCGGCGTCCACCACGTCTTTCAGATTGCCCTTATCCATAATCTCCTGCCGGAAGCGGAGAGCGCGGGGCAGAATGCGGTTGAAGAGCACCTGGCCCGGCGTGGCATCATAAAGCTCGCCGTACTGGAATGGACTGTCGGGGTTTTCTTCACTATCCGGCACGTCGATGGGATTGGCCCTAATCTTGATGAGTTCGCGCAGTCCGACCATGCCCATATCGTGCGCCAGCATGACCTCGTCGAAGTCGTTGAAGACACGCACTTTGGCATCTTCAGGATCCAAGTCCCCATTGCCTGCGCCGTTGGTTGGGGTCTCGACGCTGGTGAGGTAATAGCACCCCAAGACCATGTCCTTTGTGGGGCTAACCACGGGCGAGCCGTCGGCGGGCAGGAGCAGGTTGCGGGACGAGAGCATGAGTTCATAGGCCTCTGCACGCGCTTGCCGTGAGAGCGGCACGTGCACCGCCATCTGGTCGCCGTCGAAGTCGGCGTTGAACGCCTGGCACACGAGGGGATGCAACTGTACGGCGTTGCCTTCCACCAGCACCACCTCGAAGGCCTGGATGCCCAGGCGGTGTAGGGTCGGCGCGCGGTTGAGCAGCACCGGATGGTTCGTGGTCACTTCCTCCAAGGCGTCCCACACCTCGGACGCGCCGCGTTCGACCATGCGTTTCGCCATCTTCACCGTGGCGGCGTGGCCGCTATCGACTAACGTGCGCATGACGAAGGGCTTGAAGAGTTCCAGCGCCATGCGCTTGGGCAGACCGCACTGGTGAAGCTTCAAGTCAGGCCCGACGACGATGACGGAGCGACCGGAGTAGTCCACGCGCTTACCGAGCAGGTTTTGGCGGAAGCGCCCTTGCTTGCCGCGCAGCAAGTCGGAGAGACTCTTCAGCTTATGGCCGGTGGAGCCCGCCACGGCGCGCCCGCGCCGTCCGTTGTCAACCAGCGCGTCCACCGCTTCCTGGAGCATGCGCTTCTCGTTGCGGATGATAATTTCCGGCGCACCGAGGTCCAGCAGTTTCTTCAACCGGTTGTTGCGGTTGATGACGCGCCGGTAGAGGTCGTTGAGATCGCTGGTGGCAAAACGCCCGCCGTCCAGTTGGACCATAGGCCGCAAGTCGGGCGGCAGCACCGGCAGCACGGAGAGGATCATCCATTCCGGGCGGTTGCCGGAGCGGCGGAACGACTCCACGATGCGCATGCGCTTGATAGCTTTCTTGCGCTTCTGGCTAGAGTTCGAGCGCACTTCTTCCTTCAGGTGAGTGGCAAGCGCGTCGAGGTCGGTGCCGCGCAAGACGTCCAGCAGCCCCTCAGCGCCCATGGCCGCCTCGAACATGCCTTCGCACGTTTGGCAGAGACGTTGGTAGAGATTCTCATCGAGGATAAGCAGCGGCTGCAAGAGCTTGAGGTCTTCGGCTTTCTGCGCCATGAAGTCCGGCAGCGCCGCAAGCTCTTTTTCCATCTGCTCCTGCGCGGCGGCAATCTCGCTGTCCGCCTGCTCGCGCAGAGCTTCTTGACTTACGGGCAGGTCAGCCTTGAGCTGCTCTTGCTCCTCCTGAACGCGCTCGGCGATGCCGTTGATGTATGTGTCGCTGGCTTTTTCGAAGCTGCTCAGATGATTCTTCTCAACGACTTCGTCCTCCGCGATGAAAGCGTCTTCCTGCCAAGGCACGATGAGATCGTACTCGGCAGCACCGCCAATCCACTCGGCAAGCTGGTCGCGTATTTCCGTAACGTGGTGCTCTTCCGCCACCGTGGCCTGCTCGATCAATTCTTCCAATTGATCGTCGTCCTTGGCGATAGCGTCATCGAGATCCTGCAGGTCTGTGACAAGCTTTTCCTCGATCTCCTGGATGCGCTCTTGGGTGCGCGCTTCAAGCTGCGTGCGCCGGTCTTTCTCCTCTTCGTCGAGGTTGGCGAGTGATTCCGTTACGGCTTCCTCTTCTACTTTGCTGATGATGTACGCGGCAAAGTAGAGCACACGCTCGAGATTGCGCGGCGAAATATCCAGCAACTGGCCCAGACGGCTGGGCGTGCCCTTGAAGTACCAGATATGGCTTACCGCGGCCGCGAGTTCGATGTGTCCCATGCGCTCGCGCCGCACGCGGGAGCGGGCGACTTCCACGCCGCACTTGTCGCAAATGATGCCCTTGTAGCGGTAGCGCTTATACTTGCCGCAGTAGCATTCGTAGTCTTTCGTCGGCCCGAAAATGCGCTCGCAGAAGAGACCGTCGCGCTCCGGCTTGAGCGTACGGTAGTTGATGGTTTCCGGCTTGGTTACCTCGCCGTAGGACCAACTCAGGATCTGCTCCGGCGACGCGAGACCGATTCTCAGGGCGTTGAACTCGTTAACGTCGAGCATAGGACGATACGCCTCCTGTGGTCGCAGGTTTCAAGCCTGCGCTACTGTGCTGGGAAAAAGCTCCGCTGGCTGACTTCGTCGCAGACGCCTGACTTCGTCGCAGACGCAGCGGCTGAATGCCGTTTGGCAGACACAGGTTTCAAACCTGTGCTACTCGTGATGCTCGCGACCCTGCAGGTTGATGCCGCCAAGGTCGGGCAGGCCTTCCGTTTCGCCTTCTTCGGGGAAGCGGATCTCCTCCTCGTTCTCATTGAGAACTTCTACCGCCAGGGCGAGACTCTGGAGCTCTTTGACGAGCACCTTAAAGGACTCAGGTATGCCCGGCTGGAGGACTTCTTCCCCTTTGACGATTGCTTCGTAGGTCTTAACACGGCCGTGCACGTCGTCGGACTTGACCGTGAGCATCTCTTGCAATGTGTACGCGGCGCCGTAGGCTTCCAAGGCCCAGACCTCCATTTCGCCAAAGCGCTGGCCGCCAAACTGGGCCTTGCCGCCCAGGGGCTGCTGCGTAATGAGCGAGTAGGGGCCGGTGGAGCGCGCGTGCACCTTGTTTTCAACCAGGTGGGCAAGCTTCAGCATATACACCCAACCGACGGTCACTTCTTGGTCGAACGCTTCGCCCGACCGGCCGTCGTAAAGCGTTGCCTTGCCGCTGCTGGGCAGTTCCGCTGATTCTAACTCGTCCTCGATTTCGCTCTCTAGCGCGCTGTCGAAGACCGGCACGACTGCTTGGTAGCCGAGTTCGTGGGCCGCCCAGCCCAGGTGCGCTTCCAGAATCTGACCGAGGTTCATGCGCGAAGGCGCGCCGAGCGGGCTCAGTACGATGTCTACCGGCGTGCCGTCGGCGAGATGCGGCATGTCCTCAACGGGCATGATGCGCGCAACCACGCCTTTGTTGCCGTGGCGTCCGGCCATCTTGTCCCCGGCCATGAGCTTGCGCTTCGAAGCTACGGAGACCCGGACCATCTCATTGACGCCGTTGGACAACTCGTCGCCCAGGTCCTTGTTGAACGTGTGCACGTCCACGACTTTGCCGTGCTCGCCGGCCGGCATGCGCTTCGACGTGTCTTTGACATCACGGGCGTCTTTGCCAAAGATGGCGCGCAAGAGCCGGTCTTCGCCGGTTAGGTCCGTTTCGCCCTTGGGCGTGACCTTTCCTACCAGGATGTCATCGGGATGAACTTCCGCGCCGACGTAGATAACACCGTTCTCGTCCAGGTTGCGCAGGGCCTCTTCGGCAACGTTAGGAATGTCGCGCGTGATTTCTTCGGGCCCGAGCTTGGTGTCGCGAGCCTCGCACTCGTACTTCTCCACGTGGACGGATGTGAAGAGATCGTCCTGCACGACGCGGTCGCTGATGATGATGGCGTCCTCATAGTTGCCACCTTCCCAGAACATGAAAGCGCACAGGACGTTCTGTCCAAGGGCAAGTTGCCCGTTGTCCGTCGAGGAGCTATCCGCCAGCGGTTGACCGGCCCCCACGCGCTCGCCTTTGCGCACGATGGCGCGCTGATTGAAGCACGTGGCCGCATTTGTGCGCTCGAACTTCTTAAGCGGGTAAACGTGCTCGTTGCCGTCATCACCCAAGAGGCGGATTTCGCGGGCCGTGGCGCCGCTGACAATGCCGTCAACGTCGGCGCACAGCACCTGGCCGGAATCTTCCGCCGCTTTCCACTCCATGCCGGTGGCTACCAGCGGCGCTTCCGGCGTAAGGAGCGGCACGGCTTGCCGCTGCATGTTGGCGCCCATCAACGCCCGGTTTGCATCATCGTGCTCCAGGAACGGAATGAGCGACGTGGGCACGCTCACGATCTGCTTGGGCGAGACGTCCATGATGTCGATGCCATCGGGGACCTCTTGGAGGAACTGACCGCCCGCGCGGCAAGCTACCCGATCCTCGAGGAACTCGCCAACGTCGTTCACCCGGGCATTGGCCTGGGAGACGATGTACATGTCCTCCTCGTCTGCCGAGAGGTAGGTGACGCCGTCGGCGTCCATGCTGGCAAAGGGACGCACGGGGATTTCCATGCCCTGCAGTTTCGCCTTCTTGAGCGCCGCAATCTCCGTTTCTGAAATCACAGCGCCGGACGCAATGACTACTTTCTTCCCTTTGGTAACGTCCGCGGACACGGTGTGGCCGATAAGTTTGGCGCCATCACCCTCGAACGTGAGGGATTTGAGCACGCGGCGGTACGGCGTCTCGATGAAGCCGTACTCATTGACCCGTCCGTAGCTGGCAAGGCTGCCGATCAATCCAATGTTCGGGCCTTCCGGCGTCTCGATAGGGCAGATTCTGCCGTAGTGCGAGTAGTGCACGTCGCGCACGTCAAAGCCCGCGCGGTCGCGGGAGAGGCCGCCCGGTCCCATGGCCGAGAGGCGGCGCTTGTGGCCCAACTCGGACAGCGGATTGGTCTGGTCCATGAATTGCGAGAGCTGGCTGCCGCCAAAGAACTCGCGCACGGCGGCAACTACCGGCCGGGTGTTGATAAGGGCCGCCGGCGTCACCGTGGCCGGATCCTGCAACGTCATGCGCTCTTTGATGACACGCTCCATGCGCAGCAGGCCGATGCGGAATTGGTTCTGCAAGAGTTCACCAACGGCGCGTACCCGCCGGTTGCCCAAGTGGTCGATGTCGTCCGGCGGATTCTGCGAATTATTCAGTTCGATGAGCCGGCGTACGATGTAGACGAGGTCTTCCGGCGTCAGTGTGCGCACTTCCGGCGGGGTGGGCATGGCGAGGCGCTTGTTGAGCTTGTAGCGTCCCACGCGCCCCAGGTCGTAGCGCCGACCATTAAAGAACGTAGAGTCGATGAGATTCTTGGCGTTATCCAGAGTGACCGGATCGCCGGGCCGGATGCGCTTGTAGACCTCGCGCAGGCCGCTCTCATGCGAATTCGACGGGTCGCGCCGCTGCGCGCCGTCTTGGCCGCCGATGGTAGTGGCGATATACGGGTGATCGGCGTTGGTATCTACTTCATGGAAAAGGTCGTACACTTCGGAATCCGTACCGTAGCCTACGGCCCTCAGAAGGGCCGTGACCGGAATGGTGCGGCGTTTGTCCACCTTAACAGTAAGAATGTCCTTGGCGCTGGTCTCGAACTCCAGCCACGCTCCGCGGTTGGGAATGAGCTTGGCGCTGTAGAGAAAGCGGCTGCCAGACGGGTCTTCCCGCCGGGTATAGTAGACGCCGGGCGAGCGCACCAACTGGCTGACGACGACGCGCTCAGTGCCGTTATAGATGAACGTGCCGGAACTGCTCATAAGCGGAAAATCGCCCATGAACACGGTCATTTCCTTGATTTCACCAGTCTGTTTAATGAGCAGCTTCGCCCTCACCCGAAGCGGCGATTGGTACGTAAGGTCACGTTTGCGGCATTCGTTTTCATCGTAAGGCGGCCTGTCGAACGGCGTATCCGGCACTTCGAAACTCAGCTCGAAGTTCTTGCCGGTGAAGTCCTCGATGGGCGAAATCTCGGCAAAGACTTCGCGCAGCCCGTCGGTCTGGAACCAGCGGAAGGACCGCATTTGGAGTTCTATCAGGTCAGGTAGCGGTAATATCTCCGGCAATTTGCCATAGTTGCGTTGCTCGCGTCCTGCGGACGAAGTCGGCGTCCCGTGGACGAAGTCATGCAAGGCGTTACCGCTTATGGCCATAGTGACTATCCTCTCTGAACACTAGAGAACTGTCCGCAGCGCATATTGCGCCAAGGTACACTATTTCCATGCTATCAGTTAACGCTTGCGTAAGCAACTTGCGCGCGTTTCTGAATACGTCGCTAGAGATGCGCCAATGTGTCCCTCCGTCCAGTCTCCATTGATCCTGGGAATCTTGGTCAATTTGCTGACAGGTCTCTTCTCTGACAGTCAATGGCAATTGTCCACGTCATTCCGAGCGCAGCGTCGAACAGCGTTCGCGGAATCTAGTGCCATGCACTACGCAGTCTGTAGCCCCAGTACCCCAGATTCCGCGCTCCTAGCGACACTCCGCTGTGCTCCGTTCGGAAGACAATACGCGCGACTCTTTCTCCCTATCTCACTGTTGCATAAGCGCAAGTGGTGGCTCTTACCTTCACCGCTTTTGTAGTATCTCCATCGCCGCGTTGTGGCCGGGTGCACCTGTAACGCCGCCGCCGGGATGGGCGCCGGAGCCGCAGAGATAGAGATTGCGGATGGGCGTGGCATAGCGCGCCCAGCCCAGCGCGGGGCGCATGAAGAAGAGTTGATCGAGGCTCAATGCGCCGTGGAAGATGTTGCCGCCGGTCAGTCCATACTCCTGCTCGAGGTCGAGCGGCGAGAGAGCGTGCACGTGCTCGATGGATCGGGGCAGATTGGGCGCGTAGGCAGAAAGTGTGTCTATGACCCGCTGCACGAAGCCTTCTTTTTCCTCAGGCCAGGTGGTGTCCCGCAGACTGTACGGCGCGTACTGCACGAAGATGCCCATTATGTGCTTGCCGTCAGGGGCAAGCGTAGGGTCGTAGGCGGTGGGGATGGTGATTTCCAGCAAGGGATGTTCGGAAGGCTTGCCGTACTTCGCATCGTCCCAGGCGCGCTCCAGGTAGTCCATGCTGGGACAAATGTGTGTGGTGCCGCGGTGTTGCGGTCCGAGGGCCGTGCCGGGGAAGGCGCTGTAGTCCGGCAACTCGCCCAAGGCGAGATTGATCTTGAACGATGTCCCCTCGCACTGGTAGGACTCGATTTGCGCCACGAATTCATCCGGCAGCGCGCCGCGCTCCACAAGGTGCAGGAACGTGCGCTTGGGGTCGGCATTGGAGATCACGACGTTGGCCCGAAACTCTGTGCCGTCTTCCAGCACGACACCGGTAGCGGTGTCATCTCGTGTAAGCACCTTGGCGACCGGCGCATTCGTCCGGATTTGCGTGCCGTGGGCTTGGGCGGAGGCCGCCAGCGCCTGGGTGATCGCGCCCATGCCGCCTTCCACGAAACCCCACAGTCCCCGCACGCCGCCGACACCACCCATGACGTGATGGAGCAGCACGTAGGCGGTGCCGGGTGTGCGCGGGCCGCCGTTCGTGCCGATGACGCCGTCCGTGGCTAGGGCGACTTTCAAGGCATCCGATTCGAACCACTCGTCCAGTATCGCCTGTACGCTGCGGGTCATGAGCCTGATGGCGTCGGATAATTGTGTATTGGAGAGACCTAAAAGCGTGCGCCCCGCGCGCAGGGGATCCAGCCAATCACTGAGCCGCTGGGGAGGAAACTGCGGCGGTGGTTGCAGAAAGAGCGGCTCGATGAGACGGGCAATGCGCTCGATGTACTCTTCATAGTCCGGGTAACGCGCCGCGTCTGCCGCCGAGAACTTCGCGATCTCCTGACAGGTGCGCGCCATGTCCTGATACATGAAGAGGTGGCGGCCATCGGGATACGGCGCAAAGTACGCGGGATTTTTAGGAAATACCTTGTAGCCGTAGCGCGGCAGTTCAAGCTCCCGCACCACTTTCTCTTGGAGCAGACTCACCAGGTACGAGCACGTGGAGACGCGGTAGCCGGGAAAGATCTCTTCGGTCACGCACGCCCCGCCGACAATGTGCCGCCGCTCCAGTACGAGTACCTTCCAGCCGGCCCGCGCCAAATAGCCGGCCGTGACGAGTCCGTTATGGCCCGCGCCGATGATGATGGCGTCGTAGGTGGATTCTGTCATGCGCTTAACTGCAACAGTCGCATGGTGTTCCCGCCGAGGATGGCTTCTTTCTGCGCGGCAGTAAGCTGGCGGCAGTGGCGTTCGATGAGTTGCGGGCCGAATTCGATGGGCATGTGCGGGGCGTTGGTGGCGTTGAGGACGCGCGCGGCGCCGACGCCATTCACAAGGTTCTGCACATAGATGGGCCGGAGGACGCCGGCCAGGTCAACGAGGGTGTTCTCCGCGCGCTGCATGAACGGCACGACTTCGTCAAGAAAGCCCGGCACGCCGGCATGGGCGATGATGAAGGTGATCTGCGGAAAGTCGAGAGCGAGATTGGCGACGAGGGCTGGCGTGCAGGTGTGGCCGTGCTCCTCGCCGGTATGAATCATGACCGGCACCTGCAATGCCGCGATGGCTTCCAGGACCGGCCCCATGAGCGCGCGGTCGGCGAGGGAATAGAAGCCTGCGCCGTAGGGGGAGGCGTCGATGGTGTTGAACTTCACGGCGTGAAAGCCGAGCTCCCGCAGCCAGTAATACATCTCATCGATGGCCGTTTGGCCGCGGGTGGGCTTGACGCGCACGAAACCGTAGATGCGGTCCGGGTAGTCGGCAATGGCTTGGGCGATGCGCTCGTGGTCGGCGGCAAAGTGATCAGCAGCGCCCACACCGGGCGGCGCGCACAGGGCGCGCTCCACGCCGCCGCGATCCATGTAGGCGATCATATCCTCGCCCTGCATCGTGGCGGGCATGCCCTGGGCTTCCCAGATGGGATTCCGCCCCAGGTAGCAATGCGCGTCGAAAACCACGAACTCAGCTCCGTGTTTGCTGTTGCGACCTCAGCGATGCTCGACCAAGTAAATGTGACTGAGTATTCGCTGAAGAAAGACTCACCCTCACCCTGGCCCTCTCCCTCGAGGGAGAGGGGATTCCGCGCCTCTCAGCCTCATAGGCAAGGGTACTTCCCGAGCGGATTCCTGGTCGTTCTCACCGCCCGTGGCAGCGCTTGAACTTCTTGCCGCTGCCGCA
>JAAXIC010000017.1 GCA_012270555.1 Chloroflexota bacterium
TCAATCAGACGACGATGATGGCGCTGGCGATGATGGTCATTGCTTCGCTCGTCGGCGCCGGCGGACTCGGCGAAGAGGTGCAGCGGGCGCTCTCGCGAGCGCGTCCGGGAGAGGCCCTGCTGGGCGGTCTGGGGATCGTCTTCTTGGCGATCATCATCGACCGCATCACCCAGGCGTGGGCCAAGAGCCGGCAAGAAGCGTTACGCATGTAAGATATTTCGGAGGTGGCGATTAGTTGATAGTGGTGAGGGACTTACGGCATTATAATGCCAAGGTGTTAAGCAGAACTACGGGGGAGGATCCCAAAGTCATGAAGACGAAAACTTGGAAAACACTCGGCGGCATGCTGGCGCTCATGTTCGCCCTGATGTTGACGTTGACTGCGTGCGCCACAGCGGAAGTTGCGCCTGCCGACGGTGAAGCGCAGATGGAGGAGCAGGCCGACGCGGAGATGATGGATAAGCCAACCATCGTCTTTTCCGACCTCAGTTGGGATAGTGCGCAAATCCAGAACGCGGTAGCGCGCTACATCATCGAGAACGGGTATGGCTACGAGACCGACGCGGTCTTCGGCGATACCGTGCCGATGCTGGTGGCCCTCCGCGCCGGTGACGTAAACGTCACCATGGAAATCTGGTTGCCTAACCAGGAAGAGCCATTCCTGTTGGCCTTGGAAGAAGGTTCAGTTGAAGTTGTGGGCAAGAGCCTCGAGGACAACTGGCAGTCCGCTTTCATCATTCCCCAGTACGTTGCGGACGCAAATCCCAACCTGCGGACCGTGGAAGACCTCAAGGACCACATGGAATTGTTCGTAACGCCGGACTCGAATGGCAAAGCACGTCTGCTTTCGTGCATTCCCGGTTGGGCGTGCGAGCAAGTGAATGCCAACCAGGTCGTAGCCTATGGCTTGAGCGACGTGGTCGAGTTGGTCAATCCTGGTTCAGATGCGGCTTTGCAGAGTGAGATTCGCGCGGCATTCCTGAAGGAAGAGCCGGTGCTCTTCTACTACTGGGGTCCGACGACGTTCTCCTTTGAGATGGAGACCGAACTCGGCGGCTTTTACATCCTCGAAGAGCCGGAAAACAACGAGGAATGCTGGGCGAACGGTAATGCCTGCGCCTATCCATTGGCTGAAGTCGTGATCGCGGTTAACACTGAACTTAAGGATGCCGCTCCCGACATTGTTGAATTGCTCGGCAATTGGGACTGGAATTTCAGCAATCAACGCCAGGCCGAAACCTACTTCTCGGAGACTGGCGCTGAGTATGCCGATGTTGCCATTCATTGGCTGAAGAATAATGATTCGTGGCGCGAGTGGGTGACCGCTGACGCCGCTGAGAAGATTGCCGCTGCTCTCGCAGCCGAAGAATAGAAAAACAGGTTCTTCTATCCGCAAGGGCTTTGCTTCTCGCGGAGAGCCTAATAAAGAAGAGAGGTGCACCACGGTGCACCTCTCTTCTTTTTCTCTCCCTTCCTACCGATGCCGTAAGAATAGCAGGGGCATCGGCACGAGTTGAAGGCGTGAATTCGGTCGTGCTCCCTAACCCTTATTACCACCGGCGAACGGGTTTCTCGCTGTCGAGCAGATGTTGCAGCAGCATGTCCTCGTGCTGCTGCAAGAGTTCGCGCGACCCTGGATCGCGGGCGAGATTGCGCATTTCCAGCGGGTCCTCCTGCATATCGTAGAGTTCCTGCCCGTCCTCGGTGTTCCAGAAGGCGTACTTGTAGCGGTTCGTGGTGATGGACTTGCCGCGCCGCACCTGGTTGTTGTCCTCGAATTCACAGAGCGCGAACCCCGGCGCATCTTCCGCGCCCTCTACCACGGGCTTCAAGCTGGTTGCTTGCATCTCCGGCGGTATTTCCACACCGGCGTATTCAAGGATGGTCGGCGCGACCTGGAAGGTGCCGATCACGCCGTCCACATGGGGCACGTGGGGCATGTCGCTTGGCGGCACCACGATGAATGGCACTCGGGCGGAGCCTTCCCAGAACGTGCCCTTGCCACCCCGCGACCAATCGCCCATGTGGTCGCCGTGGTCGCTGGTGAAGATGATGAGCGTATTATCTGCCTTGCCGCACTCTTCCAGCGTCTGGAAAAGGCGTTCCATCATGTCGTCGATGTACGTGCACAGACCCCAGTAGAATGCCGTTACCCGGCGAATGAGGCTATCGTCGGGTAGTTTCGCGAAGCGTCCGCCGCCATTCTGCAGGTGCTTCGGCTTGTCGCTGTCGTCTGCGAGATACGTCGGCGAGACGTCCACGTAATCCGACGGGTACATGCTGTCATACGGCCGCGGCGGGTCGAATGGCCCATGGGGCCCGCAGATACCGCACCAGGCGAAGAAGGGACGGTCGTGGCCGCGGGAGACAAACTCGCGCGTATTCTCCGTAATCCAGGTATCGATATACTCCTCTATCGGAAGGACGTTCGAAATGGCGGTCATGTATTTGCGGTATTCCGGTTCGCGGCGTTGCTCGTAGATGAGTTCGTAACCGCCGGGATGCACGGAGTCCAGCCAGCGCGCGTATACCGGACCTAAAGGACCGGGGCCCAGCGGCGAGCCATATGACTGCGTCCAGCGGGATCCCTTGCCGCCGGTGAGCTGGGTCTCGTGGTAGCCTTTCGGCGGCATCATGTGGATTTTACCAAAGGCGGCGGTCACGTAGCCCGCGTCCTGCAGGTGCTCCATGAAGGTCTTTTCCCACGGGGGTAGACCAGGGGTGCTGTCGACGGCGGCTTCCATGTAGCTTACGCCGTGTTGACGCGTGTAGCGCCCGGTCTGGAGGCAGGCGCGAGCCGGAATGCAGACGGGGTTCTGATTATAGGCCTTGGCAAAGAGCGTGCCCTTCTCCGCCAGGGCGTCCAACGTCGGCGTCTTGACCTTCTGATTGCCGTAACAGCCCAGCGTATCCCAGCGCTGTTCGTCGGTCGTTATGAGAATGATGTTCGGGCGATCCATGCGGTTCCGCTCCCTGCTATTTTCACGGGTGGTTGTGAAATCGAGGTCTCGAAATCATCGCGCGGTGCTCTTCAAACTGCAACAGTATCGAGGAACACTTGCCTGCACATTGTAGCATTGCGGCGGCGAAGAGATGGCGAAAGAACTCCGGTTAGGAATCGGCTGAACCTGGTGTGCCTACAGGCCAACTTCGTCCGCGAGACGCTTCGTGTACTGTAAGTCCCGCTTCACTTGGGCGAGTAACTCGGCCTGGTCCAAGTCTCGAAAGCTGTTGGGTCCGCGGTATTCTGCTTGAAACGACGCGTAGCCGGCGTAGCCGATCTGCTTCAAATATTGGAAGGCTTCAGGGAAGGGGATGAAGCCTTGGTCGAACGGCACAACTTTAGGTCGCCAGTGCGTTGCTCCCGTCTCAGGGTCTACTTCTTGAAACTGGGCGAGGTTCTCCAGAGCAAGCATGTTAATGCGATTGGAGAGGAGGTCCAGGCCGTGAATCCAGCCGCCAAAGCTACCCTCGATGCCCATGTGCCCAAGATCGGGATAGTAGCAGAGTGCAGCGGGGTCGAATCCTTCCAGCAAGAGCGAGACCACGTGGGTGGTGGCGGAAAGGGTGGGCCCGTCGTGGGCGTGTACGCCGGCCTGCATGCCATACTTCCGACACAGTGATTCGATGCCGCCCAACTGCTCACGCACCTCCGCGATCTGCCGGCGCATCTCGCCGAAACCGGCGTAGCGATAGTAGCCCAGCTTGAACTGCTTGATGCCCAGACCGGCAGCCGTGGCGAGAATGTCTTCCGCCTGAGGCGAGTCCGCGCTGTCGATTGCCGTGGTAAGCCAGCCAACTTCCAAGCCCCGTTCACGGACAGCCCGCACGGCCTTTGGCAGATCGGTCTTCACCCGTTCGGGCAAAACGTGACCGGGGGAGCGCACAGTGAGGTCTACACCGTCCATGCCAAGTTCGGCAACGGTATCGGCAAGTTCGGGGTAGGTGAGGTGCTCCAAAGGCTTTGAGAGCATCAGGTATTTCATGGATGTCGCTTTCCCAATTTAATGCGGCCCTCTAGGCCCGACCCCGCAGTGATTGAACGCTAGAGGGTCTCTTCATCCAATAACAACAAACATACCGTCATTCCGGCGGAAGCCGGAATCCATCTTAGTCTTGCGGCGCGCATCTTGTGCCAAGCGGGGACAAGCCCCCGCGCTACTTGCGACCGCAACGGCGATGTTCTCGCTTGCTCGCGCCGGAAATCCAAACACATACCGGCTTTCATCGCCGCGTGCTGAGCAGCCGCCGCATCGTCCCGCCGAGAATCTGCTTCTTTTCGTCGTCGGTGATGGGTGCCAAGAGGATGCGTCCGATCTGATGGGTCGGACACATCCAGGGAAAGTCGTCACCGTAGAGGATGCGTCCGGCGCCCACGTGTTTCACCAACTGCGCGAATATGCCGAATGGCGCAACAGAACCGGCGGTGTCCAAATATACGTTCGGTTCCTCAAGGGCGACATCGTAATTCCGGTCCAGCTCCGGGTGCCTGCGGCCCGCTCCGGCGTGGGCCACGATGAAATGGGCGTTGGGATATGACCGGGCGGTGCGGCGCAACACGTCCGGGGAGTCCACGCCGTGGCTGATAAGCGGCAACCGGTGCTTGTCCGCCAACTCAAAAGCGGGGACATACCCCGGCCCGCCGAATGGATAATCATGCAAGCTCGTGTGAAACTTGATGCCGCGCACGCCGGCGTCGATGCAGCGCTGCATCTCGTCACGGACTTGTCGCTCGAGGTTGGGGTCCGGCACCGCGTACGCCAAGATGCGGCCGGGGTGCTGGCGGGCCGCTTCCAGGCTCATGTCGTTGCCGCTGCGCATGTCAGCCGTAATCGCCAAGCTGGAGAAAACGCACGACTGATCAATGCCGACGCGGTCCATCGTCCGCACAAGTGAATCGGCATCCGGCGCGGGTTGAGCAAAGCCGTAGTAGAGGCCGAGGTGGGAATGGTTGTTCACGATGAAGGTGTCGGAAATCGGTTCGCCGCGCAGGGCGGCCTCACGGATGGTCATGGTGTCACTGCCGGCTGCTGAAGCTATCTGCGCCATGTCACTACGTCCTTCTCGCTGTTGTTAGGTACCCAAGGGTGTCTTGTTTCGGATTTGATGCCCCGTTACAGGTGGTTCTCATGCATCCGTTCGTCCTGAGCTTGTCGAAGGATGAACGGATGCTGATTGCAAAGTACTTAATCGACACAGCCATCAAGCAAGCGCTGTAGGCTCCCGCTTGCTACCATGTCACGCTCTTCTACGGAGAAACTGGCGTATGTTAGCCCGGTGATGGCCATACCCGGGTCCCACTCAGGCAGGCCGGAACCGAATACCAAGCGGTTCGCACCCCAGCGGTCAGCACAGAGGGCAATGGCATCGTGACCCTGGAAATAGCAGGTTTCGATGTAAAGATTGGAATGCCGGTCCATGAGCGTAAAGAGCGTGCGGTAGTTCGCCGGCGGCTCGCGCAACAGCACGAGCGGCAGCGTGGGATACGTGCGGAGTGCCCACTCGATGAAGGCCCATGGTCGGGGCTCGCTCCAATGGCGGTTGTTCGTATCCAGGAAGAGGGGCACGCGACGCTCGGCTAAGGCTTCCAGCAATGTGTCAACTTCGAACGGCTCCAAGGTAAGCCGGTTGATGCCGGTGCAGAGACGCGCCGCCCGCGCGCCGGACTCCAGCAGTTCGGCGACGAGTTCGCGTTCCGGCGGCAGCTCCCCGGTGACGGACGGCATGACAACCCAACACGGCACGAGGCGGTCTATGCCCTTGGTTTCCTCAATCACGCGCCGGTTGCCAATGGCGGGATGCTGCCACTTGGCGAGGCCGTGGGTGACGAGCGCGCGGCTGATGCCGTTCTCGTCCATGGCGGCCAGCAAGCGCGGGACGTCGTCAGGCGTGTCATCGTGGCGGAGAAAGATCGGTCCGAGAAAGACGTTCGCGTCGAAGAGGTGCGGGATTTCGCGCATGGGTGCCTCCATCCAACTACTCTGCATATATGCGTGGCGTATGTTTCCCCTGATTATACAAGAGAGCAACAGGAGCATACGTCGCCAAAGACCGGGCTGCCTGCCGAGTTTAGACGCTTTCTCCCATATACGACACTAGACTTTCGACAGGCATGGTCAATCGTGTGTATCCTGCACAATGAGAATTCACTGAAATGGCTGAACGAGCGCACAAGCGAGATGAGTATGCCGATGAATAGCCGTGAGAGGTACTTCCACGTGGGGACAGCGCGCGTTTGCATCACGCCTGACGTGGGCATGCCGTATCTGGGTTACGGCTGGGACCGGCAGGACCCGTTCTTGGGCGTCAATGACGACTTGTGGGCCAAGGCGCTTGTGATCGACGACGGTGAACGGGCGGCGGCGCTTATCGCCTGCGACATGATTGGTTTCCCCCCGGCGCCATTCGCCGCCTCGGTGCGGGAGCAGGTGGCAGTCCATACGTCTATTCCAGGTGAGCACGTGATGCTCAGTGCGAGCCACACCCACAGCAGCCATGCTTCCATCGATCTCTCCACCCTCGAACTCGAATGGCCGTGGGTGCAGGAACTCATCGGCAGCTTGGCCGGCGCGGCCATTGCCGCCTGGCAGCAGCGGCAGCCGGCGACGATCAAAGTGACGTCGGGTGAGATACATGGGATTTCCGAGAACCGCCGGGTATTTCGCAGCGACGGCAAGGTGTACCGCAACTGGGACCGCACTGCGCCCGGCGTGGAAGTGCGGCGTGGGCCGGTCGATCCCGAGGTGGGCGTGCTCTTGGCGCAGCGCCCCGACGGGTCGCCGCTGGCCGTGCTGAGCAATTTCACGGCCCATCCCATTTGTGCCATGAGCCAGCCGCTCGTGTCGGCGGACTTCACCGGTCTCGGCATGACCGCCGTGGAGGACGCGCTGGGTTCTGGCGTGACGGCGCTGTTCACGCAAGGCGCGTGCGGTGACGTCAATCCGCCAGTGGTGCGGCGCAATGTGCGCGACGCGCGGGAAGTGGGTCTGCAACTGGGCGGTGAGGTGCTGCGCGCGGCGGCCTCGCTGCTGCCTGATGAGGTCCCGGCGACTGACTGCCGCGTGCGCGTGGCAACGAAGCACGTGAACTGGGACTACCGCACGGACTTGATGCCGAGAGATGCGGCGACGCGCGCCTACGCCGCGGCCACGGAGAAGATCGAGAGCCTGAAGCGCGGCGGCGCCTCCGCCGCGGCGGTGCGCGCCGAAGCCAACCGGCACCGTGACGCATTGGAGAACTACATGCTCACCCGCAACGACGCGCGGCGGGAAGAGGGCGAGATTCAGGTACTCGCCATTGGCGATAGCGCCTGGGTGGGCGTGCCGGGCGAGTTATTCTGCCAGATAGGACTTGACATAAAGAAACAGTCGCCGGTTGCCCACACGTATGTCGTCGGCTACGCCAACTGCTACCAGGGTTACTTCCCCACACCCATCGCCTACACGGAGGGTGGCTACGAGGTCAACGTGGGGCGCTGGAGCCGATTCACCGCTGCCGCCGGCGTGAGCATTGAAGAAACCGCACTGGATCTCTTGCGCACAGTTGCCTAGCGTCCGAGAGACGCCGCGCAGACCACGGGCAGCCGCGCGCTAAGCCAGCCTAAGGCCTAGCAGCCTAACAACACTGCAATGACGGGTAGGTGTCGGCAGTAGCGCAGGGATACAGCGCAGGTTACAAACCTACGCTACCGGTCAATACAGTCATGTTGTACCACTAGCCCACGTCAAGTTCAGTCACTATGGTCGGGCCGCCCTCAAGCGTGCGGTGCACGGGGCAGCGTTGGGCAATCTGCAGGAGCCGCTCAGCTTGTGCTTCATCGAGCGTCCCGGTGACGACAATGTAACGCCGGATGAGGTCGATTCTGGAACCACTCTCTTGTTCGCACTCGGCGCAGTCGCGGGCGTGCACGCGCTCGTGGCTGAGTTCTACCCGCACCGCTTGGAGGTCCCACTTTTTTCTGTCGGCATACAGCCGCAGCGTCATGGCCGTTCAGGTGCCGAGCGCGGCCAGCAGCAGTTCATACGGATTGGGTCCGAGATTCTCTCCCTCCGGCGGGGGCTCGTCTGCGACCAGGGCGTGCGTGTCGGTGACAACGACGTGCTGGAGCCGTTCGAGACTCTTGATCGTTACTGTCTGCATCGGAATTTCTCCTGATCTTTGAGAAGTGCCCCGTGGCGTTTGGACGCTTGAGTTCGGTATGGAGTCTCGTTGGCTTACATTGCCGCCATGAGCTTCGCGCCGAATTCTGCGGGATCGCTCCGTTCGATCACCAGGTCGGTTGCGTCATGGAACCGCATGAAGTCGCGCATGGCGCGGGCAACGGAGGCCGCAAGCCGGTCGCTGGGCTTGATGCCCGGCTCCAGATAAAGCGCCTTCAGTCGGAGCAAGCCAGTTTTCCGTTCCAGCTTTGGATCGAAGCGGCCGACCAGTCGCCTCTTATCCAAGATTGGCAGGCAGAAGTACCCCCACTTTCGCTCCGGCGCAGGCACGTAGCATTCCAGCTTCTGATGGAAGTTCCACATGGCACGGTCGCGTCCCCTGGCCCAAAAAAGACTGTCGAACGGATTGAGAAACGTCGTCCGACGGACGCGGAGGGCGCCGTCTGCCGCAGCTTCGAGCAACGCCAGGTGGTCACGGTGCGCCAGGAGTTCGTGCGCTTTGCCATCTGCGAGTTGGGCTTCAATTGTGACGAACGTGCCGTCAGCGATCAGCCCCGCCACCAACGACTTTACCTGGGTGGATCTTAGGTGGAGGTAGTCGCCAACCTGATTTGGCGCGCACACCCCGAATGCCCGCAGGGAAACCTCCAGCAAGTATTTCAGCGCTTCTTCCTCCGTTGGCTCCTCCCTATTGACCCAGGACGGTAGCACGCGGTCGCGCACATCGTAGATGCGCTGGAAGTTTTCGCGGTTGGCAATTGCGAGTTCGCCAATGTTGTAGAGGTGCTCCAGGGCAATCTTGGCTTCATCCCAGTTCCACCATGACCCCGGCGCGCGCTTTTTGGTGCGGAAGTCTGCCGGGCGGGAGCCGCCCCGTTCCCGGACCGCCGCGCTCAGCCGCGCGATTAATTGCTGGTGCTCTGGCTGTGCGAGCCAGTTGCTGACCCACTTGTTTGCGCCGTGCCTATGTCCCCGCATGCGCGGCATGAAATTGGGGTAGAGGGACAGTGGGATAATACAGGCGGCATGTGCCCAGTACTCGAACAGGCAGCGGTTGTTGTCGGGCGACGTGTTGCCGTCATCGAAAAGTAGCTTGTCGAGCAGAGAGGTGTCGTAGGCGCCCAGCCTGCTCCAGAGGGTGAGGTATTGCGCCCTATTGACGACTTGAAGGGTGTCAATCTGCACCCAGCCCACACGCTCAATTGCCGCGTAGACATCCTCGATTCCCGGGCGCGTGACTTCACCCGGCGACCTGCCCAAGCCCTGGGCATGCAGCGCCAGCGTGAGCACTGCATAGAGCGGGTAAGGAGCCCGTGCGCTCATGGACGCGGCGTTGACCCGGTCTGTGGGCGCACCGTGACGTCTGCCGGGGGACCGTTTGTAGACGCCGTGTTTGCGGCAGAATCCGCGGCCTCGCGGGCATAGAGAGAAAGCACGCCGGCCGCGTGTCGCGGCGCAGGTGGCTGCCAGTGCGTGCGGCGTTCGGCCAGAATGCGCTCGATCTCCGCCGGAGGCTTGCGTTCGCCGCGCACGCCCACGATATTCAGGGAGCGGGCAGGCACGTCGATCTCGATGAGATCGTCCCTTTCCACCAAGGCAAGCGGGCCGCCCAGCGCCGCTTCGGGCATCACGTGGCCGATGTTGGGACCCTTTGCCGCGCCGGAGTAGCGCCCGTCGGTGATGATGGCGGTGCTCGCTTCCAGATCAGGCCGCGCCGAGATGACGGTGGTGCAGAAATACATCTCCGGCATGCCGGTTGAGCGGAGCCCTTCATAGCGAATGATCATGGCGTCGCCCGGCTTGATCTCATCGTTCTTCACACCGGCGATGGCGTCTTCCTCACAGTCGTAGGGCACCGCACGCCCAACCATCTGGTGGGTGCGCGGGTCGGCGGCCACGTGCTTCATCACCGCCCCTTCCGGCGCCAGGTTGCCGGTGAGCACGGCAATCGTGCCGCCGGTCTTGTAGGGTTGCTCGATGGGATGGAGCACTTCCTCTTTGCGGAGACCGTGGTTGTCCAAGTAGCCCGCGATCTCGTCAAACCAACCGGACTGCTCCAAGTCTTCCAAGTTCTCGCCGATGGTCTTGCCGGTCACCGTGAGGCAATCAAGATGGAGGAAGTCCTTTACTTCGTTCATCAAGGCCGGCACGCCGCCGCAGTACCAGATGTACTCCACCGGATGCGTGCCGTAGGTCTTCACGTCCGTCAGCACCGGGACCTTACGGCCGATTTCGTCGAATTGCTGCGGGTTGATTTCAATGCCCACCTCTTGGGCGATGGCAGGTACGTGGAGCAGGAGATTGGTGGAGCCCCCAACGGCAGCGTGGAGCACGAGGGCGTTGTGGAAGGCTTCCGGCGTCAGGATGTCGCGGGGACGGATATTTCGTTCCAGCAATGTCATCACTTGTTCACCGGCATCCCTGGCCATGCGGGTGAGTTCGCGCAGGGCCGCGGGTATCAGGGCGCTGCCGGGGAGCGCCAGCCCCAATGCCTCCGAAATGACTTGGTTGCTGCTGGCGGTGCCCATGAACTGGCAGGCGCCGGGCGTAGGACAGGCGTGCTTCTGCTTGGCAATGAGCTCTTCCTCAGTTATTTGACCTTTGTCGCGCATAATGCCCAGCGGATACATGAGCTCCGACGACATGTTGCAGGGGCCGTTGGTCTGCGTGCCGCCGGGAATGTGGATGGCCGGGAGGTTCACGCGCGCCATCGCCATCAAATGGCCGGGCACAGCCTTATCGGCGGTGGAGATGCAGACCATGGCGTCGTGGGGATGCGCCAGGGCGTGGATCTCCGTCATATAACTGATGATGTCCCGCGAGGGCAGACTAAAGCGCATACCGGCATGGGCCTGCGCCACGCCGTCGCAGATGTCGGTGCAGTAGAACTCGGCGGGCTTGCCGCCGCGCGTGTACACACCGAACTTGGCCTGCTCGACCAGGTCGCCGAGATGTATGCTGGAAGGATGGGAGCAGCCGGTCACACTCTCCACGAGCACCTGCGGCTTGCCCAGATCGTCAACCGTCCAGTCCATGCCCATGCGCAGGGCATCGCCCTGGCGGTTGAGGTCGCGTAATTCTTGACTCCGCAACGTCATGCCCCAAACCTCCCTCGGTCACTTTTTCGGGTTGTCCGCTGCCGGTTTGCCCTCTATTGTACAGAAGAACGGCGCAAGAATTCTGCCTCCATACGGTTGCCATTGTTTGGAATAACCGGTCATACCAAATCGCACGGCTTTTGACACCGCTGCCAATTCCTGAGAATATCTATGGTGAAGGAGCTAGAGAGCCAAGCGTCACACGCCCCCAGGAGGGCGCACATGGCAGTTGAAGCGGCAGAACAACCACCCGGCGCGAGCGAGTACGCCACGAAAGCCGACCTGGAAACCGGCCTAGAGCGCTTGGAACGCGCCACTAAAGCCGACTTGGAAGCCGGTTTGGAGCGTGTGCAACAGGCCACAAAAGCCGACCTGGAAGCCGGCCTAACGGGCGTGCAACACGCTATAGAATTGCAGGCCGAAAGAATGCAAACCGAAATGGCAAACTTGCGCGCCGACATGGCACACTGGCGCGCTGACATGGTTGAGCGGCACAACGCGCTTTCGCGGTGGGTAATCGGGTTCATCGTGGCGGTGATTGTCATGCTCGCTGCCCTGGGTGTGTTTGAACGGATAGTGCCGCTCTTCATGCCCTAACCCCTTCCTCCCACCCAATGCGGGACCAGTCTCGGACTGCCCACTCTCACATTGCAGCTACGGTCAAACCCCATATCTTCTCCGAACGGTGGCCTTGGCAAAGGTTAGGTTCTTGCCCTGCCGTGCAAAACCGGAGTACGGCAGGCATGCTTCCGTTTACACTGAGCGTGGCTCGTTGGACGGAGGATGAAGCACGCCCATGAGTGCAACAACGGTGGTTGAGCTGATCCACGCGGCTATCGCGGAGAAGGGCCGAATTACCTTTGCCGAGTATATGGAGATCGCGCTCTACGCGCCGGGTGCAGGATATTACACTGCTCCTCGCCTTAGGGATGAGAATAGCGACTCCACAGCCCGTCATTCCGGTGAAAGCCGGAATCCAGAAGTCGCGTTGCAAATCGGCCCGCCACACGACTACTACACGGCGCCGCAACTGCATGCGGTCTTTGGTGCGTACCTCGCGCGGCACGTCGCACAGGTCTGGCGAGATCTTGGCGAGCCGGAGCACTTTGACGTGGTAGAGATGGGGGCAGGACGCGGCATTCTGGCGTGGGATGTTCTGAACGGTTTGCGCCAGGCCGCGCCGCGGTGTTGGGAGCGCACGCGCTACCGGATGATCGAGCGCGGTTCCGGGCCAAATGCAGCGCAGCAGGAGGCGCTCGACGCGGTTGCCGCTCACCCCGTGGTCACAGCGCAAACACTCGCCGGGCCCGTAGTGGGCATGGTGCTCTCCAACGAACTGCTGGATGCGCTGCCGGTCCATCGGGTGCGTGTGAAGAACGGTGAGTTGCAGGAACTCTTCGTTACTGTGCGTGATGGAGCGTTTTGCGAGGAGTTTGGCGATCCTTCCTGCTCGGAGCTGGTACTCTTCGCGGAGCGGCTGGGCCGGCCCCCAGAAGGCTGGCAGGGAGAAATTTGTCTCGCGGCTGTGGCGTGGTTGGAGACTGTGGCGCGCGCGCTGACCAAGGGCGCGGTGCTCACTATTGACTATGGCGCCACCTGGGGGGAACTGTGCAGCACACGCTGGGTCGGCGGCACACTTGCCTGCTATCACCGCCACCGCCTCAACAAGAACCCCTATGGCCGCATCGGTGAACAGGACATCACCGCCCACGTAAACTTCTCGGCGCTTATGGCGTATGGCGAAACGGTTGGCTTGATCACGGTTAGCATGCAATCTCAGGCGGAATATCTCGTCGGATTGGGCATCGGCGAGGAGTTGGCGGCGCTTGCCAGCCAGCCGGTCACCGCAGAAACGCAGCGTGCCAAGCGCGCTATCACCGACCTCATCTGGCCCGACGGCCTTGGCGGATTCCGCGTGCTGGTGCAGGCGAAGAATGCGGCACAATAGGTTCTCGTGGCCTTAGGCAGAGCCTTCGCTACGTCTAGCGGATTGCGCTACAAAGAGCGGCAGATTGATCATTGATATAGTGGGAAAGGCGGCGTCCCAACTCTGGGACGATTGCCTGCAAGAGACGTTCGCGAACGACAAGAGGATGGTTGACGTATGGGAAAACTTGCCTTGACCGGCGGCACGCCGGTCGTCACCGAGCCGTTGGGTTCGAAGTGGCCGGTGTACGACGAGCGCGACGAACGGGCGCTGTCGGACGTTTTGCAGAGCCGGGCCTGGACGCGCTCCAAATTCGACGGGGAAGAGTCTTGGGCGTGGCGCTTCGAGGATGCGTTTGCGGCCTTTCAGGACGCGCGCCACGGCGTGGCCGTCGCCACGGGTTCCATTGGCATGGAGTTGGCTTTGAAAGCGGTTGGCGTGGAGCCGGGCGACGAGGTCATCATACCGGCGGCCACGTGGATCACCGTAGCCACTGCAGTGATAGCCGTCGGCGCGGCGCCGGTCTTCGTAGACATCGATCCGGGTACCTACAACATCGATGCCAGCAAGGTCGAAGCCGCCGTCACGCCCAAGACGCGGGCAGTCATGTGTGTGCACAACGGCGGCATGCCCGCCGACATGGACGCGCTGCGCGCCTTGGTGGACAAACACGGCATCGCACTGGTGGGTGACTGCGCCCACGCCCACGGCAGCCAGTGGCGGGGCCGCGGCGTCGGCGCCATCGAGGATGCGGGCGCTTTTAGCTTCCAGGGCAGCAAGGTGGTGGCCTTGGGAGAAGGCGGCATGGTGCTCACCGATAGCGATGAACTGCAAGAGCGCCTCTACGGCCTCCACCATGTGAACGGCGCGAACGGGCGGCCCAAGCCGGCGCGGTCGCTGCCCGGCACGAACTTGCGCATGACGGAGTGGATCGGCGCTCTGGGTCTTGCGGCGCTGGAACGGCTGCCGGAGCAGGTCGCTATCCGGCAGGCCAATGCCCGCTATCTCAGGCAAGGGCTCGCCGAAATCCCGGGCGTAGACGGCATCGCGTGGGACCCGCGCGTGACCCGCTGGAGCTTCTACATTTGGCACTGGCGCTTCGTATCGTCAGCATTCGCGAACATCCAGCGGGATACCTTCCTGGCCGCGCTGAAGGCCGAGGGCGTGCCGACGAGCACGGGCCAAACCGCGCCGCTCTACAAAAACGCCGCGCTCACCGAAATGGACTGCGGGCGTTCCAATTATCCCTTCAACGCCCAGGTTTACGGCAGGAAAATGGACTATGCCGGCTTCCATTGCCCGGAAACGGAGCGCATCGTGGCGACGGAAGCGCTGGCGTTCTCGCACACGTTGTTCCTGGGACCGCGGCAGCACATGGATCTCATTCTTGACGCAGTGCGCAAGATTCGGGAGAATGTCGCCGAACTCCATGCTTGGGAGCGAGCACACGCCAACGATGCTTCCACGTGACAAAACACGGGTGCTTGGTGTAGTGTGTAGGACTTGGGCGGGTGCGCGGGATAGATTACGCCTGTTGCCCGGCCTCCGTGATCGGATTTCTATTCTCTTACCGTAGCGCATACTGTAGTATAGGTGTGCTCTGAACCAGCCATGTAGGTGACTAAATTGGCAAAACGTAAACTCATCGTCGTTGAATCGCCCACAAAGGCGCGTACTATCAAGAAATTCCTCGGCCGCAATTTTGCCGTCGAGTCGTCCATGGGGCATGTGCGGGATCTTCCCAAGAGCAAGCTGGGCGTGGAGGTTGAAAACGACTTTGCGCCTTCATACGTGATCCCTCGCGATAAGAACGCCACCATCAAAAAGCTGACCGAGCAAGCGCGGAAGTCCAGCGAGATCTTGCTCGCCACCGACCCCGATCGGGAAGGGGAGGCCATAGCCTGGCACCTACTCGAGGCGCTCAAGCGCAAGATGAAGGATCAAGACTTGAGCGCGCGGCGTGTGGTTTTCCACGAAATCACGCAGGATGCCGTAAAGCACGCGCTTGAGGAACCGCGCGACATCAACGCGGACCTCGTGGACGCGCAGCAGGCGCGGCGGGTGCTCGATCGTCTGGTCGGCTACAAGATGAGCCCGTTTCTCTGGCGCAAAGTGCAACGCGGCTTGTCAGCGGGCAGGGTGCAATCGGTGGCGCTGCGCCTCATCGTGGATCGCGAGCGCGAGATTGAAGCGTTTGTGCCGCAGGAGCACTGGTCGCTCCACGCGAGACTCGCCAAGGTACCGGCTAAGCGCAAGCAGGATCAGTTCGATGCCGCGCTCGTGCAACTGGAAGGCAAGAAGCCGGAGATCGCTGATGAGGAAACGGCGCAAGGAATCTTGCGAGAGCTTGATGGTGCCGCCTGGCCGGTGCAGAAGATCTCGGTGCGGGAGCGGCGGCGACGGCCGAGCGCGCCGTATACCACGAGCACTATGCAGCAAGACGCCTCCGGCCGCTTGAGCTTTGGGGCGGCGCGCACTATGCGCCTGGCCCAGCAACTCTATGAAGGCATTGCGATTGGCGGGGAAGGCCAGGTAGGCCTCATCACCTACATGCGCACGGACTCCGTGCAGGTCAGCAATGAGGCGGTCGCGCAGGTGCGCGAATTCATCGGCCAAACGTACGGCGCGGATGAAGTGCCTGACAAGCCGAATCGCTATGCGTCGCGGGTGAAGAACGCCCAGGAAGCGCACGAGGCAATCCGGCCCACCAGTGCCTTTCGTACGCCGGAACAGATGCGCGAGTTCTTGGATAGGGACCAGCTCAGGCTCTACACGCTCATTTGGCAGCGATTCGTGGCCAGCCAGATGCGCCCGGCCCTGCTGCAAACGACGTCGGTGGATATCGTGCCCCAGAAGGATGGCGCCAATCTGACGTGTCGCTTCCGCGCGTCGGCGACGCAGGTGAAGAGTCCCGGCTTCTATCAGGTCTATCGCGCGGACGAGGAGCAGGAGGACGAGAAGAACACCTTGCCCCCGTTGGCAGAAGGCGAGGTGTTGGACCTCCGTAAACTCTGGCCGGAGCAGCACTTCACCCAACCGCCGCCGCGCTACACCGAGGCGAGCTTGATTCGGGCACTGGAAGAAGAGGGCATCGGCCGGCCGAGCACGTATGCGCCGATTCTGTCGGTAATCCAGGAGCGCACGTACGTCGAACGCGAGCGGCGCAGCCTCAAGCCCACCGAACTGGGAGTGGTGGTGCGGGACATCTTAGTCAAGCATTTCCCCGACATCATCAAGACTGAGTTCACGGCGGCGATGGAAGAGGACCTCGATGCCATCTCCCGCGGCGAGAAGCAGTGGACGCCCGTGCTCAAGGAATTCTACGGCGGCTTCAGCGCGGCGCTGGAGAAAGCCGACCAAGAGGCGGAGCGCGTCCAGCGCCCGGTGGTAGAGACCGGTGAGATGTGTGAGCAGTGCGGCAAACCGTTGCTGCTGCGGGAAGGACGCTTCGGCAAGTTCATCGGCTGCAGCGGCTTTCCGCAATGCCGCAATACCAAGCAGTACTTAGACACGATTGGCGTCAAGTGTCCGCAGTGCGAGCAAGGGGATGTGGTGCGCAAACGCAACAGGCGCGGCAGCGTCTTCTATAGTTGCTCTCGGTACCCCGATTGCGACTTTGCCAGTTCGCGGCCGCCTGCCGCCCGTAAGGAAACTGGGGAGGAACAGCCCAAGAGGGAGCCGGCAGAAGTAGCCGGCGACTAGCCGCAGTTCGAAAGGCGCAGCCTAGTACCATACAGGCATGAGCCGAGCCCCCTATTACGGGACATGACTTGGTCCAATTCCGCTGCCAAAAGGGGTGTCTCGGATTTTCTAGCGGCCCAATGCCGCACGAGTAACGGTCTTTGCGCGCCCTGGTCGGAGATGATCCCGACACGCGCCCTGCGGTTTGGTGGCGCCGAACTCTATGAAACCGGGATGGTGATTACCATCTCCGTGTACTCGCCCGATTTGGAGTGCGGCGTGATCGAGCCACCGTGTTGGCGCACAATGTCGTTTGAGAGGCTCAGCCCTAGTCCCGTGCCTTTGTCAGCCGGCTTGGTGGTGAAGAACGGGTTGAAGACTCTCTCCAGAACGTCCGGCGGCATCCCAGTGCCGTTGTCGCGAATCCTGACCTCTACGGCATCGTCCTTTTGCTCTGTTTGCAACCAGAGTGTCGGCAAGTAGTCTTTGCCGTTCGCCTTGCGCTCACGGTTCTTTTCATCCGTTGCATAGCAAGCATTGCCCACCATATTCAGGAATACACGTCCCATGTCTTCGGGGATCACAGGCACCCGATCCGCTTTCGAATCGAAGTCTTCTTCAATGTGCAGGTTGAAGTCTGGGTCAAGTGCGCGGGCGCTGTGGAAGGCGAGCATGGCGTGCTCTTTAAGCAGATCGTTAATGTCGACAAGCTGAATCGAGCCGCCGCCGCGGCCCAGCATCAGCATGTCGTGGACGATGCGGTTGGCGCGGTCGCCGTGCGAGCGAATACGCTGCAAGTTTCCGGCCAGATCCTCGCAGATCTCCGAGATAAGAGAGCGTCTCTCGTCGTCTAGGTCATCCGCGTTTTCGTCTATGGTTTCCCTCAGTTCAGCGAGCAGTTCATCCGACGCTTCGGAAAAATTCTTCATAAAGTTCAACGGATTCCTGATTTCATGGGCGACCCCGGCGGTTAGCTCTCCTAATTCAGCCAGTTTCTGGCGCAGGATGATCTGGTCCTGTGTCTGCCGCAGTTCCGCGAGGACGCGCTCAAGTTCCTCGTTCTTGTCCTGGAGGTCTTGTGAGAGCTTTTTCACCAGGTCGAGTTGCATCGCCTTAATGGAGCGCTGCCGCAATTCCTCCAGGGCCTGAGCCGTCATGGCGACCTCGTCTTGTCCCTGCACCGCAACTTTGTACTCCAGATCGCCCGCGCCCATGCGGCGTATCCAAACCTCCAATGCCACGGTCCGCAACCCAACGGTTACGTACATGTAGACCACAAATGACAAGAGCGCTAGGCTGAGAAGCCCAAAGGCAAGTAACTGAAGCGATCCACCGGAAAGCTCCTGTAGCGCAGTTACGATCTCAACATTCGACGGTGAGGCGCTGACCCCGCCGGACCGGTCAGCAGCGCCAAGACCTTCTCGTAGCAAGTCCTGAACGCTCCGATACGCCATGAAGCTGACAATGATGCCCCAAACTGTGAGCAGCAGGGTCAGCAGCACGGCCAGACTTACCTGATTGAACTTGCGGCGAATGCTGTAGAGGGGAAGAGTGAACTGGTCTTTCTTTTCCTCGGGCATGCTGTACCTCGTTGCGCCTTTAATGCAGCGGCAGTCCGCTTTTGAGTATAGTGTCTCCGCTGCGCTTCTCCAATTTAGACCGACGAATAGGCCCACTCTTGACGTGATGGGATACAAGCACTGCACGCGAAACAGCCAAGACAACGTCAGCGCTATGAAAAAGTGGAGACCGATAGGCTCTTGGAGGGGTGGGAAACGATGGGGAATGCGGGTGCTGGCTACCCCAAGGTTTAGATGGCAAGCTGTACTGCTGGGGCGCGCCCAAGTTTGTGACACATGGCGCTGCCATTAGCCGTGAGTCGCACGTGATGACCATTGCGCAATCACTCGGGACACCACGTAACGACAAACCCCAGCAGGCGCAAAGCCTGCCTTGGGCGGCAGAACAACAAAACCTGAAGCCTCTGCTCTCGGGCCAGTTCGAGTATGGAGTTGCCCAAACGTTCCCTGTTGCTCCAGGCGTATTTGACCTGTCGGCTAGTTGTGGAACGTCACTCCCAGTTGAGATCGATCTCGTGGGCGGTCTCGATGAAGCGCCGCACGAGTTCAACGGTTGCGGCTACGTCCTGCTTGTTCACCATCTCGTTGACCGTATGCACGTAGCGTGTCGGGGTGGAGATGGTAATGGCAGGCACGCCGTCGCGCGTCCGCTGAATCGCGCCGCCGTCCGTGCCGCCGCGCGGGAGGATTTCCATCTGGTAGTTGATCTCGTTTTCATCGCAGATCTTGCGGCAGTGCGCCACGAGGCGCGGATCGCAAATGAGTGACGAATCCATGATCTTGATCGCGGTGCCGTCACCGAGTTGCGAAACACGGTCCGCTTCTGTGCTGCCGGGTATGTCCACGGCCAGGGTCGAATCAAGCGCCAGGCCGATGTCGGGTTCCACGCCAAAGGCCGCCACCGTCGCCCCGCGCAAACCGACTTCCTCTTGCGACGATGCCACCGCATAGACCTCAGCCGCGTGCTCCCCGAGGCCGCGAATGGCCTCGATCATGACGTAGACGCTCACCCGGTCGTCCATAGCGGGGGACACCATGACGTCACCGAGGTCGTCGCACGTGCGGTCGAAGGTGATGGGGGTGCCGAGGGGAACGAGCTCTTTCGTCCGCTCGCCCGAAAGTCCCACGTCAACGAACAGGTCATCCAGCTTCAGCGCCTTGCCTCTTTCAGACTCGTCGAGCAGATGCGTAGGCTTAGTCGCGGGCATGAGCACGCCGGTGAGTTCCTCTTGGCCGTGCACCCGGACCCGCTGCGCCACCAACGTCCGCGGGTCGAAGCCGCCGACGGGCTGCAGGCGAATGAAGCCGTTCTCGTCGATGTGCCGGGCCATAAAGCCGATCTGGTCCATGTGGGCGGCGATCATGACTCTGGGGCCGCCCTGCCCCTGGCGATAGGCAATCAAGTTACCCAAGGCGTCAACGCGCAGATCGGTCGCCAGCGGCTTGAGCTCGTCGTAAATGACTCCCCGGATCGGGTCCTCTCGGCTGGGGATGCCCGGGGTCTCGCAGAGTCGTTTCAAGAGTTCCATGCAATCGCGCTCCTTACGCTAACCACGCAAATGTGACGAGTTTCTTTCAACATTCCTTTGTAGTGTAAACCAGGTTCTCACACAACTGCCAGAGTGGTTACTCACAGTCAGGTCGTTATGGCAAGAGTCACGGGTCTCGTGGCCGCAACTGAGTCCTCTTGGGCAGACGCAACTGTCTTGGCGCAAGGCTAGGGCATGAAGCCGCCGGTTCGCAGTGCTTAAGGCGCATTCGGTATGATAGTGGAGTGATACCCCGCATGTGTTGAGAGATACCATCATCGCGCCCGCAACTTTCTCCTCGTCCCAGCCAAATGACCTAGCAGAAGGCCCCACATCCTCTTTCTGGCGGCGGCTCTTAAGTCCGAGGACACTCTTTTCCTTTCTCATTGCGCTCGCGCTATTGGTCGCGCTCTGGCGCATGGTGGGCTTGGATTGGCGCGGGGTCTGGTCGGAGATACAGCAAATAGACGTAAAGATCTATTTGCTGGCTCTTCTTGTGTACTACACCACGCTCATTCCGCGCGCGCTGCGCTGGCGGCGCATGCTGTTCAATCTGGGTCATCGGGTGTCGTTGCGCTTGCTGGGCGAGGTGATCTTCCTCTCCTGGTTCATCAATCATCTTATTCCCGCCAAGATGGGGGACTTGTATCGCGGGCTTGTCCTGCGCCGGAGAGAGGACATCTCCTTTGCGCTCGCGACGGGCAGCGTGCTTGCGGAGCGCGCGGTTGACATTCTCGCGCTCTTCGCTGTGGCTACGATTACTGCGCTGCTCTTCGTGCGCGGGAGGCTGCTCACCGAGATGCAGGGAGTGCTCTTGGGGGCAGCCATCGTGGTTGTGATCATGGTCGGTGGTTTGTTCGTCTTGTGGCGTCTGGATAGCACGCTTTTGGCCCGCTTTCCGCTCAGTTTGGGTGAGCGGTTCGAGCGCTTGCAGCGCGGCATCTTTACGTCAGTCCGCCCGCTGTGGCTCATGCTGCTGTTGACGGTGCTGGTGTGGGCCGCAGAGGCCGGGCGCTTCTTGCTGGTGGCAAACGCTTTGGGTGTATCCCTGGCATTGCCGCAGTTGCTCTTTGTGTTTGCGGCCGGCGCCCTCTTGCTCGCGGCCCCAACGCCCGGCGGCCTCGGCGCGGTGGAAGGGGGTATGGTGGGAGTCATGCTCTTGCTCGACGTGCCGGTTGAGACGGCCGCGGCGGTGGCGTTCCTCGACCGGCTCATCAGTTACTGGCTGGTGCTCATTCCCGGGGCGGGCTACTATTTCACACACGCCCGATTGAGGCTGTGAGCCCGGGTATCGCTGACTCTTGAGGGTGTCCCACCCGAGCGGTTTAGCGTGCAGGCACGTGTGCAGTGATTGCGTGCAACGGGTCTCGGTGGCAGATCAGTAGAATTGCGATGTAGGAAATCGGGCAGTATTCGAGCAGGCTGGAGTTCCTTGCGTTATGAGAGTAGGGGTCGACTTCACGGGAGCGCTGCAGGCGGCCGGTATCGGTAGATATACGTGGTCGCTTGTCCGCGCGCTCATCGCACAGTGTCCTGCCGACGAGTTCACACTATTGACGCCGCGAAACCCCGCCGGCCACTGGCAGCGTCTCAACGCGCCTAACGCGAAGTATCGGCATCTGCCGCTATCGGAGCGCACGCTGAAGCGTGTCTGGCATCGCTTGCGTCTGCCGCTGTTTGCCGACCTGCTCATGGGCGGGGCTGATGTCTTCTATGCGCCGGATTTTGTCTTGCCTCCCCTGTGGCGCGCGCCTGGCGTCATAACCGTCCACGATGTGTCGTACCGCCTCTTTCCTGATTCATACCCGGATTCCTTGCGCTCATACTTGGAAGCCGTTGTGCCGCGCAACGTGGCGCGCGCGGACTTGGTCCTTGTGGATTCTGCGGCTACCCAGCGGGATTTGATAGCGACGTATGAAGTTGATCCGGCGAAAGTCGAAGTGCTCTATTGCGGTGTTGACCCGGTCTTTCAGCCTCAAGACTCGCGCGCCGCGCGTCAGGCAGTGCGCCAACGATACGGTATTGAGGAGCCATACTTTCTTTCGGTGGGCACAATCCAGCCGCGCAAGAACATCGCGCGCATCGTCGCGGCCTTGCGCGGAGTCGTTGAGAACGGTCTGCCGCATCATCTGGTGCACGTGGGGCAACCGGGCTGGCTCTATGAGCCGATTTTCGCTGCGCCCCGTGAACACCACGTCTCCGATCGGGTGCACTTTCTGACAGGCGTAGATTCTGATGAAGACCTCGCGACGCTCTACTGCGGGGCCACGGCGTTCGTCTTTCCCAGCCTCCATGAGGGTTTCGGCATCCCGGTGCTCGAAGCCATGGCATGCGGGACGCCGGTGATTACTGCAAACGTCTCGTCTCTGCCTGAGGTTGCGGGTGAGGCTGCGATTCTCGTGGACCCTACCAACGTCAGCGCGATTGGCGAGGCGCTGGTAGAACTCGCGGCAAATGAGGGCTTGCGCGCACAGCTTGTCGCCGCTGGCAGAGCGCGCGCCGCAGAGTTCACCTGGCAGCGCGCGGCGGAGGAGATGCGTGCGCACTTGGCGAGAGTGGCACAAAGCTAGACCTGGACCAAGAGGGGTGGGCCTTTTGGGGCTATGCGTGGGCAAGAGGAAGGTAGGGAAGGTGCAATGAAACTAACAGTAGGCGGCAAGTGGGAATACGCGCGTCTGGTATAATGTGTCGAGGTGGATTTCATCTCTCGCTCACCCCACGCGCAGCACCCATGTCATGCTTCTGCTTGCGGCGCGTGTATTGGCAGGAACCTCTCGCAACCAAGGCCTCCAACTGAATTTGCGCGCGCCTGGCGCCGCCGTTGCGGGGGTCGAGAGGAGGTAGCTGGAACAAAATGGGCAGCGTTGGTCTCAGACGTTGGCATGTTCGATTGTTGCTGGCTCTCTGGTGTCTCACGCTCTTTCCGACGCCGCTTCTTGCGAGCACCCAGGTGAGAAGCTCCGTCGCTGCTGATCCCATCGTCCATGGCGCAATGCTCCGCTACTTCAAGCAGATGGGAGGCGAGGCCGTACTCGGTGCTCCGCTGACGAATGAGCTACAAGAAGACGGTCTTGTCGTCCAATACTTTGAAAACGCCCGGTTGGAGTGGTGGCCGCGGCGCAATGAGGTGCGTCTCAGTCCGCTGGGCCGCTTGCTCTACCCGCATTGGCGGTTCTTTGCCGGGGAAGAAGCGGTTAAGCAAACGTCGGCACAACAGTACTTTCCTGAGACCGGGCATGCGGTCCGCTTCGCGTTCCTTGAGTTCTTCCAAAAACACGGCGGTGTTAAGACTTTTGGGTTGCCAATCTCCGGTATGTTGCCGGCTGACGACGATTGGCACAATGCCGTCCAGTATTTCGAGCGGGCTGTCTTTCGCTACGATCCGACGAAAGCCGGCACGCCCGGTCAGGTTCAGCTTGCCCCGCTGGGACGCGCGTTTCTCGTCTTGCGTGATCCTTCACAGCAGGTTCCGGTTCAGCCTGAACGGACCGGCCGCTCTTCCGGGCCTAAGCTTATGACACAAGTCGCGCTTTTCTATGACCCCAATCTCGACTACGTCCTCTCATTGGCAAAAGCCGCCGGGTTTACGGGCATCAAGCAGCAGGTACCGTGGAAGGCGATAGAGACCAGGCCCGGCGGGTATATATGGGGACAGGTAGACCGCATCGTCGAGGCGGCAAATCGGCATGGGTTGGACGTACTCCTAAGTGTCTACGCGGCGCCTCTCTGGTTGCGCCGGGTGCAGCCCGCTGGCGACCGGATTGACGGGCCGGAATCGCCCGAAGGAATATCGGCACAAGAGGTGTGGGAACTGCATAGGAGATTTCACAATGGCCCGCCGGCAGACTTTGGCGATTACGGGGACTTCATGGAACTCATTGCTTCCCGCTACGGCGACAAAGTGCAGGCGTATGAGCTTTGGAACGAGCCGAACTTAGCCGGCAATTGGGACGGTAGAGTTGCCCCGGGAGAGTTCGTCGAGCTTGTTGCCGTGGGTTACCGGGGCGTGAAACGTGGCAATCCTAACGCCACCGTCATCGCCGGTGGTTTAGGTCCCACGGGGGTAAATATCGAGGGCGTGGCCATGGATGACGTGCGCTACCTTGAGGCCATGTACCAGTACCGCGACGGCATGATTCGCAACTACTTCGACGCGCTCGGGGTGCATTCCTACGGCTACAACAACGCGCCAAACGACACGCCGGACAATTACACGACTGCGAGCACCACGTACAAGGATCACTGGTCGTTCTTCTTTCGCCGCTTCGAGCAACACTGGGAAGTGCTGCAAAGGCATGGTGACACCGGGAAGAGGATTTGGATGACTGAGATGGGATGGACAACGCACAACCTCCACCCCGAGTTCGCTTTTGGGGACGATGTCTCTGAAGAGGATCAGGCGCGATTCCTGGTCGAGGCCTATCAACTGGTCAAGGAGCGGTATTGGTACGTAGAAGGGATGGTGGTGTTCAACCTGAACTTTGCCAATCAAGTCTTGGCAGGTCAGGTCGCGCCAACGGACAGTGCGGTTGCCTTTTCCATCCTGGATAAGAACCTCCAGCCGCGTCCAGCGTATTTGGCACTGCAGGCACTTGAGAAATAGTTTGTGCCCCTATGGAAATCGCCGTCAATGGGTATTTCCTCAACGTGCACCACACCGGCAGCGGGCAGTACGCATACCATCTGCTGCGGGCGCTGCAGAAGCGCAGCGGCGACTTGCGGCTGACGGTGCACGTGCCCTACTTCTCCCGCAACACGATGCGTCCGGTTGGCGGCATCCGCGCGCGCGCGCCGCTGGCCGGGCTGTTGGGCGCCGGCAACCTGGCAAAACTCTGGTGGGAACAGGCAACGTGGCCGCGCCAGACTGCCAAGCTTGGCGAGGGCGTAGTCGGCCACGTACCCTATTTCGCGCCGCCGCACTACCACAGCTTCCCGCTGGTTGCGACGATTCACGATCTCATCCCGGTTGTATTGCCCGAGTACCGGGGGAACTTCCTCGTGCGGCTCTACACGAGTCTTGTCATGGCGGCGGCGCACAAGGCGGACGCCATCATCACGGATTCTGAGGCTGCGAAGCGTGACGTGCTTGAACATCTCAAACTGGATGAAGAAGACGTGCACGTCGTGCATCTGGCCGCCGACGCGCGCTTCTCGCCAGATATTCCCGCGGAAGACGTGCAGGCGGTGCGACGCCGCTACGATCTGCCGGAGCGTTTTCTCTTCTACCTTGGCGGTCTGGACGTGCGCAAGAACCTCGGGGTACTGTTCTCTGCGCTGAGTAGATTGCCTGAAGAAGTCTCGCTCGTTATTGCCGGCCGCACCCGCCACGGTAAAGCCGCGCTCTTTCCCGATTGGGTAGGCCGGGCCACCGCATCGGATATTGGGCATCGCGTACGATTCCTGGGGGGTGTCCCCGAAGCGGACAAGCCACTCTTGTACCGCGCCGCGACTACGTTCGTCTTTCCCTCGCGCTACGAGGGCTTTGGCCTCGACCCGCTGGAAGCGATGGCTTGCGGTACGCCGGTCGTGTGCAGCAATGCAACATCGTTGCCGGAGGTAGTGGGGGACGGCGGAATCCTGGTAGACCCCGACGACACTGACGCCTGGGCCGCAGCTATCGGACGCCTGTGGCAGTCTGAAAAGGAGCGTGCCCACTTTGCCGAGGGAGCGCTGGCGCGCGCACGGTCATTCTCGTGGGACCGCACCGCCGCGCAGACGATTGCGGTCTATGAAAAGGTGCGCTGATGCGAGTCCTCTACATATCCAAGGCCCTCGTGGTGGGCACCTACCAGCGCAAGCTGGAAGAGATCGCCAAGTTTCCGGATGTCGAGCTGCGGGCCATCGTGCCCCCCTATTGGCGGGAAGGCGAGTATCGCCAGGTGTTGGAACCCCGCTACACGTCTGGGTACGAATTGGTGGCCGAGCACATGCGCTTCAACGGTCACTACCACCTGCATTACTATCCCAACCTCCGGCGCCACCTTCTCGAGTGGCAGCCCGACGTGGTGCACGTCGATGAAGAACCGTATAACTTTGCCACCGCGCACGCGATCTGGCAGGCGCGGCGCGTGGGCGCCAAGACAGTCTTCTTCGCATGGCAAAACATCTACCGCATATATCCTCCTCCCTTCTATTTCATTGAACTCTATTCCCTATTGAAGTCCCATGCCGCGCAAGCTGGTACCCGTCAGGCTCAGGAAGTGCTGCGCCGCAAGCGCTTCTCATACCCCTCAGCGGTCTTTCCGCAATTCGGTGTGGATGCAGCGCTCTTTTCTCCGGACCCTCATTCGAGCGACGACGATGATGTCTTTAGGATTGGTTACGTGGGTCGGCTTGTGCCGGCGAAAGGCATTCATGTGCTGCTTGCGGCTGCCGCGCGGCTATCCTTTCCATACCAACTGCAACTCATTGGAACCGGCCCGGCGGAAGCACCATTGCGATCGCACGCGAATTCTCTGGGCATCCAGGATCGCGTAGAATTTGTCGGTCAGGTACCGAGTAGTGAAATGCCGGCATACTACCGCGCTATGCACGTCTGCGTCTTGCCCTCGCTCACCACGCCGAACTGGAAGGAGCAGTTTGGACGCGTACTCATTGAAGCGATGGCATGCGGCGTGCCCGTCGTGGGTTCTGAATCGGGAGAGATACCGGAAATCGTTGGCAGCGACGATGACGAACCCGGCGGCAGGACATTTCCCGAGGGCGATGCAGAAACACTCGCCAACATATTGACTGAACTGCATGGCGACCCCTCGCTGTGTCGTGACTACGGCGCACAAGGCCGCGAGCGGGTCCTCCGTGAGTTCACGCAGGAGCGCATTGCGGCAAAGACCGTGCGCATGTATCGCCAGTTGACCCACGGCCTGCTATACACCGCACAGCAGGAGAGTACCCGGCCCTAGTGTTCCGCCATTCGTCCGTGAAGAAGGCTGTATGTAGTTGTGATGAGGGCTCTCTAGCCAGTCAAGAAGACCAACGATGTTCCCGTGCGTTGAGGCCTCTGTTCGCGCTGATGTGCATTCCATAACCCTTAGGCGGCGATTGTGGGTCGCCCCTGCCGCAGGCAAGGGTGCTATACGGACTCTCCGCGCTGCCTGCTAAGGTATAATCGAACCGCAATGCAATCCGTGAAGTTTGAGAACCGTCAGGCGGTCATGGGCAATGCCGGTAGCTCTGGCGGCTTTGCAACCGCTGATGCCGAGGGTTCTCGCGCTTGCAGATACCAAGCAGCGGTATTCTCATTCGCTGGGATGCCACAGATAGGTGAGTAGCCGTGAAAGTTGGATTGCTCTACCATCCCGGACGCGAGCAAGCGCAGGCGCTCGCCTCAGTTCTGCACACCGTCATTCAAAAGGAAGGGCACGAGGCCTGGCACGTTCCGGTGGAAGCGGAGGCGGAGTGGCACGAGCGCATCCCTAGTACCGACCTCCTCTTTACGCTTGGAGGAGACGGCAGCATATTGCGGGCGGCTCCGCTCTGTGCCCGGAATGACGTGCCCATCGTCGGGGTAAAGTTCGGACGGCTCGGTTTTCTGTCTGAATTGTTGCCGGCAGAAGCAATCCAGACGTTGCCGCGCATTCTGAATCAGGAATACTGGATTGAAGAGCGTTCGATGCTTGACTGTCAGATCGAAGGCGAGGCCCAGAACACTATTGCACTCAATGAGGCTGTGATTACGCAAGGGCACGTACGGCGCGTACTGGACATAAAGGTGTGGATTGACGATGCGTTTCTCGCCGACTACGTGGCGGACGGCCTCATGATTTCCACTGCCACGGGATCGACGGCCTATTCGATGGTGGCGGGAGGGCCGATCCTCCACCCTGAGGTGCGGAATATGCTCATCACGCCCATGTGCGTCCTGCGGGGTCCAACGACACCGTTCGTCCTGCGCCAGTCGGCGCGCCTGCGTCTACAGGTATTCCATCAGCATGAAGCCGTGGTTACCATCGACGGGCTGCCGGTCGGCGATCTGGCCAATGAAGGGATGATGCATCTGACAACCGCGACCCAAACCTGCAAGTTCGCTCGCGTGCAGGAGCGCACCTACTTCTACGAAACACTGGTGCACAAGCTGCGTATTCCCCTCGAAAACTCCTAGGATGCGCCATGCTGGAGCGCTTGGAAATCAAAGACTTCGCCCTGATAGACGAAGTCCAGGTCGAGTTTGGCGCTGGGTTCAATGTCCTCACCGGTGAGACCGGCGCCGGCAAGTCGATCGTCATCGACGCCATCGGCGCGCTGCTCGGTAACCGCGTGGGTGCTGCCGAGGTGCGCAGCGGCGCGAAAACCGCCCGGATAGCAGGCACATTCGCGCTGCCCGCCAGCCTCCCCGATCTTGAAGAGACTTTGCAGGAAGTCGGCGTGTCCCCGGACGATGGAGGCCGGCTGCTGCTCTCGCGGGAGATCGCGGCCTCCGGCCGCACCACGGCGCGCATTCAAGGCCGCGCTCTGCCTGTAGGCGTGTTGCAGCAAGTGGCGGGATTGCTGGTGGACATTCACGGCCAAGGCGAGAATCTTTCGCTGCTTCGTTCTAAAGTACAGTTGGATTTCCTTGACCGCTTTGCCGGACTAAGCGAACTGCGGCAGCAGGTAACGCAGAGTTTCCACACGTTGCGGACTGTACAGTCCGAGCTACAGCATCTGCAGCGGGACAAACGGGAGATGGCGCAGCGGGCCGACTTGTTGGCTTTTCAGGTCCAGGAGATCGCCGAGGCGGGTCTTTCTCCTGGTGAAGAGGAAGAGCTGCGTACCGAATTCCGACGCTTGCGCCACGGTGCAGAGCTCGTGGACCTAACTGGCAGAATCCTCGACGCGCTCAGTGACGCTGCGGAGCCCGCCCGGCCTGCCAGCGCGTGGTTGGGCGAGGCAGTCAGGGACCTGCAACACCTGACCGAGCTCGATCCAGAAGCAGCGGACTATCTCCAGACCGGCCAGGAGATCGCGGCGCAAGTGGAGGAACTGGTGGCCGACGTGCGGCGCTATGCCACCGGTTTGGAAGTAGAACCGGGCCGCATGTTGGAAGTGGAGGCGCGGCTCGACATAATTGATAACCTGAAGCGGAAGTATGGCGATACCGTTGCCGAGATTCTGCAGTACGCCGATGAAGCGGCAGTAGAACTATCCCGCCTGCAATCGAGTGAAGACCGCGCGGAAGGTCTCGTCAACGAAGAGCAGCGGCTACGCGGTGAACTAAGCGCAACTGCCGCCGAACTTTCAGAGAAACGGAAGATTGCCGTGAAAGAGTTGGCGGCTGCCGTGCATGAAGAACTGACTCTGCTGGGGATGCCGAACATGGCGTTCGACGCGGCCGTGACGCAGGAGGAAGTGCCGCACGGGCTCTCTGTTGAGACCGAAGAAGGGCCGCGGTCACTGCAATACGGGCCAACGGGTATTGATACCGTTGCCTTCCTCATCAGCCCAAATCGCGGCGAGCCGCTGAAACCCCTGGCGGCAATTGCCTCCGGCGGCGAGGCTTCCCGCCTCTTGCTTGCGCTGAAGTCGGCGCTGGCTCACGCCGATGAAACGCCGGTCCTGGTCTTCGACGAGATCGAAATTGGCGTCGGCGGCCGCAGCGGGGCCGTGCTGGGAGAGAAAATGTGGAGTCTTGTGGAAAACCATCAAGTGATTTGCGTGACACACTTGCCACAAGTGGCCGCCTATGCCGACCACCACTGCTTTGTCCACAAGGCAACCAACGGCAGCCGCACGCTCACGCGCGTCGAAACCTTGTCGGCGGAGCAGCAGGTGGATGAGTTGGTGGCGATGAGTGGCTCCTCCGGTGCCGCAGCAGAGCGCAGCATGCGGGAACTGCTGACCCGGGCGCAACGGTGGAAAGTCCAGCAGGCGGGCGCCCTCGTCCCACGCTGAAGGACGCTGTGTAACCAAGGAAGCTTTCCTTCCTAGGTGCTTGGATGCCCAAGTACGCCTCGGCCGGGCGGGAATCACCATGGCCTTGCCTAGGCCGCACAAGGGAATGAAAAGTGGATGCCGAATCTCTCCGTTCGTGCTGAGCCTGTCGAAGCATAAACGGAGAGAAGATTGTCGAAAGCTGTTACCTGTTTCCCCGCCGTTCACCCTTCGACGCTGCTCAGGGCGAACGGTATGATTGTGGCTATTTTCATAGTAATGACGCTAAGATTCATACCTTCGGCAACTACAAGACACCCACAGGGGCTAAGCCTCTGTGGGTGTCTATTGCTACTTGCACAGGCCGGTCGGTCTAAGCGGCGCTTGCTACCCGGTGTTGATCTTGAGCCGCTTTGACTTGGCCTTCTCCTCCTTGGGCAGGCGCACCGTGAAGATGCCGTTTGCCCAAGAGACCGTGGCCTCGTCGGCGTAGACGGCGCTGGGCAGCGTGTAGGCAATTTCGAACTCGCCCTCCGGCAGGTTGCGCCAGATGCGGGTGCCCGCCTCGGTCTCGGGACGTTCGTAATGACCCTTGATAATCAGGCTGCCCTTGCTCAGGATCATCTCGATGTCGTCAGGCTTGACGCCCGGGATTGCCAACTCGAGCACGTACGCCTCGTCGGTCTCCCAGAGATTGGACGGGAAGCCACGGGGTGCGTGCGGGGTAGGTCCATTGGCGAACAGACCCGGGCCAAAGAGTGAGCGATCGAACAGCCGATCGAAGACGTCCTGTACCGTTGCAAACGTGTGGGGCTCGTAGCGCTTGAGTTCTGCCATTGTCTTGCCTCCTGTTACTTTTACTGTGATGAACCAAGCCTCTATCAGCATTCTAAAACATGCGTCTCTATCTGTCAAGTATCTTTAAGTAAATATATTAGATAATCTCTAGTAAAGCGAGGCAGAAATCGCGGTTGAGTTTGTGTTGCCTTTCGTATGCTATCCTGCTACCGAATAAGCACACTCAGAGGAAGTAGAGCATGTCCGTCCAAGTCTTGCCCGCCGCGCTCGCTGCTAAGATTGCGGCGGGAGAGGTGGTGGAACGCCCGGCGTCGGTGGTGAAGGAGTTGTGCGAGAATGCGCTCGATGCGCAGGCAACCGCTATTGCCATTAGCATCGAGCAGGGTGGGCTGCGCCGCATTCATGTCGAAGACGACGGCGACGGCATCGCGGCGGACGATCTCTCGCTCACGGTGCGCCGCTATGCCACGAGCAAGATCAGCAGCGTGGATGACTTGGCGGCCATCCGCTCCCTGGGATTTCGCGGCGAAGCGCTGGCTTCAATCGCAGCGGTGTCGCACCTGGACATCCGTTCCCGTACGGCGCAAGACCTTGCCGCGCAACAGCTTTCAGCCGTCGGTGGCGAGCACATAGAAATAAGATCGACGGCCGGGCCGGTCGGCACGGCCATAGACGTGCGCCACCTCTTCTTCAACGTGCCGGCGCGGCTGGCTTTTTGCAAAAGCCCGCAGGCGGAAACGCAGCGCATTATTCAGTGCGTGCAGCATCTGGCGCTCAGCCAGCCCGCGGTGCGATTCACCCTTAATGTCAATGGACGTGAGGTCTTTGCTACCACTGGCAGCGGGCGCATGGAGGACGTCTTCATCGCCATGCACGGCCATGAGCTTGCCGAGCAGTTGATACCGCTGGACGATCCGCTGGTGCAAGGGGTTCTCGTGCAGCCCACAGTGCACCGGGGCAACCGTACCGGTGTCTCCCTCTTTGTGAACAGCCGTTGGGTGCAGCAGCGCGCGCTTGTGTACACCGTGACGGACGTATACGCGGAGCTCATGCCCGACGGACGTTACCCGCTGGCGGCCTTGAACCTGGCGCTACCCGTCGAGGATGTTGACGTAAACGTCCATCCGCAGAAGTCGGACATTCGGCTCAGGGACGCTGCCCGCGTAGCGCGGCAGTTGCGGCACGTGTTGCGCTCGGTATTGGCGCAGCACGTGGCCGTGCAGCCTATGCGCCAGCACTTTCAGTCGATGGATTCGTGGCGCAGTCCCGGCACACAACCAAGCGCAGACCAGACCCGCGGGGCGGTAGACCTATTCCGTCCGCCGGACGCCAATGGGGGAACATCGGGAATCGGCCCGCCGGATGCCGCGCCAAGTACTCCAGCGGAATTTCGGGTGCTTGGGCAGATCGGCGCTATGTACCTCATTGCCGAAGGGGTAGACGGCATGTATCTCATCGACCAGCATTCGGCGCACGAACGGGTGCTCTACGAAGCCGTGCTCAAGCGTCTGCCGGAAGCGCAAAGCCAGCAGTTGCTCGAGCCGCAATCGCTCACGCTGTCCCCGACGCATGTGCAATGGCTGGAGGCAAACGTCGAGGAATTGCAACGCATGGGATTTGCCTTGGAGTCGTTCGGAGCCGGAGCCTGGCTCTTGCGGGCGGTGCCGCTCTTTTTGGCGGAGAAGGGGCACGACTGGGGGCAGTTCGTGAAGACCGTCATCGAGCAGAAGGACAATCCCGATTATCGCGGCGACCCGCTGGAGCGGTTGCGCTGGGTCATTGCCTGCCACGGCGCGGTCAAGGCGGGAGATACGCTCGCGCATGAGCAGATTGTGGCGTTGCTCGGCGCGCTGGAACGCTGCGACTTGGCGCGCACCTGTCCCCATGGGCGGCCCACGATGGTGCGGCTCTCCCACGCCCAATTGGCGCGGGAGTTTGGCCGCACTTAACTGCGGCGCTAGACCTGCCCTGTGCCCCGCCACGGGGCAACAGGGGACAAGTCCCCACGCTATGCTTGCAGTGATCGAGCTTGCGGTGACAGGCGAACACTATCCGAATTCCAGGCGCATAGAAGTGGGGCGCTGCAATCGAGAAGCGGCCGCGCCAGCAAATGCCGGGCCGTCGCTCCTCACTCCGCAGATATGAGACTAGCCGGCCTGACGGAGGCAACGGTCAATGACGTGGCGTCCTCGATCGCTCCGGTGTTCTCTTCAGGCGGCGTGGGTGTAGGCGTGGTCACCGTCAGAGTATACGAACCGGTGCCGTAGCCCTCCACCGCGACGTAGTATGTACCTGAGCGCGACGCTTGCCAAAATACGCGCGAGGCCAACGAATCACCGTGGTCGTCGTTGTAGGCTAACTCCTGCTCGTCGGCGTCATACAGCCCCACCAGCGAGTCGGAGAGCGTTCCCAACGCCACGTCTATCTGGTAGAGCACACCCTCCTCTGCCTGGAACATGAAGAGGTCGATGTCGTTCTCATACTCCAGCGTGCCTTGCATAGTCTCCCCGACCGTCACAGTAGTGGCTTCCTCGACCGTGCTAGCGTGGTCGTCCGTGATGTCGGAAACGGCCACTGTCAGAGTATACGAACCGGTGTCGTAGCCCTCCACCGCGACGTAGTTCGCACCCGAGCGCGGCGCTTCCCAAACGATGCGCGAGGCCAGCGAGTCACCGTGGTCGTCATTGAAGGTCAACAAGAACTCATCGGCGTCATACAGTCCGACCAGCGAGTCGGAGAGCGTTCCCAGCGCCACGTCTATCTGGTAGAACACGCCCTTCTCTGCCAGGAACACGAAGAAGTCGATGTCGTCCGTGTAGTCCAGCGCGCCCGGCGCAGCCTCCCCGACGGTTACGGCGGTGGCCTCCTCAACTGAGTCGGCGTGGTCGTCCGTGATGTCGGCTACGGTCACTGTCAGAGTGTACGAACCGGTGTCGTAGCCCTCCACCGCGACGTAGTACGCACCCGAGCGCGGCGCTTCCCAAACGATGCGCGAGGCCAGCGAGTCACCGTGATCGTCGTTGTAGGCCAACTCCTGCTCGTCGGCATCATACAGCCCCACCAGCGAGTCGGAGAGCGTTTCCAACGCCACGTCTATCTGGTAGAACACGCCCTTCTCTGCCTGGAACACGAAGACATCAATGTCGTTCCCATACTCCAGTGTGCCTTGCACAGCTTCCCCGACTGTCACGGCGGTGGCCTCCTCAACTGAGTCGGCGTAGTCGTCGACGCTGTCGGAGACTGAGGCTGGGTCTTCCTCATCCTCAGCGCTGAACAGGTCCGGAACGCAGATCAACAGCCCGGCGCTGAACTCCACGTACGCGGCGGAGTCGACGGGGGAGGCAATCAGGGCGGCCACGTCAGTAGCGGCCACCAGTTCCCGCAGGCAGGACGCCCCCTCCTCGCTCAACGCTTCTCCATCCTCGGTCAGGCCGGCAAACAACAGACGCGGAGCGCAGTTCAGCAGCGCCGCGACCGATTTCACAGCCGCGTCGGGGTCGTCCGGGTTGGCAATCAGAGCAGTCACGTCAATTTTGGCGAACGCCTCCCGTAGGCAGGACGCTTCTTCCTCACTTAGTTCTATGTCCTCTCCGAACGCGGCGGACAGGAGTAGGCCCGGCACGCAAGAAAAGAAGGCAGAGGACGCCGCGGACACGGCAGCAGGATCGTCAGCATCCAAGGCCGCCCAGTCGACAGAGACGACCAACTCTCGTAAGCAGTTCCTCTCCTCCTCGCTCAAGTCTTCTACGCTTGCCCCAGTTTCCGCAATAAAGATGGAGACGAACAGGTCCGGGGCGCACCCCACAAGGTCCGGTGTAAATGCCGCAAGCCCGGCGAGGTCGTCAGCGGCCGTAAGCAGGGCGGCAAAGTCGATTGCGGCGAACGCCTCCCGCAGGCAGGACGCTTCCGCCTCGCTCAACTCCACCTCTTCGCCCAGCACGCTGGAAAGGAGCAGGGCCGGAATGCAAGAAATGACGCCGATGCCGAAGCTGGCATACGCCTCGAAGTCTTCATCGGCGAAGAGCAAAGCACCCCAGTCGAATTCAGACAACAACCCGTGTAAGCAGGACACTTCGTCATCGCTCAATTCTTCCCTCTCCAACCCCATTCCCGCAATCATCTCCGTAAGGATCAGGTCCGGCAGGCAACGTATGAACTCCGCAAAGAACCTCTCAGCCGCCGTGCGGTCGTCCGCGTCGGCGACCATGGCGGCAAGCACGGCGGCCACGTCGGTGCCGGCCATCGTCTCCAACAGGCAGGCCAGTTCGTCCTCGCTTAGCTCTACCTCATCTTGCATTTCGGTGATCAAAGCGGAGAAGTAGATGGCGCGGGCAGTTTCCGGGGTGAGACAGGAAAAGAGTGAGACCTCCCACTGTTCCGGCTCGTCACTCTCGCTCAACACGGGCCGGCCCAGCGCAGACTCCACCTCATCACTCAACGCATTGCGGATGCACCTCTGCTCGGCGGTGGTGAGCGTAGCGAACACTTCCCGCCAAACGGTATCGCTATCGATGCTGATATCAAGCTCGGCAATAGCGGCGGGCGGCTCCGGCGTTGGACTTGGGGGGATGGGAGTCGGAGTAGGAGTCGGCGTGTTCGTGGCTTCGGGGGTAACAATGGGCGCCGGACTCTCGCCGCAGGCGCTGAGCATCACGATCAGGAGCAGAACTCCCAAGGCCGCCAGCCAGCGAGTATGAGAGGTGGATGCGCTCACTTCGGCATTCTCCTTAATTGTGCGGCAATGCCCGCTCCCGGCCCGTACCGCAATTGCGCCGGGACCGAGCCGCACGCCTAGGTGGCCGTACTCAGGACTGCCTTCTATCCGGTATTCCAATTGACCTCTTTTTTCCTAGCGCCCAAGCTCTACTACCCTTCACACTGTCTTCCGCAGCAAAGGGATGCGTCCGACATCTTAGCGAAAGGACTCAACGAGCGCACTGTCCTATCGCTATCCTGGAGAAGAGATGAGAGTCTGTCAAGATGTGTTTGGCGGGATTGGAGGTAGGCAAGGAAGCGTTTGGGACTGCGTGTTTGGTCGCAGGACAGGGGTGTGGCGCGGTCATGAGGGGAAGGCGAACGCGCGCCTGCTTGCCTTGAGGCGACGGCGAGCGTACTGCTTCTCTAGTAATACGGCAGCACTGGGGCCTGTGCCAAGCACAGAACAGAGAGAGGCTCATCTTACCGGCACTGGCAGGGAATGTATGCGCTACAATACTGAGGAACGTAGCAATACGCAATCATGGCAGGCAGTACTTGAATGGCAGGCAATAATCGAGAAGCGCGCGCGGCGGCAGACCTCATCTCCCGCCAGGAGAAGCGGGAGGGTTGGAATTGCGACGCTTTTCTCTCGCTGTCGCCTGAGGTCCCGGCTGGGGCTGCAGACGACGGGTCCTACCGGCGCGCGGTGACGGTCGCCAACGTAGTCGTCATGCCGCTGGACGAACCGTCAATAGCGTTTTGGCACGGGCTCGACGACGCCCACCGCCAAGAGCGCATTCTGCCCTTTGCCGGATTCCTCCGCGACCGCTACCCGCGTGCCCAAGTATTGGTGTTCTTCGTTGCCGATAACTTGGTGGTGGGAAGGGCCGTGTGGCCCCCCGACGCGCCGTCCCCCGACATCACCATCTGCTACGAGGCGCTGCCGCTGGAAGAAATCGAGCCGGAGGTGCTCGCCTCTCTGCCGCTTGAGGGGAAGCGATAGGCAAAGAGACTTAGGAAATGGGCAAGTCCAATTTGCGTTGGACGCCATGCAGTCGCTTTGCCGCGAAGCCCAATTCTGAAGACCCCGAGATCCAAGCTTCTCTGTCTTGCGCGTTCTAGCTGTCGTTCAGGTACGCCAGCGACGCTTCCACCGCCACTCGCAGCGCGTGTCCGATGCACGCTTCATCCAGGTCGTAGAGGCTGTGGTGCAGGGGATAGGTGATCCCGCGGTCGGCGTTGCCGGAGCCAAAGAGCCAATAGACACTCGGCACGCCCTCGGCGAGGAAGCAGAATGTATCGCCGATAAGCAGCGGGGCATCCATCATCACGGCGTTGTCAGTGCCGAGAATGCCGGACGCGGTAGCGTGCACGAGCGATGCCAGGGCGGGGTCGTTGACCACCGGCGGGTTGCCCCGCGTGAGCGTAAAGTCGGCGCTACAGTCTGCACTCTCGGCGGATGACTCTACCAGGGCCGCCAGGCGCTCGCTGAGTTGCGCGCGGGTGTCTAGGTCGCCGCAGCGCACGGATCCTTTCATTTTCACTGTCGATGGAATCAGGTTGTAGTCCTTGCCGCCTTCAAGAAGGCCGACGTTGAGTGAAAACACCTGGTTGTTGGGCGCCACGCGGGAGCCGGCCCCGTAGAGGGTTTGGATGACCTGGCTCGCCGCCAGGATTGCGTCCTTGCCCTGGTGGCGGCGCGCGGCGTGCGTCTCTTTGCCGGTAACCTCTACGGAGATTATGTCGTAGCCGGTGAAGATGACCCCGGGACGCACCCACACCTGCCCGACCGGAATCTCCGGCAGGTTGTGAAAGCCCATCAAGGCATCAACTTTGGGATTCTCAAGCACGCCGTCCGCGCGCAGAGCTTTGGGGCCGCAGGGAGGCAAGCCCAGCGCCTCAGACGCGCCGCCGGCTTCCTCTGCCGGATCGAAGAGCAGCTTGACGGTCCCCGCGAACTGGTCGCGCATGTTCGCGAGAATCTCGGCGATACCAATGCCAATGGCCGTGTGGGCGTCGTGCCCGCAGGCGTGCATCACGTCGGGTGTTTGCGATGCGTACGGAACCTTCTTCCAGTCGGGGAAGGGCAGCGCGTCCATGTCCGGGCGGATCGCCAGCACCTTGCCGGGACGGCTACCGTGCAGAATGCCAACGACCCCCTGGCCGCCGATGTCCGTCTCAACCTCCCAGCCGGCTGCTGCCAAGCGGTCGGCGACAATGCGGGGAGTTCTATCCAGTTCGAAGGTCAATTCGGGGTGTTGGTGGATTTCTCTGCGTATCGCCACGAGTTCCGGTTCCAGTTCGCGGACTCGTGTCTCAACTTCTGCTGTACTCATTGCTGCCTCACGTCAGTAGTGCTGCCAGAATGCCCACCAGGAAGATACCATCAAAGACACCCGCCCCGCCAATGCTGACAACGTGCGCGCCCAGGCGATGGATGCGCGGCAGATTGAGGAGGTCAGCGCCGATCAGTGTGCCCATGACGCCCGAGATATATGCCACCGCTGTGCGACCGGCCGGATCGGAAACCAGCAGATAGGCGAGAAGCGCCGCGACAAAGGGCGGAATCAACGCCGGAATCGTGATGCCCACCCCTTCCTTTGGACGCGCGATTACAAAGCAGACGGCGCTCACGGCTATTGTGGCCAGGAGCACTTTGGCCAGCGGCGCATTTGGCAAGACATAAAGCGAAAGCAGAATGGGTATCACCGCGCCTCCGACGTTCACAGCGAGTACTTGCTCTCGCACTCTTGGCGGGTAGTAGAAGAGCGGTATGGGGAAGGGCAGGGGCAGCCACGGTTTGCCCTCCACCCGAATTCTGCGGCGCGATACCGGAATGTTGACGAAACCGCCCAAGAGAGTCAGATAGAAGATTACGATAACCGATGTTGGCGTAAGACCGAGATTGGCGAAGGCCAGCGAGACTGCTTGCACATGTAGGAGAACCACAAGCAGCGGCAGCAGGATAAATGAGAATAGGAGCGGTATGAGCGGCCCGAACATGCGCATTGCTAGTCTCGGCTGCAATCGTTCGAGTCTTCATCACATGCCGCTACGAGCTCGATCCATCCCACTTCCGGCGGACAGTTGAGGCGGAGCGGCAGCACGGAAACTCCAACCCCGGCCGAGCAATAGACGCGGTGCGGTCCGATCTGCATCAGGCCGGCGTTGCGCGGCAGCGGCACCCGCGTGTTCGTATGCCAGACGATGCTCTCCGCCAGGCGGACTTGCCCGCCGTGGGTGTGGCCGCAAAGTATGAGATCGAACCGTTTGTCGTCCAAAGTGCGGACAATGTCGGGACTGTGCGCGAGCAGCAGTCTTGTGGTGTCGCGGGGCGCGCCGTCCGTCGCGCGGCGGATGTCATCCAGCCAATAGAAAGGGTCGTCTACACCGACGAGCGTGAGTGGCTGACCGCCCACGGTGACGTTCGCGTGGGCGTTGGTAAGCACGCGGATGCCATGGGCTTCCAGCGTGCGTACGAGCGGGGTGGTATCGCTGAAGCGCAGGGGTTGTCCCAGCCAACCCTTCAGGCGATGGCGGCGCACGTGGTCGTGGTTGCCGAGCACCGCGTAGACGCCGTGGCGGGCGCGAATGGGCGCCAGTGCTGCGATCGCGGTCTCCAGTTCGGCGGCGGGGTCGCTTCCGCCGTGAATGAGGTCGCCTGTCAACAGAAGAAGATCGGGCTCCAGGCAGGCCAGACGCTGGAGCATCCGCACGCGCCGCCTGTCTCCCGCGCGCAGGTGCAGATCGGTAACGTGGAGGATGCGGATAGCAGTATCGGTAGCGCGAATTGATGACACGGGCAAGCGCAGGCGCCGCACGCGCAACCGGTACGGTTCGATGAAGACACCGTACGCACCCACGGCCGCGGCCCCAAGGGCGGTAAGTGACAGCAGTGCGCGAATCACGGGCGCGTGGCGTTCATGCCGTTGGGGCGAGCGCGGTAGCTCCGACGATGCTGTAGCGCTCGTCCAGCGTGCCCTCGAGTTGTCCCGTCTCGCGCACATGGGCCTCGACCGGGTTGTCCAAGGTCAGGTCCTCGCGGCGGCGGGGGTCTTGAAGCATGGTAAAGGCCGAGCCGCCGCGGGCGTGGAAGGCATCCATCGCCACGCGGTAGGTTGCGTCAGGTTGCAGAGGCTTGTCGTCCACGCGGATTTCCTGCACCCGTTCGCCGGTCGGTTTCGTCAGGTCAACCCGCACCTGCATGCCGGACTGGTGGAGGAAGTTGCACCCCGGCAGGGCCGAAGCGGATTCAAGCTGGCCCACCAGTTCATCGCGGCGATCCGGCGGCAGGAAGGCGTACGATTGATCCGCAACACTGTGTTCCATCGCCTGCTGCACTTGATCGCCCGTCAGCTCAAGTATTTTCGAAAGCGGGAATCCTCTGACGCAGAGCTGCAAGTCCCAGCCTGTGAGCGCATGGCCCGGGGCAAAGAGAGGCGTAATGAAGGTCGCTTTCGTCCACGCTATGTCGGCCCCGGTGGCTTTGCGCCATATGTCGGTGACGGTATTGCCCAGCCCGTTGCTCGACAGATAGCCCTTGCCGATGTTCTCGCCGGCTTCGCCGATGATGCGCAGCCTGTTGGGATCGTTGCGGCGTCCTTGCAAGCGGAGCAGGCGTTCCATCACGGGATCCTCCGGCGTCTCCGCGTCGATAGTGTGCAAGGCGGACTCAATGAGCGGGCCGCCATCCGCAGGTGTAATGTCCACCTGTCCCAGAAACATGCCGTTAAGTCCGGCCTGAACGATCTTCGTCTTGCCAACGCAGATCGGCCGCAGTGACGGGTGGTGGCAGTGGCCGCTGAGAATGAGGTCGATCTCCGGTATCTCTTCGGCGAGCAGAATATCTTGGGCCATGCCGGAGTGGGAAAGCACAATGACCATATCCACCCGGTCGCGGTAGGCATTCACCAAACTGGCGGTCTTCGCCGCCGAACGGCGGGCGGAAGAGTAGAAGTTGTTGGCGGGCGATGCCAGGTCCCAGTGGGTGTTTTCCGTGCAGATGCCGATAAAGAGGACCCGATAGCCGTCTAGCGTGAATACGCGGTACGGTCGGCACGAGGCGGGCAAGCGCGCGTTGAACCCGCTGGTGCAGAGCATTGTGCCGCAGTTTTGGGCAATCAAGAAGTCCAGATGCCAAGGATCGAAGCGGGAGAGTTCAGAATTCCCGGGTGTGACGATGTCGTAGCCGAGCGTGCGCAGCGTCCACGCGGTCACGCGGTCGTCGTCTTGGGGGCGGCGGTGGCGCCTAAGTCGAAAGAAGTCGCCAACGTCTATGAAAAGCACGTTGTCGTGCTGCGCGCGCTCCGCTTGCACGCGCTGCGCCAGGCGCGGTGTCGCGCGCACAAAACCGTGCAAATCGTTGGTATGTAGAATTCTAATGCTCACGTATGGTTCGGGGAATCATTGGATGTAGAGTTTGCATTAGGCGAAAGAGTGTGTGCTCTCTCAGTTCCTACCATACTAGACGGCAAGCATGGTTCACAATATGCAGCTTCTGCAGAGTTGCTACCCATAGCTGCGAGAGTAAATTCAGAGCCGTCTTGTACAATTGACTAAAGGGGCAGGCGTTAGTGTTCAATCCTGAGCGAACAGAGGAGCATCACATGGCAAGCAATTTCACCGCCGCTGACGTTCCCGATCAGCGTGGCAAGACCTTCTTCATCACGGGAGCAAATACCGGCATTGGCTTTGAGGCGGCGAAAGTGCTTGCAGAACGGGGCGCTCGGGTGCTGCTGGGATGCCGTTCAGCCGCAAAGGCGGAAGAAGCGCTCGCAAAGATCCGCGCTGATCACCCTGCTGCCGACCTCGGATATGTAGCGTTAGATCTCGCAGACTTGGCGTCGGTCCGGCAAGCCGCCGATGTCGTTGCCGCTGAACCGCGCTTGGACGGGCTTCTCAATAACGCCGGGGTGATGCGCACACCCTACGGACTAACCGAAGACGGCTTTGAAACGCAGTTTGGCGTTAATCACCTGGGACACTTTGCGCTCACCGGCCTCCTATTGCCTACCCTTGAAAAGACCGCTGGATCACGCATCGTCATCACCAGCAGCGTCGGTCATCGCCGGGGTGAGATTCTGTTCGATGACATCGATGCGACACGGCGCTACCATCCCATGGAGCGCTACTACATGAGCAAGCTCGCCAACCTCCTCTTCATGTATGAGCTTGATCGGAGGTTAAGGGCGCAGGGCGCGGGCACGATCGCGCTTGGCGTGCATCCGGGAGTATCAAATACCGACCTCGGACGGCACATGCCGCGGGCATTCCACGCCCTCCTCTTCCCTTTGATGCTTCTGCTCAGTGCGCCGCCAGAGGGGGCATGGTCGACGTTGCTGGGCGCGACCGCGCCCGACGCAGAGGGCGGCCAGTATTTCGGACCGGGCAACCGGATGGAGTGGCGCGGCCCGGCTAAGCAGGTGGATTCCACCGAACAGAGCAAAGACCCGGCGCTGGCGCAGCGGCTCTGGGACCTGTCGGTAGAGCTCACCGGAGTCGACCCTAGCCTTAAGCCGGTCTAGGTGTGACGGTAGACTGACTGGCAAAAACCATCTGTTGCCTCCTGGCACGTTCCACCGAACCTCGCGGCCTGACGGACTTCAGTTGCAGAAGAGTTTGATGGCGAACTTGGCGATGCTTGAGTTCCCAACTTTCGGTTCAATTTCGTCATAGGGGTAGTTTGATACCGCCCCAATGGAGTATACTCATGAAACAGAATATTCGCTTTCCATATTGCTAGTTCTTCCTTCAAGAGGAGCGAAACGAAATGCCGCGCAAAGCGAAAGTAGCCACGGCGTGCGTCGGCCACATGGGCGGACGCCCCACGATTGCCGCAAATCACGAATTGGCGGTTGAGTTACTCGATCAGATGGGCGGCCTGGACGCCGATCTTGCTTGCTTGCCAGAAGAGTTTACCCTCCTGGGCCTGCCGCAGGAGGAGCGCGAGAAAGTATGGGAACCCATTCCCGGTCCAACCTCGGACCTCTATGCCGCGAAAGCTCGCGAGCATGGCATGTACGTGATTGCGGGCATGTGCGAGGTGCGCGGCGGCACGCGCTTGAACACCAGCGTCCTCTTCGACCGCCACGGAGATATAGTCGGGCAGTATGACAAGATTCACCCTACGTTGGGCGAACTTGAGGCGGGTACCGTGCCCGGTGTCTACACCGATATACCGGTCTTCGAAACGGACTTTGGCAAAGTCGGCACGCTCATCTGTTTTGACGTTGACTATCCCGAGGAGTGGGCGCGCATCGGGGAGGCGGGCGCTGAACTCGTAGTCTTTCCCAGCATGTGCGACGGTGGTTTGCGGCTTCGGGCGTATGCCTGGCTGCACAGCTATATCGTGGTTTCGTCGGTCAGCGGCGGACGCTCTCGCGTTATCAACAAACTGGGCGACGAGGTTGCCGCCAGTGGCTTGGGAGTGCACGTGGCCCATGCCACGGTAGACCTTGAGGCCGAGGTGTTCCATTATGACTTGCAGTTTCAGCAGATTCGCCAGATGCAGACGGACTTTGGGAAGAGAGTGACAGTCATAGGAACGCGAGACGACGGGGTGTTCATGTTGGAGTCGAACGATGATGCTTGGCCTGTCGCTCGCATCAAGCGCGCGTACGGTTTGGAGAACTGGGTGGAATACCATGATCGCTCGTCCCAGGAAGCGGAACGGGTGCTCGCGCAACAGTCCCTCGTGACAGGTTGACCCTCGGAATCGATTCGTGCCGGTACCGCAAGTTTGAGATTTGCGGTGGAAAGGAGGCATAGGAAGCATTAGTGGATGCCCGCTCGTCAAGCTGTGCGTAGCAATGAGGCTGAGTGCCGGCCGCGACCGTCCAAGAGTGAGGACGATACCTTAGTTGCAAGGCGATAGCGTAGTCAATATAATAGACTGCAAAGTAAGCACGAAGTGGTGCTTTAAAGGAGGAGACAAGAGATGAGTAAGTTGTGTAAATTCTTGGTCGTCTTGGGCGTGATGCTCGCGCTCCTATTCAGCGCAGCATGTGCCGAGACTACTGAGCCGGCTATGGAAGAGGAACAGAAGGAAACCATGGCCGAGGAGATGCCGGCGGCGGAAATGCAGTCGCGTCTCGATACCGTGCGTGAGCGGGGCCGCGTCATTTGCGCCAGCCGCAATGACGTGCCCGGCTACGGCTTCATCGATGAGGCCGGCAATAACGTGGGCTTCGACATCGACCTCTGCCGCGCTGTGGCAGCGGCCGTGCTGGGTGATCCGGACGCAATCGAAATCCGGTTGATTACGGCTGCCGAGCGCGGACCCACTGTCCAGTCGGGTGAGGTGGACCTGCTGGTGCGTACCGTTACGTGGACGACCTCGCGTGACGCCTCTTGGGGCAACTACGCGCAGACCATGTTCTACGACGGCCAGGGCTTCATGGTACCGAAGAGCCTGGGTGTGACCAGCGCGTATGAGTTGGGCGGCGCCGCGGTCTGCGTGACCAGCGGTACCACGACCGAGTTGAACATGGCAGACTTCTTCCGCCAGAACAACTTGGAGTACAACCCGAAGGTCTATGAAGATACCGACGTAGTCTTGGAGTCTTACAATAGCGGCGCTTGCGAAGTCTTCACGAATGACCGTTCGCAACTCGCCGCGCTGCGTACCGCGCTGGAAAACCCGGATGATCACGTCATCCTGCCTGAGACCATTTCCGAGGAGCCGCTAGGACCGGTGGTGCCGCACGGTGACGAGCAGTGGTTCGACATTGTGAAGACCGTGATGGGCATCCTGATCTACGCTGAGGCGTATGGCATCAACTCCACCAATGTGGCTGAAGTTGCCGCCGGCGATAACGTCAAGGCGAAGCGCTTGCTTGGCACCGAGGGTTCATTCGGACAAGAAGAGTTGGGTCTCGATCAGAACGTGGGTCAGACCGTTATCAATGCGGTTGGCAACTACGGCGAGATCTATGCGCGCAACCTGGACAATCCCGACGGCGTCCAACTGCCGCGTGAGGGCTCCCGCAATGCCCTGTGGTCGAATGCGCCATGTACTGACTGCCCGAAGGGCGGACAGATCTATTCTCAGCCGTTGCGCTAGTTCGTAGTCGCGCTGATTCTCAGTCGCGTCGGCCTGGAAGACTCCGGGTCGACGCGACTTTTGATATAGGGTTGACACTCTTGGCTTGCAATTGGGGCAAGCCAATCGGGGGCAATTGGGTTCGCAATATGCCGCAGCTATAGAGTCACCGGGGAACAACCAATCATACTGCTATCAACGGAGAGGCAGGTGTGATATGAGCGGGCGTGGGAAATGGGTAAGTGAGCTAGCAGCCGCATTGGCGCTGGCATTCGTGATGCTCCTGGGCGCAGCCTGCGCCACCACTGCCGAACCGGCACTCGAGGAGACAGCTGCTGAGACCGAGGCCGAAACCGTGACTCCGCCGGCTGCAGATTCGCGTCTCGAGACAGTCCGCGAGCGGGGTCGTCTCATTTGTGCCAGCCTCAACGACACGCCGGGATTTGGCTACGTGGATGAGTCTGGCAATAGTGTCGGTTTTGACATAGACCTCTGCCGCGCCGTGGCTGCTGCCGTGCTGGGCGATGCCGATGCCATTGAAATCCGCCTCATTACGGCCGCCGAACGCGGCCCCGTTATGCAGTCGGGCGAGGTGGACTTACTCGTGTACGTCACGACGTGGACCACATCCCGCGACGCCAATTGGGGCAATTTCGTGCAAACGATGTTCTACGACGGTCAAGGCTTCATGGTGCCAAAGAGCCTGGGAGTGGCAAGCGCGTACCAGTTGGCCGGCGCGGCCGTCTGCGTGAATACCGGTACGACATCAGAGCTCAACATGGCTGATTTTTTCCGGCAAAATAGGTTGGAATATAATCCCAAGACGTTCGAAGAGGCACAGGTGGCTTTCGAGGCGTACAAGAGCGGCGCCTGTGAAGTCTTCACTTCCGACCGCTCGGCGCTGACGGCGCTGCGGAGCTCACTTGAAAACCCCGAAGAACACATCATTTTGCCGGAGACGATATCCGAAGAGCCGCTGGGGCCGATGGTGCCTCACGGTGACGAGCAGTGGTTCGACATTGTGAAGACGGTGATGGGCATCCTAATCTACGCCGAGGCCTATGGCATCAACTCGACAAATGTTGACGAGATCGCCGCCGGCGATAACGTGAAGGCAAAGCGCTTGCTGGGAACGGAAGGCTCATTCGGCCAGGAAGAACTTGGTCTCGATCAGACCGTGGGTCAGACCGTAATCAAGTTGGTGGGCAACTACGGTGAGATATACGACCGCAATCTGGGGCCTGATACCGGCATAGACTTGCCGCGAGAAGGCTCGCGCAATGCGCTCTGGTCGAATGCGCCGTGCACGGATTGCCCGAAAGGCGGGCAGATTTACTCTCAGCCATTGCGCTAGAAGTTCTGCAAACGGAATCGTGTATACTGCTGTCAGCAGGAATTGCCGATAGCTGTACCTTATTAGGGATTTAAGCTAGTGCGACTCTCGTTGACATACCAAGGCATTCCCATTTGGCGGCACTCCCGCATTCTGAGTTGGACGGCTCAGATTGTGTCTGGAGTCCTGGTGGTGGCTGCAGTTGCATTCTTCTTGTCCAATGTCTCCTCCGCAATTGTGCAGCGCGACATTCCCTTTGGCTTTTCCTTTCTAAACCGGGAGTACTCCACTCCCATCAGCGAGCATCTGCTGCCCTACGAAGAGAGCGATACCTTTGCCTATGCGTTTCTCGTAGCGGCGACCAACACGCTGATGGTGTCGGTGGTGGGCGTAATCCTTGCCACCGCGCTCGGCATAGTTGTGGGCGCAGTGCAGCTATCTGGTAACTGGGTGATTAGCAAGGTTGCCACGGTCTACGTGGAAGTCTTCCGCAACGTGCCCCTCATTGTGCAACTCTTCTTCTGGTACATCTTGCTCTTGGGACTGCCGCCGGTGCGGGAAGGGATCATTCTGTTCAATGCCATTTACCTGAACAATAATGCGGGACTGTCTTTCCCCTGGCCCGAAGGACAGCAGCGGCCGGGGCTCTGGCTGCTCTGCGTCGTATTGGCGATTGCGCTCGGAGTCGTAACAAGGGTACTCCTAGAGCGCCGCGAGGAACGCACCGGTCGGCCGTCGTATCCCTGGCTCGGCGCCATCGGCGTCATCATCGCCGGTTCATTGGTTGCGTGGCTGGTGTGGGTAGCCATCGGCGATGCGCCCTATGTCATGAGCGTACCGGCGCCGGAGGGCCGTTTCGGCCATCCGGCAGGCGGTTACACGATATCCATCGAATTGACCGCGCTGTTGGTGGGCTTGATCATCTACACGGCGGCCTTCATTGCGGAAATTGTCCGGGGCGGTCTGCAGTCTGTGTCGCGGGGTCAGAGTGAGGCGTCCCGTTCGCTGGGCCTGGGCACGATGCAGACGTTGCGCTTTGTAACGTTTCCGCAGGCCTTGCGCGTAATCGTCCCGCCCCTCATCAGCCAGTACCTCAACCTGACGAAGAACAGCAGCTTGGCGTTGGCCATCGGCTACGCGGACTTGACCAGCGTCGCCAAGACGATGACCCAAACCGCGCCGGCGGTCACTATTTTCCTCATCATCATGGGCATCTACCTGCTGTACAGTCTGGCATACTCGCTGATTGGCAACCTCTATAACCGCCATATCCAGTTCACCGGAGGCTAGTCGAACCATGGCAACCGCGGAGACGTGGCAACCGGCGCCTTCACTGCCGCCGCCACGTATCGAAACAGGTTGGATCGGTTGGGCGCGAGCCAACCTGTTTGGCAACTGGCTCAGTGGGCTCGTGACCGTTGTCACCGTGCCGCTCATCGTCTGGGCCGCTTGGCGCATGCTGGGCTGGCTATTCGGCACCGCGGACTGGACTCTCATTGCCAGCCGACCGCAGCAATACCTTATCGGCCTGTACCCAACGGAACTTGCGTGGCGGCCGCTAACCGGCTGGTTGTTGGTCTCAATCCTCTTCGGCATGGCCGCGGCCATGTGGGGCGGCGCCGCGCGACGTATTGCCATTGGTTACGGCGCCGTGACCGTGCTCCTTGGCGTGCTGCCCTACGGTCTCTTCCACGAGGGTGTGGTGATGCCCTGGTGGGTGCGTGCCTTCATCTTGGGCAATCTTCTGACCCTGGGCATTGGCTACCTGTTGGGCATGAATCCCAAGACCGGGCGTCCCCGCAATTTCGTGCTCGGCGGTATCGCGATATATGTGCTCTTGCTGCTGATACTCATCGGCATACCGGGCGTTCCCGGTATGGAGGAAGTTGCGCCGCGCAGGTGGGGCGGGCTGATGCTCAACCTCATCCTGGCGGTTTCCGGCATCTTCTTCGCTTTCCCGATTGGTGTGCTGCTAGCGCTTGGGCGCCGGAGCAACCTGCCTGTGGTCAAGGTCCTCTGCGTCGTGTTCATCGAGGTCTTTCGTGGGGTGCCACTTATCACGCTCTTGTTCATGTCGCAAGTGCTGGTGCCGCTGGCGTTGCCGGCGAACTTCCCCGTCGACTCCGTGACGCGGGCGGCCATCGTGATTACGCTCTTCTCGGCAGCCTACACGGCCGAGAACATACGCGGCGGCCTGCAGGGACTGCATCCGGGTCAAGCCGAGGCCGCGCGGGCCCTGGGTCTGCCGGGCTGGCAGGTAACCACGCTCATTCAGTTGCCGCAAGCAATTCGCAATGTAATACCCGCAATCGTGGGGCAATTCATTGCCTTGTTCAAGGACACCAGCCTCGTCTACATTGTCGGTATGCTGGATATCTTGGAAATGGGGCGCTCGATCGTGCAGGGCAACGTGCAGTTCACCGACAATGGTCGAGAGAACTTAATTTTCGTGGCGGCAGTGTTCTGGATCTTTACGTACACAATGTCGTATGTGAGCCGCCGGATTGAACGGAATCTCGGCGTAGGTCGGCGGTAGGCCGGGAGTGACGGGCGGACATGAGGGTGGCTGACTGATCGCGGCGGGAAACCATAGTCCAATGGAGGAAATCGTGGCAACAGAAGCAGCAGTGACGGCACAAGAGGCTCTCGATCAAGACAACATCATCGTTGCCCGTGACGTACACAAATGGTTCGGTAACTTCCACGCCCTACGCGGCGTTACGACTACCGTAGGGCGCGGCGAAGTGGTGGTGGTGATTGGTCCCTCCGGCTCGGGAAAGTCTACCTTCATCCGCACGGTCAACCGCCTGGAGCAGCACCAGCAGGGCGATATCTTCGTGGATGGCGTAGAAATGACCGACGACGTGCGCAATATCGACGCCATCCGCCGTGAAGTGGGCATGGTCTTTCAGTCCTTTAACTTATTCCCGCATCTCACGGTCATGCGCAACATCACGCTGGCGCCGACCAAAGTGCGCAAAACCCCAATGGACGAAGCGGAAGCGAGCGCGCTTAAGCTTCTGGAGCGCGTGGGAATCCCGGAGCAGGCGGAAAAGTACCCCGGTGAACTCTCAGGCGGACAGCAGCAGCGCGTTGCCATCGCTCGCGCGCTGGCCATGAATCCCAAGATCATGCTCTTTGACGAGCCTACGTCCGCGCTCGACCCGGAGATGATCAAAGAAGTGCTGGAAGTGATGAAAGAACTGGCAGCTTCCCATCAGATGACAATCGTGGCGATTACCCATGAGTTGGGCTTTGCCCGCGAAGTCGCCGACCGCATCGTCATGTTCGACGAGGGCCAGATCGTTGAAGACCTGCCGCCGGACGAATTCTTCAACAATCCGCGCCACGAGCGCGTGCGGCGCTTTCTATCGCAGATCCTCTAAACACAGCCCCGCTGGCGATTGCAAGCCTGACAAAATCGCTGTAACGCGGTATGGTGTCTCTATGTTACTTGCAGGCGCGGCAGTCATGGACGTTTGATTGTCGTTTCTGCCAATGACTAGTGCCAGCGAGCGCGTCGGTACGAGTAAGACGGTCGCTTGCCCCAGGGAAGGAGACACGAAAGGGCAGGACATATCGCCAGAACCTTACAGTGACACGGGTAAGGAGACCGACGGCGAGGATACGCTCGCTGAGCCAATGTGTTGTGTTGTCCAAACATGCGAGAAAGGCGATCACATGAATCTGCACGCGAAGCGGCTTTCACGCCGCCATGTCTTGGCCGGTTCAGGCGGCGCGCTGGCAGGGCTGGCACTAGCAGCCTGCGGCGCGGTGCCCGCGGCAACCACGGCAGAGGAAGAGCAAGCGGAAGCGCCGCAAGCAGAAGCACCGGCTCCGGAAAAAGAGGCCGTATACGTCTTGTTTGCCACGCATCCCTACTTCAGATTCCAGGAAGAAGAGGGCGTATCCGCCGAGCTTGTCGCTGAATTCCGCGCGGAAAATCCCGATATCGACTTTGACGTAAATCCGCCGTCGACGAGTTCGAGCGAACGGTACGCCGCGTTTCGCACGGCGTTTGCCGCCAACACCCCTCACGACCTCAGTTCGTGGGGCGAATGGCACGCCATCGAGTTGGGCGCGCTCGGTCAGGCACGGGGCCTCAACGACGTCGTCAAGAGCTCCAATGTCGATATGGAAGACATCTGGACGAGCCTGACCGAAAACATGGTCTGGAGCAAGGACGGCCAGCTTTACGGCTTCCCGTACGGCCCCGACCTGCGCGTACTCTACATGCACGACGGTATCTTTCTGGAAAACGGCCTCGACCCGGACAACGGCCCAGAGTCCTGGGACGACCTGGAAGAGGTCATCCAAAAAACAATGCGCAAGGATGCGGCGGGTAATCTGATTGTAGCGGGCTTCCCGCCCGAATGGGGCAGCGGCGGCCGCTACCAGTGGATTACGCCGCTCCTGCAACTTGGCGGCAAGCGCATCAGCGACGACTTGTCCAGTGCGGCGCTGAATAGCCCGGAAGGCGTCGCGGCGCTCACGTGGGTCAAGAAGATAAACGACCTGCAAGGCGGTTGGGACGCCCTTGGCACGCTATACGGCACTGCCCGGCCTTCCGGGAGTCCGCGGGGCGCGGCTCTCGTCAACGGCTTTGCCGCCACGATGTACGCGACGTACTCCACACGCAAGGCGGAAATCTACCCGATCGATGAAAACTTCGAGTTTAGTATCATCGAACATCCCAAACCGCCGGACGCCGTGCGCCAGGCGAGCTGGAGCGGCCACCATATTTGGATCATGTCGTCGTGGACGACCGTGCCCGAAGAGGCCTTCGCGTGGATCGAGTTCGTCTCGCGTCCCGAAAACAATCTGCGCTGGGCTAAGGCGTGGGACCGGGTACCCATCCGGCTCTCGGTCGCGAACTCGACGGAATTCACTGAAGGCGATCCGTTCCTGGAACATCAGAGCTATCAGATTCCGTTCCGCGCGTCCCACTCGCTGCCAATTCCCGGCGCCGACGAGATGCGTACGGCGCTGTCACAGTTCTTGCCCGATGTCATGGCAGGCAATATCACCATCCAAGAAGGCCTGGCAAACGTCGAGCAGGAGTGGAACAACATTATCGCCAAGTGGCAGGAGTTGGTGGGAGGCTGGTAAAGCGAATCAAGCGGCGAGGCGGCCGCGGCCGCCTCGCCGCCTTTGCCGACGTTGAAGCGGTAAGATCGTTTCAAGTGTTTGCGGTGCAGGTCACGCGCTTGTAACGCCGCTTGCGGACAGCAGACTTTTCTGGCCGCATGGCTGCGCATCTGTTGAGCCCGGTAGGAGTCGGAACGTAAAAGGATCAAGCGCCGTGATCATCGACGTGCACGTACACCCCCACGTTTCGCGCCGGTTGGACGACTTTGCCGAGCTTATGGCGATTGCGCAGCAATTCGACGTGCACCTTGTCACGTATTCCGTGCGACCGGTGACGGCGGCGAACAACCACGAGTATCCCTCGCCGGAGAACATCCGCGCCTGCAACGATCAGACGTTCATGCTTATGCAGCGCCATCCTGACCGCGTGCACGGGTTTACCTACGTAAATCCAGGTCACGCGCGGGAGGCGTGTGAGGAGCTCGACTTCCGGCTGCGGGAACAGCACTTCGTGGGGCTCAAGCTCTGGGTGGCCGTGCCGTGTGTGGACCCACGTCTGGATGCGCTCATGGAGATTAGCGCCCACTACCGTGTGCCGGCGTTGCAGCATACGTGGTTCAAAGCTACCAGGCAGAAGACAGGAGAGTCGCCGCCAGCCATGGTGGCCGCGCTGGCCAAGCGCCATCCGCGCACGACGATCATCGCGGCGCATGCCGGTGGCGATTATGAGTACGGCGCAAAGACATTTCGCTCGTGCGAAAACGTCTTGCTCGACATTGGCGGTAACGAATGCAACGCGGGCTACGTGGAAATCCTGGTGAATCACGTCGGCGCCGACCGTGTGATCTTTGGCACCGATATGCCCGGGCGCTCCTTTTCCTCCCAGTTGGCGAAGGTGTTGGGAACTGACCTATCCGCAGAGGAGAAGCACAAGATACTCTACGGGAACATGGCGAGCGTGCTGGCGCAAACCAAGACGATAGGTGATCCCTCGGTCTTTGCAGCGCAGAGTTGACATTGGAGCGGTTAGATCCTGTTCGGCTAGGATGCAACCAGGCAATGAGGCATCTCGCCCAACGGAAGGCCGTGATCTTAGTCCATGTACCTTAGATTCTGCGAACACAGTTCGACGCTGCGCTCGAAATGACATAGAGAGAATACAAAGGATCGAACTTGGAATACTCTAATGCCCATCATTGACGTCCACGTCCATACCGATGTTGGCAAGTCGCTCGATGACTTTGCGGAGCAGATCGCAATTGCGGAGCAATTCGACGCGGTGCTCGTGACGTATGCCATCCGGCCGGTGGCGGATGCGTCACGTCATTCGTTTCCGACAGCGGAATTCTGCGCACGGTCCAACGACGAAACGTATGAACTCATGCGGCGCTATCCTGAGCGGGTACGCGGTTTCTGCTACGTGAACCCCTACCACGCTGATGCTGCGGCGACGGAGTTGGAGTGGCGTCTGGCGACGCAAGGCTTTGTGGGACTGAAGCTCTGGCATGCGCTGCCGTGCGACGACCCCCGGGTAGACCGCATGGTGGAAATCTGCGAACACTACCGCGTGCCTGCCTTGCAGCACACGTGGCTCAAGGCAGGCGGGCTGGGGTACGGGGAATCGCCGCCGGAAATGGTGGCGGACCTGGCGCGCCGCCACCCCAACGCAACCATCATCGCGGCCCATGCGGGCGGCGACTACGAGTACGGCGCCAAGGTATTCCGCAGTACGCCAAACGTCCTGCTTGATATCGCGGGCAACGAGTGCAATGCCGGCGGCGTGCAGATACTTGTCGACCACGCCGGGTCTGAGCGCGTGATCTTCGGTACCGACATGCCCGGTCGCTCGTTTCCGTCACAGCTTGCGAAAGTGATCGGCACGCGGCTGTCAAGTGAGGACAAAGAGAAGATCCTCTACGGTAACATGGCGCGCGTATTGGCAGCGTGCAAGACGACGCAGCGTGGAACTGCCGTGATTCCCTCTCCCGGGGGAGAGGGTTAGGGTGAGGGGGAGGAGTTGTGGTGAAGTGACGGTAACCCCCTCATCCCGGCCCTCTCCCACAGGAGAGGGAGTCAAACACGTGAAGCGAGGGACTATGCGATATGATCGATAGCAATGCCTACGTCGGTGAGTGGCCGTTTCGGCGGCTGCCTTATTCCCAGCCTGATAGACTGCTGCGGAAGATGGATGATCTCAGCATCGAGAAAGCCGTGGTTTCACGTTTGGAAAACGTCTTCTTCAAAGACCTGCTTGTAGGCAATCGAGAGCTCCATGCCATAGTGCACGCACACGCGGACCGCTTCATCCCCGCCTACACCATCAACCCCGGGTATCCGGGATGGGATGAAGACCTGGAAATTTGCCTCGATGAACTTGGCGCTCGCAACCTGCGGCTGCACCCCAATTACCATGGCTACGAACTGCTGGGGCAGGAGAACCTGCGCTTGCTGGAGATCGCGCGCGAACGTGATTTGCTCGTCATAATTGCCATCGGCCTCGAAGACGTGCGGCATCACCACCGGTTGGTGGTAGTGCCGGATGTTGGGGCCGGGGACATTGCGCAGACAGTCAATGCCTTTCCGCAGGCGCGGTTTCTCGTCGCCGGCGGGCGGTTTGGGGAGGTTACGAGCATTTGGCGCAGCGTCGACAAGCGCGAGAACCTGTATGTTGAGAATAGCCGCGTGCAAGGACCCATTCACGACGTCGCCAAGCTCTGCAACACAATCGGGCCGGACCATGTGCTCTTCGGCTCCAACGCGCCGCTGCACTATCATGAATCGGCGAAGCTCAGTATAGAGACCGAGACGCAGATTACAGACGCGGAAAAGCAGAGGCTCTTCCGCGAGAACGCGGCGCGGTTGTTCAATGTGTGACTTCGCCTCATTGGAACGCGGATATGTAGCACGTTAGACACTAGGATGATCCGGTAGCGCAGGTTTGCAACCTGCGTCTTAATCGCCATAGACAGTTGTGAGAAGTTCACAGGATAGCTTCAATTGCCCGTGATAGTGGATGGCGAAGTGGCGGGGGACAAGCCCCCGCGCTACATTCTTTGAGGGAGTAGCCCTTTAGTGAGTGATAACGAGAATACAGTACCGCCAGCGCCGCAGAACCAGGGTGTCACAGACGGTGTGCAGATCACGGCGGAGGCAGCCGATGCGGCGCTGAAGACCGAGCTTGGCACATGTGTGCTCGATCCTGACGGCCCGGTGGTCGCGGGCGCGTTTGGCACGTGGACGATTACCTACACGGCCGGGAGCGCCGGCATCGCGCCCGGTGGGGGTATCGCCGTCGTCCCGCCCTGTGTGCACAGCGTGCGGTGGCGGCTGGGTCACGTCACAGCGACGACAACCGGCCGGTGTGGGGTTGCCGTGAGCCTGCGTAACGACTATCCACTCAAATACCACCACGCGCAGTTTCCGATCGTGTTTGTCACCGTGGAAGGCGCCGCGCTGCAGCCGGGTGAAGAGATCGCAGTGACCATCGGTGATGCCGGCTCGTTCATTCCCGGCTTTTATGAACGCGCGCGTGCGCAGGAAGTTGCTATGCATGAGATGCACTTCCAGGTACTAGTGGATGTGCTCGGCAATGCCAGCTATAGCAATCCGCGCTATCCCGGCGGCGAACCGAAAGGGTATCGGCTGCTGCCGGAGTTGCCGGTGGTGGACGTGGTCGCGGGGCCGCCCGCACGCTTGGGCGTGGTAGCTCCGGCCACGGTTGCTGCCGGCGAACAATTCTCTGTGCTGGTGCGGGTTGAGGATGCGTTTGGCAACGTCAGTAGGGACTTTGCAGGCGATGTCGCACTTGGCGTGCAGCCGCCGGGCGGCATCAGCGCGCCTGCACCCTGCCACATGACAGCGAACGACGGCGGCACGGCGCGGATCGGCCCATTTATCGTTGCCAGAAATGCGGCAGGTCCGGTCACGGTTACGGCTGCGGCGTGGGAAGCTGGTATATCCGGTGTCAGCAATCCGATTGACGTGGTAGAGGCAAGCAGCGACCGCATCTTCTTTGGCGACCTGCACACCCACGCTCCCCGTGCCCTTGATCCCGGCCACCGCCCCCACGGGCCCTTCATGGCGCATGGCGTCGGCACGTATGCGGAAGCTTTTCGCTACGCCCGCGACGTTTCCGGCCTGGACTGCGTCGGCGTGGCCTGGTTTCCGCCGCCGCAGAACATCGAGGCCATTTGGTCTGTGCCACGGGTGGACGACTGGGAAGAATATCAGGCGATCATCGCGGATTTCCATGAACCGGGTGCGTTCGCGCCGTTAGTCGCAATTGAACTCAACGATCCCACCGCCGGACACAGAGTCATCCTCTATCCGGACGAGGGCAAACGAGTTACGACCAGCAAGATCGAGAAGATTTGGCCGGCGCTGGAGGGTACCGGCGCGGTAGTGGTGCCGCACCATATCAATGTGTCGTCCGAGGGCGGCTATCAGAACTGGCGGGTGCAGGACTGGCAGCGCCACAACCCTCAGTACCAGACGGTATTGGAAATAGCGCAAAACCGCGGCGCGTTCGAGACCGATGCGCCCGGCGGCGCTACGCTGATCGGTGGCGGCGGCGCCTCGGCGCAGGATGCCTTGGCGCTCGGTCACCGCCTCGGCTTTGTAGGCGGCACCGACAGTCACCACGCCCAGCCCGGCAGGAACACCTGCTCCATGGCCGGCGTTGACTTCCACGACCACAAGACTGGCGGCCTCACCGCCGTCATTGCCCCGGAACTTACCCGCGAGGCGATCATTCAAGCGCTCAGGGAACGCCGCTGCTATGCCACCACCGGCGCGCGCATTGTGCTTGACTTCTGTATAGACGGCCACGGCATGGGTGAGGAGTTCACGGCGACCACATCTGAGGTGGCGGTGACGGCGCGTGTGCTCGGCACGGCTGAGATTGAACGACTGGAAGTGGTCTGCAACGGCGATATTGTTCTCGAGCAACCTGGGATTGGTCGTGTCGCCGAGATTGATGAATCGCTAGCACTACAAGGTGGCCAGACCTCCTATTACTATCTGCGCGTAACCCAGACTGACGGCCACGTCGCCTGGTCGAGCCCGATTTGGGTGTCGCCGCCGCAGCATTGAAGATGCCTCCGTTCGAAAGAAACTGCCCGGTCTTTGACGCCTCTAACTAGGCGCTATCATGTAACGGCGCATTGGAAGAACGCGTGGTAAGATAGTGAGCAATGTGGCGAAACAGGACGCCAAAGTTACGATTAGACGTGCGGTCGAGGCGGATCGAGCTACCCTGATCAAGCTCATTGTGCGTGCATACGAAGACGTGCGCGAGCGGCAATCCGGTGAAGTTCTGGCAAGGATTTGGAATGACTGGAAAGCCAATCACGTCTGCTCAATTGATGTCGACCGGGTGATCCTCGCCGAGTTGGCAGGCAAAGAGGTTGGCTTTGCATCCTATAGAGTAAACGCCGCAACGGGAATTGGAATCGTGGATGACAACGCGGTGTTGCCGGAGTATCGCGGTCGCGGCATCGGCGCGCAGCTTCTCGTGCGAATACTCCAGCTAATGGAGGATGCTGGGATGGAGTTTGCCCAGGTGTCAACCGGACTGGAAATCTCGTATATGTCTGCCCGACGAATGTACGAACGGCAAGGATTTGTGCCGCTCCACCGCAGTGTTACGTATATCAAGAAGCTTACGCAGAATGCCGGATGATGGAAGCAACCCAAGTGAGCATTAGACAGGCTGTCGAAGCTGACCGAGAAACTCTAACCGAACTCATCGTTGCCGCTTTTGCGGATGTAACCGTTTTGCGCTGGCGAGAAGAAAGATTTGGCATCATCGGCGGACGCAGGTGGGAGGATTGGGAAGCCGATCTCATGCGCACTGTTGATCTGAAGTGGGTCATCATCGCCGAAGAGGCAGGCAGGGCAGTGGGGTTCGCGACCTACGAACTGAACGACGCGACTCGCATCGGAAACGTGAGTGACAATGCCGTCTTGCCGGAATATCGTGGTCGCGGCATTGGCGGAAAGCTTCTCGAGTGTGTTCTCCGGCTGATGGAGGAGGCGGGCATGGAGTTTGCCCAAGTGTCGACGGGACTGAATGACGCTTACGCGCCTGCCCGCCGCATGTACGAGCGGCAGGGATTCGAGCCGCTCAACCGCAGTGCTCTCTACATGAAGAATCTGGCACAGAATTTCGCATGACGATGAACGCCGCTGAAATAACGCTCCGAACCGCCATTGAAGCGGATCGCGAGACCCTAATAGACCTAATAGTACAAGGTTTTGCGGATGTCACGGTCAATCGCTGGCGCGAGGAGCGCTACGGCATCATTGGTGGGCGCACGTGGGACGAGTGGAAAGCCGACGACATGCGCACGATTGACATTAATAACGTGGTAATTGCGGAGACAGACGGCAAAGCGGTTGGCTTTGCTACCTTTCACGTCAACGAAAGGACGCGAATTGGGACGGTGGGCAATAATGCCGTATTGCCGGAATATCGGGGTCGCGGCATCGGCGGGCAGCTAGATGCACGCGTATTGGAGCTCATCGCGGAGGCGGGCATGGAGTTTGCCCAGGTCTCGACGGGGCTTGAAGATTGCTACGAGCCCGCCCGCCGCATGTACGAGCGGCAAGGCTTCAAGGAGCTCAACCGTAGCATTGTCTACATGATGAGACTGAGCGACCGTTTGGAGCGATTTGAATAACCGATGGTGGCGAGTGAACTTGGTAAAGTGCTCGCCCGAGATTTGAACGCCCTTCGACAGGCTCAGGGCGAACGGAGTTCCTGATTGATAGAAATTCAGCGAACACCCTCTAAGATAGAGAGGAAATGAGCATCGGAATGGAATACAAGATTCTCTGGGGCGACATTCACAACCACAACACCGTAGGCCTGTTTCACTACACCAAAGGCACGTTGGAACGGGCCATTGACATGGCGCAGAGCCATCTCGACTTCTTTGCCTTCACCGGCCATGCCCAGTGGCACGATATGCCGGAAATGCCGAATAACCGGCACGAACAGTGGCAAGAGGGCTTTGACCGCCACAGGGAAGTCTGGCCTAGAACCAAGCAGTTGATCAAGGAGGCCACGGACCCGGGGCGCTTTGAGGCGTTCCTGGGTTACGAGTGGCACTCCGCCGGCTTTGGCGACCACTGCGTGATCTACAAGGAAGACGGCCCGTTGCAGTTCGCCAACCACGTGCGCGAGATTCAGGAGCACGCCCGTCGCAGCGGCGCACTGCTGGTGCCGCATCATCCCGGCTACATGCGCGGGTTCCGCGGCGCCAACTGGGACTGGCTCGATGAATCGGTGTCTCCCATCGTGGAGATAATCTCAGAGCACGGCGGTGCGGAGCGCGATCGCGGCCGGTTTGCGTATACGCGGCACGGTCTGGGACCGCGCGTCACCATAAATACCATCCAGCACGCGCTCGCCCTGGGTCATCACGTGGGCTTTACCGGTTCCTCAGACGACCATCAGGCCCATCCGGGCGCCTACAACGAGGGCCAGGTGGCGGTACTGGTGCCGGAGTTCACGCGGGAGGCGATATGGGACGCGCTGTGGAGCCGCCGGTGTTACGCGGCTTCCGGCGACAAGATCGAACTCGACTTCCGCATCAACGGGCAACCGATGGGCTCCATGCTGCCTGCCACGAGCGAGCGTGAGATCGCCGTCAACGTGCGCGGCTGGGACGAGATAGAGAAGGTGGAGGTCATCAAGAACAACCGCGTCATCCACCGGCACTTCCCGGCTGATCACGAGCCGGCTGAGGGGTATCCCTGGTCGCGGCGGCATCGCTGCCGTGTCGAAGTGGGTTGGGGGCCCTGGTCGGCGTTCGGCAAGCCGCGCATCGCCGAGTGGGATCTCACCGTGACGGTGGACGGCGCCCGCATCCACCAGGCCATGCCTTGCTTCCAACCGGGACCGTTCCATGAGGAGAAGCGCAGCCGCATTCTGGAATCAACTGCCTCGACGTGCAGGTTTCAAACCTATACATCGCTGGCTGAATGCCTCAACGATTGCCCGCAGAACTCCGTGGTGTTGGATGTTGAAGGGCCGCCGTCAGCTACGATTACTTTGTCCTTCACTAAGCCAATGGTGCGCACCGAAGCGTACACGCTGGAGGAAGCTTCCAAGAATGCGATCACGGATTTGACCACCGGCTTTCCTTCCGATTCGTTTCTAATTCATCGACTCGTACCGGACGAATTGGCTACCGCTGAGTACGGTCTCGTCGACACTCCGAGCGAGGATCGGGCGGAAGACTATTACTACCTGCGCGCGACGCAAGAGAATGGGCAGGTGGCGTGGTCGAGTCCGATCTGGGTGGCGAATGCATGAGGAAGGTTTTCGTAGCGTAACTCTGCAAGTCCTTGGAAAAAGAGGTGGCTAGTTGGGATTCACCCTCACCCCGGCTCTCTCCCTCGAGGGAGAGGGGGTTTCTTAGCTCCTGCTGGAGTTCTGTAGAGGTTTCACTTGGGGCATCCACAAGGGCTGCCCCTACCTACGAGAGAGTGACCAATGAACGGTAAGCTAGCAATAGACGGCGGCACGCCGGTACGCACGACGCCGCTGCCAGGCCCGTATCCAGGTGCGACTTTCATCGGTGAGGAAGAGAAGCGGGCCGTGAATGAAGTATTGGAGCGGCGCTCACCGTTTCGCTATTACGGCCCCGATCCGGCCTACGCCGTTAACGCGCTGGAACAGAAGGTGGCGTCACTTGTTGGCATTGAGCACGCCGTGGGCGTGACCTCAGGCACGGCGGCGCTGATTGTGGCGCTCCGCGCGTTGGGCGTGGGTCCCGGGGACGAGGTGATCGTGCCCGCCGCGACGTTCTATGGCTGTGTGAACGCCGTGGTCGCGTGCCAGGCGGTGCCAATATTCGCCGACCTGGACGATAGCGTTAGCATTTCTGCGGAGAGCGTCGAGCGCGTCATCACGCCGCGCACGCGTGCGGTCATGGTCGTCCATTGGCGCGGTGTGGCTGCCGATTTGCAGCCGTTGCTCGAAGTAGGAAAGCGACACGGAGTCGCTATTCTCGAGGACTGCGCGCAGTCGTTTGGGGCGGAATACCACGGGCGGTACGTTGGCGGGTTAGGTGACATAAACATCTTCAGCTTCCAGATGAACAAGGTGATTTCTGCCGGTGAGGGCGGGATGGTTGTCACCAATGACCCCGTGCTCCACCAACGCGCCGTTGCTTGCCAGGACCAAGGTACTCCCCGCCAGAGTGAGGGTGCGGAAGTGGCGCCGTTTTTTGGCGAAAACTACCGCATGAGCGAATTGACCGCTGCGGTCCTTCTGAAGCAGGTTGAGAAGCTCGACCGCCTGCGTGCGCATGTGCGCCATTTGGGTGGCATCATCTTAGCTAGCGTGCGAGACTTGCCCGACGTCCGCCCGCGCCCGATGGCCGATCCGGCGGGCGATGCCGGCGTGAGCCCGGGGTTTATCTTCGCTACACCGGAAGTCTGCGCGTGGGCGCGCAAGGCGCTGGCCGCCGAGGGTGTGCCGATCAAGTTTCCCTATGGCGGTGTACCAGTCTACATGCATGAGCCAATTGTGCAGAAACGCATGTGGCACGACGGGCCGTCGCCGTGGGATCCGCGCCTTTATGACGGAGTGGCGGAATACGGTCCCGGCCTCTGTCCGCGTGCGGAAGAGTTGATGCCGCGGGTTTGCGAGTATCATTTGAGCATGGATTGGACGGAGCAGGACGCCCGAGATGTTGCCGACGGGCTGCGAAAAGTCATGCAGGCGGTGCCAAGCGATCTGCTGGCGGTGGCGCGGGTATCGTAACTGGTAGACTAGGATGTGCTCGGCGCGAGAAGCGCACGTGTCCGGAGAGGGAAGCAAGTCAGATTAGGAAAGGATGATCGCTCGCCTCCGGACAAGAGAATGAGTGAAGTTATGGGTCTTCCATAGTGTAGTGATCTTAGAAGGGAAGTTCTTGCAGATGGGCATACTGGAAATGTTGGCGGAAGACGTCGTACTCGGTGACGGCGGCTACATTGTTGAACTTGAGAAGCGTGGCTATGTCATCGCTGGAGCATTCACTCCCGAACTGGCACTGGAATACCCGAGCGCCATTCGCGAGCTGCATGTTGAATTCTTGCGCGCCGGTTCGGAAGTCTTGCAGGTGATGGCGTTCTACGGCAGCCGCAGCAAGCTGGAAACCGTAGGCCAGGCCGACCGGACCTTCGAGATCAACCAGAAAACCACGCAAATCGCCAAGGATGTCGCCGGGGACAAGGCGCTCGTGGCCGGAGACCTCAGCGCCACATGGAAGTGGGAAGATGGAAACGACGCCGGCAATGCTGCAATCGCCGGCATCTTTGACGAGCAGATCGAGGCGCAAGAAGGCGTGGACTTCTTCATTGGCGAGACCTTCTGGCACTTGGGTGAAGCGTTGCTCTGCCTGGAACGCATCAAGGCCAAGTCGAATCTGCCGGCTATGATCACCATGTCTTTCCGCGCCACGACCGAAACGGACGACGGCTATTCCGCTGCCGATTGCGCGCGCATGCTGGCCGACGCGGGGGCGGAGATTGTGGGCGCGAACTGCATGCGAGACCCCGTGCACACGTATCCCATTCTCGATGAGATGCGCGATGCTACCGATGCCTACATCGCCGCCCAACCGGTGGCGCACCGCACCAGCGACGAGGTGCCGTGGTTCACGGGCACGTCGGCCTTTCCCGACAAGCTGGAACCGACGCAAATGACGCGCTATGAAATGGCGGACTACGCGGTGAAGGCCAAGGCCATGGGCGTGAACTTCATCGGTGCCTGTTGTGGGACGGTTGCTATGCACGTGCGCGAGATGGCCAAAGTGCTAGGTAAGTTCGAGGAAGAGCAGATTTGGCAACCCGATCCCGACAAGCCCATGAGCGAGACGGAGTTTAACTGGGAACGACGGCAGGAGAGTTAAACGCCCGGTGCGAAAGCCGTAGGGGCACGATATATCGTGCCCCTACGCCCGATTGGCGGAGGGATCGTGGAACAATATGTCGCATTGGTGTCGTACCCAATGTAGCGCGGGGCTTGTCCACCGCCGGGGCACGTGGCACTGCGGCTTCTTCGACTATTCGGAACGTGCTCCTACCATCGCCGTTGCGAAAAATGGGTGCATAAGAGACTTGCCGGAAACCGGCGCAGGTTGCAAACCTGCGCTACGGGGGCTCGGGGCACTAAGAGTGCCAGAATCCTTATTGGAATAATCGCGGTAACAGCATTGCAAGACACCGCCTGGAATCGCCCCCACCCCAAGCTAGATGAGGAGATCCTGCCGTGCAGTCACACGCCCGTCTTGTCATCATCGGCGCCGGCATTGTGGGGTGCAGCGTCGCCTACCACCTTGCGCAGCGGGGTTGGCGCGATATCGTAGTGGTGGACCAAGGGCCGCTGTTCGACACCGGCGGATCCACTTCCCATGCGCCCGGCCTCGTGTTTCAGACCAACCCTTCCAAGCTCATGACCACGCTGGCCATGGATACAGTGGCGCTTTATGGTGGTCTTGAGTTGGACGGTCAGCCGTGCTGGTACGGTGTAGGCAGCTTGGAGGTGGCGTATACCGAGGCTCGCTGGCAGGACCTCCACCGCAAAATGGGTTTTGCCAAGTCTTATGGTCTGGAGTCCCGCTGCATCTCACCCGGTGAGGCGCACGAACTCGTCCCGCTGCTGGATCCCGGTGTCATTCACGGCGCGTACTATGTCCCCAGCGACGGCATCGCCAAGCCCGTGCGCGCGGCTGAGGCGATGTCCCGCTATTCCCAAGACCACGGCGCCACGTTCTATGGGAATACGACTGTTACCGGCATAGCGGTGGAGGCGGACCGCGTGCGCGCGGTTGAGACCACAGCGGGCTGCATAAATGCCGAGATGGTGCTCATCTGCGCCGGCATCTGGGGGCCGCGGGTGGGACGCATGGCCGGTGTCTCGATCCCACTGCTGCCGGTACAACACCAGTACACGCGCACCGCGCCGGTGCCCGCCCTTAAGGGCGAGACCCGTGAGGTCGTTCATCCTGTCGTGCGTCACCAGGACTACGCCATGTACTTTCGCCAGGAGGGTGAGTGCTACGGCGTTGGGAACTATAAGCACGAACCGTTGCCGGTCGAGCCTGACGACATTCTCAGCCATGCCGATGCGAAGCGCGCGCCTGCCATGATGGACTTTACGCCGGAGCACTTTGCGGTTGCGCGGCAGGCTGGGGACGAGCTCTTTCCCGCCCTGCGCGGCCTAGAGTTGACGGACGCCTTCAACGGCATGTTTTCCTTCACGCCCGACGGCCTGCCCATCCTGGGCGAAGCGCCGGACGTAGCAGGACTATGGATTGCGGAAGCGGTGTGGATTACGCATGGCGGGGGCGTGGGCAACGTTGTGGCGGAGTGGATGGACACAGGCGTGACCAGCCAGGACTTGCGGGAAGCCGACTACCACCGTTTCTCGCCCCATGTACACACGCCGGCATATGTGAAGGCGCGCGGCGCCCAGCAGTACCGCGAGGTCTACGACATCATTCATCCACTGCAGCAGATGGAGAATCCGCGCAACGTGCGATGCAGTCCTTTCCAGCCGCGGCTTGAGGCGCTGGGGGCGGTCTTCTTCGAAAGCGCCGGTTGGGAGCGTCCGCAGTGGTTTGAGGCCAACCAAACCCTCATTTCGGATGAATCCGCACCAAGTCGATCGGGCTGGGAAGCCCAGCACTGGAGCCCCATTCAGGCCGGCGAGCACCGTGCTACCCGCGAGCGGGTTGCCATGTATGACCTGACGGCGTTCATGAAGCTAGAGGTCAGCGGTCCGGGCGCGCTGGCATTCCTGCAATCTGTCAGCGCGAACCAGGTGGACCGCCCGGTGGGTAAGGTCGTCTACACGGCGATGCTCAATCAGAACGGCGGTATTCAATGCGACCTTACCCTTACGCGGCTGGCACGCGATCGCTTTCTCGTTCTCACGGGAGGCGCCAGCGGTACGCGCGATCTGGCGTGGTTACGCAAGCACGCGCCAACTGACGGCTCAGTAGGTATCAACGACGTGACCTCAGAGTTTTGCGGGATTGGGTTGTGGGGGCCGCGAGCGCGCGACGTTTTGGAGCGCGTGTGTGATGACGATGTATCCAACCGCGCGTTCCCGTATTTTGCCAGCAAGCCAATTACCATCGGAAACGCGCCTGCCCGAGCCCTGCGCGTCTCGTATGTCGGCGAGTTGGGTTGGGAAATCTACGTTCCTACGGAGTACGGTCTTGGCGTATGGGATTCCCTTTGGGAAGCGGGGCAGCCGTTTGGCATGATCGCTGGCGGCGGTGGAGCGTTCGAGTCACTCCGCTTGGAAAAGGGGTATCGTCTGTGGGGCACCGACATTCAAACGGAGTACAATCCGTACGAGGCCGGTCTGGGCTGGGCGGTGAAGCTCAATAAAGGCGACTTCATCGGCCGCGAGGCACTCATGCGCAGCCGGGAAGCGGGCATCGAGCGGCGGCTCTGTTGCCTCACGCTGGACGATCCCAGCCATGTAGTGATGGGCAAAGAGCCGATCCTCGACGGCGAGCAGGTGCTCGGCTACGTAACCAGCGCGAACGTCGGCTACACCGTGGGTAAGAGCATCGCCTACGGCTATCTGCCGGTCAGATATGCGACGACTGGCACGCAGGTGACCGTGGAGTACCTTGGCAGACTGTATGCGGCAACGGTAACGGACGAGCCACTCTACGATCCCAACCACACAAAGCTGCGCAGCTAAGGGTTGGGGCTTTCAGGCAGTCGCGACACCTCCGGAAAAGTGTGAATCCACGCTGGAATTGAGCTTTGCGGCGAACAGTCCGTCAGCTTCTCATTATGGGTCATCAATCAGACACAAAGACTCAAGCTTTAGACTAAAACAACAAGAGAGGCTCCCCAATTGGGGAGCCCCTTCTCGTTTCTCGGTATTGAGAACTGGATGCTCTAGTAAGGCATCCCTTCGTCACCGGCGGGTGCGGGTGCGGGCGGTTCGGGAATGTCGACCACCAGCGCGTCGGTCGTCAGCACCATGGCTGCTACCGAAGCCGCATTCTCGACAGCCGAGCGGGTGACCTTTAGCGGGTCAATGATGCCCGACTCGATCATGTCGACGTACTCAGCGGAAAGGACGTTGAAGCCAACGTTCTTGTTGCGGCGGCTCTTGGCCAAGCGGCGCACTTCCTGCGCGATGACTGATCCATCCTGGCCGGCATTCTGCGCGATGCGGCGAATGGGCGCCTCAAGTGCGCGACGCATAATCGAAACCGCGACGCCTTCATCGCCGTCAAGCTTCAAGCCGTCCAGCGCGGGCAGCGCGTTCAGGAGGGCGATACCGCCACCGGGAACGATGCCTTCCTCAACCGCGGCGCGAGTAGCCGAGAGCGCATCCTCGACGCGGTGCTTCTTCTCTTTCAGCTCGATCTCGGTGGCAGCGCCGACGTTGATGACGGCCACGCCGCCGGACATCTTCGCTACGCGCTCTTCGAGCTTCTCGCGATCGTAGTCGCTCGTGGTCTCTTCGACCTGTGCCTTGATCTGGTTGATGCGGCCCTTGACTTCCTCGGAGTCACCGTGGCCCTCGACAAAGGTCGTGTTGTCCTTGTCGGATACCACACGGCGGGCGCGGCCGAGGTCCTCGATCATGACTTGGTCGAGGCGGCGACCCAGCTCTTCGGAAATCACCTGACCGCCGGTCAAGACCGCTATGTCCTGCAGCATTTCCTTGCGGCGGTCGCCGTAGCCGGGGGCCTTGATGGCAACGCAGTTCAAGACGCCGCGCATCTTGTTGACGACCATCATCGCCAGGGCTTCACCCTCGACGTCTTCGGCAATCACGACCAGGTTCTTCTGGCCGCCCTGCACGAACTTCTCAAGCAGCGGCAGCACGTCGTTGCCGGCGCTCAGTTTCTTGTCGGTGATGAAGATGTACGGGTCCTCGATGGAGGCTTCCATGCGGTCGGAGTTCGTTACGAAGTAAGGAGAGATGTAGCCGCGATCGAATTCCATACCTTCGACGAATTCGACCGAAAAGCCGATCCCACGACCCTCTTCCACCGTGATGACGCCGTCTTTGCCGACCTTGTCCATCACGTCACCGATGAGGTCGCCGATTTCACTGTCGGCGGCGGAAATAGAGGCGACTTCCGCAACCTGGGCCTTGCCCGTCACGGGCGTGGCGATCGCGCGAAGTTCGTCGACGACGACGCGGGTGGCCTGCTCCAGGCCGCGCTTCATGATCATGGGGTTGACACCGGCGACTACGTTGCGGTGCCCTTCGTTGATGAGCGTGTGGGCCAGCACGGTCGCGGTGGTCGTGCCGTCACCAGCGATGTCGTTCGTCTTGCTCGCGGCTTCCTTGATGAGTTGGGCGCCGACGTTCTCGAGCCCATCCTCAAGTTCGATCTCTTTGGCTACGGTAACACCGTCGTGGGTGACCACCGGCGCGCCGTACTTCTTGCCCAGTGCTACGTTGCGCCCCTTGGGACCGAGCGTGGACTCGACCGCGTCGGCCACCTTCTCGATGCCGCCCATGAGAGCGCGTCGGGCTTCCTCGTCTAATACTACCTGCTTTGCCATTGGCGTAAAATTCTCCTTCTTGCGCCAAACACCAATTTACACCGCAAAAAGTGGGAGCGGTGTTCCTCTAATTATAGATTCCCCATTTCTTGCAGTCAAGTGAGAATATGCATTCTTCCTCTAGACTTGCGTAGTTTCAGCGCGACTTATTGTAGTTTTCGGATTCTTTTTTGCAGTAGCATTGCGCAGCAATGTAATTTGGCACACACTTGACGTAGGAAGTTGCGAAGGGCGATTGGGATGGCGCTAATTGCGCGGGGCAAGCGCAAGCTTAATCGCGGTATCATTCAGCCAGCAGGAATAGCGATCCTAACAGCAACGAACGGATACTCTGCCCTACTTTGTAAGTGTGTGGAGAGAGGCAATTCTGACATGTCACTGAGACTGATCCTTCTTGGCACCGGCACGCCCACGCCCTCCTTGGAGCGCGCCGGAGCCAGCTTCCTTGTGGAACATGAGGCCGCTGCTCTCCTGTTCGACTGTGGGCCCGCAGCGGTCCGCCGACTCTTGGCGGCAGGCGTATTTCCTACACGGGTAACCCATCTCTTTCTCACCCACCTGCACTACGACCATTGCATGGACTATGGCTACCTTGTCCTCAACCGCTGGGATCAGGGCGTTGGTCGGATTCCGGATTTGAAGGTATATGGCCCCGGCGGCACGGAGCGCATGACCCACTTGTTGTTTGGCGAGGAAGGGGTGTTTCAGGACGACCTGGCTGGACGCACGCAGCACCCGGGAAGCCACTTCGTCTATGAGCACCGCGGCGGCGCTTTGCCTCGCCACCGCCCGGCGCCTCAAGTACAGGAGGTCTATGGCGGGGCCGAGATCGCGGGAGAGGACTGGAACGTGCGTGTGGCGGATATGGTGCATTGCCAGCCCTATCTCAAGTCGGTTGCCTATCGCTTCAATTGCGCGGAGGGGAGCATTGTCGTCACGGGAGACACGGCGCCCAATCCACAGCTTGTGGCGTTGGCGCAAGGTGCGGGCGTGCTTGTGCACATGTGCCACTTCCTCAACGACGTGGAATCGGATGTGCGGATTACGTCGTCATGTTCCGGCCACCTCGACGCGGCGCGCACGGCGGCGGAGGCCGGGGTGGAGAAGCTCGTCTTGGTTCACCTCACCGAGCAAATTACGCGCCCAGGAATTCGCGAGCGCATGATTGCGGAAGCAGCGGCGGTCTTTTCCGGCACCATTGTCTTAGGTGAAGACCTGATGGAAATTCCCATGGCTCCCATTCGCCCAGAACCTATACTCTAGCGGGGCAATGCAGACGTGCTGCCCAACCCCTTTCATTCCGCTGGGAAAGTGCTTGGACAGTTGAGGACAGTAAGTGCGTTGGGAGCTGGGTGAGGGTCTTGGGCCGACTCACGTGTCAGCCGAAAGCAATTGAAGGCAAAGCAAGCGGTAGTTGTAAGGAAGACGGCGTATGCAGGCGGAGCGATTCGATTCGATTGTCGTTGGTGTAGGTGGCATGGGGAGCGCCGCCGTCCATCACTTGGCGCAGCGCGGCGAGCGGGTGCTGGGGTTGGAGAAATTCGATATTCCCCATGACATGGGGTCGTCGCATGGGGTCACGCGCGTCATTCGGCTCACGTATTTCGAGCACCCTTCGTACGTGCCGCTGCTGGCGCGGGCGTATGCGCTTTGGCGGGAATTGGAGCAGGATGGCGGGGAGCAGTTGCTTTACATAACGGGCTCGATTGACGCGGGCGCGCCGGATTCGTTCGTTGTCAAGGGTTCCATAGCGTCTTGCGCGGAGCACGATCTCGCACACGATGTGCTTACGAGTGCGGAACTGACACAGCGGTTCCCCGGATTCGCTCTTCCACCTGAGATGATGGCGATATGGCAGCCTGATGGCGGATTTCTCGTGCCGGAACGCTGCATCGTGCACCACGTCTTGCAGGCGCAAGCACTGGGCAGCGAAGTGCGAGCGCGGGAACAGGTTATCGAGTGGCAGGCGGAGCCGAGCAGTGTCACGGTGCGCACGAATCGGGCAACCTACGTTGCCGAGCGCGTAATATTCACCGCTGGAGCGTGGAGCCAGTCGTTGCTGCCAGTGCTGGGTGTGAACGCCATTCCAGAGCGCCAAGTCATGGGCTGGTTTCAACCGGCGCAACCGGAACTCTTCGCGGTTGAGCGCTTTCCGGTCTTCAACTGCCTCGTGCCGGAAGGCCATTACTATGGTTTTCCCATCTTTGGGATACCGGGGTTCAAACTTGGGAAATACCACCACCTTCAGCAACAGACTACAGCGGGTAGCGTAGACCGCGAATGTCATCCGGAGGACGAAGCGGCGCTGCGCGCCTGTACGCAGCGGTATCTTACGGGTGGCATGGGCGCGACTTTGGCATTGAAGACATGCATGTTTACCAACACGCCGGACGGACACTTCATCATGGACCACCACCCTGAACATGGGAACGTGGTCATAGCCGCCGGCTTTTCGGGCCACGGTTTCAAGTTCTGCAGCGTGGTGGGCGAAATCCTTGCGGAATTGGCGCTTGACGGCAAGACGCGGCACGAAATTGGGATGTTTGGCCTCAACCGGTTTGACATGCAATAGGATGGTCTAAGCTGAGGCAAAAGCCACGCCGCTTCTCGGATTGTTCACGACTGCACATCCCGGAGCTAATTCAATCGCGGCATTCTTCGACTAACCGCAGGTTGCACACATCGTCCGCAGGTGGCACACATAGTCGGCGCGTGGCACACATGGTCGGCGCGTGGCACGCATTGTCCGCAGGTGGCACGCAAAGCCCGTTCGTGGTGAGCCTGTCGAACCATGAACGGACGGGTTGCCGGCGCCACTGCGACTGCCGACCCTCTATTGCGGCCCATACTGCGCCACTACAGTTTCGTCAACCTCTATCCCCAAGCCGGGTCGCTGTGGGATCAAGACTGTCCCATCATCTTCCAGCGTGAAGGGCTCGCGCAGCAGCGTGTCGCGCAAGGGGTTGGGATTGCGGTCGAACTCCAGCATTGGCTCATTGAGGGCCGGCAGCGGGTTCGCTGAATGGGGACTAGGCGGCAGCGAGGCAATGAAATGCAGCGCGGCGGCCAGCGCGATGCCGGATCCCCAGACGTGGGGATAGACTTGCACGTCAAATGTTCGCGCCAGCGTAGCAATCTTGACGGCTTCAGAGATGCCGCCGGTGCCGCAGATGTCCGGCTGGGCAATGTCGATGCACCCTTCGAGCATGAGGTCGCGGAAGGAAAACCGTGTGTGCTCGCATTCGCCGCCGGCAATGGCGAGATCGAGGGTCTCGGCTACCTGGCGGTACCCTCTGCGGTCTTCGGGAATTACCGGTTCTTCAAACCATAGAGTATCTTCCTCTTCCAAACCGCGGCCGACGGCAATGGCAATGTGCGGCGGATAGGCGTGATTGGCGTCCACCATGTAGGGGAAGCGTTCGCCGCTGGGTGCGCAGGCATCCAAAGCCCGCCGCGCTGCCTTCACGCGGGCGAGGTCTTCAGCCACGGAAAGCAGCCCGACTTTGATCTTCAACGCGCGAAATCCGTTAGCTACGTGCCGCTCAACTTCCGCTGCCAGCGCGCCGGTGTCCGCCCATTTCTCCGGCCCGCCCTTGTAGTAGCCGCCGGTGGCATACGCCTTGACCCGGTTGCGATAGGCGCCGCCCAAGAGCGTGTGAATTGGCTGCTGCAGCGCTTGTCCCGCAATGTCCCAGCACGCAATGTCGACCCCGCTGATCGCCTCAACGGCTGTGCCCTGCCGTCCCCAGTCGCGGATGTGCGCGTAGAGTTTTTCCCAGATCACGTCCATGTGCAGCGGATTCATGCCGGTGATGCGGGGCGTCAGCACGTGGTCGATCATGGCGGCTACCGGCTCCGGCGCGCCCCACAGGCCCGCCTCACCCCAGCCAACGAGACCGCTGTCCGTCTCAATACGCACGAGGCAACTGCTGCGCTCGGAGAAAGACTCTTGCGAGGCGTAAAACTCTTCATGTTCGGCCAGCGGGCTCTTCAGCACGTAGCTTTGGACGTCAGTGATTTTCATGTGGATGGGCTTCCTTGTAATGCTTGCGGCAAATCTGTCCCATTATACCGAGATTCATTGCTGTCCTTGGGTCCTGCCTTGCGTAACCACTGCCCCAAGAAGCGCTGCTAATCAGGGTTCGGCCCGGTTGCACGGCGCGGTGGGAGACAGGTGCGGCGCTCTGCTGCGAACACCGTGCAGTTGAGAGTAGACAACGGCCTGTGTGGACAGAGGTTAGAGTGGCCCGCGAATTGTCTTACGCGACGCGAAATCGCTGTCAACGTGATTGCTGGCGCTTTCAGCGCGGCGGGAAATGGCGCCGATCAGCCCGCTGAAAATCCATGCATGCAAAGGGTACTGGGCGTACCAATAGACCAAGCCGAACAGGCCCTTTGGGATGAACGAAGCGGTCTGCTCCAAGGTGCTGGTGCCGTCCTGTCCCTCCCGCACTTCGTATTGGAGCCAAGCCCGGCCGGGTAGCTTCATTTCGGCCCTCAATCGGAGCAGACGGTTCGGTTGCAGGTCTTCCACCCGCCAGAAGTCCAAGGCGTCGCCGACACGCAAGTTATCGGGATGTCGTCTGCCCCTGCGCAGGCCGGCGCCGCCCAACATGCGATCTAGCATGCCGCGCAGCCGCCACATCCAATTGGCAAAGTACCACCCTCGCGCCGCGCCGATACCGGTAAAGACGCGGAAGACCTCTGCGGCCGGTGCCGCAACCATGCGGTGACGGCGCTCGACGATCATTCCCTGGTGGGATTCTAGCCGGGCCGCCGACTCCGGCTCCGACGTTGTGCCGGCGGCATCGCTCCACGCCGTATCGATCCGTCCCTTCTCAAGGTCTCCGATCACGCTGCCAATGGCGGTGGCGTAGTCTCGGGGCTCGATGTGGGGGAAGAGTGAGCGAGCAAGCGGATTTGTCACGATGACGTCGTTGCGGAGTCCCTCGACGAGTGGTGCGGTGATGCCGGCGGGAATGGGGGTCATCCAGTGCACCCAGTAGGAGGATAGGCGGGGTGTGAGCACTGGCACCGGATCAGCCAGCGGCGGAGCCCCCGCGCACGTGCGTAACCGAGCATCAAGCCCTTGTACGTGGTAATGTCACTCCCGCCAATCTCCACAACGGCCCCGCCACTCTCTGGGGTGTCCAGGGCCGAGAACAGGTATTCCAGCAAGTCGTCTACGGCAATCGGCTGAATGCGCGAGTATACCCACTTGGGGCAAATCATAATGGGCAGCCGCTCTGCCAGGTACCGGATCATCTCAAAAGAGATGCTGCCGGAGCCGACGACGACCGCGGCGCGGAATTCCGTGACTGGGACGCCACTCTCTCCCAACGCACTTCCCGTCTCCTGGCGGGAGCGCAGGTGTGGGGATAGATTGGCTTGCGGGTCTCCCAATCCCCCCAGGTATATGATGCGATTCACGCCTGCATTGCTTGCCGCTTTGCCAAAGGCGCGGGCGGCTTTGATATCGAGGTCGTGAAAGTTGGCGCCGTGGGACATGCTGTGGATGAGGTAGTAGGCAACGCTTACCCCTTTGAGTGCTCGCGACAGGGTGTCGGGACAGAGGATGTCACCCGCCACGATCTCGACCCGGTCGGACCAGGGACGGGAGAGCGCCTTGGCCCGGCTGCGGACGAGCACGCGCACCCGGCGATCCTCCTGAAGCAGGCGGGGAACCAGCCTGCCGCCGATGTACCCGGTGGCTCCGGTGACCAGAATTGTCTCAGTGCGGTCCATTGGCTGCGTATGGCGACCTGCAAACGAACGCTAGAGTCTTGATTTCACTATAGATTGTTACAATGAGCATTGGCTTAACAGCGTGGGGGAGTTAGACGCATGGATCGCTTGCACTACAATACATGTCAGAAGTGAAGAGTGGCATTGTTCGCAGCCGCAAGTGGCTGAAAAAGCAGAGCGCTGAGGGGCAAGGCCCACGGTGCAAGTGCGTTCAAGCACCGGCCTCTTGCGGCCTCACTGGCTTGCGGAGAGTATTGCTGGATTAGCGAAATCGGCATGAAGCCCGTGTTACTATTTCGTCAAGTTCAAGACGGTTGAACGCAAGGGTGAAAGAACACTGTCCTCAAGAATGGGCAATTCACAGAGAAAGGCTGCAACGATGCGGGACCCACTTACCATTGCGCGTTCGATCGGCGACCGCTTTGTCGCCTGGCAGGGCACAATCGGGCGTCCCGACCCGGAGAAGTGTCCCTTCGTCACGACTAGCAGCGACTTCGGTCCGACGCATGCGCACTCGCCGCCGTACCTGGCGCAGGCCCTCTACCGGCTGTATGAGCGGACTAATGAAGTACGCTACAAGGAGGCGGCTGACCGCTACGCTGTTTTTACGTTCAGCTTCATGCGCGATCCCGTGCCGCCGGTGGCGGATCGGCAGCGCAATCTGCGGCTGAGCCAGCGGATGGAACGGGATCCAACCACCGTTGGCGATCCACGGACCGTGAACAACCTCTTCAGCCGATCCTGGATGCAGGGCGTTGGTCTGTGGTGCTACGGAGAATTCCGTTCACACAACCCGGACGAAAGCTGTTTTGATGCCCGGGCTGATTCGCTGTTTGATTACCTGCAGCAGCATCGCACCGATCGGGGTCATGCCTACAACATCGGCTACCCGCCTTCCGACTGCCAAGACCCAGCCATTACTGATGGCGCTTTCACCGATGATCTCAGGTGGGTCGGTATGGGGTTAGTGCACTACTACGAGCAGACGCGGCGGGATGAAGTGCTGGCATCAGCGGTGCGGTTGGCGGACTACTACCTTCGCAGCCACCAACCGGGATCGCCGGACGGCGCATTTGTCGAATCACTGGGCACGTGGTGCATCGGGCCGTGGCCGACCGAGATTGCCGCTGAGCACTTCCCCAGCGTAAGGATGGATGAGACCGGCTGGGGTTTCTCCGCGCGTGGCGCAGTGGAATTCCTGACACGGTTGCACACATGGCTGCCGGAAGGGCATCCGCGCGAGGCCGTGATGCGCGATCGCTGCACGCGCTCGGTCGAATGGCAATTCTCGTGCCAGTTTGCGGATGGCGCCGTCGGCATGCACACGCAAGACGATCACTGGCTGGGTATGACCGCGGCGGCTCTCTCGGCCTACGATCACATACGCGCGGTGGGCTGGGTGGATGAGGCGCTTGCTGAGCGGCTGGGACCAAGAGTGACGCTAGCAAGCGAGTGGCTGGTCGCCAACGCGACGGAAGAATTCATCGACCAGGGAGGCTACCGTAAGATCACGGGCAGGACCACGCCGCACCCGCCGGAAAACCTGGCATGGCTGCTTGGTTGGACGGTTGAAGCGCTGCTGCGGATTGAGGCTGAAGCACTTTGAGGCGTGGAAGCAAGGTCCAAGAACAGCAGCCGACGGATGTCACGCTTACCGGATGGTGTCCTGCTCCGATCTACTACTCTGCAGTCGGCTCGCCCCAGATAATGAGCAACTTCAGCGTCTCGTCGCCGGTGTTGCGGAAACCGTGGTCAACCCCGGGAGGAGCCATGACGGCGTCACCCGCCCGGACCGGCACTTCTTCTCCGTTCATCCACATGACGCCCTGACCCTCAATGAAGTAGTAGAACTCCTCCAGCACGTCGTCGCCTTCGTGGATATGGGAGCCCTCACTCGCGCCCGACAGCAGTTCCCACACCTCGATGCGGACGGGCAGCCGCGTGGTTTCCCGGAAGAACCTCCGGCGCGTGATCCTGCCATCCCCTTCGTGGAAGGCGGGCGCGTCCAACACGTCCGCCGCTTCGTTCTGCTTCCATGCCATCCTGTGCCTCCAAGCCTACTGGTTTGGAATTCAGTATAGCGCACCCTATGACTTGGATTGGGCGCTGCTGACGTCCCAGCCTACTCATTGCAGTGAATCTGGTTTCTTTGGTTTAATTCTGTAGAGGCCCTGGAGATCGGATTGGCACGTCTCTCCTTGGTAGTGAAACCGGATAACCGGCGGCGCTCGTTTGTTACCCGGTAATTGTTCGCCAAATAACGGATCGCATGTGGCCGTCAGAGAGGGCACATGGAAGAAGGAAGCAATGAGTCGCGGTCGTAAGCTACGGGAGTCTGATCCGGTAGAAGTGACGCTCACCGGCATGGCGCATCGCGGGCCGGCGGTGGGCCGCATCGATGGACAGGTGGTTTTCGCGTTCTACGGGATTCCTGGTGAGCGCGTTAAGGTGCAACTGGAGCGCCGGCGCAAGAAGCTCCTACACGCGCGCGTCGTTGAAGTGCTCGAAGCTTCACCTGAGCGCACCGACCCGCTTTGCCAATACTTTGGTGCATGCGGCGGCTGCCAGTGGCAGCACATTGACTATGCGGCCCAAGTGCGCCTAAAAGAGGAAGTTGTCACCGAGCACTTTGCGCGGATCGGCAAACAACCGGTTTCCATCGACGCCGTGCACACGCCAAGCTCCCCCTGGGAGTACCGCTATGGCTGCGAGATCGCTCTCTCACGCGAAGCGGGCTTCCGGCAGCGTGGCAGCCGTCGTGTCGTCGAGATTGAGCATTGCGCCATTAGTCACCCGCTCATCTCCAAGCTGCTAGCGATACTAAATGAGATGATCCGCGACGGCAGGATCCCGGATCTGTGGGGAAGGAACTGGGTGGAGACGCGCGTCATTCCGCAAGGTGGCGCCGCCAAGCTGGCGCTGATTCTGGAAGGTGTCCGCAATGTTGACCTGGAGGCGGAGCCGGAGCTTGGGGCCGTTCTGGAAGCCCTTGCTACTATTCCGGAGGCGGCGAGCGTCTCCTATCGCACCCCAAGCGGTCGCGTGGAGCCCTTCGCCGGATCGGCTCTGGTAGGTATCAAACTTATGGGCAAGACGATCCAGTTTCCGCCCGGGGCTTTCTTCCAGGCCAGCGTGGAGATGCTGCCGCTTGCTATCTCCCGCATGCGTGAGCTGGCGGCGGTCCAGTCAGATGAGACCGTGCTCGATCTCTACTGCGGCGTTGGCATATTCGGCCTCTTCATGGCCGAGGACGCTGGACACGTCATCGGCATCGAAGTGGACAAGCAAGCCATCGCAGCCGCGCGGCAGACGGCGGCGGATTGGGGGCTGCGGAACATCGATTTCTGGGACCTACCTGCCGAGAAGGTAATTGATGACTTGCCCGCAGTCGACGTTGCTATCGTCGATCCGCCGCGCACCGGCTTGGACCCGCGTGTGCTCCGCGCGGTAGCCGGCAGCGCGCCGAGCCGGATCGTCTACCTCTCATGCGAACCGTCGACGCTGGCGCGCGACGCGGCGCTCTTGCAGGAAGAGGGGTACCGCGTGGAGCGACTTGAGCTCTTTGACTTCTTTCCGCAGACCTACCACATCGAGAACCTTGCGCTATTTCGTCGCGGCGAACCCAGCTGACACTCAGCATAGAGGACACAACAGCGCGGAGATCGCGTGATTAAGGAGGACGGTCCAATGTCAGACGGCCTGCACAGTGCAGGGAGGCGGCGGGAAGCGCCTGTAATTGGCATCACGGGCAACATCGGCACCGGCAAGAGTACCGTGGCAAGGCTCCTTGCCACGCTTGGCGCGCACGTGGTTGATGCCGATCAGGTAGTGCATCGCCTCTACCGTGACCCAGAAAGTGCATTGGTGCAAGCCGTCGCTGCTGAGTTTGGTCAGGATGTCTTGGCGCAAGACGGCTCGCTTGATCGTGCCGCCCTCGGCAAAGTAGTGTTCAACGACGCCGCGGCATTGCGCAAACTTGAGAGGATCGTGCATCCCGCCGTCGTGGCAGCCGTGCGGGAGGACCTAGACCGGACCCCGCCGCATGTTCCTTTCGCCATAGAGGCCATCAAGCTGATAGAGAGTGACCTTGTAGTGTTGCTGGACGTCGTGTGGACTGTGGTTGCACCACCGGAATTGCAGCGTGAAAGACTAAGTGCCAAAGGCATGTCACCAGAAGAAGCGCAACGACGCCTGGAAATGCAGCCAACTGTTGAGGATAGGATCGCCCAACTGCGGCAAAAGCGCGGCGCCTCTTGCCCGGTCACGAGAATAGCCAATGTGGGGACATTTGCCGACCTAGAGTCGACCGTGCAGGACCTTTGGGGCACAATGCAGGCAGCGAATCCCGATACCAAGGAGCCCTAGAATCATGCCCTGGACTGTACTCGGCCTCACATTTGCCGCCGGGCAAAACCCGTATGCTGCCCTGTTTCTCTTGGCGGTGCTGGCCCGCTCCGAAGACGTGGAGTTCTCGTTGCAGTCTCCGTTCACATTTCTGTCTCATACCGTGACGATTGGCGTGCTCTTTGTGCTTGCGGGTGCACAGGTCTTTGCGGACAAGCACCCCCGTTGGGGGCGTCACGAGGCGGTGGTGAGCGCAATCACGCGTCCGCTCTGTGCGGTCGTAATCGTGCTTAGTCTGCTCGGCACTGCCGCTGCCGGCGTGTGGCTATGGTTGGCGGTCGCGGTAGTCATCGCGCTCTGCAGCCACGTCTCTCGCGTCGCCATGCGGCGTCAGCTCGCCAGCAGAATGTCGGGCATGGGATACCTCATGGCTAGTCTTTTGTTGGATAGCGCCGCCCTCGTTGGTGGGTTGCTCGCTATCTTGGTGCCCATTGTTGGCGCGGTATTGGGATTGCTGATGCTCGGCGGTGCGGCGGCGCTATCCTTCCGTTGGCGTTTTACGACGAGGGCCAGCCAAGGGACGGAGTCCTGAGGCAGGAGCAAGCTGCTCTCTGCGCGATCCCACTGCCTGATGCGCGAAGTTTCTGCTGCGTTCCTATTAGGGCAAGTCGCAAGCCTTTGCGGTCACGCCGTGAACCCGTGGCCTCTCTCTTAAGTGGCCAATAGGGCGCAGGTTACAAACCTGCGCTACCGGAGGCCAAACGCGGGACTGGTGGGTAAGGAAAGCGCTACCGGGAGTAACTAGAGCAGGTGAACGAGATCGCCGCGCACGAAGAAGTAGAAGTCCTGTGAACCGAAGCGGAATTCCGGCGCGTCGACGGGTCTGGGCATCTTCCGGCTAACCAGCCACGCTGTGAAATTGCTGCGTGTTGTGGGGTTCGTTATGAATTCCAGCCAGAAAGTCGGCTTCAATTCGCGGTACAGGTGTTCAGGGAACCACCACCGCAACCTATAGCGAAACGGCACGTAGTTGCTCAGGTGTTCGCGCGCGCTTTCGACCTCGCTTGCGGTGACGATCACAAAGGCCGCCTCGCCCGGATCGCCAATCTTGGCTATGTATCCCACCTTGGTGTAGTCGCGGAGATACCACGCGAACGGCCAGGAATCCTCATTGTCGATGAGACCGACAATCTCCGTGTCGGTCGTGAGCCTGCGCGAAATCTGCTCAATCTGCGCGACCACATAGGGCACGTCCGGCGTCGTCTGCACGTAGACCAATAAGTCCCGCGGCGTGTCGCCGTGGGCGTATGCCAGCGGTAGTCCGGTGTGCAGCGCGTAGACACCGATCAAGAGAAAGAGAGTCAGTGCAATGCGATGGCGGCGGAGGCCGTTGGGCTCGGCAAACTTCTGTCCCAGAAACCGGGCAACCAAGAGAATGCCCGGCAGAGAGAGATGGAGCACGAGCCAGGGCATGCGTTCACCGGCGAGAGAATACAGCACAACCGCGGCGACGAACCAGTAGCAGAGAAAGCGATCCGTCAGGTTGCCGCGACGCGCAAGAAACCACAAAGCTGGCAACGCGAATACCGCCACTATCAGTTCATAGAGCGGCACCTGCATGAAGTAATACCAGATGGGTTGGTTGCCCCGGCCGACGTCTTGCTGCGCCAGCCAGTACTCTAGCGCCTTGATCACGCCGCTCGCGAAATCTTGGGGATGCGTGTAGAAGGCGGTAAAGAAGGTCACGAAAACCAAGAGAAACGCAACTATGCCGGCAACGAGAAGCCGCCAATCGCGCCACAGGTCGGCGAGCGCGCTCTTCACCGATTCATGGCTGGGCAAGCGTGCCGCCAGCCCGGGGGTGAATTGCTCCTGCAAGAACCGAATGATGATGAATGATCCTGCAATAGCCAGGGTAATGTACGTGTTCTCCTTAGTTGCCAGGGAGAGCGCGACGGCTATCGTGCCTATGTAGATATATGCGCGTTGTCTGGTATGCAGCCAGCCAAAGAGCGCCAGCACGATGAGCATGGTCCACGCCACCACGTAGATGTCATTTCGCGCGAACCGAGAGAAGTAAAGCAAGGGGGGCGAAACGGCCATGAGAATGGCCGCCAGCACCATGCCGTTCCTGCCCAGATAGGGCTTCAGGGGGTAGACCAGCAGCACGGAGAGCACGCCGAAGAGCGCCGGCCCAAAGCGGGCGACCGCGTCACTGACGCCAAAGAGAAAGAACATGAACGCGGTGAAGTAGAACTGGAACGGGCCGTGCAGCAAGGGGTTGTAACGGTAATCGAACGAACGGTAGATGTCCCACGCAAAGCGGGCATGCATGCTTTCGTCGTGGTGCAAGGCGCGCGTCCCCAGGTCCCAAAACCGCGTAAAGGCCACGAACACCATCACCGCGAGGAATACAAGCAGTTGCCAGCGGGAGAGCCCGAAGGGTGTCTCGGTCCGCAGCCAGACAGCAATCGCCGGCCAATGAGCGGATACCGGCTCTTCCGGCGGTGGGGGTGTCCGGCGCGAGCGCGACTTCTTCGACTTGGACTGCGCCGCGGGTGGGGCTGCTTTCTTAACTGCCATTGGCTTTCAACACGTACACGTTGCCGCTCTGAAACACGACGGGGAACCAGTTAAGGAGGTGGTCTACGTCTTGCCCGTAGAGTTGGCGCTCCCAGTCCCCTACGAAGATATAGTCGGCACCATACTTGCGCAACAGGGCATTTGCGTCTTCCCGCCCCGCGTTCACGTAGAACTGCTGGAGATCGCTTTCGCGTTCGAGTACCAGCCCAAAGTCATTGCGCCAGAGATTCTCGTGCTGGCGCCAGCCGAGCACCGTTTGCAAGCCCGTGAAGGCTGCTACCCGGCTATAGAGACTGTACTCCTGGCCGGAAGCCTCTATTACCACGCTATCTGACGCTGCGTTGGCCTGCAACCAGGCAATGGCGGCTACTTCATCAGCATGGTCGCGGGCGTAGAACTTGGTGCCGTCCAAAGTCGGCGGCTCGCGTTGAAATGAAGCAAAGATAGGCGCGGTAAGGGCACTGTAATAGAAACCGCTGAGCACGAGCAAAATGGTGGCCGCGCGAAACACCCAACTCAACGGACGCTGCCTTTGGCGCAGCCAAATTCTGGTGTAGTAGATCGCGAAGGCCATCACCGGCGCAAGAAGCGTCCAGGTTTGGAAATATAGCTTGAAGACGGTGTTCATACGCATGTTGGGCGGGCCGTAGAAATCCTTTACATAAAATATCTCGCTGGCGAAGACGAGTAGTGCCGCCAAGCCTACAACACTTAATATCAATGGTATCGGCTCGCTATAGTCTCGCCACCACAGGAGAATGCCAACGCCAATGACGAGACTCAACGCGATGATCGCCAGTGCCGCAGTGTCGAAGAGCCGGGCGAGCAACAGCGTCACGACGACCCAACAAACGAGAATCCAAACCACGTAGGGCTGATAGGACTTCCGGCGTTCCTTGGGTTCAGGTTCGGCGGTGGCGGGTTGGGCGGAACCTCCGTCCGCGCGCCGCCGCTGCTGCCGCGCCTTGCGTCCCCGCGTTTGGCTCTGCGGTTCCGCTGCTTCCGGGACGATGTGGCGCAGCGAGGTCTGAATGCCGACTATCGTCAGGAGCACTCCCAAGGGCACCAGGAAGATGCCGAACATAGTGAAGAATTGGCCGAGATCCGAGCGGTAGGGTACCAGGCCGATCCCCTGGGCCGGCGGACCGAAGGTCAGATAGAACGGCGCATAGAGCAAGAGCGCCAAGAAACCCGTTGCGCCGAGCCAAATGAGCGCGTCTTTCCACTGTCGCCACATGTCGTGAACCCGGAGCGAGAGCAGCACAAACACCGCAAGCAGTAGGAAATACGTGGGAAAATCCCACGAATTCAAGAAGTAGAGACCGCCAAAGATGACGGCGCTCAAGACGACACGACTGACGCGCGCAAGGGTAAGAATCGGCAGAATGGACTTCCACTCTCGCGGAAATGACGGGGGCAGAGGCGGATAGTCGGGATTGGCGTACCACGTGAGCGCGGTGAAGATGGCGAGCAGGGCAAAGGGCAGCGCCATGACGTGCGGGTGCATATCGCCCAAAATGAAACTAAAGGCGGGGAATTCATTGATGGTGTAATCGAGCAACGTATCGCCTTCGACGCGTTGTATCACGCGCGTGGCATTCCAGCCGACACCGAACCAGAAACCCTGACGTAGGATTTCGGGATCGGACAGGGCTTTCCAGATGGTGAAGAGGTTGCCAATGAAGAGGAGCAGGAAGACGGCAAAGAGACCGGTGAGTGTTCCTCTACGCGGCTCGATAATACCGCCCGCGGCTTGAAAGCGCTTGACGAGGCTGTAGCCGATGCCGTAAGCTCCCAGTCCACTCAGGGCGAAGAAGAGCGCCAATGCCAGGTTATACGTGATTCCTGAGGGTATGCCGGTAAGGCGCGTAAGGAATGCCACCATCAGGTAGCCGAAATAGTAGTAGTTGATCGTGAGGCCCGCGGCCCAAGCATCGTGGGGAGGCAGGGACGACGATTGGAGAATGCTGTTGAGCATCATGAAGTCCATGAACTTCTCGGTGCCCATAAGCTCCGGCGCATACTGACGCAGCACCGCATAGGCAGTCAGGAGAACCAGGAAGAGGACTTCCACGACGTAGAGTTGATGCCCCACGGCTTCCCGCATAGTTTTCAGGCGTAAGTGGAAGCGCCGCACTGTGACCGCTGAAAGCGCACCGAGGAGGACGAGCACGACAATGAGGGCCCACAGGGTATTCGGCAGGATACGCAGCGACATCAGGAGCCAACCGACGAAGCCAAAGAGCAGTAGGCCGAACGTTTTGGCGAACGGATACCCGGCCAAGGGCATGTGCCGGAAGAGCAGCCAGGTTAGCGGTAGTGTCACCAAGCTAATGGCTTGCACCACAAGCCACCACAGCAGAATGTACCCTAAGGTTGTCACCGTTACTGTTTAACTTTCACCTGAGGGCGCGGGGCTATCTCTACAATCACAACTCGCCGGCTACCCAGGCTACGCCGCGTTGCAAGAATCGGGCTGCGCCCGGATACTGCAGGGCGGCCCGATCGTGTCCCAAGAGGAGCGTGCACACGCGGGTGTGAGGATGATCGACCACCCATAAGAGCGGCTGCACGTTCCCGTTTAGTTTGGCATGAGCGAGGAGTTGCGCCTGCGGCGTCAATTGCACGTTGGCGTAGAGTTCATCGCGCACGGCGAACTCCACCATGCGGGCAGTGATGGGGTGGGTTGAGTCGTCAATGTGCACGACGAATGGGCCGTAGGGCGGATGATAGAAGTCCGGCGTGGGCCAGCCGCCAATAAGCTGCGTATAGTCTTCCCAGCCGCGAAAGCTCAGGACGCCCGCATGCAGCACGAGGAGTCCCTTGCCCCGCGCTAACGCCTCGCGAAACGCCGCTTCTCTGCTGTGCGGCCAGCGTTCTTCTTGCGTGTTGAGATAGAGCAGGAACGCGTCATAGGCATCAATGGCAGCAGTCTCGAGTATGCCGGTGTCTTCGGTGATGACTACCTTCACGCCGCCGGATTCTTCCAGGTAGTCCGCCACGTGCGCGGCGACGTCCCTCGGCTTGTGCGCCGGGTTTGCCCCGCCAAGCAGCAAGATGTGCTTCATTGAACTTTTCCACTCCCTTATCAGGATTCACGCCTGAATAGGCCTCCCTTCCATCTTATACGTTCAACGGCTTTCTGTGTGGAAGGGAGGGTTTGCATAGGGGGTCTACGCGAGGCAGCGATCGGTTGCGGTGACAGGCCAAAGTGCAAGGCGGCGGCGATTCTCGCGACAACGCTCGCCCTTAGCTCTCTGGACTGCCTGCTCCTTACGTTGCCGCAAGCACGGCCGCAGACGCTTCCACAGCCGTCAAGGCATTATCGAGGATGTCAAGCGCGCGCTCGGCCTGCGCCAGCGAGACGACGAGGGGTGGCTGGAAGCGGAGTACGTTCCCGTAGAATCCGCCGCAGCCAATGAGAAGTCCCGCCTTCCGGCACTCTTCTTGCACACGTTTCGCCTCGTCCGGCGCCGGAGTCTTGGTTGCGCGGTCGGTCACGAGTTCGATACCGATCATAAGCCCCTTGCCGCGCACGTCGCCGATGAGGCTGTGGGAATCACGCCACGTCTCAAGCGTATCCAGTACGTGCTGTCCGACGTAGCGCGCGTGCTCGGATAGGTTTTCGCGTTCCAAGAAATCGATGGTGGCTATGGCTGCCGCGGCCGAAACGAGATTGCCGCCAAAGGTGCTGAAGTGGTCGCCAGGTTGGAAGGACTCGCCGATTTCAGGCCGGGTGGTGAAGGCGCTGAGCGGAAAACCGTTGGCAATACCCTTGGCCGAGGCGAGGATGTCCGGCTCGATTCCGATTTCCTCGCTAGCAAACATCGTGCCGGTGCGTCCGAAGCTCGTTTGCACCTCGTCGGCGATGAAGAGCGCGTCGTTCTGATCGAGGATGCGCTTTACTTTGGGAAAGTACTCGGGCGGCGGGACGATAATACCGCCTTCTCCCATGACCGGCTCCGCGATCATTGCCGCCACGTTGCCGGTGGTCTGGGTATCGAATACGCGCTCAACCTCGTCAGCACACGCCACATTGCAGGATGGGTACGTGAGATGGAGCGGACAGCGGTAGCAATAGGGCGCCGGTGCCATGGCAGCACCCGCCACCAGCGGTCCGGCGCGGCGCTTCCGGCGGACGTTGCCGCCGAGGCTCAACGTACCGAGGGTGCGGCCATGGAAAGAATATTGCAACGAGATGAACTCGTTGCGGTCAGTGTAGGTTTTTGCGATGCGGAGCGCGCCTTCCACGGCTTCAGCCCCGCTGTTGCCAAAGAAGGACTGTTGCAGCCGTCCCGGCGTGATTTCTGCCAGCTTCTCCGCCAGATCGGCCACAGCCGGGGCATAGTACAGGTAGCTCCCAACGTGTACGTGGCGATCCATGGCGGCTTTGGCGGCGGCAAGTACCTCAGGATTGCTGTGCCCGGCGTTCACCACCGAGTAGCCCGCAAAGCCATCGAGGTATTCCGTCCCGTCCGCAGCCGTAAGCGTTGCGCCCTGCGCATGCGAAACTTCGACCGGCGGCATTGCGGGCGCATGGCTCGTGACAACGTATTCTTCGTACTTCTGTTTGGTGTCCATTGCGCTTATTCCCACGTTATACAAACACTAGATTCCGTACAATAGTTATTCAGCTATGGCTGTTAGTATAGCGTACCATCCCGGAAGCGGCAGCGGACACTGCCGCTCATGGCGTACGCAGCCAGAAGACAACCGCGAGGGTGAACACGCAGGCGCGTGTCGTATGGATCACTGGGCCATTGCAGTAAGCTGTTGGCGGCGCCAGGAGATGGCACAGAGGGCTTTCAGGAGACCGACAGCGAAGTGGTTACTTAATCCTCTTGCTGTTGTCTTTCACCTCTTTGTAGACCAAGCGCGGCGTGAATTCAGGGTCTATCATGCGGAAGTAGTACTCAGACGACGTAGGGGGGATATCGCCTACCTGACGGAGATACCAGATACAGAATACCCCTGCCCACGGCCAGTGGCTGCGGCCGTACCGAATGCCTTCAACCGTCCACTCCGCCTGCTCTTCCTCCGTAACGCGCCGCCAGATCAGCTTTTCGGCGGCCATGTCAGCGGGCGATGCATTCCAGCCGTATTCGTTGAACCACACCGCTTTGTCGCTGTCGTTGTTGCGTTCCATCACTGCTCGCAGGAGTTCGACGCGGCGGAAGTTGAGCACATTGGGATCGGGCTCAGCGATAGGTGGGAACTCCAGACCGTACGCGTTCGCCGACATGATGTCGAAGTATGCGCCGGCGCCGTGCTGATACATCTCTTCCAGGAAGTCAAGCTCGACCATGGCGCGCGGGGATCGTTCCAAGGTAATGGCGAGCGGGGCCGCCAGCACCTTGATGGAGGGATCCACCTCTTTTAGGCGCTGATAGCCGCTACGCAGCAGGTCCACGTATCCCTTGGGGTCAGGCGGGTTGCCCCATTCGTGCGCCAGATTGGGTTCGTTCCATAGCTGATAGTGCGCAATGCGTCCCTTGTAGCGCTCGGCCAAAACGGCAAGGAAGTCGCCGAAGTCGGCGAAGTTCGGGGGCGGCGCCTCCGGCGCTGCGCCGGGCTGCCGTGCCCAGAGTGGGGTACGGTCAACGCGAGCGATGAGCTTCAGGTCGAACTCCTCGGCGAGGTCGACAATCTCGTCATATTTCTCCCAGGTCGGCTTCTGCCACGTTTGATCGAAAAATTCACCCTTGCGGCCCTGCTCGATCTCTTCCCACGGGAACTGCTGCTTGATCCACTTGATGCCGGCGTCGCGGGCCATTTCAAGGGTCTTCTCTTTCTTCCAGAATTCAACCTCTTTGTGGAGGAAGGCGTTTGTGCCCCAGGGATTGACCCGCGCCTCCGGAATCGCGCGTTCGATTTCCGGCTCAGCGTCGCCGCGAAGCGGTCCGCACGTCGCAGCGGCGAGAGATGCCGCAGCCGCCGCCAGCATGTTTCTGCGTCGCATTAGTCCTGCCCTGCCTCGATTTCCTGCATGTAGTCGAAGGTAATGTCCAACGCCTCACGGGGAGCAACGGTATCCGGTTGCAGGTCGAGCGTGTACCACTGACAGACATCCGCACGCAGCAACCGGCGCAGCGGCTTGCGAATGGCCGCAAAGCCTCGCCCCGGCGGCACGAAGAGCCCCGCGGCCGCCGCGCTTGGCAGGCCGCGCATGCCGAGGTGGATTTCTTGTGCTAGCTGTTCGTCGAGGTCCCGCACGTAGCAATACGCTATCCGCGCGCCATGGCGCTCGATAAGGGCCATCGGATCTATCTCCATCAGCGCCAGGTGTCCGAGATCAAGCGCGAGCGTCACAAGCTCCGGCTCCGTGCCCTCGAGGAACTGCTCTATTTCATCTTCGGTCTCGATGAATGAAGCCAGTCGCGGACGAAATGCTACCGCGACGCCGATAGAGCGAATCATATCGGCCACACTCTGCACCGTGTCAACGAGGGTCGCGTGTTCACTGGCTGAGAGTGCGTCATAGCGCATGGCATTCGGCCAGCCGGCGGTTGACATGCGCTCATTCGAGCCGGGAACAGAAAGAATGCAGAATGCCGGATTCAGGGACGCCAGCCCATCGAGCAATTGCGGCAATGGCGGACGGTGGGTTAATGTTACGGCGCGATCGTACCAGGGTTCGTGCAGCGAAAGTGCGGAAAGGACAAGTCCACTCTCAGCGAGTGGGTCCGGGTTTGCCAACAGCGAGGATAGGGCGACCCCTCTTTGCTCCACCCCCGCAAACGTAGCGGCGCTGCATGTCTCTGCAATTTCCTCAAGCGGAGCCTCTTTCCAAAGCCCTGGAGCGCAGCTGAGTGGAGCGGCCACTGCTCACTTTCCCTCGAAGTTCGTCCGCGGATAGTATTGGCTACCCTTCTGGTCGCGTACCGTTTCCGGTGATTCGGCGGGCGTTTCGTAGGCGGCGAAGGAGCTTGGACTATCGTGTGACAGCGGTGTGGCGGTGTCGGAGCCGGTCGCGCGGGTACCGTTAGGCGGCAAGGTCATCTGGATCGCTGGGACCAACTCGGAGAGTTCCGTAAAGGTATCGGCTACGTCGATGAGCGCCATGGCGGTCATCTCCGCCAGTCCGACGACTTCGACCCGCACACCCTTGAATTGCACGGCTTCCACCAAACGGACGAAATCCCCATCCCCGGAGACGAGCACGGCGGTATCGATGTGTGGAGCAATCATCAGCATGTCGATTGCGAGTTCCACGTCGAGGTTCGCCTTGACGGTGCCGTCGGGGAAGCGGCGCAGGTGTTTGGTAACGACCCGAAAACCGTGGCGTTTCATCCACGTCAAGTAGCCCTGGGACTCCGGGTTTTGCGGATCGACGCCGGCATAGGCAAAGGAGCGCAGTAAGCGCCGGCCTTTCGTGAGGATCTCCACCATGCGGGTATAGTCGACGCGAATGCTGAGCTTGCGGGCTGCAAAGTACAAGTTCCCCAAGTCGATGAAGAGTGCGACTTTCTCGAAATAGGGCGGGAAACCGAGTTGCTCTGCTTCAACAGTAGGGCGGTCAAGATCGTTTGCATTCATAAAAAGCACCTCTTAATGCAAGGACAGGGTTGGGGAACGTTGATGCAAGATTGAGTAAAAGAGCGAGTACAGTGGGTGGTCTTGCGCGTAAAACGCTTTGCATTCATTGGAGGTAAGCGAGCAACAAGGAATCAGGCGCGGAGGTGAGACGTTAAGGGCGTAGAGCTTGCATTGAGGCTAGCGATTTCCGTGCGAATCCTGCAAGCATGGCCTCTAGGCGAAAGTATGAGGTCGAAACCGGTTGCGGAGGAAAAAACAAAGGAAAGGGTCTCGGAGTGAGGCACGTGCCAGCGGCTTTCAATAGTATAGCAGGGTCGTGAGACATTGGCTAGTGGACGAGAGGGTGGAATCTCAGATGCCTTCCTGCCGTACTTTAACAAGCAGTGAATTTCACATGCGTGATTTATTGTGGGAACTGCCACATTCACCGAAGAGAGTATACTGAGGGTGCAGTGGAAACCGTTGGCAGAGACGGCGGTTTCTTTGGGAGCAGATTGAGGCTGGTCATGGGCGCTTACGTATGCACCTTGCGCGCTCGGGCCCGGCTGTCCCTTGCCAATGAAGAGCAGTTAGACAGAGAATAGCTCCAGCGGGACGCTATTGCATAGAGAGTACGTGGCATGCAAAAGGTAGACGTAGTTGTCATCGGCACCGGTCCGGCAGGACACCGTGCTGCCATTCAAGCGGCGAAGCTGGGTAAATCGGTTGTCGCTATCGAGCAGCGGCGCTTCGTCGGCGGCAATTTGGTAAACGCCGGCTCGATCCCGAGCAAGACCTTGCGTCAGGCGGTGCTCTACCTCACCGGGTTCTTCGAGCGCAACATCTATGGGATCACGTACACGGTAAAAGAGAACATCACCATTGCCGATTTGATGTTTCGCTGCGAGCACGTGATCAAGACCGAGACCGACGTGCTCGAGGTGCAACTCTCCCGCAACGGCGTGATGCCACTCTACGGCAGCGCTGAATTCATCGGCCCCCACAAGGTTGCCGTCAATCTGGAGAGCGGACAGACGGAAGAGGTGGAAGCGGACTATGTCATCATCGCAACCGGGAGCCGTCCGGCGCGGTCTGCCATGGTGCCCTTCAACGGCCGGACGATTATCGATACCGACGGCGTGTATATGCTCCAAGAGCTCCCGAAGCGTCTCGCAATCGTCGGCGCGGGTGTGATCGGCGTTGAGTATGCGTGTATCTTTGCGGCGCTCGGTATCGACGTGACCCTCATCGAGCAGCGGGACGAGATGCTCGATTTCATCGATGAGGAAATCCGCGAGGCGCTTTCCTACCACATGCGGGAAGCGGGGATTACATTTCGGTTCCGCGAGGAAGTGGCCGAAGTCAGCGACGAGGGACACCGCATTGTCGCCCGCACCCGCAGCCGCAAGACGATCATGGCCGACCATCTCCTCTACGCCGGAGGCCGCCAAGGGAATACTGACACGCTCAACCTGGCCGTCGCCGGCCTAGAGGCGGATAAGCGGGGACGGCTGAAGGTCAACGATCAATTTCAAACCGACGTACCCCACATCTATGCCTGTGGCGACGTGATCGGCTTTCCGGCGCTGGCTGCGTCGTCTATGGAGCAAGGGCGGCTTGCCGCTCGCCACGCCTTTGGTGAAGGCGGCTCCTTTAATTCCAATCTCTTTCCATACGGTATCTACACGATCCCGGAAACATCGATGGTCGGGCAGACCGAGAAGGAATTGAGCGAGGCCGGGATTCCCTATGAGATTGGTGTGTCCCGCTACCGCGAAATAGCGCGCGGGCAGATTATCGGCGATCCGAACGGGCTCGTGAAACTCCTCATTCACGCCGACGATAGGATCATCCTTGGCGTACACTTGCTCGGCACCGGCGCATCGGAGCTCGTCCACATCGGACAGACGGCGATGGCGCTGGGCGGCACGCTCGACTTCTTCGTGGACAACGTCTTCAATTATCCTACGCTCGCCGAGTGCTACAAGGTGGCGGCGCTGGACGCGTACAACAAGCTTGCCTAAAACCCATTGGCACTCGCTCTCGCCTTTCCGCTATCCAGGGACAGCATCCGCATACGTGCCCCGCGCTTGCCTTGTGGAGACCTTTGCGTAACCCTCGCCGCAGCGAGGCAGTCCCCTCTCCTGGTGGGAGAGGGATAGGGTGAGGGTGAATCTGCTCTGAACGCCAGTCGGTTTAGAGCCGGTTTGGTTTTGATATATATTGACTGTACAAGTCATGCGATGAGAACAGCGAGAAGACCCCTCACCCCGGCCCTCTCCCCGAGGAGAGGGTGAAGCTTTTGCCCTCGGGACCTCGTTATGCAAAGGTCTCCTACTGAGAGAAGGGGATGCTCTGCGCTATGCTCCGCAGGAAGGCGCGTGCCCCGGCGTGGGCCGCGTGGAGGCGCACCACCGGCTTCACCACCTGCTCTCGCGAGATTTCATCGGTATACGTGGCAATACTCGCCACATGAGCTTGACCGCTGTGCAGGAGGTCGCGCAGCGCAGCGTCGGCGCGGCGCACCATGCCTGCCAGCAGGAGAGTCAAGACCAGCACAAGCACGCTGAAGAAGAGCGCCTCGCTGACGAGTATGAGAATCGCAATGTCACGCCAAGCTGCCAGCATCAGTATGCCCTTACTGCTTGGCTTCCTCGAAGCGGGCGAGAAGCTCTTGTTCAGTCTCTTCCGCCGCTTCCGCCGCTTCGCGCCTGGCGACTTCAATCTGGCGGCGAACACTCTCGCGGAAGGTCTCGCCACTGCTCGGCGCGAGTAAGCCGCCAACTACCAAGCCGAGGGATATCCCCATCGCGAAGCCAACCGTAAATCCTAGCACGTGCATCTTCTCCTTGTCCTAACTCTTTTGAATGCGTCTGACGGCATCGGTCAACGTCCGCACAAACCGCAAGATGCCGATAGTCCTGCCCGCGGCCTTGGCAGTCGGACGCACAACGGCCTCACTCACGAACTGCGTCGTGCCCTTTACCGTATTGCTGGTTTCGGTAAGGGACCTGAGGAGCGGCCTGATCTCTTCCTGAAGTGTGCCGGCAAGTCGTACAACCGCCAGCACCAAGAAGAGCACTGAAAACGCCATGAGGGCGGAGATGAAGGCAAGTACGATGACCGCTATGTCGCGTATCTCACTGAGGCCCAATGCCACGATCCTTTCTCATACGTCAAGTTTTTAGAAACTGTAAGAATTGAGACTACTAGTACATGCGAGTCTGCGGCGTAGCCGCATGTGTTTCTCACTTGTCGCTGCCGAGGTCTGGGTGTCCGTAGGCAGTCTCCTTACCTATTCGCTCGGGCTGCTCGCTGGTGCGCTGACGCCGGAACCTCTGCGCAGGAAGGGAATGAGCCGCCGTATGCCCAGATTCAGTCCCCGCCGGTAGAGCCGCCAGCGCAGTCTTCCCCAGGCCTTGACTGCAGTGTTCTTCTGCTGCGCAGAGATGCCTTGCGGGCTATAGAGCGATTCGGCGTAGGTGGTACAGATCGCCTGCACCGCGCTATCAGGAAAGCGCTTGTCAGAAGCCGGACGCACGTCGTTGAGCAAGATATAACCGTATTCATGCGGCGTATAGGCGGTCGAGGCGGGGATGCCTGCCAGCCTGCCGGCGCGCACCAACTTGCGATAGATGTGCCGCACCATTTGGTGGGGATTCATGCGTCGCTCTTGCACAAAGCCATACGTGAACCAACCCACTACGATAACGACCAATACCGCGAGCAGCGGGCGCAGATCGGGCAAGTCCGGCACTTCCACGCCGAGGATGCTGGTTCCCGGCACAGCCCCGCCGACTACGGCGGCCGCACCCGTAACCAAGAACTCCTCTTCACCAAGCTCGTCGTAGAACTCGTCAAGCTCAGGGTTCGCCGAACCGCTAATCTCAGCGGCGAGAATGCCGCGGTCTATGGGTGTTTGGTTGGGGCTCGGCTCGAAGGGAATCCAGCCGAGGCCGGCAAAGTACACTTCCGGCCACGTGTGCGCCTGCTTCTCGGTCACGACGAACCGGCGTTGCGCCACGTCGTACCGGCCGGTAGCAAAGCCTACGGCCAGGCGAGCAGGCACCCCCACTGTGCGCAGCATGACGACCATGGTGCTGGCGTAGTAGTCAGCGTAGCCGCGCTTGGCTTCGAAGAGAAAATAGTCAACCGCGTCCTTGTCCGCGGGCGGCGGCGGAATGGCAATCGAATAGGGGATGCGCCGCAGGAAGAGCTCGATTGCCAAGGCCTTCTCATACTGCGATTCCTTCCCGCGCACAACGGTTCTTGTCAGGTCCACCACGCGCTGCGGTAGCCTTGGCGCTTGCATATACCGGCGAACCTCGTCAGGAACCTCGCCCTGGGCATTCAGCAACTGGTCCTCCGTCGCAGTGGTAACCAGGCTCTCAAGAGTGTACTCGAGGTCGGGCACCGCAACGCGCCGCGCGCGCAACAGGTCGTAGTCAAGCGGCGTGTCCGAGGAGGCTACCTGCACGCGGTATGGGATGTTGATGCTCGTCGGGAAGTCCGGCGCAAAGACGATGTCGCTGGGGCTATCCACAATGCGGAAGGTGAACGTCGCCGGTCGCCGGTAGCTCACCGGCGGCGGGGGGATGGGTTCCTCGTTGGCTCTGCGGTCGAGCAGCGTTCCACTCGTGTTGTACCAGGTGTAGCCGGTATAGGCATCGAAGGTGGCGCCGCGCCAATAGCCGTTGAAATTGCTCTCGTCTGTTGTGACGTACATGCGGTACGGCTGGCTGAAGCGCCGGGGTCCGCTGAAGAGACGGTTGTCGGAGCCGAGGATAAGACCGATGCCGCTCGGATTCTGCACGCCTGAAAACAGCCGCTTGGCGGTATTGTCAATCTCAGACCATTCACCGCCGAAAACTGTCCAGAACGTCTCCGAGATCGGATTGCTGCCGACACGCGGCGCCATGGTCGCAACGAAGGTGATGGCGGTAGTCAAGATGACGCTTGCAATCAAGACATCCAGGCCGACTTCGGTCGCATAGTCGAGCTTGCGGGACTCCCAGCGCTTGTGCAGCGCGTGCAGATTCAAGCGCACCATGAGCAGGAGCGTCGCGGCAAGGAACAAGACGAACGGCCAGCGTCCCTGGCCGGAGTACGCCAGGTTGATCACCATGGCAACGCCCGGTACGAGCGCCACTATCAAGACATCGTTGTGCCGGAAGAAGCCCCACGTCGCCACGAACCCAATGGCCCACCCGACAAGGGTGATCCAAAACACGAACACGCCGTTGTCCTCTGAGTACGTGCCGCTGAGGCCGGCGCGCGTCCAGTCGAGTATACGAGCGCCAAAGTCGCTGGCATTTGTGAAAAAGGTGGACGCCGCATCAAGCGGAGGGATGGGCTGGGGCACCCCGCGTCCGCTAAGCAGACCGCCAAGAGCGCCGAGGATCCACGTGAGGGTGTTCAACAGCAGCGCCAGGGCGTCTTGAAAGATGCGGTCGAGGGGCGGGAGGGCTTCGCTGACAAGCAAGAAGCAATAGACAATCCCGACAATTGCGCCGAGGATCCAGCCTTTCCGTGTGCTCCACCGCGTTTGGGCGGCGACAAAGCCAAAGAGCAGGCCGATTGCGGCCGTCGAAAAGATGGCTTCGGTGCCGATTGCCCAGCCCGATTGATGGATCGACCAAGAGCTTACCAGGACCATCGCTGCCAAGAGCAGGAGCGTGAGCCAATGCCTGAGCAAGGTTTCGAGCAAGCTCGGTCTATCCTCAGTGGACGTGTCGGTGTAAGGGAGATTTGCCATCTTGCTACCCTGCGCTTAGATCATGGATACGGCTTGTTGCCGTAGTCTCCACTGTCTGTGCACGCCGCCGCACGTCTTCATCACCCTTCTCCAAGGCGATCGTGCGGAACTCTTGCCCTTGTTCGATTTCGATGTATGAAATCCCGGCGGCGCCAAGCGCGTTTTGCAAGGGAGCGCTTGGCTTGGAGTCCCCGAACGTCTGCGGTACAAGGTGCAGCACCGTGGGCCGGATGCCTCTCCGAGAAACGTTGACCAAGATGGGCGCCAACGCGGGGTCGGTGCTCGGCGTGATGACGATAAGGCTCATGCTGCCCCGGATTTGCGGTGCGACTTCAGACAACACCTCTCCTACCTGCGCCCTACCTTGGGCGCGCACGACCGCCAGGATTTCCATGATGCGCCACATGTGCTGGCTGCCCTTGTTCGCGCGCAGAATGCGGTTATCTTCGCCGTAGGTAATGAGCCCAATGGACTTTTGCTCGCGGATCAAGCGGTAGACCAAGGCCGCGGCGAGCTTGACGCTGTATTCTTCCGTAGACTCATCCTCTTCACCGGCTTGAACCGCCCGATCGAGGTCGAGCATGATCCACGTGCTCCCGCCCGGTTCCATATCAAATTCTTTCGTCTGCAAACGGCCGCGCCGCGCCGTGGTGGGCCAGTGAATAATGTGGAGCGCATCGCCGGGCACGAACTCGCGCACGCTGGCGGCGTCGGTAGTGAGGTGCAAGGCCCGCCGCAGCGAGCGCGATTCCCCAGTCTGGCGGCCGGTCGGCAGCGCCAGCCCCGGCACTTCGGTTATGGGCGGATAGACCAGAAACGTCGCTTCATCAGGCAGAATCTTGGTGGCGCGGAAGATGCCGAACGGGTCACCCGTGTAGACGCGCAAGGGCCCCAGCCGGTAAAGACCCCGCCGGTTGCACAAAGCGCGCGTCTTCCACTCACGGTGCTCACGGGGGCCCAGCCCGGTGACGATGCCGGCCTCATAGCCGGGTACGTCTGAGTGGTCGTTCACCTCCACCCACAGCACGGGCAGCGCACCGGAATTGGCGACGCGAAACGTCTCCACGATTTCATCGCCCAGCGTGGCCCACTTGGAAACCAGGTGCCGCTCGACGCTGAGATTGCGGATGTTCCTGGTGGTCCAAAAGTAACTCAGGGCGATAAGGCCGAGCATGGCGTACAGAAAGGAATAGAGCACGTTGATGCCGGAGATGAGGGCAAGCAACAAGATGCCGGCGGTCAGCACAAAAATGAGCGGCCGCTCCAGTTGGACCTGAACTGCCCCTTGCTCTGCTTGACGATCAGCGTCTATCATCTAGCACCGCCCAAGTACCTATGTCCGGTCGCGAAACGCGCCTTTCATATCACTATACCCCAAGCAACGGTAGGTCGCATTGCTTTCACGGGCAATTGTCGTTGCCGGGTAGCCGAAGAATTCTAACGTGAACACGCACAAGGGCGGTGCAACGTCTCGTTACCGATGCGTCACATGGGATGGGTCGCAAGGAGTGGCTCTATGCTAGGATTAGGGTAGAAGATCTGTGCTATTGCTAAGCCTTAGTAGAGCACGCGCGCCCGCCAGTTAGGACAGGAGCCTCTTACGAAAGGACACGATGAAGTGGCCGACGTGGTCGTCGAAGCCGTACAGAAAGTATTGACAGGAATGGAAAGCCTCGCGCAGCAAGATCCGGATGTCTACCAATGGATCGTCAAAGAGCGCCAGCGCCAGGAAGACCATCTGGAACTCATCGCCTCTGAGAACTATACGAGCGCCGCGGTGCGCGAGGCGTGCGGCTCGATTCTCACGAACAAGTATGCCGAGGGCTATCCCGGACGGCGCTACTACGGCGGTTGTGAGTTTGTGGACGAGATCGAGCAACTCGGGATAGACCGGGCCAAGGCCCTATTTGGCGCGGAACACGCCAACGTGCAACCATATTCAGGTTCTAATCCCAATGCCGCGGTCTACCTGGCTATGCTCGAGCCCGGTGACACGGTTATGGGCATGTCGCTGGCGCAAGGCGGACACTTGACCCACGGGCACCCGAAGAATTTCTCTGGCCTCGTCTATAACTTCGTGCCCTATGGGGTGAATCTCGAAACGGAACTCATCGACTATGACGAGGTAGAGCGTATTGCCCATGAGTGCCAGCCGCGCCTAATTGTCGGCGGCGCTACGGCCTACTCGCGCATCATCGATTTCGCGCGCTTGCGGCAGATTGCCGATGCTGTCGGTGCGTTGTTCCTCGTAGACATGGCGCATATTGCGGGTCTGGTCGCTACCGGGCTTCATCCGAGTCCGGTGCCGCATGCTCACTTCGTGACGTCATCTACCCACAAGACGTTGCGCGGGCCGCGCGGCGGACTCATCCTTTGCCAAGAGGAGTTCGCCAAGAAAGTGGATAGCGCCATCTTTCCAGGCTTGCAGGGCGGCCCGTTCATGCACATCATGGCGGGCAAGGCAGTGGCTTTGGCGGAGGCGATGACGCCGGAATTCAAGGCCTACAGCGAGTCCGTCATTGAAAATGCCGACGCGCTGGCATCCACGCTCATGGAGCACGGCCTGCGGGTTGTCTCAGGCGGCACCGAGAACCATCTCATGGTGGTGGATTTTGGCAAGGAGGGGCCGTCCGGCAAGGTGGTAGAGGCGGCGTTGGCCAAGGCCAACATCACTGTGAACAAGAACACGGTACCCCGCGAGACCCGCTCGGCTTTCGTCACCAGCGGCATCCGCATCGGCTCACCCGCCGTCACGACGCGCGGCATGGGCGTGGCTGAGATGCAACGCATCGGCGCCGGTATTGCTGAGGTGGTGCACAATCGGAAAGATAAGACTACGCTGCAACGGGTGCAACAGGACGTACTCGACCTCTGTGGCGCATTCCCCGCGCCGGTGTAAGCATACAGCACTTCATTAAAGGCGCGTTACTGTCAGTTTCGGGCACTGTATGCTGGTTCAGATACGTTTACGGATTTGACAGTCAATCCTCTTTCAGAATAGGGTGTAATGAAGGTTGGGAGCCAACCCTCCGCGAGATTGCATACATAGTGCAGCTCTGCTCGCTGCCTAGATAGGCGAACCCAGTGAAGTACCTTCAGCGCGCCTTAAGCATCCTAGTATTTGCTGTCCTTGTCCTTGCCGCTCTTTCTCCGGCCCTGAGAGTGCAGGCGGAGGTAACGCTGCCTCACGGTACTGTCGTTTCTCTGCAAGGCACTCCGCACCTATGGTTTGTGGATGCAGAAGGCATCCTGCATTGGGGCGGCGACACACGGGCCCTGGCGGGGCGTCACATAGACTGGAACAAGCGGGTTGCAGCCAGTTTAGAAGAGCTCCAGGCCTTGGATATCGGCGATCCATGGCTTTCCACTGGACTGCTGAAAGATGGCGATCCAATCTATCTGGTTAAGTGGGAAGCGGAGTGGATGGAACCTCAGTTACTGCACATTCAGTCTTTGAGCGATGTCGAGTTGTTTGGTATAGACAGCAGCAACTATGGGGATTTCGTGCACGACATACCGACATGGGAAGCCGAATACGGGCTCTCAGTGAGCGATCTTGAGCGGTCTCCGTTGGAACCGGCCACGACGCCCGGTGATTCCACTCCAAGTTCAACCCCAGGAACGCCATTGACGAGGGAGGCCGTGCTGCAACGCTTAGCTGCACTGGTCACCGACGACGATGACGACGATGATGACGACGACGCTACCGACACTGCGACTGCCACAGCTACGGCAACGGGGAGCCAAACCGCCACCGCAACCGCGACGGCGACAGACGACGGCACATCCACTACTCAAACGGCCACGGACGACACACCGGACAACCAGAATACGCTCACGGCTACAGCCACCGACACTGCCACGGCAACTGGCGATCAAACGGCCACGGCAACGGCGACGGCGACCGACGATGGCTTGTCCGCAACTGCCACGGCAACAGACGATACTCCGGTCAATCAAGTCTCGGGCACGGGCACTGCCACAGACACCGCGACCGCTACCGGGACCGGCGACCAAACGGCTACGGCTACCGCCACAGCGACCGACGACGGCGCATCTGCGACGCAAACGAGCACGGATGACACCCCTGACGCACAGAACGTGCCTACGGCCACTGCCACTGCTACCGCAACAGCGACAGCGACGGGCGAGCAAACGGCGACAGATACCGCCACCGCTACAGACGACGGCACGTCAGTGACGGTCACCGCAACCGATCCCACGGACAGCACCCCCCTTGACACTGGCTCGGATGAAGATAGCGATGACGATAGCGACTAGGTATAACGAAGAAGCCGTTACCTTTTTCGTGAAACGGTAGCGCTGTGGCGGACGTTCTGGCTGCTCCCCCTCTGCTTCGGCAAGTCTCTTTGCCCGACGACCCCAACTTGGGAGACTTCCCCTCCCTCTTTGACGGAGAATGGGTGTGGCGCGCGTACTGTGCGTCGTTCGGCTCGCCCGCTGAACAACCGCACGCCCTTCGCTTCCGACAGTTGAGCTACAATCCCGGACACAGCGCCGTGGCCACGTACGTGATGGAGTGGCACTGGGAAGACTTCGCTTCCCAGGAGCAGTTTGCCGTTGAGCTTGCCCGTGACCGGCCTGCGCGCTTATTTCGCTATCCCGATGACCGCTACCTGCCGGGTTTGCAGGAAGTGGCCTCCGCCATACCGGCCTGCAACCTGCTCAACCGCTATGTATTCGCGTCTTCAGTACAGCGCGTGCGCGTGAGCCTCGTGCGCTACCGGCCCGCCGGCCATGCCGTCTTGCGGCATCGTGTTGGCCGCGTGCGCTTCTACGTACGGGCGATGCGGCCCGACCGTTTACCTCGCTTGCTCAAGGCTGGGGAACATGCCGGCCGTACGGACTTCGTGATACCGCGGCTGGCGGGTAGCTGGGCCGAGGGCGGTGTTGTCTGGCTCTCCGAGATTCCCGGAAAGAACCTGCGCCGCCTCGTCCGCACGGGCCAACAACCGGACTTTGCCCCAATCCTGGAAAACCTGTCACAGCTCTGGGAAATTCCCTTTGCAGTTGACGAACACCGGCCGTTCAATCTGCGGGGCGCTTACCGCCGGGCGCGGCGTGTCTTTCGACACGTGCTCCGCGACCATGATTTTGCGCGCCAGCATCTCCGGCGCGCGAGAAGCGTGCTTGATCCGTTTGTGGAGTCCTGGCGCCCCTCGTCCCTGGCCCACAACGACTTCTACGACGATCAGCTCATTCAACTCCCCGACGGTAGAGTTGCCCTCGTGGATTTCGAGGAAACCGGTCTTGGCGATCCTTTGCTCGACGTTGGGAATTTTCTGGCGCACATGCTCTGGTCGGCTACATTTGGAGGCGAACGCGAGTCCAAGGCGAGCGGCGAGTACTACGCGCGTTTCCGTACCGCAGCGCTGGCGCGCTTTGGGTGGGACGAGCAGGAACTCAATCTGCGGGAAGCGGTGTGCATTTTCAGAGTGTGCACCAACCCCATTCGTCACCTTGCGCCTGACTGGCCGCACCGGGTCGAACGCGGACTATCACTCGTGAATGAGGCATTGGAGCGGTAGAGAGACGCTGTGAATGGCCCAGCCTTGCAGCGCCACTCAATGGTGGTCTACGCGAGGCCCGTAGGGTAAGCTGCGTAGGTCGTCCACGACCTCGATGATGGCTTTGCTCACCGTTTCGAGGATGCGTTCGCCTTTCCAGGCGGCGCCGAGGGTGGGATCACCGCCCGTGCCGTCTTTTGACATCTTGCTGAGGTGGTCGACGAACTTCACCGGCGAACCGCCCATGAGGTCGCGGTAGTGCCACTTGGTGCGGACACGGTAGTCGGCTTTGGCCTTATCCATTTGCACCCGCGCCGGATCGAGGGTGAGGTAGATGGAGGTCTCGAATTCACCGGCGTGGTCCATGCCGCCGGGATACTCGGATTCGCGCCACTCCTCAACATCCTCTTTCGCTAAATCCCAATATGAGATGAGGGCGCACGCGGCAGTGGAGTGCAACGTGGCGAGGCGGGCGGACACCTGTAGCAGCGGGTCGTTGGAGGCGTGCCCGTTTACGAAGAGAATGATCGGGAAGCGATGGCGCGCAAAGCTCACGGCGACGTCGTGGCAGTAGTCGATGAAGTGCTGCGCCTGCACGGAGATGGTGCCGGGAAAGTCCATGTTGTGCTCGTTGAAGCCGTAGTGGATCGGTGGGGCGCAGAGCAGTTTCTCTGGGGCGGCTTGCGCCGCGCGCTCGCAGACGGCAACCGCCGCCACATTGTCGGTGTCTATCGGCAGGTGCGGGCCGTGTTGCTCGAGCGCCGCCACCGGCAGCAGGATGGCCTTCTTTTCTTTCGCTGCCTCTCGCACTTCCGGCCAGGTCAGCTTTTCGTAGCGCCATTCCGCCATAGATGTATCCTCAATCGCTGTTTGAGACACACTGTTCGCTCTCAGTATAGAGAAGCTTGGCCGCCAGGGTTGCAGATGGGAATAGAGGTCGGTAGAGTTTAGACGAGAGTGTGTTACGTGTTTCACAAAGGGCAAGGAGCACGCGATGAGAGATCGTATTCTGCGACGAACCTTTCTCGGCGGCGTTGGCGCTACCGCAGCAGGAGCATTGTTTGTAGCTTGCGGCCAGGCGGCGCCCATGGAAACGGCAGAGGCGCCCCAGGAAGAAGAGGCGCCGCAAGAAGAGGAAGCACAGCCCGCTGCGGCGGAGGCCGTTGAGCTTGAAGTGTGGACAACCCGGCGCTGGGACCTTTCCCAGGGCTTGGGGTTGGAGGTCAAGCAGGAGATCGAGGCCTTGGTGGAAGGTCTCACCGTCAAGGATCTCATTCCGGAAGGCAACCGCTTTACCATCTTGATTGCGGCGCAAGCGGCAGGCACGTCGCCGGATATTGGCCAAGTTGGCGTCTGGCAGAACCAGCAGGTGGCGGCCGGCGGCATCGTCGACAGCTTGGAGAGCTACTACGCCCAGTCTCCGGTTATCAATAAGGACGACATCTGGCCGTCCTTGCGCATCGACATGGACCACAAAGGCCAGGTGTGGAGCATGCCGTTTGGCCCGGACGTGCGCTTCTTCTACATCCACGACAATCTCTATCTGGACGCGGGCCTTGACCCGGAGAACCCGCCCGTGACGTGGACGGACTTGGAGGACGTAATTTCCAAGTCATTCAAGGGCGGCAATACGATTGAGCAGGTGGCGTGGGGGCCGTTGTGGGCCAACCGTCACGTGTGGATGGTGCCGATGTGGCAGCTCGGCGGTGAGAATATCAACGCCGATGCTACGAAGATCACGCTGAACACCGAGGAAGGCCGCGAGGGCATGGCGTGGCTGAAGAAGGTGCACGACATGCAGGGCGGCTACGACGCGCTGCAAGAATTCAAGGGCGATGAGAACGCCCGCGCGCACTTCTATGCCAGCCGTCTCGCCAATCTCTATGACACTGGCTCCATCCGGTTTGAGAGCATTGCCCAGGAAGCGCCGGACCTTGAGTACCACTGGGGTCACTGGCCCAAGCCGGCGGACGGGTTCAACCGCACGTACGGCGGCTGCCATACGTGGGTGCTGCCCGTGGGCGCAACCCACAAAGATGTAGCCTGGACGTTCATGGAGCACTTCGGCGATGATAGCGTCAACATCCGCTGGGCCAAGCACTTCGACCGGCTGCCGATCCGGGTCGACACGTCGTACAGTGAGGCCTACCACGGCGGCGATCCATTCGTCATCCATCAGGTTGACGTCATGGAAGGGCGTCGTTTTGTGGTCTCGGCCCCCGGCGCCAACGAGATGCTCGGCATCATGAGCGGTGGCGTGCCGGATATGCTTACCGGCAAGACCACCATCGAGGAAGGCTTGCGCAATACTGAGGCTCAGGCGCAGGCGGTGCTCGACGAGTGGCTGGCACGGGAATAGAATCCAGCAATGTGCAGATAGCCCTTGCGGGGTTGAGAAACCCAGAACGCTGTTCGAGTATGACGGGTTGCTTGGCCCCACCTGAGCGGGGACAAATCTGTGTGAATATGGGGTGCGAAGTGAGGCATCCAGCGCCGCGTGCAGCGCGTGCTGGATGCCTCGCCGTTTATATATGGAATTTCCAACAGAGAGAGTGTTCATAAGGTCTTGACGTGAGCAGGCAAGAATTCGATCCGAACCTCATCCGTTTGCCGCTGGACTACAAAGGCACGCCGGAACTGGCGGAGATCCGCGTGAATGTGCCCAGCATCGTACCGCCGGATGCGAGCAACGGTGAATTCAAGATCGGCCTAGAGCTACGGGACCAATGGGGTTTTCACCTGCCCAAACAGAGTGCCCACTTGGAGTTGTCCATAGAGGGAGCAAACGGTGAGGTCCCCGCAGAAGTGCCAATGCTGCCGGAGTACGACAGCCACTACGCTGTACGCGGTCACGTTGTGGAGAAAGATCGGGTCTTTCGCGTGCGTGCGCGGGACCGCGAGACTGGTATCGAGGCCCTCAGCAATCCCGCCTGGGCGCCGGCCTACATGTACGGCGGCGACCACAAGCTGTACTGGGGCGACTTGCACTGCCACCGGTTGGAAAAACCCAGCCGCAAGCGCAGCGATCCGCTGCTCTGGAGCTACGGGCCCGCGACCGTGGACGAGGTGTACCGCTTTGCGCGGGACGTGGTGCACCTGGACTTCACGGCGCTCACCGACCATGACTACGCCCTGAGCACTGACGAATGGCGCGAGATTCAGGAGGGAGCGGAGTTCTACAACCAGCCGGAGCGCTTCGTGACGCTGCTCGGCTACGAGTGGTCGTGGAATCGCGGGCCGGACGCCGACTGCGGCCACCGCAACGTGATTTTCCGCCACGGCGACATGCCGCTCATTTCCAGTAATTGGAAGGGGTCCAACACGCCGCAGGATCTCTTCAACATCTTTCGCCGCATCTCCCGCACCGGCTGCGACATCCTCTCGATTCCCCATCACCCGGCGCGTCTGGGGAACCGCATTTGGCACAATTGGGAGTCCATGGACCCGGAATTCGAGCGCCTCATGGAGGTCTATAGCCACTGGGGCAGCAGCGAGCACGAGGGGGAGCCGTATGCACTCAAAGCTCGCAACGAGCGCACCCAGTGGGAAGAGCCTTACGCGGAGTACCCACCCTATGAGGCCACCGGCCACTTCCTGCAGGACGGGCTGCGCCAGGGCTTTCGCTTTGGATTCGTGGGCGGCAGTGAGAGTCACGATGGCCGCGTCACCAGCAGCGTGCAGATCGCCCACCTGCCCATCAAATCCACGACATTCAACCACCACGCTGGCATGACGGGCGTTTGGGCGCGCCGCCGCGAGCGGGATGCCGTATTCAGTTCGCTCTGGCAACGCCGCGCCATCGGCACGACCGGTGTGCGCATTTATCTCGATTTCGACGTGGACAACCAGCCCATGGGCGAAATCATCAGCGTGCAGTTTCCACCAAAAGAAATGCGTGTGCGCGTCCACGGTACGGCGCCGCTTGCCAAAGTAGTAGTGGTCAAGAACAATCAGGACTGGCACGTATCGGAGAATCCCGGCTGGGAGTGCGTCCTTTCGCTGAATGAGATTGAGATGCCACAAGACCGCACAGACTGGTACTACGTGCGCGCAACGCAGGAAGATGGCGAGATGGCATGGTCGAGTCCCATTTGGATCGAGGACGCCCGCCGTGTCTTCTAGACGTCCAATGGTTGGGACGTGGGATTGTAACGCGGTACTGTAAATCTGGGTGCCCGCCGCGTGTCATTGCCAGTGGCTGGGAAAGAGGAGTGCAGCCCATGCTCGTGGAAGAGAGTGAACGGTTCCGGGTACGTGTAGACGGCCTGTCGCGCGTTGCTGAGACGGTCACGCTTGAATTGCACTACACACCGCCTGCGGGCGGCCTGCAGACAGATGGGAATCTTTGGTTCTTCTTTGACATCCGGCAATTTGAAACATGGGTGCTGCCCTTGGATTCGCCGGAAGCGGTTACGGTGCGCGGGCCGGCGGGGTCAACCTGGCAAGCCGAGGCCCTCCTTGGCGGCGGTGTGGTGCGCACGTTCGATATCCACTATCCGATACCTGAGTTTCTCCACGTGGTGCACGTGAAGTGCGTTGCGGGTGCTTTGGTAGCGAGAGACTGGCTAGCGGTGCAACTGCGCACAGTCCCCGGTGGCTTCCTGCTGCCTCGCAACGCCATTGATAACTTCCGATTTTGGCTGGTTGAGGACCCTCGTGGAGAGCTTACGTTCTACTTACCGGAACGAGATAAGCACCACTACTTTCTGCCGCGCGATGCAGAACTATCATTGCTGGCGAGCAACCCAATCGCGATCGAGGCTGCCGGTCCGGCGGCCCTGCACGTATCCGTGCCCTCGCACACCACGGGACAGGTGACCGCGCGCGCCGTGGTCACTGATAGATTCGGCAATCCTGTGCGCGATGCCAAAGGAGATGTCACCTTGCGTTCGAGCAGTGGCACGACAACGGCCGCGCTCAATACGTCTAGCGCCACAGGGACGATTGCCGTAAGGGGGCCTGTGGATAGCGTCACGGCGTCATATCAGGGCATCGAGGCAAGGAGCAATCCTGTGCGCGTTGCAGCAGAGCCGCCGCCGTACGCACTCTATTGGGGAGACCCTCACGGCATGCTCTTCAACCAACGTCCTATTGTCGAGCATTTCGCTTGGGGCAAAGACGTGAATCACCTTGACTTTGCCGGAGGCCAGCTATTCTCCTACAGCATTGCCATCAAAGAGGTGTGGGAGGATCTCCAGGACGCGTGGCAGAAATATGATCTGCCCGGCGAATTTGTGGCGCTGCCTTCAGCGGAGTTTGGGACATTGCCCGACGGCAGTCACCGCCACGGCTTCTTCCCGGAGATTGCGGGACAGCCGCCGGTTTTCTGTGAAGACCGTCCCGGCGCGCATGACCCCAAGCTCCACGCACGCTATCATCCCGATACCGTCTTTTGCCAAGACTATCAGGAGTTCTATCGCGAGATGAAGCGCCGCGGCGCCCTAATGCACGGTCACTTTCATACGCACTTCTATGCTGAAGAACACTTGGCGGAGATCTATCAGAAACAGCGTACCGATGGCGTCGTGGAAGAGGAGAAGATCAACCAACACCTGATGCGCGGCGTGAAGCTGGGCATCGTGGGCGGGAGCGACACCCATGACAGCCGGCCTGCCAATCCCTATCCGGAGCCCATCCCGGAGGGTTCCAGCGGACTGACGGGGGTATGGGCGGAGCGGCTGGATAGACCTTCCATCTTCGACGCGTTCTTCAAGCGGCGCTGCTATGCCACCTCCGGGGTGCGCATCATCGTAGATTTCCGCGTTAACGGCAATTGGATGGGTTCCACAGTGCGTGACGATGCCTTCACGTTCACAGCGGAAGTGGTAGGTACGGATGACATCGCGCAGATCGATCTGGTAATAAACGGCGATACGGCCGCGAGTTACACGCCGCTTCAACGGCACGTACAGATGGAAGATGTGGTATCGCTGCGGTTCTCTCCTGTCAATGCCCACTACTGCTACTTGCGTGTACGCCAGTGTGACGGCAATCGCGCGTGGACGAGCCCAATTTGGCTTGAAGCAGCGAACCACGCTGTCTAGATTCACGCGTCAGGTCCGTGGAGCAGACACAAGAGCGCAAACGCCTTCATCGCATTGGTGGCTTAGTCGTACACGAATGTGACAACTGTTTGCAATCAGACGTTAAGTCGGTCTGTCTGCTATGATACGATACCGTCAAGCTGTGGCGTTTAGTTTTGGGCTATATAACCGCTATGACGAAAGGGTGCGATGAGCCATGTCTGCAAATGCCGGTGGAAGATTTCACGTCAGCGTAGAAGGGCCGCTGAGAGTTGCAGAGACGGTGGCGCTAACGTTGCACTACTCGCCGCCGGCGGGCGGGCTCCAGACCGGCGGCAATCTCTGGGTCTTCTACGACATCCGGCAGTTTGGCGATCGTCAACATATGTACGGGGCAGATGGCGTTGGTGTGAGCGGGCCCGCCGGAACAGCCTGGGAAGCCCGGGCGCTGATGGACGGCCGCCAGGTGCGTACGTTCGATATCCATCCCCCCGCGCCTGAATTCCTCCACGCAGTGCATGTGCAATGTGTGAGCGGCAGCATAGCGGAAGGTGAACGCGTTGCGATTGAACTGCGGACTGCTCCCGACGGCTTTCTGCTGCCCGTGAACGCCATCGATGCCTTTCGCTTTTGGTTGGTGGAAGACGCTGCGGGCAAACTCAGCTTCTATCATCCGGAGCGAGACAAGTACCACTATTTCCTGCCGCGTGAGGCTGAACTCTCGGTCTTGGAAAGCAACGCGCTTACGATAACGGCTGCCGAACCGTCTGTGCTGCAAGTAACCACGCCCTCACACGCATCGGGACAGGCGGCAACACGGGTGGTGGTCACCGATCGGTTCGGCAATCCCGTGCACGATGCAAAGGGTAACGTGTCTTTACGAACCGGCAGCGGCGAGATTTCTGTCGCGCTCAACTCGTACAGCACGGAGGGAACGATGCCGCTGCAAGGGTCAACCGCTAGCGTGACGGCTACGTATCAGGGCATCGAGGCAGAGAGTAACCCGGTGCGGGTAGATGCAGATACTTCCCCATTTACGCTCTATTGGGGAGACCCCCACGGCATGCTCTTCAACCAACGTCCCATCGTCGAGCACTTCGCCTGGGGCAAAGACGTGAACGCCCTGGACTTTGCCGGCGGCCAACTTTTTTCATACAGCATTTGCATTGGCGAAATCTGGGACGAGTTGCAGGAGGCGTGGGCAAAGTATGACCTGCCGGGCGAGTTCGTCGCTTTGCCCTCGGCGGAGTTTGCCACGGGCCCCGATGGCAGCCACCGCCACGGCTTCTTTCCGGCGCCGGAGGGCCAGCCGCCGGTCTTTTGTGAAGACCGTCCTGCCGCTAACGATCCCAAGCTTCATGCCCGGTATCACCCAGATACCGTCTTCTGTCGCGACTATCAGGAGTTCTACCGCGAGATGAAGCGCCGGGGCGCGCTCATCCACGGCCACTTCCATACGCACTTCTACGTGCAGGAACACCTGGCGGAGATCTACCAAAAGCAGCAGACCGACGGGGTTACTGAGGAAGAAAAAATCAACCAGTTCTTGATGCGGGGCGCGAAGCTCGGCATCGTCAGCGGCAGCGATACCCATGACAACCGGCCCGCCAATCCCTACAAAGAGCCGGGGCCGTCCGGCCCCGCCGGACTGACGGGCGTGTGGGCGGAACGGCTCGACCGTCCGTCGATCTTCGAGGCGTTGTTCAACCGGCGCTGCTACGCTACCACCGGCGTGCGCATCATCGTGGACTTCCGCGTGAACGGCGCGTGGGTGGGGTCCACAGTACGGGCAGACCGGTTCGCGTTTGCGGCGGACGTGGTCGGCACGGCGGACATCGCACAGATCGATCTAGTGGTCAATGGCGACACGGCCAGTAGCTACACACCCAAGCGACAACACGTTCAGTTGGCAGACGACGTGCCCCTGCGGTTCTCTCCGGTTGGCGCCAATTACTGCTACCTGCGCATACGCCAGGAGGATGGTAACCGCGCGTGGACGAGCCCGATCTGGTTGGAGCCGCTGCTTTAGGCGAACCTCTAGTTTGCCGTTCGTGCTGAGGGCTGCGCGTAGCCCCTGTCGAAGCATGAATGGCAAACTGTTCGAGGACTTAAGAGTGTTGGCTGGTCACCTCGAATTGCGTGACTGCTCCAAGCTCGCGACGGCAGTTCGTGCGTGTAGGTGGCTATCCTGAAGCGCGACAAGGTATTTCTTGTAGAGAGAGGGAGACACAGGCATGGCTGACTTCGCACGCATAACGCAATCCATGTCCGAGCAGCGGCTCGAAGCCCTGATCACCCTCGGCATGCGCAATTGCGCCTATCTGGCCGGGACCATCAGCGAGGGTCCGTGGCTCAACGAACCGCAGGGCCTTGCGCCCTGGATGGCATGTCTGATTCCTCCCGATCGATCGTTTGCATTCGGTGGTATTCCCAAAGAAGCTGGCATACCGGTGGCGGGTTTCGCGCCCGACCACTCGCGGGCGGCGCGTCTAATAGAGCTTGCAAAACAGATGCGCCAGCGGAGCTTGGCACGGGCGCGCATCGGTTTGGACATGGACTTTGCGTCGGCAAGCGACCTGGAGCGGCTGCAAGAGCTTTTGCCGGAGGCGACGTTTGTTTCCGCCGACCTGCTGCTTGCAAAAGCGCGGGCGTCCAAGACGCCGCAGGAATTAAACTGGCTCCGCAAGGCGATTGCGGCTTCTGAAGCCGGCTACCGAGAAATGCTCAAGGAAGTCAAGGTAGGCATCTCGTTCCAAGACCTCGTCACGGTGTGGGCGAAAGCCGTGTTGGACAATGGCGCCTTGCCGATCAACACGTCGCCGGTGTCGTGGATGCTGCCCCACGGCGGCACAAGCCTGCGCGACCAGCCCAATGCGGCGGTCATTCGCGGACCTGGCATAGTGGAAGCTGGGCTTGTGTACCGCGTCGATCTTGCCGCCATATCGGGTGGCTACTTTTCTGATCAGAAGTTCAACTTCAGCGTGGGCACGCCACGCAAAGAGAGCCTAGCCGTATGGCAGGAACACCGGGAGCGACAGCTCTTCATGGAGGAGTTTGTACGTCCAGGCAAGACCAAACGTGAGGTGTTCGAGGCGTGCCAGCGTGAATTTAAGGATACCGATGAGTACGCCTGGTGGATTCACGGCGTTGGTATGGACAAGCACGAGGAACCGTTGATCGGCAGCCTATTGCCCGCGGCCGTCGACGTCAGGCCGGAAATCACGTTTGCGGAAGGCAATGTGGTCTCGCTAGAGTCCTCGTGGCTTGAGGAGGACATGTACGTGCTTAGGCAAGATGGGTTTGAAAGGCTGGGGACGATACCGCAAGAAGTGGCGATTGTGTGAGAATGAAGACTGGATTCCTCGGTTTCCCAACCGCGCTTTCGCCGGAATGACGGAGGGAGGTTGTCACTCCTCGGGCTAGTGTCGCCCTTACGAGAGGAAGCGATTTCACCAAAGTTCGCCAATACTATAGATCAACCAGATAATAAGAGCTACGAAAGGGAAAACCTATGGCCATTGCAGAGAAGCAGAGCGGCGTGCTGCCGGAGGGTGTGCGTGAGCCCTATGATTGGGCGCTGGATCAAATGCGGATACCGGAAGCCCATGCCATTACGCAAGGCAGTCCCGATGTCATTGTGGCGGTGATCGATCTCGGCTACCGCTTCCATCCCGACCATGAGGGCCATCTATGGGTTAACCCGCGTCCCACGCGGGGTGACATCCATGGCTGGGACTTCGCGGAGGAAGACGCCACGCTTGAGTACGAGGGGATGCGCTCAGATGCCACCTACCAGCGCGGGCACCACGCGTTCGTCGTCGGGGAAGTGGCGGTAACGGCGCCCAAGTGTCCCATCATGGTCCTGCGTGTGGGCTACGAGCCCCACCATCAGAAGAGCTGGCCGCGCGCCATACGCTACGCGGTCGACCACGGCGCTAAGGTGCTGATCATGCCCCACGGGTATATCACGCTGGACCATACCGACGGCGTGCCATTGTTCTATAAGGGTACGGACTTCAATTATCCCTACGACAACATCGGCTTGATCGAGGCCATGGACTACGCCTACCAGTCGGGTTCCCTGATCTTCAAGGGGACGGCGGACAATCGCGGGCGGCGGGTGGCCACCGTGAATGCCGGCCTGGATAGTGTCTTCGCTGTCGGCTCGACGAACCGGCATGGCCGGGCGGCGAACATTGCGGCGTCGGCGGACTATGCGGAAGCGGCCACGCCCGGCGGCGAACGCCATACGGATGACCCGACTGATTCGATTTGGGGCACCGGCGGCGACCACGACTACATTCCTTTTCAGGGCGGATGCATGGCGTCCGCCTTTGGCGGCGGCGTCGCGGCGCTGGCGTTTTCCCAGTACCCACACCTCTCAAATCGCGAAATCCGGGAGATTCTGCGCAATACGTCCCAGGGAACCGGCTGGGATCCATTGCTCGGCCACGGTATTTTCGATGCCTACCGGGCGGTTTCGCTGAAGCCGGAGGAACTTTCGCCTGGCCTACGCATCGATCGGGAAGCTTCGCAGGTGCGGCACGAAAACGGACAGCTAGTGGCGGAGATTGTTGTTGAGAACACCGGCGTCTACGACGTTTCCCGCATGCTAACGGTTGCCTTCAATGGCGATCCGAAAACTGCCCCCGATTCCGGTGGTACCCGGGAGGAAGCGAACATCCTTATCCGACGGCAAATCGGACATTGCATTGCGGTGGCGACGGGTCTCGAGCGGGTGCGCGTGTCCTTGGAGTTGGACGGTGATGCACAATCCGATGAGGTCTGGGTGCAGGTCAACCCGCTGGACCTCGGCATGGCGGGGGTCTACGATTCAGCACGGATATTCTAAGTCTGTGAGAGGCAAAGCACACTTGCTCTCGTCAGCGAATTGGCGACTTTCCGTCACTCCGGCGAAAAGCCTGCCCCGTACTCGATACGGGGCCGGAGTCCAGGGAGCACACACGGAGGCCAGTCCCGCATCGAGCAAATGTTCGGCATTGCGGTACGTAGTGGCGGCCAGCGCAGGTTGCAAACCTGCGCTACCGGAGTGATTACGTCTAGAACTGTCTATTGCACGGCATCGGCAGAGAAGCTTTATAGGGCTCCCACTTGCGGCTTGCTGATTAGGTGACCCGTAGTTCGTGGGGTGAATGGGAACATATGCGTATCACATCCGTAGAGGTAGTCCCGTGGAAAGACGACGCCTCGTTCGTCTACTCAGTGGTCTTTGACGAAGGAACCGTCGATTGCCTGGCAAATGCCTTCCCGCTTGGGAAGCAATATGACATTCCCGGTGACGTCGCGGTTGTAGCCGGACAGCTGGGCGAGAAGCGCCACGTCGAGCGCAGTTCGCTCAATGACTACTTCCACATGGGGCCGGAGCACTTGAAGTTTCTCCTCTCCCAGGGCTGGAGCGTGAGCAATCACAGCTATTCGCATCCGCCTCTGCGGGATCCGAGCAGCATTGACTACGAACAAGAGATCGTGGAGTCCTACCACGTGCTGGAGCGCGCGCTCGGGCAGCCGGCGCCGGTGTTCTCCTCATGGAATAGCTTTGAGGTATATGACACGGTGCGGGCATGGGTGGAGCGCACGCCGGGCTATCTTGCTCTGACACGCGCGTCCAACGATGCCGAGCACATCAATGAGCCGGACTTCGACCCCTTCAGCATTTGGCGCAACCGTCTTTCTGAGGATGACGAGATAGAATTTCTGCCGCCGTGGCTCTCGCGCGCCGGGTTCGAGCCGGCGCGCGTGCACGGCAAGTGGTTGGTCGACGTCACGCACCTGGTTATGTACAAGACGCCGCAGGGGCACAAGTGTATTTCGCCTTATGCGTTGGAAGGTCGATTCGACCAGATGCGCACGCACTTTGGCGACAGCATGTGGGCCGCTAATCCCGATGACGTGGTGCGCTACCGGTACCTGCGCCGTCATTGCTTGCCCACCATAGAGCAGGAATCAGATTCTCGCGCCACCATCACGTTGAGATTCCCAGAGTTGCCGCCGCAGATTGAGGAAGGCGAGTTGACGTTCCTTGTCTCGCTTGCGGATGACCATGGCCCGGTGAAAGCGAGCGGGCCTAATGGCACCATTGATGTCGTGCTGGCTGGAGAGCGGCGGCTGCGGTTTACATCCCGGGTGTCTGACGAAACACAGATTTTACTTACGAGCGGCAGTTAGCAGCAAGACTGCAGGGGTGGGGAGCGCCGCTTGGCACGTGGAATGCCCCACGCTGGGCCCGGGACTATTGCCGATTGAACAGTTGCCTTGCAGGGCAAAGTGCTGTAATCGGCTTACCAGTCCGTCAACGACCCGTCGTCGCGATGCAGGCGGGCGTGTTCCGAGTACTGATAGGGATACTGCTTGGCCGCCTCGGCGTTGAACTCGATGCCAATGCCGGGCACGTCGGCGGGATAGAGGTGTCCGGCCTCCACGCGGCACTGCGTGGGAAAGATATCGGTCATGGCGGGCGGGATCATCGAGAGTTCCTGAATGCCGAAATTGGGAATGCACAGGTCGAGTTGCACGCTGGCGGCGGTGTTCACGGGGCCCAACGGGTTGTGCAAGGCCGAGTCAATGTAGTGCACCTCGCTCATAGCTAAGATCTTCTTGCCCTCGGTTATGCCACCAACCAAGCCGAGGTCAGCGCGCATGTAGTCGATCAACTCGTTCTCGATGAGCTCGCGGAACTGCCACTTCGTGATGAGCTGCTCGCCGGTGGCAATGGGCACGCTCGTGTGATGCCGCAGGTTGGCGAACGACTGCGGGTTCTCCGAACGAATGGGGTCTTCGATGAAAAAGGGGCGCAGCGGCTCAAGTCGTTTACATAACTGTATAGCCCACGTGGGGTTGAGGCGCGTGTGCACGTCGAGGGCGATTTCGATTTCGTGCCCCACGGTCTCGCGCACCGCTTGAAACGCTTCCTCAGCGTCACACACGGCTCGCGCCGGTTCCAGAATGCCGCCCGGTTCGTTGGGCAGACCAAAGCGCACGACTTCAAAACCTTCATCCACGCGCGACTGCGCGGCTTGCGCATATGCCTCCGGGCTGTCTCCGCTAAAGTGGGCGTAGCAACGCACCTTGTCGCGGGTCCTGCCGCCGAGCAGTTGGTACGTTGGGACTTCAAGAGCTTTACCGAGCAGGTCCCACAGGGCGATGTCGAGGGCGGAAATCGTGGCCGTGAGCACCGGGCCCGCACGCCAGAAGTTGCCGCGAAAGTGGTCCTGCCAGATGTGCTCGATGCGCGCGGGGTCTTGTCCGATGAGCAGCGGCCGGTAGTGCTCCACGGCTGCTGCCACCGCCTTGTCCTTGCCGGAACATCCGGACTCGCCGATGCCGTAGAGTCCGTTCTCCTCGGTAACGGTGACAAAGGTGTAATTGCGCGAACCGTTATTCACGATGTGGGTCTGGACGTCGCTGATCTTCATGGCTTACCTCCTATGCAAACGTGCCGGTGCATGGTACAGCAGTCGGTTTCGGAGACAGGTAGCAGGAAATCATGATGTAGGTTCCAAACCGCCGCGCGATTGTAATTGTATCGTGTAACGGGCAACCACAAGGGCTGCCCCTACCGCTTTCAAGGCGGGATCCTAGGCCAGCTCTTGCAGCCGCTCCAGGGCTTCCTGCAGCTTCTCGCGGCTGGTGGCGTACGACATGCGCAGGTAGCCGTCGGCAAGGAACGAGGACCCTGGCACGGTAGCAACGTGGGCTTCCTCCAGCAGACGGTCGGCGACCGCCATATCCTGCTCATCTCCTTTGACTTGCGGAAAGGCATAGAACGCCCCACCGGGCAGCGCGCACGTATACCCAAGGTCACGCAGGCCTTCGACGAGCAGCGTACGACGCGCGCTAAACTCGGCAACCATCTCCTGCACGCAGTCCTGCGGACCGGTAAGCGCGGCAATGGCGGCCTTTTGGGCGGCAGACGTCGGATTGCTCGTGATCTGCGTCATCAAGTCGTTGATGGCCTTGATTACCGGTTCCGGGCCCGCCACATAGCCCAGGCGCCAGCCCGTCATGGCGTAGGTCTTGGAGACCGTATTGACCGTAATGACGTTGGCCTTCTCATCCGCCCCCATAGAAGCGGGCGACAGGTGTTCCGTAGCGCCGTAAAGGAAGTGCTCGTACGTCTCGTCGGCGATGAAATAGATGCCCCGTTCCACGCACGCCTGTGCGAGTTTGCGAATTTCTGCGGGATCGGCCACCTCGCCGGTGGGGTTGCACGGCGAGTTAAGGAGTATAGCGCGGGTCTTGGGCGTGATGCGCTCCACCAGCGGGTCAGCCGTAATTGAGAACGGCGAGGCGAGGGGAACCGTAACGGGATTCCCTTGCGCAAGTTTGATTTGTTCGAGGAAAGTCGGCCAGGTCGGCGCGTGCACGATCACCTCATCACCGGGATCGCAGATGGCGAGGAAGACGTTGCATACGGCCTGCTTCCCGCCGACGCACGCCACGACTTCGTTCGGGCTGTAGTCGACTCCGTTCTCGCGGGAGAGCTTTTCCGCGATGGCTTCCTTGAGTTCAGGAATGCCGCCGGCGGGCGTATATTTGTTGAAGCCTTCCTGAATCGCGGCAATGGCAGCTTCCTTGATGTGATCCGGTGTATCAAAGTCCGGTTCGCCGACGGAGAGGTTGATGACGTCAATGCCCGACCGCACCATGGCTTTGGCCTTGGCGTCCATCGCCATCGTCGGCGAAGGTGTCAGATTCAGTATGCGGTCGGCGACGGCCTGCGCGGTGCGAGGGGGTGCCACGAGCGGATTGCCTCCAGATGCTCTCATACGGAAGATCGTTCACTGGTGATTATATATCCATGCGGGATGGTTTGGAAAAGGGCGCCGTGCGGCATTTCGCCGACTGGCGCGAATTGTACGGCACAGGTGTTGCCTAATCTTCTCTGGTTACGGCTGTCAGGGATGTTCACCCTCACCCCGGCCCTCTCCCAGCGGGAGAGGGGGTTATCTCGTCCCAATTGGGAGTCAACGGGTGAATAGGATGTAGAGCACGTCGCCGTCTTGCACGATGTAGTCGCGGCCTTCCTGGCGCACGAGTCCGTGTTTGCGCGCGTCGCCGTAGCCGTTGTGTTCGACCAACTGGTCCCATGCAATCACTTCCGCCCGCGCGAACCCCCGCGCCATGTCGGTGTGGATCTTGCCGGCGGCATCTTGCGCTCTCGTGCCTTGCGGAATTGCCCACGCGCGCACTTCCTTCTCATTGAGCGTATAGAAGTGGATCAGGCCCAAGAGCGCATGCGACTCGTGAACGACCCGCGCCGCGCCCGCTTCATCAAGGCCTAAGTCCTCGCGAAAGAGGTCGGCTTCTTCCTGCGGTAGCTGCGCGATCTCCATCTCCAATTGCGCGCAGAGGCTGATGACCGTGGTCTGCGCGTATGTGTACGCGGCGCGGACGTTCGCGGCCAATTCGTCAGCCTGCGACACCTGCTCTTCAGAGAGATTGAGGACAACCAGAGTAGGCTTCATTGTGAGGAATTGGAACCCGCGGATTGCCTGTTCTTCGTCGGCGGCTAAGTCGAGTGCGCGTGCCGGTATGCCCTCTTCGAGCGCACTTTGCATGCGTTCCAAAAGACTCTGTTCACGCTCGAGGAAAAGGCGTTCGGCTGCCGGGGCCGTGCGCCACTGTTGCGCGATCCGCTGCAGGCGGCTTTCCACGATTTGCAGGTCCGGAAAGATGAGGTCCAGATGAATGCTTTCCAGTTCGGCAGCGGGATCCTGTGTCCCACTGAAGGCTCCGAGGACGATGAGCAGCGCGTCCACGGTGCGGAGCGTCCCTACCCAGGCGGCTTCCTTTTCTTGCCTGCCAAATCCCGCCCCGGGAAAGTCCAGGTACTGCACTTCCGTGGGGATACATAATTCGGTCTCGAACAGCGTGCAGAGCGCTTCGAGGCGCGCGTCGGGGAGACGTACGGTGGCGAGGGTTGGTTCGAGGCCGTGCGCTTGGTGGTGCTGTTCCGCCGCGTCCCCCGCTAAGGCGTTGAAGACGGTGGTCTTGCCGGCGAACGGCAGCCCGACGATGCCAATTTGCATCTACTTACCTTGCGGATTGCATGGAATTGCTCGACTAGCGCGCAGCTAAGGGATATTCGTCACAACAAGGCTGCGAATCGCAAAAGAATTATGGGAGCCAGGAGAGTGCGGTCGTACTCTTACGCGGTTGTGCGGCCTGTTAGCGCACTGCCGCAGCCTGGCATCCGTTAGGTATTGTATGCCCCGATAACCGGAGCGACAAGCGAGGTTGTTTTGCCTAAGTTGCTACGCTATCATCATTCTAGTTGTCGCACTGCATTGCGTTTGGGCACGGCGACGGGCGTATAGGGGGGGACTCTCCGCGTGTCGCAGACAATCGACGCAAGTACCTCGGTGCAATGGGAGTCCAACGATTGCAAGTGCTTAGAGTTTTTGACAAGACTGTAGAACGTTGAGTTTGGAGGTAGTAGCATGTTTGGTTGGCGCGGACGCATTGGTTTGCTCGTTCCGTCGGTGAATACGGTAGTGGAGCCGGAAGGCTGCGCGCTGCTGCCGGACGGTTACGCCGTCTACGCGACGCGCATGCGCAATTCTCGCTCGGACGCCGACGACATGGCGCAGATGTGCGCGCACGTGGACCGTGGGGTAGATGAGCTGCTCAGCGCGAATGTGGATGCTATCGCATTTGCCTGTACTGCGGGCAGTTTCTTTGAAGGCGCCGACGGCGAAGAGGCGCTGCGCGAACGTTTGCGGGGCGGCAGCCAGATTGAGGCAGTGACTACTGCCGGCGCAGTTGCCGGGGCTTTGCGGTCTTTGGATGCGCAGCGCGTGGCCATGGTGACACCCTATATTCCTGAACTGAACGACCTGGAGGTCAAGTTTCTGCAGGATTGGGGTTTCGACGTGGTGAGCCAGGCCGGCATGAGCATTCTCACGGCGTTCGACATTGGTGTAGTTCCGCTTGAGGAAACCTATCGCTTTGCCCGCGAACACGCCGCCGCTGATGCCGATGCGCTCTTCATTAGCTGCACCAACCTCCGCACCATGGACGTAATCCAGGCGCTCGAAGAGGACTTGGGCATACCGGTAGTGACGAGCAATCAGGCCACCTACTGGCAGTGCCTACGCTCTTTGGGGCATACAGCGGCGATACCCGGCTATGGCAGGCTGTTCGAACTGCTTCCCGCGGCCCGGCCCGTGCCTGTGACCGTCTAGGCGATGCCTGTGGACTCATCTTTGCGCGTCGGTGTCGATATCGGCGGTACCTTCACCGACCTCGTCTTCATGGATTCCCAGGGGCTGCGGGCGTGGACTAAGGTGTCTTCAACCGCCGCTGACTTTGCCCAGGGCATTGTCCAGGGCCTTGACGCGCTCATTCGCGAAACGGAATCCGAGAGCGCGGACATTTGTGAAGTTATTCACGCGACCACCGTAGCGACCAACGCCATCCTGGAGGGCAGGGGCGCGCTCACGGGTCTTATCACGACGGCGGGCTTTCGCGACGTGCTGGAGATCCGGCGCTTGCGCATGCCGCGTCTCTACGACCTGCACTGGGAACCCCCGAAACCGCTGGTGCCGCGTGCGCTGCGGCGCGAGGTTGACGAGCGTGTCGACACGGACGGCGACGTGGTGCGCGCATTGGATGAGGAGAGTGTTCACGCGGCGATAGCGCACTTGCTGGACGCGAGCGTACGTTCGATTGCGGTTTGCCTCATCAACGCCTATCGCAATCCCGATCACGAAGAACGCATTGGCGCGTTGCTTCACGCGGCCGCGCCGGACGTTTTCGTTTCCCTTTCGTCCCACGTGCTGCCTGAAATTCGCGAGTACGAGCGGACAAGCACCACGGTGATCAATGCGTACATCGCGCCGGTGATGCGCTCGTATCTCAATCGCCTCCACGACTCTCTCGACGAGCGGCGCATTACCGCCCCCGTGTACATGATGCAGTCCGCCGGCGGCATGATGGGCGCCGCCAAGGCGGCGGAACAGCCGATTCACGTGATCGAGTCCGGGCCTGCCGCGGGCGTAATGGGGGCGCTTTCGCTGGCCAACGCCATGAATGCGGCAAATGTGATCACCCTCGATATGGGCGGCACGACGGCGAAAGCCTCGGTGATTGAAGATAGCCGCATTACTCGTACCAATGACTACGAGGTGGGCGGCGGCATCAGTCTCAGCGCGCGGCTGCAACGGGGCGCGGGCTACGCGCTGCGGGTGCCGGCCATAGATATCGCGGAAGTCGGCGCAGGTGGCGGCAGCATCGCGTGGATCGACCCGGCCGGCGGGCTCCGTGTCGGACCCCATAGCGCGGGCGCTGAACCCGGTCCGGTGTGCTACGCGCTGGGTGGTGAAGAGCCGACGCTCACCGATGCCAACGTCGCGCTTGGGTACTTGAATCAGACACACTTCCTCGGCGGAGAATTGCCCATAGATGCCGACCATGCACGCGCGAACTTGAGTAAAAAACTGGCTACTCCCCTTGACCTCAGTATTGAAGATACGGCTCTCGGCATTCATCGCATTGCGGTGTCGCACATGAGCCGCGCCGTACGGGCGGTCACGGTGGAACGCGGGCGCTCGCCCGCGGATTTTGTGCTGTTTGCGTTTGGCGGCAGCGGGCCGCTGCATGCCGCCGAAATGGCGCAGGAGCTTGGCGTGGGGCAGGTCGTCGTACCGCCGTTTCCGGGGCTTTTCAGTTCACTGGGTCTGCTCTGCGTGGACGTGGCGCAGCACGCGGTGCAAACGGTATTGCTGCCGCTTGACACGGTGAGTGAAGAAGAGATCAATCAACATTACCAAGCGCTGGAGTCGCGTTTGTCTGCCGAGTTGGGAGCGAGCGGCGCGGCGCGGCAGGACGGCGATTGGCAGCGATTTGCTGATCTGCGCTACGCCGGTCAGTCTTTCGAGCTTACCGTACCTTTCGAGGAATCTAAGCCGGCAGTGATGCGGCAGGCTTTTGAGAGGGAGCACGAGCGCACGTACGGACACAAGGCCCCTGACGACCCCGTGGAACTCGTAAACCTGCGTGTGGAGGTGACGCTGCCGCGTGAAGGCGCGCACCGCTGGGGCAGCACTGCTACCAGAAAGGGAATGCTTGACGGTCCGAAAGAGCGGACAGCGTATTTCGGCGCCGCAAGCGGCCAGCGCACAGTGCCGCTGCTCGCGCGCCATGAACTAGAGACGATTGATCGACCCGGTCCGCTGATCATAGAGGAGTACGACACGACGATTCTGGTACCGCCCAATTGCACTGCGAAACGCGACGCGTGGGACAATGTGGTGATCACCGTGGGAGAGGAGCGGACGTGAGCCGAGAGTTCGATCCGGTAGAAACGGAAATTCTCAAGAACGCGCTGGAATCGCTGGTGGATGAGATGGCGATGACGGTGCTTCGGACGGCGTATTCGAACAACCTCAAGAACAGCATGGACTTTTCCACGGCGCTCTGCCAGCCCAGCGGCGAGCTCATTGCCCAGGGATTGACTCTCCCGCTGCATCTCGGTTCAGTGCCTCATGCTATGGAAAGCATTTTCGCGACGTTCGGCGGCGACGTGCAGCCGGGCGACATCTACATGCTCAACGATCCGTACGCCGGTGGTACGCACTTGCCGGACATCTATATCTTCAAGCCCGTATTCTTGGAGGGCGAACTTGCGTGTTTCTTGGTATCAATTGCCCATCACGCCGACGTGGGCGGCATGGTGGCAGGCGGCAACGGCTGTGACGCTACCGAAATCTTCCAGGAGGGCATCCGCATTCCGCCGCTCAAGCTCTACGCCGCCGGCGAACCGAACGAAGCCGTCTTTGAGCTCATGCGCGCGAATGTGCGCGTGCCGCGCCTCGTGCTGGGCGATATTCGCGCGCAACTTTCCGCCTGCCACGTGGGCGAGCGACGTGTGGCGACTCTCTTTGCGCGCTACGGACACGAGGATCTGCAGGCGCGGTTTTCCGCGCTACTCGACTACACGGAACGGCTGGCGCGGCAGGCTATTGCCGATCTGCCCGATGGTGAATACGCGTTCACCGACTACATTGACGACGACGGTTTTGATCCGGGACCAATACCCATTGCCGTCACCGTGAAGGTGCACGGGGATTCGATGACGGTGGATTTTGCCGGCACGTCGCCCCAGGTGCGCGGCGGCATCAATTCACCAATACCGTTCACGCGCTCGGCGGTATACGCCTGCGTGCGCAGTCTCATGGGAGAAGAAATCCCGAACAACGAAGGGTACTTCCGCCCGATCGAGGTGATTGCGCCCGAAAGCTCGGTTATCAATCCCAGCATGCCCGCGCCGGTGGCGGCGCGCGGCCTCACGGGTTACCGGACGGCAAATGCCGTGATGGGCGCTCTCGCCAAGCTGGCGCCGGAACGCATACCGGCGTGCGAGGTAGGCGGCGATACCGGCGTGAGCATTGGCGGCTACGACGATGACGGCAACCCGTTTGTCTACCTCGAATTCCTCTTTGGCTCGTGGGGAGGCAAGCCTTGGAGCGACGGTACCGACGCCATGGCGAGCATTGTCGTGAACTTCTCGAACAATCCGGTGGAGGTTGTGGAAGCCGAGTTGCCCTTGCGCATCGAGCGCTACGGCTATGTGCCGGATTCCGAAGGCGCGGGTAAGTATCGCGGTGGCCTGGCGTTGGTGCGCGACTACCGCCTGCGCGAGCAGCGCGCCACCTTACAGTTGCGTTCTGATCGACATAAGAGGCATGCATACGGTCTGGCGGGCGGCCACGACGGCGCGCCATCGCAAAACATCCTCAATCCAGATACGGAAGCGCGCGTGCTTACGAGTAAGGCCACTGAGACGATATTTGAGGACGACCTGTTCCGGCACATGGTGTCAGGGGCCGGTGGCTGGGGCAATCCCCTGGAACGCGATCCGCAGCTTGTGCTGGATGACGTGCGCAATGAAAAGGTATCGCGTGAGCGGGCCCGGGAGGTCTACGGGGTCGTGGTAACTGCTGCGGGCGAGTTGGACCCTGAAGCTACGGAACGTTGCCGAGCCGGAAGCGGCTGATTGTGAGATCGTTTCGGGCGGTCAGGTTAGGAAAGTAACGTCGCGGCCTTTGCCAGCAGTCGGACGTCTTGGTCCCGCTATTTCAGCCTCGTTGGCGCGATTCCCTGATGATGCGGTGACGCTGGCGCAGGTTACAAACCTGCGCTACCGGATACTGGCAACGACACCTGTGCCTTCGTCCGTTGCTTGCAGACTAAGCGATTCCTTGACCCGGTTAGCATAGCCGGATCCAAGTGCCTAGATGGCACAATCCACGCTCTTGCTCCTACGCACCTCTAGTAATTTGCTGCGACTGCCTCTAGTCCGCGCAATTCATAGGTTCACGCCGGTGCCAGCTCTGCGAGCCGGTCTGCATTAGCGATTACTTTGCGGAAGGCGGCGCCGACTTGCTCCACCCACTCCGGGTTGGGATCAATCGGGGTCTGAATCCAGAACGCCGTACCGTGAATGCGTTCGCTCACGGGCAGAGAGCCGCGCTGCCTGCGCACGCGCGAGTCTGACGGCAGGTCCTTCCAGGGACCGCCGACATTGTCGAGCGCATAGTCGTTGAAGAGCGGCTCCAGGTGCATTACGCCATAGCCAAAGGGTGTTATCTCCGTCTTCGTCTGTACGCCTTCAGCGACCAACGCTTTGAGAAGAGTATCTACAGGCACGCCGATTGCCTCAGTGTCGAACATCCCGGCGTAGTGTATCAAGCCGCCGCGTATTGCCTTGGAATAGACCTGCTGCGGATACACGCCCGGAATAGCGCTCAGCAGAGCGTCGAGCCGGTCGAACCACGCCCGGCGCTTCTCGTTCATTTCCGGCAACCGCCGGAACTGGGCGCGCACCATGCCGATGGCGAGCGGATTGGCGCGGTATTTGACCCCCAGTCCCATGTTGCGCAAGTCGGCGAACTCGGCAGTCGACCAGAGCTTGCCACAGCGCCCGTACTGGCCGAGCGCCAGCATGCGGTCGTAGAGCGCGTCATCGTCCGTCACGGCGACACCGGCCTCGATACCCGTCATGGCCTTGCCCTTCTGCAGGCTGAAACAGCCGATGTGACCGAACGAGCCGACCGGTTTGCCATCCCAGGTTGCGCCATGGGCGTGTGAAGCGTCCTCGATGAGGACGATGTCGGTGCCGTCCACGATCTCCCGAAACGCGTCGAGGTCCGCCGGGTTGCCATAAACGTGCGTGATGACAATGGCGCACGTGCGGTCGGTGATCTTGCGCCGGACATCCGCCGGGTCCGCGCAGAAAGTCTCCGGGTCTGCATCGCAGAACACCGGCGTCGCGCCGCAATGGAGTATGGGACTGATGGACGCGTGCCACGTCACGGAGGGCACGATCACCTCTTTGCCCGCATGGGCGCCCGCGGCAAAGATGGCGGAATGGATGGTGGCCGTGCCGTTGCACATGGCGAGCGCATGCTTGGTGCCGATGAACTCGCGCCACTCTTGCTCGAACAGGTCTAACTCCGCATACGCATCCCCAAAGTTATCCATCACCCGCAGCACGTACTCCTTTTCCAGGTCGGTCACACGCTCCCAACGGTCGTTGATGGGAGCCGTCACTGTTTGTGGCCCGCCGTCTAGCGCTAATGCCGACGGGACGCTCAATGTCTTTGCCATGCCTAGCCTCCCTATATTGGCTTGGTTGCTTTGGCAACAACTATTGCCCATGTTCGCCCGCATGTCAAGCACACAGATGGCTGGCCTTTCGGCGTGCTATCGCGTGCGGAACGGCGCACGTCAGATTGGACCGAAGGAGAGGCCATTCGGTAGAAGAATAACGAAGGAGGTGCGTGCCAAAGTCGCGCACCTCCCATGCTTGCTAGTTGGTTGGCAAGCCGCTAGTGGCTGTTATTCGCTGCCCTCTTGCGGCTCCATTGCCAGAGCAGCAGTACGCCAAAGCCAATTATTGCGAGCGGCCAGGTGAGATCGGACACAAACGAGGGCAGGAGTTGGTTTATCAGAATGAGCGCCCCAAAGCCGACCAGCCCGCCACCGATCCAGGTGCGCCACGCCGGTCGCGGTATCACGCGATTTCTGTGGACCAGCATCGCCCCGCCAATTGCCATCATGAAGACTACAGGGATGATGCCGTCTGAAAACCAAAAGAGGCTCAGGCTGTCCAACAGCGTTAGGACACTGACAAGGACCAAGCCACCGCCGACCCAGAGGCGCCATGCCGGTCGCGGCGTGTCGTTATTGCGATAGAAGAGTAAGAGTGCGCCAATGACGAGGATTACCATCGACTCGGGGGAGAACCACAGCCATTCCGCGTTATCGGCAAGCGCAATGAGGCCGAGAGTGATCAGTCCCGCTCCAAGGAGGGGCAGCCAGCGGTGCTTTGCTTTAGACGTGGGCGCTGCGGCTGCTTGGCGCTGCTCGCTCTGTAGGTCCTCCTCGCTGATGCCGAGGATTTCGTTCTCCAACTCTTGCTCTTGGGCGCGCTTGGCAGCGGCGGGATCGGCAGCGCGCGGCTCTCTATTGAACGTCTCGCGCACGCGGTCGCCGATCCGCTCCACCATCGGGTCTACGCGCTCTGCCACGTCTTTGAAAGTGTCGTCGGCAGCCGAGGTTATCCGACCGCTTTCCGGCATGACCAGCCAGAAAACAGGATAGGCGATCAGGGTTACGCCGCCGCTGATGAAGGTGGCGACGACCCAGAGCACACGCATCAAAGTCGTATCCATGCCAAGGAATTCGGCCAGGCCGCCGCAAACGCCGGCCAGCATGCGCTCGTCGCGGCTGCGCGTCAGGCGATTTTCGCGCGTGAACTCTTCTTCTGTATGAGCATAGGCCGGTGCTTCCGGCATGACGAACCAGAAGACAATATATGCAAAGAGCGCCATGCCACTGGTGAGAAAGATGGCAAGTATCCAGAGCAGACGCACGATGGTGGGGTCCCAATCAATGTATGCTGCCAGGCCTCCACAGACACCGGCGCACGTGCGGTCGGCCCGGCTCCGCATGAGGCGCCGCACGGCGGGTTCTACCGTCTCTGCCATTGCTCACTCCTCCTCGGTTCGTCAAGTCTAAACATGCTCTTTAGGATTATAAAACTTATATTAGCAATTAGTCAAGTATATTTGCACAAAAGTTGGCAAAAGTCCGAGGTATTGTGCCACAATCACATTCTCTCGCTGAAGATGACGATCGCTGCCGAGGTGAGGAAGAGATAATCTGCTGCTGACAGCACAATTCTTGTGGCTCCGCGTGTACGCCCTTGCTGAGCAGATGATACACGCCTTTCAGCCGCTTTGCGGACAAGGTCTCAGCGTTTCGCGGCAGCGCTACCGGCAAGGGCAGGGGGCTTGGTCTCATCAGGAAGCAAGCGAGCCTCGGCAAGGATCGAGCGCACGGTTTCGTGCTGATCAGGGGGTAGCGGCGCAAGTGGGTGGCGGGGTTCGCCGCCGTGGTAGCCGCAAAGGGTCATTGCGGCCTTGAGTCCGGCGACACCGAACCGGGTCGTAACAGCGGCATTCGGCGCCATGAGCCGGTACTGCAGTTCCCGCGCACTATCCATCTCGCCCCGCTCGAAGTGCTCGAAGAGCTGCACGCACTCGCGCGGCGCGAGGTTCGCTAGTGCAGCTACGCCGCCGCTCGCGCCCACGCAGAGGGACGTAAAGAGAAAGCTCGCCGAACCTGCCATGACCGCGAAGTCCTCGTCTTGCGTCTGCCGGATGATCTCGGTGATCTGCACGATGTTGCCGGAGCTATCCTTCAGGCCGATGATGCACGGGTGTTGCGCCAGGGGCACGGCTACGTCCGGGCCCAGGTTGATGCCAGTATTGGCGGGCATGTTGTAAATGAGGATCGGCAGGTCGGCTTCATCTGCCAGTGCCACGTAGTAATCGCGCAGAACCGCAGGCGTTAGGGCGGACTTATAGTAGGAAGGCGGCAGCACTAAGGCGGCGTGGGCGCCGCGCTCCGCGGCTTGCGAAATGAAGGCAAGGGCTTGCTTTGTCGATTCATAGGAAACGCCCACAAAAACCTGAGCGTCTGTAGGCGCGTTGGCAACGACCGTGTCCACTACTAGCAGCTTCTCTGCTTCCGTGAGAGCCGGCAACTCGCCATTGGAGCCAAGGGCAACAAAGCCCGTGAGACCGGTGGGCGCGAGATTCCTTACGTTTTCCGCAAGGAGGTCCAGTGCAAGCTCTTGATTCACAAAGGGTGTCGCTAGCGGTGGATAGATGCCGGTCAGTTGCATGGGAATTACTCCTGTCGCAGTGGTCCGTTCACCGCCAAGTATAGTCCCAGGCGAACGCGTAGACAAAGTCGCGCTCCTGCCTGGCACGGTGCGGCCTGCTGCCGTATTGGGCTGTGGACGGTGTTTTCACTTGGAAAGTGCGGGAGTTTTGTGTTTCACCTTGGGGCACGTACAATAGGCGGAGAAGCCGCGGGCCTTGGCGGCCCCGGCGGAACCAAGGCAAGAAGACCTGGATTACCAAAGAAGGGAGCGAGACGCTGTGGGAGTGAGAATTGGCATCATAGGCGTTGGCGGGCGGTCCGTGCGCGAGATGCACGACCTGGTTCAGATTCCCGAAGCAGAAATTGTAGGCTTATGCGATATCGATGAGCCGCGGTGCGCGGCGGCCGTGGACACGATCAATGGCTCTTTACCGGAGGGGGCCAATCCGATTCAGCCAGGACTCTTTTCCGATCACCGGGCGATGCTCGACGCCGCGGAGTTGGACGCGGTATATATTTCATTGCCCACGTTTGCGCACGGCCAGATCGATCATGACGTGATTGCGGCCGGCAAGGCGGTGTTGATCGAAAAGCCCATTGCTCTCGAGCTTTCTGTAGCTAAGGAGATTGCGGCCCACATTGCAGAAAAAGGGATTGTGAACTCGGTCGGTTACCAGATGCGGTATGCGCCGTCCGTCGGTCAAACGCGCGCTTTGCTGGAGGGCGTGACGATCGGTATGGTCATTGCCGTGCGCTGGGGACAGTTGCCGGGAACGCCGTGGTGGCGAGTGCAGGAGCAGTCCGGCGGCATGCTCATCGAACAGCACACTCACGGCATCGACCTGGTGCGGTATTTCGTGGGCGAGCCGGATACCTTCTACGCCGCCGGCGATACTGTGTTGCTCACGGACGTGCCGAACTTGAACATCTTTGACGTGAATGCGGTGACCGTGCGGTTCAAGAACCGGGCGGTAGGCATGATTGGCAACTCGCCCGCGGCACATGCCGGCACACCGCCGAACATCACCAACGTAGTCCACATTCTCGCGAAAGACCTGACCGTGACTGCGGGGTTCGACAGCACGACGGTATGGCGTACGGGCCAGGAGCCGGAGACAATCGCGTCCGATCAGGATTCCAACCTCCTGCTCAACCAGGCATTTGTGAACGCGGTTGCCAATAACACGCAGGATGGCATCCTGTCGCCCTACTCCGACTCACTGCGGTCGTTCGCCTTCACCTATGCCGCGCAGAAGTCGGCGGAACTGCGGCGCGAAGTGCGGATCACCGACGACCTGGAGGTGGTGCCGCAATGAAAATAGGCACACGTACGGGCTCGATTGGCGCTGAAGGGGAAGACGCCCTGCCGGTAGCCGCGGCACTGGGCTTTGCGGGCGTGGAGTTCTCCATCAGCGCCCGCGACCCTGCGGGGAACGTGCTTGCGGACCAGGCCGGTTGGGACGTGCTCAAGCGCCAATCGGCGGAGACGGGCGTGGCGGTCTGTTCGCTGTGCGTCGGCAATCTGGGCGTGATGTTGACAGGGGAAAGCGACGCCCGCCGGCAGGGCATTCAGGTGGCGACGAACACAATCGCGGCTGCCGCGGAACTTGGCGCGCAGGTGATCCTCTGTGCTATGGACGCGCCGCCGGAACAGCCCTACGAAGAATCTTTTGCCCGTTGGGTGGATGGGTTTGGCGAGATCATGCCCGTGGCGGAACGCGCAGGCGTGACCATGGCGCCAGAGAGTGTGGGCCGCACGCACCCGCAATCTGTAGAGCGTTTCCGCCGCTTGGTCGCCGCTATCGATTCACCGCAGATTGGGGTTTACTTCGATGTTGGCAACGCGCACACACAGGGGTTCGACGCCGCCGCTGATCTGCGGGCCCTCGGCGGCATGGTCAGCCAGATCCATACCAAAGAACCGGACCGCATCCCGCTCATGGGCACGGGCCCGCTGGACTGGGATGCCATATTCGCGGCAATTGAGGCCATCGGCTACGACGGCTGGCTGGTGCTAGAAACTGCCACCGGCGACGATGCTCGCGCCTCGGCGGTGTATAACCGGGAGTTCTTGGAGCGGCGCCTGGGTATAGCATGAAGGCATCGCGCGGCGCAAGTTTCGGATTTGCCACCTCTTGTCCGTTCGTGCTGAGCTTGTCGAAGCATGAACGGGCGAGACATCATTAGACTATTCTGTTGCCAAGCGCCCTTCGACAGGCTCAGGGCGAACGGAAATCAGCTTGCCTAGGACTACCGCGGCTCATCCGGCTTGAAGACCTCAGCCAGCACCGGGCTTGGTTGCCATTCTGATGCCAAGCACTCCATGTAGATCACGTCCCAGGTCATGCCGCCCATCACGTAGCATTCACGGCGGCGGCCAAACTCCCTGAAGCCGGCTTTCGTGTAGGTGCGAAAGCCGGCGACATTGAAGGAGAAGACCCGAAGCATCACGTTGTGCAGGCCTAGCGCGGTGAACGCGTAGTCGAGCATCAGTCGCGTTGCTTCCGTGCCGTAGCCCCGGCCGCGCGCGTCCGGTTCAGCAATGGTGATGGCGAACTCGGCGGTGCGGTTGCGGTAGTCAACTCCGTAGAGGCCGGTTAGCCCAATTGAGCGTTCGGAGTTGCGCTCGAATACTGTGAAAGTGATGTTCGAGCCACTGTCCGTATTTGCGTTTTCGTACCATTGCTCTTTCTGTACCGGGGTTAGCGGCCGTGGAATGTCGCCGAGCGAGCGTAGCATTTGCAGGTTGTTGTACCAGCGCACGTAGGCAGGAATCAGGTCCATGCGCATGGGACCGAGCGCCACTTTCTCGCCTACGATATTGACCGGGGGCGGCACTGATGGTGACACTGCTCTTGAATTGAAATCCATCAGTGATCTACGCGGCTCGACTCTCGATGGGCACAGAGAGACCCTTCGACAGGCTCAGGCGAACGGAGGGAAACCGGAGTATAGGAACTCCATTCCCGATCGTGCTGAGGGCTGCGCGAAGCCCCTGTCGAAGCAGGAACGACCACGAGTGGCTGGGCCAATTCTCCCTTATATGGTTCACCCTTCGACAAGCTCAGGGCGAACGGAGAAGACTACCGCGGTTCATCCGGTTTGAAGACCTCGGCCAGCACCGGGCTGGGGCCCCACTCCGTGGCTAAGCACTCCATGTGGATCAAGTCCCAGAACTTGCCGCCCATGAAGTGGCATTCGCGGCGGCGACCGAACTCCTTGAAACCGGCTTTCGTGTAGGCGCGGATACCGGCGAGGTTGTATTCGTGGACGTGCAGCATGACGTTGTGCAGGCCTTGCACCGTGAAGGCAAAGTCGAGCATGAGTTGGGTCGCTTCCGTGCCGTAGCCCTGGCCGCGGGCGTCCGGCTCGCCGATGGCAATGCCGAAGGCGGCAGTGCGGTTGCGGTGATCGATATCACGGAGATCGACGTTGCCGATGGGCCGGTCATTAGCCTTTACATAGATTGTGAAGGCAATGTCCGTGTCCCCGCGAGTGACCGCGCGCTCGTACCACTTCTCTTCTTGTTCCAATGTCAGCGGCACGGGCATCGCCCCCAGCGTGCGCAGGGTGCCGAAGTCGTTGAACCAGCGCAGGTATGTTGGAACCAGGTCTTTGCGCAGTGGGCCGAGCGCGACCTTATCGCCGACGATGTTGAAGATTGGCGCCGTGGCCTCGGGTGTCTTATCTCTTAGTTTCTCAGCCATTCTCACTCCTTGGAAAACTGGCATTCTTGTGCAGGGCTTTGCTCTTCGACAGGCCTGTACTGAGCTTGTCGAAGTGCTCAAGGCGAACGGATGTCGTCATTAGGAAATGCTATCGCGGCTCGTCCGGCTTGAACACATCTCCCAGTACCGGGCTTGGTCCCCACTCTGTGGACAAGCACTCCATATAAATGATGTCCCAGAGCCTGCCCCCCATGAATATGCTCTCGCGACGGCGGCCAAATTCATTAAACCCCGCTTTCGTGTACGCGCGGATGGCGGGGAGATTGTACTCGAACACCGTAAGCAACACGTTGTGCAAGCCCAAGCCGGTGAAGGCGTAATCGAGCACGAGTTGGGTGGTTTCCGTGCCATAGCCCTTGCCGCGGGCGTCCGGCTCGCCAATGCTGATGCCGAACTCGGCAGTACGATTGCGCATGTCTACCTCGTCAAGGCCGGTAATGCCGATCGGATGCCCGCTGGAGCGCTCATATATTAGGAAAACTATCTCGGTCTCTTGGCGCGCGATCAGCTTCTCGTACCGCTGCTCCTCTTGCTCCAATGTCCATGGGACGTCCGTATCTCCTAGCCTACTCATGGTGCGCAAATCGTTATACCAGCGATTGCAGTAAGGGACCAGGTCTTTGCGCAGCGGGCCGAGCGCGACTTTCTCGCCAACGATGTTGAAGAGCGGGGCCATGGATTCGGGTGTTTTGTTTGCTCGGTTCTCTTCCATTCTCAATCCAAAGGGGATTCTATTGCTATCGGACTCTAGCCGGTCTCGGCTCATCCGGCCTAAAGGTTTCTGCCAGCACGGGGCCTGGCTCCCACTCAGAGGACAGGCAATCCATAAGGATGATATCCCATAGCTTGCCGCCCATGAAAATGCTCTCACGGCGACGGCCGAATTCCCGAAATCCGACTTTCGTGTACACGTGGATGCCAGCCAGGTTGTACGCGAACACCGTAAGCATCACGTTGTGCAAGCCCAGGGCCGTAAACGCGTAGTCGACCACGAGTTGGGTAGTTTCCGTGCCATAGCCTTCGCCGCGCGCGCCCGGTTCGCCGATGGCAAGGGCGAATTCGGCACTCCTGTCGCGAAAGTCAATATCCAGCAGGCCGGCACTGCCGATGGGACGGCAACCGGAGCGCTCGTAGACCGTGAAGGAGACTTGGGTCTCGCTGAGCGCAACCAAGCGCTCATGCTGCCGCTCATCTTGCTCCAACGTAAGCGACGCGGGCGTTGTATGCAATGTACGTAAGGTATAGAAGTTGTTGTACCACCGGGTGTACGTCGGCACCAGGTCTTTGCGCAGCGGACCGAGCGCGACCTTCTCGCCGACGATGTTGAAAACCGGCGGCGTGGCTTCAGGTGAAGCTGCGTGTGTTTTCGTGCTCATTCGAGACCTGCCTGTCACATGATCTGGCCGGAGGTAAGTATCTCCGGCCGCCGACCGATCGACGATCAATATGCCGTTCGTACTGAGCCTGCCTGTTCTGAGCACTTCGACTAGCTTAGTGCCGGCTTTGTCGAAGGGTCGAGGTGTGAACAGCTATCTAGTAGTCCAACAACATTGTAACCATGGGTAAGTGTCACCGGCGGCGCAGGACAATGACGCAGGTTACGCGCACGTCCCGTGCGAACCTGCGCTACCCATCAATCCAAAACAGTTGGATCACTAGCCGCCGCAGTGGACTGCTTGTCGCTCTCGTTCCGCCTCACGATGTAAGCGGCCAGTTCTGCGGGTGTTCCTTGGTCAATCCTCCGACTGAGGGGCAGAGGGTACGTGCTAGAATATCACATAGGGGCCTCCATAGACCCTAAGCAGCGGCTTATTCTGCAGTACACGTGATGTCTTTGGCTTTTGAATCCCTTGACTTCAACGTACTTCACGTTAAGCTTTGTAAGATCAATTACTCAGTCGATTCAGTCAGTAGCCTTTAGCCGGGTTTCCAATGACCGCGATCTCTGTAAAGAATCTCTCCAAGTACTATGAGGTCCACCAGAAAGAGCCGGGACTGGTGGGCTCGCTCAAGTCGTTTGTGCTGCGCAAGACGTACGACGTGAAGGCGGTGGACGACATCTCGTTCACCATCGAGAGTGGCGAACTGGTCGGATTCCTGGGTCCTAACGGTGCGGGCAAGACGACGACGCTCAAGGTTCTTTCCGGGCTGCTCTATCCCACGGGCGGCGACGTTTCGGTGCTGGGCTACACGCCGTGGCAGCGCCAGGCCGCCTTTCAACGGCGCTTTGCCTTGGTGATGGGACAGAAAAATCAGGTCTGGTGGGACCTGCCGCCCATGGAGACTTTTCTCATCAACAAGGAGATCTACGAGGTTCCGGACGCGCAGTTTCGGGAGACGCTCGATGAGCTTGTGCAGATCCTCGAATTGGAGAAAGTCATCAACGTGCAGGCGCGCAAGCTCTCCCTGGGCGAGCGCATGAAGTGCGAGTTGCTGGCCGCGCTCCTGCACCGGCCGCAGGTGCTGTTTCTCGACGAGCCGACCATCGGTCTTGACGTGGTGATGCAGCAGAACATCCGCAACTTCGTGCGCGAGTACAATGCCCGCTACGGCGCGACCGTTATCCTCACGAGCCACTACATGCGCGACGTGGAGGCGCTCTGCGACCGGGTACTCATCATCGACCACGGGCATCTGGTGTTCGACGGCGATCTGGACACGGTCGTGCGCCGCTACGCCGACTACAAATTCATGACCGTGACCTTCGAGTCTCCGGTAGTGGAAGCCGCATTAGCAGCGTACGGCACGGTGGTTTCCTACCGTCCGCGCACTACGACCCTGCGCATCGCCCGCGACGCCGTGCCGCAGGTCTCCGCCCGACTGCTGCAGGACTACCCGGTGCTGGACCTCAACATCGTCGAGCCCGAGGTTGACGACGTGGTGCGCCAGCTCTTCTCCGGCGGAAAGCCCGCGTATGCTGAAGTCGTTTCGTAAGCTACGCGCGATCTTTCTCGCCTCCTGGCAAGAGTCCCTGATGTATCGCGCTGAGAGCCTCGTCTGGTTCATCGGCGAGGCGATCATCCCGCTCATCATGATCGCGCTTTGGCTGGCGGCGTACCGCACCGTGGACCGCATCGGCGAATACACCGTGCAAGACATGGTGAACTACTACGTCATGTTCTTGGTGTTGAGCAACCTGCTGACGCCGCATCTGGAGTGGAATACGGGTGAATGGATCCGCAGCGGCGCCTTTTCGGCGCACCTTGTACGCCCGTTCCCCTATCAACTGTGGCAGCTTGCCGTAGAGGTCGCGTTCAAGGGCGTGCGCGTGGTCTTTCTGGTGCCGATGCTGCTGCTCTTCTTTCTGCTGTTTGGGCCGGAGATGCTCGGCGGCTTTGCGCTCAGGTGGGAAATTGCGCCCATTCTGCTGGCCAGTATGGTTTTGTCATTCTTGCTGAACTACTGCCTCAAGCTGTGCCTGGGTCTCCTGGCGTTCTGGGTGGGCCAGACGGACGGGATCATCGAATCATACGCGGTAGTCACAATGTTCCTCGCCGGAAGCATCATCCCCTTGGACCTCATGCCGGCGGCCGTGGAGCGTGTGACACATTTCCTGCCGTTCCGCTATCTCTACTTCTTCCAGGTGCAGTTGCTCCAGGGCAGGCTTGACCTCCTGTCTGCACTCAGTGGGCTCGCCATACAGGCGGGATGGCTGTTGGTGTGCTACATGCTTGCGCAGTGGGTGTTTGCCGCCGGTGTGCGCCGCTATGGCGCGTATGGAGGGTAGCGGATGCAACGGTACGCGCGACTCTACCTGGCCTTTGCCAAGAATTCTTTCCTCAATGCGCTGGAATACCGGCTGAGTTTCACGGTGTGGAGCATCGCGACCATCTGCTATGCCGTGGTCTACGTGGCCTCCGTCCAAATCATCTTCGGCCACGTGCAGACCATCGGCGGCTGGCGCGTGGAACAGATGCTCGTGCTGGCGGCCACGGTGATGATCGTGGACGGCATCGTGGAGTCGATCTTTGGCGAAAACATGAATGCGCTCTCCGGGCTCATAAATCGCGGCGAATTGGACTTTGTACTCAGCAAGCCGGTGAACACGCGCTTCTACGTTTCGACCCGCAAGTTCGATTGGGACCCGCTGGTGCAGGTGGTGCTCGGCGGCGGCGTACTGTGGTACGCGGTCGGCCTGCTGGCGGAGCCGGTCACGTGGCTCGGCGCGCTGCTCTACCTCGGGATGGTGGTGTGCGCGTGCCTGATTGCCTATTCGCTCTGGTTCATCATCATCTCGGTGACGTTTTTTGTCGGACGGCTTAACAACGTGGCCCACCTCTACTACAACCTCATCGAGGCCTCCCGCGTGCCCACCGATGTCTTTCGCGGCGCACTCCGCCTGGGCCTGACGTTCCTGCTGCCGGTGGCCTTCATCGCCACGGTCCCTAGCCAAGCCCTCATGGGCCTGCTCAGCCCCACCTTCGCCTTGGCCGCCGTCGCCATGACCGCCGGCCTCCTCATCCTCTCCCACCTCTTCTGGCAACTGGCGCTGACGAAATACTCCAGCGCGAGCAGCTAGGTTTCAGCAGGAATCAGACTGATTGAACGGCGAGACAATGCAGCAGATTACACAAAGGACGTGCTTTGACAGGCTCAGCATGAACGGACCTAGTGGACCTTTTGCCGCTCTGAGAGCGGGTACTAACTCAAAGGGCAGCTAAAAGCCCCAGGCTCGCCTTGATAATTTTGTCCGCACTATTTGGGGCGATGGTGTGGGGCAGGCGGTACACGGTGTGGGCGCGGTGGACTTCGTAGCCGCCGGCGGGATAGGCGGCGACGGTGGGGATATAGCCCAGGCAGCCGTTGGTGTAGCCCAGGAAGATGGTGTGGGGGATGGTGGAGCGCTCCTTTACGGCCAGGCCGATTTCCACGAATGCTTCGCCCGCGACGCCCACGAGCGCCGCGTCGCCGATGCGCAGCGCCTGCACCGCGCACTCCACCTTGCCCTCCACCAGCGGCGGCGTGAGGTAGGGAAACGTCTGATGCGAGTGGCCTGATTCACCAATGGGCGGCTGGTCCATCCAGAGGTCGAGCAAGAGGGTTTCTGATGCGGCGGCGAGCAGCGGTGATTGGGACGTGGGTGCTGCGCCGGCTGTCTCGCGCGCGGACTCCTCAGTACGCGAGATTGCCCCTAGCGCTTCCTCACGGGCACGAGATTCTTTGCCAGCGGCTGCCCGAGACTGTTTGTCCTCCTCGTTGGGCATGCCTTGCGCCTGCCGGTTTGTCTGGCTGAGCGCTGTGTGCACGCGCAGAGCCTCCTCGCCGAGCATTCTCCCTGTCAGATCCAATCGTTCTTCCATCTCCATCTCAGGGCCGATTGGTACCAGATTGCCGGCCGCGCCTTGGGCGAAGAGCATCGGCGCGCCAATCTGTGGCTCGACCCTCTCACGCAGGGCGTAGACAAAGTCCGCCGAATAAGCGTGGCTGGGCGGGCGCAGCGCCACCGGATGGCAGGCGTAGGCGGTTACCGCTGCTATCGGCATTCCGTCCAGGCCGTCAATGCGTACCACGTGCAGGTCGGGGTCCACCGTGCCCTCCGGTGACTCCCGCGTCACCGCATCGCTGTAGCCGTTGCGCTTGCGCCGGTTGATGCTCGCCCGCACAGCACCCTTGCCCGCCGCGACTTGGCAAGGCACGCGCTTTGCCGCCGCCTGAACCACCGACTCTGCGATCCCATCAAGCAGATCCAGCACGATGCGCCGCAGACCTGCAGGGGTCTCCTCATTGAAGGTAGTCAACGGCCCCGAGTGAGCGTGAGAAGTGTTGACCAAAATGTGCTCCGGCGGGATGCCGGTGCGTTCCTCGATCCGCTGCTGTACATAGCGCACCTGCTGAATAGGTAGCGCGCAGAGGTCGCAGGTGACGAAGACTACCGTTGTAGCGCCGTCCGAGAGCACCAACGACGTGGCGTAGATGTCGTCACGGATGGCGTCCGCGCCGCGCTCACGTCCGCCGTAGCCGATGAGCGGCGTGCCGAGCGGGGGCGTGAGGGTAGTTCGGCCGACACCGGCAAGAAGCATGGTCAAGTTTTCCTTCTGATGTATTTTGGCCAAGGCGGCGAAGATTCAAGGAAAATCAAGTTACGGCGAGACGTGCCGCAAAGCGCTTCGACAAGCTCAGCGCGAACGGACAGAGGGTGTACTGCGACGTTCGCTAACTCTGTCGGCACTAACAGGATGTTTGGTTACTCAGATACGAATAAATCCACGTCTCGGTTATCTTCTATATTGCTGCCGCAGTGAGTGCTGATTGGTTAGCGTGTATCTTGCCAACGGCGTCCACGATGTCCTGCATGTCTTCGCGCGTACCAAGTAGAAGCGGCTGGTTGAAGCGCAGCGCCTCTTCGGCGCAGAGGCGCTCCACGTTGGGCAGGTGCAGGTTGGCGTAGTCCATGTTCACCATTGCGGGATGGTTGCAGGCGACGGGGCACTGGTCCTGCATGCGTGTGTGCGCCTCTTGGAAGAGCGGCGACCTGTAGACCGGGTCGCCGTAACCCAGAGCGCAGGGTATGCCTTCCGCGCGCAGGGCTTTGGCAAATGCGTCCCGCGATACGGGAGCGCCGTCGCTGAACTCGGCGCTGATAAAGCGCACGCCCAACCCGTGCAGGCCGTCGGCGGTGACGAACGGGTCTACGCGCGTGGGGGCAATGCCGGGAATTGCCGCCAAGGCGTCGCGCAGGAAGGCGGCATTGGCTTGGCGGCGGGCTTGCAACGCCGGAAAGCGTTCAAGCTGTGAGAGAATCAACGCGGCCGTCATGCCCGTCAGCCGGTAGTTCCAGCCCAGCACCTCATAGTTGATGTGCATCAGCATGAACGCCTTTTCGGCAATTTCAGGGTCGTTGGTGACCACCGCGCCGCCCTCGCCGCCGGGCAGGTTCTTGCTCGCCTGGAAGGAGTACTCCCCCACGTCCCCGATCGTCCCGACGCGCTGTCCGTTCCACATGCCGCCGATGCCTTGGGCGGCATCCTCGATGACGCGGAGGCCGCGCCGCGCCGCCAGCGCGTTGATGGCATCCATATCGCAGGGCAGCCCGGAAACATGGACAGGCAAGAGCGCCCGTGTGCGCTCGGTGATTAGTGATTCCATCGAAGCGGGATCGACGTTTTCCGTTTCCGGGATGATGTCGGCAAACACCGGCACGCCGCCCACCTGCAAGACCGCCGTGGCGGTAGCGACGTAGGTGTAGGCGGGCACGATGACCTCGTCGCCGGGACGCACGCCCGCGGCTTTGAGCGCGACCTCGATGCCGGCGGTGCCGCTGGCCAGGGCAATCACATGGGCCGCGCCGGTGAACTCCTGCAGCGCTTCTTCCAAGGCCACCACGCGGTCGGTGCGCCAGCGGTTCCACTTGCCGCTGCGCAGCACGTCGGCTACGGCGGCGATGTCCTCTTCGGTGGCCGCGGGCCAGGCAGGCCACGGGCGCGCGTTAGTATCCCGCACCGGCGTGCCACCGGCGACGGCGAGTTGAGCCACGGAAACGGACATGCGGCAACACCTTTCTATGGCTGAGGGGCACGGCCCACCGTGCCCCTCAGATTCTCCTGCTCATTGACAACCACCGGCCCGCCGACGAGAGCAAGCACTTTACCCCGCGCGATTACTGGCGCGGCAGTCATCACGAGTCTTGACGTTTGCTGCAGACAGGTTAATCGGGAATCTCAGCCTGGATTTGCTGGCGCAGGGCGTTCATCGTTTCCACCACGTCGCCTTGGCCGCGATACAGGGCATCCAACGCGGGCGTGATGATCTGGTCGTAGATGGGATTACGCCAGTTGGGCAGCACCCGCAGGCCGTCGTACCGCCCCGCGTTTGCCAGCGAGTGGGCGTAGGCATCTACGCGAATCTTCTCGGCTACGTCGCCGCCGTAGAGTTCACGCGCCCACACTTCAAAGTGGTCAAGGCGCGCCGGCGCGTTGCCGCGGCCGATGGCCCAGTTGGGATGATTGGCATGCCACTTGATGAGTTCCCAGCCCTCGTCCTGCACCTGGCTCGCGCCGATCAGGCCATTGGAGTCGAGTGCCTGTGCCGAGGCCGTGTGCATGAACGTGGGCAGCGGCGCATAGGCAAACGGCTTGCCTTCCTGCACGCCCTGGGCGATGGCAAACGTGCCGCCGCCGGAAGTCTGCAAGAACGCGAGCTTGCCGTTGAGGAAGTTGTTGCGCGTATTGCCGGTGCCAAAGGTGTCATTGAGCTCCCCCGGCACGGGCATGACACGATGCTTCGATGACAGCTCGGTGAGGTAGCGGATGGCGTCGATCATTTCAGGCGAATCGCAGACCACGGTCTTGAAGTCTTCCGCCACCCAGCGGGCGCCCCAAAAGGGTCCCCAGTTTGCCGCGATCACGCCGCGGCCGATGTTGCCGATGCCGAAGTGGAGCGGGTTCTCGCCCTCGCGCTGCGTGGTCTTCACCAGCGCTTCGAGGAAGGTCTCCGCGTTCCAACTCGGGTCACCCCACTCCACCGGCGGATCGGAAACACCCGCGTTAGCGAGGATTTCCTTGTTGTACGGCATCACCGGCCAGTTGCCGCCCGACTGGTTCGGCAGACCGAGTACGTTCTCCTCGTACATGACGCCGTCGCGGAAGAGTTGCTCCGGGTAGATGCTGAGATCGAAATTGTCGCGCTTGATCAGCGGCCCGACATCAATGGTATGGCCTTGAGTGAAGACTTCGGTCTGGGAGAGCCAAAGCACGTCCGGCGGTTCGCCGGCAGCCACCAGGGTGTTGAATTTATCGTAGTATGGCCCTTCTCTGAGGATCGTCTCGAGGTCGATGTTTGGATGGTCATTCTCGAAGGGTTCTTCGATGAGGGTGGGATAGAGTTCGAGATGTCGCGCATTGAGGGCCACGTAGTGCGAAACCGTGACGCGTTCCGCAGGCGCGGGCGCTTCTTCGGTCTTAGCGGGGGCTTCTTCCTCTGCGGCTTGCTCCGGTTGGTCGGCCGGAGCCGTTGCCACGGTCCCACAGGCGGCCAAGAAACTGGCGGCGCCAAGAGCGCCAAACCCCATGAGCATGTTGCGGCGCGTGAGCGCGTTGAGTGCCGAATCGCGTTTCGTCATGATACTCTACCTCCGATTGTTGTGAATCAGACAACGCTTTACCTGCACTCCGTTGAGGCTTGTCGTAGACCTCCTTTCGTTTTGTTGGCGGGTACTTCACCTGGGGATAGGGTTGCAATTGCGGCCCTATCCCCGATGGCTCTTCTTGGAAAGCAGCAACTTTCCAGTCGTAGCCTGACTGCGCTCCCTGCATCCAATGAAGTGATCGGATGCGGGCGCAAAGGCGGCTACTCGACCTCCGGCATCTCGCCTTCGATCTGGACCTTGAGCTGTTCCAAGGTCTCCTTTACGTCGCCTTCGCCGTTGTAGAGCTTGGTCATGGCTGGTCCGACCATATCCCGCCAGATGGGGATGCGCCAGTTCGGCAGCGAGAAGACGGGATCGATAGTGACGGCGTGGGAGAGAGAATCGCGGTATACTTCGACCCGCGCTTCCGCGGCAAAGCCACCGTACACGGCTTCGCCCCACGCGGTGAAGTGGTCTTGGCGCGAGGGCGCATTGCCGCGCGTGATCGCCCAATTGGGCGTATCAGCCTGCCACTTGATGAATTCCCAGCCTTCGTCGGGATGCTTGGCCCCGCTGATGATGCCGTTGGGGTCAACCGCTTGACCCGAGCCGACGATGCCGAACTTCGGAATAGGCGCGAACCCGTAGGGCTTGCCGTCTTTCACGGCCTCGGCCACGGCAAAGGTCTGGCCGCCTGATGTGCGGAAGAAGGCCAGTTTGCCGTCGAAGAACAGGTTACGCGCGTTGCCGGTGCCAAAGACCTCGTTTAGTTGGCCGGGCTTGTCCATGACCCGATAGCGTGCCACGAGATCAGTGATGTACTGAATGCCCGCGATCATCTCCTCGCTATCGCACGTAACCGTCTTCAGGTCTTCGCTCACCCAACTGCCGGCCCACATGGGGCCCCAGTAGACCATCACGCCCGCGCCGATACCGTTGATGCCGAAGCGCGTTGGGTTGTCACCCTCCCACTTGGCGACCTTCTGCAAGGCTTCGAGCCAGGTTTCGGCGTTCCAGCTATCGTCCGTCCACGTGAGCGGCGGATCGCTGATGCCCTCGCTAGCCAGGATTTCCTTGTTGTACGGCATCACCGGCCACGAACCGCCCGACTGGTTCGGGAGGCCGAGCACGTCGCCTTGCCACATGGCGAGGGTCTTCATGGCGCCGGCCGGGAAGACGCTGATGTCGTAATTGTCGCGCTTTACATAATCAGTAACATGGGTGAACACGCCGCGCAGATACGCTTCGGGATAGGAGAACCACGAAGTATCCGGCGGCTCACCGGCGGCGACAAGCGCGTGGAGCTTGTCGTAGAACGGCCCCTCGCGGAGCACCGTCTCGACCTGGATTCCGGGGAACGCAGCTTGAAACTCATCCACGACCATCGTGGGATAGAGTTCTGTTTGACGGTCGTTGAGCGCCGTGTAGTACTGGATGGTGACAGGCTCCATCTCTTGGGGCGCTTCGGCCTCTGCAGGGGCCTCTTCTTCAGCAGCCTGTTCCGGCTCTGCCGCAGGCGCGGTGGTCACGGTGCCGCAGGCGGCGAGTCCCAACATGCCTGCCGATAGCACCGAATACTGCAAGAGGTCGCGGCGACGAAGACCGCGTGTGGATATATTCCGAGCGTCCATTTTTGCCTCCTTGTTGCGCAGGGCGCAAGACTGACGCTAGGTTGTCACGACCGGTAGCTGTCTTACTACTAAGCACCTTACTTTGGGAGGGAACTGTGGGTTCGCGCCAAGTCGCCGCGGGCAATGCCCCGCTACTTCGGCCCATTAGAGGTCAAAATCGGTGCAGGAGCTTTCCCGCATCAGCGTGGCGAGGGATAAGTACACCGAGAGCGGATCCTTGCGCCACGCTGTTTCAACCGGGCCAGACTTGACGCTGCAACATTGAATTCTGCGTGTCAAGGTGCTAAGTCTACCGTTGACGTTAGTGTATCATTCACATAAGAAAAGCTCAACCACCGGCGTATGTACGTCCGGTTTTTGGATGGGCAATTCCAGCGTGAGCAAATCTTCGCCCCCGCTGGGGTAGCGGTGGTGTTGGGTGAAGTCGAAGGTCTTGACTCCGGAGCCGTCGTTGAGCAGTTGGGCGTAGCGCACGCGGTTGCGCAGGCCGGGCAGGTGCAGGTACTTGAGCGGCCAGGCGAAAACGTGGAGGTACAGCCGGTTGGTTTCGGGGTTGTAGGTGTAGCGGCAGTCTCTTGGCGGTGTGTACGGCGCTTGCGTGCAGCCGTAGATCGCGCGTCCATGCTGCCGCATCCACCCGCCAATCTCCGCCAGGGTCGCCTGCGCCCGTGGATCGAACTCACCCCGGCCCGTGGGACCCACGTTCATGAGCATGTTCCCGCCCTTGGAGACGCAATCGATGAGCATCTCCACGAGCAGTTGCGGCGACTTCCAGTCCAGGTTGTCGCGGTGATAGCCCCACGAGCCGTTGAGGGTCTGGCAAGACTCCCAATTCACGGGCTTGCCGTCGATGTGCAGCCAGCTTGGCGGAATGAACTGCTCGGGCGTGTGGAAGTCCTGCTCGATTTCGCTGCGGTTGTTGATGATGATGTCGGGGTTAATCTCGCGCACCATCTCAATCAGTTTCTCGCTCTGCCAGTCGTCTTTGCCCTTGCCTTTGCTCCAGCCATAGTCCTGCTGCGAATAGGAGAAGTCGAGCCAGAGCAGGTCGATGGTGCCGAACATGGTCAGGATTTCGCGCACCTGGCCGTGGAGGTATTCAGCGTACTTGCGCACGTCGCGGTCTTTCGTGGCCTCTCGGAAGGCAAGATCGTTCGCCTGGGGATGCACGCCGTCCACGGGAAACTCGGGATGGTGCCAGTCAATCAGCGAGTAGTAGAAGCCGACCTTGAGTCCTTCGGCACGGAAGGCCTCGACAAAAGGCCGCAGCAAGTCCCGACCGGCGGGAGTGTTGGTAGCCCTATAGTCGGTGAGTTGGCTATCCCACAGGCAGAAGCCATCGTGGTGCTTGCTCGTGAGCACGACGTAGCGCATGCCGGCCTCGCGGGCGATGCGCGCCCATTCCGCCGGGTCGTAAAGGTCGGGGTCGAAGTGGTCGAAATAGGGCTGATAGTCCGCGTCGCTGATCTGCTCGTACTTCTTCACCCACTCGTGGCGCGCGGCCAGGGCATAGATACCCCAGTGAATGAAGAGGCCGAAACGGTCGTGGGTCCACCACGCGGTGTTACCGGGCGTAGGTTCCGGTTGGGGGAGAGTGGGATTGCTCATCTTTGCGACTCCTTGAGCGCTGTAGTGGTCTTTCCGACAAGCCTATCACAGGTATAGTGACGTAGTTGTCGCGTGTGAGGTCAAGGCGACTGGAACACGTCGACGATTCACGCTACGATAAGACCTAACGGAGGATGTTGGCCGCATTGCCGTGCGCGGCAGGTTGGTAGAGCGGCTCACCGAGACAAACAGCGAGTTAGAGTACCCGCGGCAAGCCCGCACGAAAGCGATTGGAGAAAAGTACCATGCGACGACGATCTGTTTGTTCCCTTCTGCTCAGCGGCACATCCGCAGCCGCGCTCGCAGCCTGCGGCGGTGGCTCAACGCTGATCGAAACCGAGAAAGAGGAGCCCGCGGCCGCGAAGGAAGAGGTCAAGGCGGAGCCAACCGCCGCCCCGGCTGAAACCGCGAAGCAGGCTGAAGTTGCGCCGACTGCGGCGCCAGCACTCGATATGCCCAATCTTGGCAAAGCGCCCGAGATTACGCTCACCGGCTGGTTCAACTCGGAGCCCATTACGTTGGCGAGCTTGGAGGGCAAAGCCTCCGCCCTCATTGTATTCTGGACGTACACCTGACCGGTCTGCCGCAGTGAAATCCCCAGTTTGGTGGATCTCTTTGATACGTACCACGACGACCGCTTCAAGCTGATCACCGTGCACTTTCCGCACGCCGGTTCTTCCAGAGACATCAGCGGAATCAAAGACCGGGCTGATGCCCTCGGCGTCACCTATCCGGTGGTAGTGGACAACGATTTGGTGCTCTGGAATGCCTTTGGCACCCGCACGTGGCCGGCCTTCTACGGCATCGATCGGCAGGGCAACATCCGCTTTGCAAAATTCGGCGGTGGCAGTTTCGAGATAGTGGTCGATGCCGTGAAGCAGCTCAAGGAGTTGGGCTAAGCGGAAGGGGCGTTGACCACTTGGCCTAGATCCCAGTGGCGCTGCCTCAGAGACACGAATTCAGTGCGCGGTGTACGTACGGACACCGCGCACTGTTCTTGCCATGGGTACAGCCATGCAGGAACGTTCTTTGAAGATCTTTGTACAACACTTGATGAAGCGAAACTGTCCCCTCTCCGTCAAGGGAGAGGGCTAGGGTGAGGGTGATTCCTTAGGATTTCAACCGCTTTTCGGCGGCTGATTGGTGTTTTGGGTAGGAGGTCTGGAGTTGTTCTGCTGGAAAGCCATGGATTCCCCTCACCCCAACCCTCTCCCCGAGGAGAGGGCGCACCTCCTTTGCCGCTGGCATTTGTTATGCAAGGATTTCCTTTGAAGGCGCAAGTCGCCGTGTCTGGGAGGCAGCGGCAATAATCTGGCAAGCAGGCTGTCGCGCCTTAAATGAAAACCGTCTGCGGTGCAATCAGCACACCACAGACGGTTCACTTATTGCGACCGATGTCCAAATGCCGCAGGTAGGCTAGCCCGCAGCCTTCAGTTTGCCGATCACTTCAAGGATAGAGTCGATGCCGGCGCCAACTTGCTTGAAGCGGATGTCTCCTTGTTTATCGACTGCGTAGGCAACTGGCCAGGCATTGTTGCCGTAGTCGTTCCAGGCCGACAGGTCGTTGTCAATCGCCACCGGGAAATTGACATTGAGATTCCCAGCATTTTCGGCAATGACGCTCACGTCCGTGGAAGCACCCAAGGCCGGGAAGTGAATGCTGATGAGCTTGAAGCTGTCGTCAACGAGCGTGTTCTGGATGTCCACCCAACTGGGGACTTCGCCGCGGCACACCGGTCAGGTGTAGGTCCAGAATACGATGAGGGCGGAGGCTTTGCCCTCCAAGCTCGCCAACGTAATGGGCTCGGAGTTGAGCCATTCCGTAAGCGTGATCTCCGGCGCCTTGCCAAGGTTCGGCAGGTCGAGTTCGGGCGCTGCCGTCGGCTCAGGCTCCGCTTTTTGTTCCGGTTCAGCCGTCGGCTGGGCCTCCTCGGGGGCCGCGGTTGGCTCCACCTTGGCCTCCTGCGTGGTTTCGGCCGGCTTCTCCTCCTCTGTGTCGAGCAGCGTTGAGCCACCACCGCAGGCCGCGAGCGCGGCCATGGAAGCGCCGCTTAGCAGCAGCGTACAAACAGATCGACGTCGCATCGTGCGCTCCTCCTTACTCTTGCTTCACACTATCCCACAGCTCTTGGTTGCCTATAGCTCCAAATCTGCCAACGCCAATTGTTGACATTTATCGGGTCCCCAACGATTCCTTCAGATCGGACTATGCCGATAAATCCTCGCGAGCCAGCTTATCGGACAATTGCTAGCGAACCGCGAAGGCGGCCTCTCCTTTGCTACCTTAGCTCCTATCACTCGAACGCCAATATCTCCAATGAGAAGAAGCCGAGCACGCCGGATATCATTGCCAGGAAATTCGTGGCTACGGCAATACCCATCAAGATCAAGAAGACGCCACTCGTGCGTTCCACAACCAGCATGTGGGACTTGAGCCAGTTCAGAAGGGAAGCGGCACGTTCGACTGCGGCGGCCATCGCGAGAAACGGAATGCCCATCCCCAATGCGTAGATTGCCAGGAGGATTCCCCCGCGCACAACAGTGTCAGAGCCGGAAGCCTGCAGCAATATGGCGCCGAGAATTGGTCCCACACAGGGAGTCCAGCCCGTGCCAAACACGAGACCGATGAGGAAGGAGGTGACCGGACCGGTTTTTTCGGTGTCGATGCGCCCCAAAGGCGTGTTGCGGAGCGAGACTTCGCGCTGCAAGATCTGCTGCAGCCATGGAATGCGGAGCAAGCCGAGGAAACTCAGGCCAAAGATGACGAGCAACCCGCCGCCGACGAGCCGCATCGTGGGCAGGCCTTGCTGAAACGCGAGGCCCACAAACGTGATGGCAACGCCCAGGGCAACGAAGATCACACCAAAGCCGAGAACGAAGGCGATCGCGTTGATGAAGACCGCGCGCCGGGCCGACGTTTCGTTGCGAACCGCATTTACATGGCGGCCGCCGAGATACACGAGATACGCGGGAATCAAGGGAAGGAAGCAAGGCGATAGAAAGGAAAGAACGCCAGCGGCAAATGCAATGCCAACATCAACAAACATGGGTTAGACCCCTACCACTCACCACAGTTCCCCAATGCTGTCACTAGTATACCGAAACCAAGGACGGGAATTTGTAACCGTGCCAACAATTGACCGTATTTTGTAAGTGCCGGACGAGCATCGTCAGGGAGGGAGAGCTCGAACGTATCGCTCAATGTCTTTACGTGAGCAGGTAGAGGCCGCTGACTGAAGTCTCATTGTGCACGCGGTGAATCGCCTCGGCGAAGAGTTGGGCCACGGAGAGGATGGTCATGTTGGGCGTGTGTTTCTCCGCAGGAATATGCACGGTGTCAGTGAGAAGTACCTCTTGGATGAAGTCCAGATTCAATCTATCCGGGGCGGAACCGGCCAGGAGACCGTGCACTGCCGCTAAGCGCAGACGAGGTCTGGCACCGGCATTTAGGACGGCGTGGGCCGTCTCGACGATGGTGCCGCCGGTGGTGATGATGTCATCGATGATGATAGGCGACTTTCCCTCAAGGTCGCCGATCATGCCGACGATGCGCGCTGTGGTCGCGGACTCGCGCGCTTTGTGGATCAGCGCAAGTGGCACTCCCAGACGTTCCGCATATTGCTCTGCCAGTTTGGCGCGGCCGACGTCCGGCGCGACAATTACAGAATCCGATAGGTCTTGCTGCTTCAGGTAGTCAATGATCAGAGGCACTGCCGAAAGGGTCTCCATGGGGATGTTGAAGAAGCCCTGCATGGCCGGCGCGTGGATGTCGGTGAGGATAATGCGGTTCACGCCTACGGCTTGGAGCATATCCGCCACCACCTTGGCGCTGATTGGCTCGCGTCCGTGGGCCATGCGTTCCTGGCGGGAATAGCCGAAGTAGGGTATGACCGCGGTAATGCGCTTGGCGGAGGCACGCCGGAGCGCGTCAACGATGAGCAGAAGTTGCATGAGGTTGTCGTTCACCGGGGCCGAGGTTGGTTGCACGACGTACACGTCGCAACCGCGGACGCTCTCGTTCACCATGACGAGGGTCTCAGTATCCGGGGCGTCTTCGATGCTTACGTCACCGAGACCCGTCCCTAGGAGATCAGCAATCTCGGCCGCCAAGGGATTATTGGCCAGACCCGAGAATATCTTGATGTCCCCATTAACCATCGCGGTTGCCCTCTCTTTTTTTGTTTCCCATTGTTGCGCGGTGGCGCGAGCGTGCATTCTTGCGAGTGAGCACTCTTGCGAGTGAGCATCAGCGCGCAGTATCCTGCTCGCTGATTTCTCGGTAGCGTTCTTGCGCCAGTCTGATCAGTTCGTCTAACAAGGCCGGATATGCCAGCCCGGAGGCTTCCCACAGTTTCGGATACATGCTTATGGACGTAAAGCCGGGTATGGTGTTGATCTCACTCACGTACGCCTCATCAGTTTCGCCATCCAGGAGAAAGTCCACGCGCGCCATGCCGCAGCATTCCAGCGCCTGGAAAGCGCGGACGGCCATTGCTTGCAACTCCTGCGTTCGTTCCTCCGGGATCTGCGCGGGTACGTGCAATTCCGAATCCGCCTCGTACTTGGCGGCGTAGTCATAGAATTCATGCGCGGCCACGATTTCTCCCGGCACTGAGACGATGGGGTCGTCGTTGCCGAGCACCGAGAACTCGATCTCGCGTGCATGGGGCACCGCGTTCTCGACGATGATCTTGGGACCGTAGCGCGCCGCCAGATCCAGGGCGGGACCCAAATCGTCCCGATGGTGGGCCTTCGAAATGCCTACGCTCGAACCGAGGGCCGCCGGCTTGACAAAGACCGGATAGGAGAGGCTGGCCTCGATTTCGTCTTTACATGTATCCGGCTGTGCGCGCCATTGCTTGCGGCGCAGCGGGACGAAGTCGGCAACCGGGAGACCCGCGTGGCTGAAGAGCCGCTTCTGTACGATCTTGTCCATGCCCAGTGCCGAGCTGAGCACGTCGCAGCCGACGTAGGGCACGTCAGCAAGCTGGAGCAGGCCTTGGATACTGCCATCCTCACCGTTGGGGCCGTGAAGGATGGGAAGCACTACATCCAGCGGACCAATTCGTGACGGATCGCGTACAGCTTGAGGCGAATTGCGTTCGGCCAACGCGGTCGGCCCACTGAGGGCAAGGCCCGTTGCAGCCACATCGGCTGCCAAATGCATTTGGTCCGCCAACGCTTGCTGAGGGTCTACGTTCAGCAGCCAGCGTCCGTCGCGTGTGATGCCGATGGGTATCACCTCGTACTTTTCCGAATCGAGCGCTGCCATAACGGAGCGGGCTGAGACCACCGAGACGTCATGTTCGGCTGAACGGCCGCCAAACAGCAGGCCAACACGGAGCCTTTTGCTCATAGTAAAAGAAGCACCGGTGTCCGTTTGCTTTGCTGAAGAGGGGTAGCATCATTATAGCAGGTTGGTGTAGACTCTCCTAGAGCGTGGTGACGGCTCGTGGCATGCAATTCAAGGAGCGTTTTCCCTCTTGTTCATGCTCGTTGATCTCTACCGCGCGCTGCGACGCGATCCACCGCAAAGCCCTACGGTGGCGGGCATCGCGTGTACGGGCTTGAGCCACGATACTCGCATCTTGCAGCCGGGCGAGGTCTTTCTCGCGCTGCGCACCGATCAGCGCGACGGGCATGACTTCATTCCGGACGCCGCAGCCAAAGGCGCCGCCGCTATTCTTTGCCAAAGACCTCTGCCTGACATTCGCATCCCACAAATCCGCGTCAGGGATCCAAACGACGCCGCGTGGAAACTTGCCAGTTACTTGGTGCGACAGCGCTCCAACATGCGCATCGTTGCTATCACGGGCAGTTATGGCAAGACCACCACGAAAGAGGCGATCGCGACGGTGCTTGCGGAGCGCTTTGCGGTCTGCCGGGCGCTGGGAACGGAGAATAACGAGATCGGCATTCCGCGTACTGTGGCCCGCTGCGTGCCTGAAGATGAGGTACTCGTGCTTGAGATGGGCGCGCAGTGGCGGGGTGAGATTGCCGGCTACTGCCGCAGGATTCGGCCGCATGTCGGCGTGGTAACGGCGGTGGGCCCCGTTCATCTTGAACTCTTTGGCTCACTCGACCGCGTGCAGCACGCCAAGGCCGAGCTCGTACAGGCGCTGCCGGCGCGCGGCACCGCCGTACTCAACGGAGACGACCCGCGCGTCAGGCAGATGTCCGCCACAACGCGCGCGGATGTGGTGACCTACGGTGTCGAGGGCATGGCGGATGTTTCGGCACAGAACGTGAAGGTGCTGCCTGAGGGCTGGACCCAGTTCGACGTGCAGGCCGGATCAGATCGAGGGCAGTTGAAGACGCAAGTGCTCGGCCAGGCCGGGGTCTACGCGGCGCTCGCCGCCACTGCTGTGGGGCGTACGCTCGGACTCACGTTAGACGAGATAACGAAGGGGCTAGCGAATGTGCGTCCCGCGCCCGGCCGTCTCCACGTGCGGCAGGGCCGCAACGGCTCGATCTTGCTCGACGATGCCTACAATGCCAATCGCGTTTCCGCGACGCTCGCTTTGCAGTCCCTCGCGCAGTTGGGCGGGCAAGGCAGGAAGTTTGCGGTGTTCGGCGACATGCTCGAGCTTGGGGAATATGCCTCTGAAGAGCACCGCCTATTAGGCGAGGCCGCGGCCCGCTATGCTGACCGCTTGGTAACCATAGGCAACGATAGCGCTGCAACTGCGGCGGGTGCCCGCGCGGCCGGCATGGACCCAGCGCACATCACTGAGTTCGTAGCGAGTCATGCCGACGATGATGCGCTGGAAGCCGCATTAGACTCTGCCGAGACGCTCTTAAAAAAGGAGGTTAAGCAACACGACGTCGTTTTGATTAAGGGATCGCACGGAATGGGACTCTACAGGCTCGCTGAACGCTGGGCCCTAGTTGATCCCGCCGAAGGGTAGGCCCACCGCTAGGCGGAGCCGCAACGTCAATTGCAGGGGATGCAGTTGAGCGTGCGATAGGAAGAGTCCTCTCTTCTTGTTGCGGGTGGTTAGTTTCGGTGCGCTGGACATAGCGCACGGGGATAGTGGATACGTGTGCGTCCGAGTTGGTGCGGGCGCGCTACTACAGTTTAAAGGATGGTATATGTTGGCGCTATTTTTAGCGGCCGTATGGTTTGCTATCACAATCGATGGCGGACCCACGGCGGAACTTTGCACGCAACTCGATACTGCGCGGGAGAGCTTGAGAGTCGCGGGCTGGCAGGGTGTAGACGTTTTCTACGAGGCTAATTGCGTACCGGAGCAGACGACTCCAACCACGACGGACATTGCGGGGCTGCAACTCAAAACCGCTCCGGAATCTGATGGCGGCCTTGCCTACGGACGCTGGATGTACGAACAGAACGGCTGGGATGATGCCGACGACGACGGCTGCAACACACGGGAAGAAGTGCTTGTTGCCGAGGCTCGCACGCTGGACACGGATGAAGATGCGTGCGTACCTCCCGGCACGTGGTATTCATGGTACGACGAAGAAACCATTACGAGTGCTAGAGGTGTGGACATAGACCACATGGTGCCCCTCGCAGAAGTGCACGATTCAGGGGGATGGCGGTGGTCCTACGCACGGCGCTTCGCGTATGCCAACGACCTGACGCTCTCTCAGACCTTGACTGCGGTCTCGGCGTCGAGCAATCGCTCCAAGGGCGGGCGTGATCCCGCGGAATGGAAGCCGTCTGCGGAGTCGGCGTGGTGCCAGTATGCGCAAGATTGGATTGCGGTGAAAGTGTTCTGGGGACTCAGCGTGGATGATGCAGAAGTAACGGCATTGCGCACGATGTTGGAGAAGTGTGATGGGACGCCGCAAATTGTCCTGCCCACGCCAACACCGACGCCAATCCCCACGGCGACGCCAACGCCAACTCCTACGCCTACGGCGACTGCGACCCCGACATCCACTCCTACGCTTACGCCCACGCCTACTCCGACGCCAACAACCGTGTATGCAAGCTGTGCGGCGGCGGAAGCGGCCGGTGTGGAAAGAGTTCAAGGCAGTAACGGCGACGGTCGCGGCTTCCCGATAGAGATCATTGCCGACCCGCCGCGCGATGGTGACGGCGATGGAATCGTGTGTGAAACCTAGGAACCAATGGAGAGTGTCCTGCCAGAGTTGCCAGACAAAGTGACTCTATGGCGTAGTTAACGGTGAATCTCGGGAGTGACCGCTAACGCCCGGTAAGTCTCGTCACGGAACCACAGGGATCACTCCCATGACCACGTACGCTTCTACCTTCATTCCCGGCATGGGAGAGGTCGTGGTGACCGCGCTGCAGCGGTCGCTCCGAGACTTCGAAGTAGACCTCCTGCTCGACGGTCTTGTTGTATACCGGTCTTCGTCCACCGTGGCAGACGTGCGGGCACTGCGCTTCTGCAACAATAGTTTTGTCTGTGTCATGTCGTTTGACGGACTGGGGCGTAATCCCATGGCGCAGATCAGCCAGACCGTCCTTGCGGACGGGCAACTGTTGCGCCGCGTTGCGCCGTACCTACCGCGCAAGAATCTGACGTACCGCTTTGTGGCCTCGGCAGAGAACCGGTTTGTGCCTGTGCCGCAGCGCACGCGCTTGGCTTTGGAACAACTCCTTGCCGCCGAACCGCGCCTCAGGCCTCACCCGAGCAATCCCGACGTCGAGTTCTGGCTCCTGGCGCGTCGGGAAGGATTTGGCTTTGTAGGCATGCGGGTAACTCGTCAGCGGGCAAGTGAGAAGACCTTGGCGCAGGGAGAATTGCGGCCTGAACTCTGTCATTTGCTTTGCTTACTCTCCGAGCCAACAGCAGACGACGTCGTATTGGACCCGTTTTGCGGTTCGGGGGCAATCCCCTTGGAAAGAGCACGATCCTTCCCGTATCGCAGGGTGCTTGCCGGAGACATTGACGCAAAGCACGTGAAGGGCTTGCGCGCGAAGGTGCGGCAACTGCGCTGGATTCAGCGCAAGCGACAACAGAACATCGTCATCGGACGCTGGGAAGCCTTGAACCTGCACACGTTTGCGTCGGAGTCTGTGGACAAGATCGTCACCGACCCACCGTGGGGTTTCTACCAGAGTCAGCTGACTGACCTCGAAAGATTTCAACACAGTATGCTGCAAGAATTTCAGCGAGTCCTGCGCTGGAACGGCCTCATGGTGCTGCTCGTGGGGAGACCCCAACTCTTTGAAAACTGTCTGCGTGACTTCAAGGGAACGTTGACCGTGTTGCAGCGCTACGACGTGCTCGTTTCGGGAAAGAAGGCGAGCGTGTTCAAGATAGGCAAGTCGGCCTAAACAGATGCACCCATGGTTCTTTTAAAAGTGGCGACGTTCCAACGCTCCATTCCCTGAAAAGGCAAGTTCGACCGGAAAGCGTTTGCGTCACCGCGTAGCGGCGAAAGGCCCTTTTGGCTAAGGTCGTGAAAGGCCGAGCAAGGTATATTGGATTACGTAGGTGCGCTGGCGCGCTTTAGACCGCACCTCGATTGTGTAGGGGTTTCCGAATGTACACCATTGGCACTGCCGGACACGTCGACCACGGCAAGTCGACGCTGATTCAGGCGCTGACTGGCATCGACCCGGACCGGCTGCGCGAAGAGAAAGAGCGCGGGCTGACCATCGATCTCGGCTTCGCGTGGCTGACGTTGCCTAGTGGCAAAGAAATCTCGATTGTCGACGTGCCCGGTCACGAACGGTTCATCAAGAACATGCTGGCGGGAGTAGGTGGCATCGACGCAGCGTTGCTCGTCATTGCGGCGGATGAAGGCGTCATGCCCCAGACGCGCGAGCACCTGGACATCCTCGACCTGTTGCGCGTTCCGGCGGGAATCCTGGTGCTTACCCGGTGTGATCTTGTAGAAGATGAAGAGTGGCTGCAGCTTGTCGAAGACGACGTGCGGGAAACGGTGGCAGGGACGGTCCTGGCCCAAAGCCCGCTCGTGCGCGTTTCCGCGGTTACCGGCGAGGGTCTCGACGCTCTGCGCGCGGCGCTCGACGCATTGCTCGCGGAAACGGATGCGAAACGGGACGTGGGCCGTCCGCGTCTGCCTATCGACCGGGCCTTTACGCTCACCGGCTTCGGCACGATTGTCACCGGGACCCTGCTCGACGGCCAGCTCCACACGGGAGATGAAGTGGAAATCGTGCCCGGCAACGTGAGCGGCCGCATGCGCGGGTTGCAGAGTCATAAGCACAAGATTGAGACTGCGCTGCCGGGAAACCGTGTCGCCGTGAACGTCGGCGGGGTTGACGTGGAGGACATCTATCGCGGTCAGGTGCTCACCCTCCCTCGCATGCTCACCGCGACGCGCTTTGCCGACGTGCGCATCCGGCTCCTGTCCTCCGCGCCGCAGCCGCTCGAGCACGGGATGGTGCTGACGCTGCATAGTGGGACGATGGAGACGCTGGCCCGCGTGCGGCTACTCGACCGCGAGGAAATCCCGCCGGGTGAAGAAGGGCTGGCGCAACTGCTATTGATTAAGCCGGTGAGCTTGATTAAGGGCGACCTCTTCATTATCCGCCAACTCAGCCCGGCGGCGACGCTTGGCGGAGGCGAGGTCCTCGACCCCTACCCGCCGCGCCACAAACGCTTTGCCGCTGACGTAGTTTCGGCGCTAGAGACTCTGGAGCGCGGCTCGCCGGCAGACATGGTGCTCCAGGCCATCCGGCAGCGGGAACCCTGCACTCAGGCGGAAATCGCCGGAGCGCTTCCATTCACCGCTGTGGAGGTAGAGGAAGTCCTGGCGAGGCTCATGGGAGCGGAACAGGTGATAGACCTGGGGCGCTCCCTGTACTCCGCTGGAGGCTGGGCCAGCATAACGGAACGCGTAACCACGCTGCTCGAGCAGTTCCACGCGCGTTACCCCCTGCGCAACGGGCAGGGCAAGGAGGAGGTGCGGCGAAGTCTGGGCCTGGAGAGCCGGGTTTTCAACGAGATAGTGCAGCGGCTTTGCGCCGATGAAGTGATTGCCGAAAGAGAAGGCGCTTTGCGCGCGTTCGACTTTCGCATTGCACTGAGCCCGACGCAAGAAGAAACCGCGGCGACACTGCTCGCAGTGCTGGAACGAGAGCCGTTAGCCCCGCCGAGTTTGAGCGACATCCGCGAAAGGCTTGCAGTAGATGACGATTTCTTGAATGTGCTGGTGGAGCAGGGCCGGATTGTCCGGGTGGACACCGATCTCATCTACTCGCGCCAGGCGTATGCACAGGCGGTGGAGAGAGTGCGGGAACTCCTGACCCGCGTAGAGCGGGTAACGGTGGCACAGGTCCGCGACGCCTTTGGCACTAGCCGGAAGTACGTGCTGCCGTTGTTGGAGCAAATGGACCGCGACAGTGTGACTCAGCGTGATGGGGATGAGCGCACCCTTGCCAAATAACCTTGCGGGTTTTCCTACAAGCGGAGCACCAAGTGCCGGAGTGGAGCAACGAGCGGTTGCACCCCATGACGATCTCGACGCGCGGCAACTCGTTGAGCAGATCGGAGTGCTGCTGGCGAGGCGGGGACATACGCTTGCCGTGGGAGAAACTTCGGCGGGCGGCGCGCTTGCTTCGCTTATCCACGTCGTGCCGCTGAGTGAATCGTGGTTTCGTGGTGGCATTGTGCTGTACGCCGGGCGTGATGTTCCACTCGCGCAGAGCATTCGCGGCGTCGCAAGTTTCCACGGTGTGGTCAGCGAGGAGTATGTGGCAGCGCTGGCGGGGTTGGTGCAGCGCACGTTTGCGTGTGAGTGGGCGCTGGCGGAGAGTGGCATTGCCGGTCCTCAAATCGGACGCCGCTCAGCCAAGCCGGTGGGCATGGTGTGTCTCGCCGTCGCCGGCCCGAAGCCCTCACGAAACTTCACCCAAGCGCGGGGGACAAGCCTCCGCGCTACGGCGGACATGCTGGTGGGAGAAGAGCCGGTCTGGGCAACTACCCGCGTTCTCGTGGACAGTGGACGCAACGCAAATCAGCGACAGTTTGCCGTGGAAGCGCTACGTCTCTGCCTGCATGTGCTCGAAGCATATGTTGGAGAATAGTAGCGTTTGCACGTTTGACACGATAGTGGTAGAGTAAACGGCGTCGGACAACTGAAGAGTGGCGTGATAGGGGTGCCCGGGAGCCCGGGCTGAGACGAGAGACGCGACTACGTCCTCACACCCTTGAACCTGATCAGGGTAATACCTGCGGAGGGAATGCACCGCTGAGCCTAGAATGCATGGGCGTGCTGAATCCGCAGCACGCCTGTTTTCGTTAATAGGAGTGCCAAAGGAACTCCAGGCGATTTTGAATCCGTCATTCCGGCACGAGCCGGAATACACTAGGAGGTTTATTCCTATGCTCGGATCACTATCCAAGATTCTCCCCAGGGTCGAAATACCACCGGAGAGGGGTCCGGAACCCGTACCTCCCTCAGAGCAACAGATGACATTTCGGCAGCACTTTGTGCTGTGGTTCAACCTCGGGATCGGCTTGCTCGTAATCCTCACCGGCGCATTGTTGGTGTTGCCCGCGGAAGACCACGGCTTGGGCATGGCGCCCCGGCAGGCGCTGCTGGCCGTCATTGTCGGCAGCGCAATTGGGGTCTTCCTGCTGGCACTCATGTCGTATGCCGGTGCGCGCGTGCACGTACCGACCATGGTGCTGCTGCGACCCGTGCTGGGAATTCGCGGCTCATACGTCCCCAGTTTCCTTAATTTTCTCCAACTCGTGGGTTGGACGGCGTTCGAACTGTGGGCCATGGCGTGGGCGGCCAATCACGTTGCGAAGACCATATTTGGCTTCGACGCGTACATCCTCTGGCTGCTGATCTTTGCCGTGATTTGTACCTCGTTTGCCCTGGGCGGACCCATTGTCGTGGTGCGCCAGTGGATGGAAAAATTCGGCATCTGGGTTATGACCGCGGCGTCGCTGTGGTTGACCTACTCCATTGTCAGCAGTTTCAATCTCGGCGACGTACTTGCTCAAACGAGTACCGATGGCGCGCCCTTCTGGGTAGGAATAGACCTCGTCATAGCCATGCCGATTTCCTGGATACCGCTCATTGCGGACTACAGCCGCTTTGGCAGGAGTGAAGGGGGCGCGTTTGCCGGCACGTGGTTGGGCTACTTCCTGGCGAACTCTTGGTTCTATGGGCTCGGCGTCTTGCTGGTAGCTACCGTGACTCTCGGAGATATGAGTAATCCTGCCGTAGCTATTGCGGGTGCGATTATTGTCTTTACCGCCGGCTGGCTGGCGCTGCTGGCCACCTTGGCCGTGGAGACTGATCAGGCCTTTGCCGACATTTACTCAGCAGCCGTCACCGCCCAGAACGTCTTCTCGCGCATCCCGCAACGGGTCTTCGTCGTGATTGTCGCGTTGATTGGGCTTGTTTTGGCGTCATTCCTGAATATGGTGACCTATGAAATCTTCATGCTGCTCATCGGTTCCGTCTTCATCTCACTCTTCGGCGTGATGGCGGCGGACTTCTTTGTCGTGCGGCGGCAAGAGTACGAAACGGCCGACCTTACTTCGCGTGAAGGCGCCTACTGGTACCTGGGCGGCGTGAACTGGCTGGCACTGGTCTGCTGGGCGGCCGGGGTCAGTTTCTATCACTTGTTAAACCCCAATCTCTTGAGCAATTTCGTGGATGGCGTGCAGGGCCTGGCACCGGAGATATTGACCGGCTATGGCGGTTCTTTGCCTTCATTCATCTTGGCATTCGTGCTCTATGCGGTGCTGAGTCAGCTATTGCTGCGGCGTAACGCTGAGGAAGGATTGAGCTAAATCCTTCCTCTAGACAGTCTTGTTGAAGCCCCCGCGCCGTTCGCCCTGAGCTTGTCGAAGGGTGAACGGCGGAAGCGGCAGGCAAGTGGGTCACGCTCTCCGTCCGTACTTCGACAAGGGCTTTCTTAAAGCCCAGGCTTCGCGCAGCCCTCAGCACGAACGGAGAGCGTTTTTTCGGCTGGAATCTGAGCTTCATCTGGCCGAAGCGTATCGTTCTCACTTACAAAGGTGTGGGATTGGTCCGCGCGTAGAAGGCGCGTATAGGCCTGTTATCCGCTCTCGTATATCGCGTCGGTCTTGGCCGCCATGATGAAGTCGTTGCGGTGCAGTCCCTTGATCTTGTGCGTCCACCACGTCACCGTCACGCTCCCCCACTCGGTGAGGAGCGCGGGGTGATGGCCTTCGTCTTCCGCAATCTCCCCAACCGCGTTCGTGAACGCCAGCGCCTGGACAAAGTTCTTAAATCTGTAGACCCGCTCTAATTGCGGGATTCCCCGGCGCTCTTCCAGATGCCACTCCGGGATCTGGGGCTGCAACTCCGCAATCTCCTCGGCTGTCACCTGCGGCGCACCCTTGCGGCAGGCCACGCACTTCTCTGCTGTTAGCGAGGCCATGCTCCCCTCCTTTCTGGCTTTTATCTTGTTTGCATTTGAAATCCATTTAGTTCTCCAACGGGTTGTTTTCAGCATAGCAAACAAGCGTGAAAGGAGGGCAATCTGTATTGCTTTAACCCTAGCTGCGCAAGACTCGAAAGCGAACGATAGGTCCAGAAACGTAGACCATTACATAAACGCAGTGAATCGCTTTAGAGCAAGAATTCTTCACTAGTGCATCATTCAGTAAGCACAGATCGGTTAGTTCCATGGAGACTTGTCAGTGTTAATCTGCAGGAGTAAACTTCCGGTAGGTAAAACGTGTTGCATCTAATCTTGAGGAGGGGTACCGATGCGTCTCAATCAACTTACACGCCGGCGTGTCCTTGGTGGCGTGCTCGGAGGCAGCGGCGCGCTGCTGCTGGCGGCGTGCGGACAGGCCACGATGACGGGCGAACCGCAGGAGCAGATGGCTGAGAAACCGGCGGAAGAGGCTAAACCGGCAGAGCCGGAAACTGTCACGCTCAATGTGATTTGCTATACGGAAGCGCAGGGCGGCGACTATGAGCGTTCGATTGCCGGCTACCGGGCGGAGGTCGGCACAGACATCGATCTTTCGATCGATGTCACGGCCTGGGCGGAGTACTGGCCGAAGCTCAAGACTTCCGCCGCCGCGGGTACGCCGTTCGACGTGATGATCATGAACGGCCCCAACATCATGTTCCACGCGGCGAACAATATCCTCTATGACCTTTCCCCTTACGTTGCCGCCGACAACATTGACATGCTGGAGACGTTCCCGGCCTATCTCGTGAACGTCTACACGTTGTTCGGCAAGGTCTGGGGTCTGCCGAATTTCCACGCCACCATCGGCATGTATTACAACCGCGAGCATCTGGGCGAGGCGGGCCTCGACGAGCCGGCGGAGGACTGGACGTTCGACGACTGGTTGGAGATGTCGCAGAAGCTCACCATCCGCCAGGGTGAAACGCCGGAACGCTGGGGCACGTACGTGTCGGTCTGGGGGCAGACCGAAGGGTACAACTACGTCCTGGCAAACGGCGGTGAAATCTTGAACCAGGAGAAAACGGAGTTTCTCTTTGGGCAACCCGCCGGGCTGGAAGCGTTCAATTTCATGCACGGTCTCATTCACCAGCATGGTGTCGCGCCCACGCGACCGGAGGCCTCCGACGCCGGCGGCAAGCGCAACATGTTCCATAATGGCTTGCTGACGTTCCGCGCCAGTGGGCCCTGGGAATTTGGCCATCTCGCGCCGCTGGACCACATCAACTGGGGTGTGCAGTACCTGCCGCGAAACGTCCGCCAAGCCAACGTGGTGCACGGCTCGTCCTTCGCGGCCGGCGACCAAGTGAAGACGCCCGACCACTCGTGGGCTTTCATCAAGTACGCCACCACGTCGGACACCGGCGAGGCCTCTACTGCCGAGTTCACCATGCCCGGCAGTTGGAAGGGCTCCCGCAATTGGACCGCCAACAACGACTTCCCCGAACTGGCCCAGAAGTTCCTCGACTCCATGGACTGGGGCTTCGACTATCCGCAGTCGTATTCCACCCTGGAGTGGAACTCCGCTATTCCGGCCGAACTCAATAAGGCCGTGGACAACGAGGTGACCATGGATGAAGCCGTTGCCACCGCCGTCGCTATCGGCAACAAGATTCTCGATGAGGAGCAGGTAGAGCTAAGGCGGCTGGGTGTCATCAGCTAGCAGCGTGGGCCTAGAGCCAATTGTACAGAGGCGCTCCGAATAGGAAGCGCCTCTGTACGCTTAATGGCCGCAGGCCTTCAAAGAGGGCGCTGCCGGGCAGGCGCGGCGCGTTTGCCCTGTCACGGAGCTAAACCCGCCGCCTGAACATCCACGTGGCCACCGGCATGGCAATCACGATGATGCCAACGCACCAGAAGAGCGCCAGCCAGCCGCTATTGCCAATCGGCGTGCCGACCATCCAGGCGCGCATAGCTTCGATGACGTGGGTAACCGGTTGGTTCTCGGCAAAGATGCGCAGCACCGTCGGCATGCTGCCGGTGGGCACGAAGGCGCTGCTGGCAAAGGTGAGCGGCATCAGCACCATGAAGCCGGACCACTGCGCGGCCTCCAGCGACTTGACAACCATACCTAATATCGCCGATATCCAGGAAATTGCCAGGGTAAAGAGCAGCAGCAGGCCAAGTACCAGCAGCCACTCGGCGGGGTCAGCCGTGGGGCGAAAGCCAACGAGAAAACTCGCCGCGAGCATTATGAGAGCCGATATGGTGTTGCGCACGAGATCGGCGATGACGTGTGCCGCGAGCAGCGCGGAACTCGCCATCGGCAGCGCGCGGAAACGGTCCACAATACCCTTCTGAAGGTCCACTAACACGCTGAAGGTGGTTGTATTCGCCCCGAAAGCCGCGGTCTGCACCAAGATTCCCGCCACGAGAAAATTGACATAACTTGTCTCGCCCGTGTTGATGGCGCCGCCAAAGACGTAGCGAAAGAGCAACAAGAACATTACGGGCATGAGGAAGGTTGAGAGCAACTGATCGATGTTGCGTAAGATGTGCGTGAGGCTGCGTTTCGTCAGCACCCAGTAGTTATCAAGCGTCCAGAAGATCTCCGGACGGGCCTCCGTTTGGGTGTCGGCAAGCAGAGAGACCGATTGCTTCATTGCGTCTTCTTCTCCTGATATTCTTCTCCATTGTTGTTTGCTTGTGGCGTAGCCGCAGCCCCGGTGAGCGTGAGAAAGACATCGTCCAGGGTGGGACGATGCAGCGAGACGTTTTCCACTTCTACGTCGGCGTCTTCCAGGCGTTGCAGCACCTCTTTCAACTCGTGAACGCCGCGTTGGCTGGCGATGCTCAGCAAACGCCGCTTGCTATCCAGGTGCAGGGCTTGGCCGTCCAGCGTTTGCTCCGCCCTTACGAAATCACTCGATGCGGCAATGGTGAGATCCAAGCGTGCAGTGCCGATGCGTTCCTTCAATTCGTCCGCTGTCCCGGCCGCAATTATGGCGCCATGATCGATGACGACGATTTGGTCAGCTAGCTGGTCCGCTTCCTCCATGTACTGCGTCGTCAGCAGGATGGTCACGTCGCTGGCGGAGAGCCGCTTGATCATCTCCCAGAGCGCCAGCCGGCTGCGGGGATCGAGTCCGGTGGTGGGTTCGTCCAGGAAGAGCACGGGCGGCGAGGCGATCAGGCTCATGGCGAGATCGAGGCGGCGGCGCATCCCGCCCGAGTAGGTTTTCACGCGGCGCCGGGCCGCGTCGGTGAGCTCGAAGAGTTCGAGGAGGTCGCGGGTGCGCTTCTTCGTGTCAGCTCGGCTCAGGCGGTAGAGCCGCCCCAGCATCAGCAAGTTCTCTTCGCCGGTCAGATATTCGTCCACCGCCGCGTACTGGCCCGTGAGCCCAATGCTCTTGCGCACCTGTCCCGCTTCACGCGTTACGTCATGGCCGTTCACGACCGCAGTGCCCCCATCGGGCGGGAGCAAAGTGCTCAATATGCGAATCATCGTCGTCTTGCCGGCGCCGTTCGGACCCAGCAGCGCCAAGATGCTCCCGCGCTCGACGGCGAGGTCGATGCCCTTGAGCACCTCGAGCTCCTTGAAGGACTTGCGCAGCCCAGTAACGACGATCGCGTCTTTCTGGGTAGCGGTATCCGCATTCACGGCAGACGGAGCGAGGCTTTCTATCATTGCAATTCCTTACGTGAGATGTGTGCTGGTTCGTAGGAGGACACGTTCTATAATTCGATCCGGTTGAGAAAAGGCAACCCGCGCCCAGAGAACGTGAGCAAACGTGCAGTGAGGAGTAGCATTTTCACCTGGGTTCCCGACACCTTACAGGATTAATAGGCATGCGCTCTTAGGTTGTTCCGACGCGTTTCCCTACGAAGCCTCTGTGTAACTCTGTGGGACAGTTGGCATTGGCTGATGGGTATTGATTTCCCCTCACCCCGGCCCTCTCCCCAAGGAGAGGGTGTAAATCCTTCGCTTCCAGCATTAGTTGCGCAAAGGTCTCACTCGGTGGGGAAGTGCGCATTACGTTTTCTCGGTAAGCTCTTTGGCATAGCCGAATGTCTTGTTCTGGGCGGTCATCTTGACGAGATTGTTCAGGCGTTTCGTGAACTCCTCCGGTCGGTTGCGCGCCGTATGGATGAATGCCACGCGGATGCGTTGGTAATCCTCCGGGAAGGCTTGGAAGTTTTGCCACGTTTGCGCGTCTTGTTGCAGGGCTGCCGCGATATCCGGCGGAATATCGAACGGTTCATCCAATTGCACGCCCTGTGCGGCGGCAAGCCCGGCCGGGGTCATCTTGCCTTGGGCAATGAGTTTGCGCATACGCACTTTATTTGCCTCCGACCAGTTGCTGCCCGGCTTGCGGGGCGAGAACCGCTGGGCGAAGCGCTCCTCGTCGATGCCCTTTTGCTGGCTGTCTACCCAGCCAAAGCAGAGCGCCTCTTCCACGGCGTCGTTATAGGAGACGCGGGGCTTGCCGGTGGCCTTGCGGTAATAGACGAGCCAGATTTCCTTGGCGTCGGCGTGGTGCTCATGCAGCCAGGCCCGCCACTCGTCTCTATGCTTAGCGTAGAAGGTATCCATAATTCAGTGTTCCGTTAGCGGTACGTGTGCTTGGACGGTACGGTTTTGCAGACGCGACGTTGAAGGGCTCCGCTTTCCCGGTAGCGCAGGCCCTTCGGCCCTTCGACAAGCTCAGGACAGGCAGGCTCAGGGCACGTTTGCGACCTGCGACAGCGTGGCGCAATGGTTATCTTTAATGCTGCGCCTTTCCTTCGTGGCAGTGCCTTCGAAGATTGACACCCTCATCTCCAGACCTCACCCCGGCCCTCTCCCCTAGGAGACCTTCGGATAACCCATGCGCCAAGACCCCCTCACCCTAACCCTCTCCCCCAGGAGAGGGAACTTTGTCGGCTTCGCATTCAAGTTGTTAAGCTATCTGCTCCCTCTTCCCAGGGGAGGGAACTGGAGCCGCTCCGCGTTCACGTGGCTCCGCATTCTGCACCCTCTCCCACTGGGAGAGGGCCGGGGTGAGGGGAAACTTTCACCGTTCCAGCCTTATGCCACATGCTTATCAGAGTTACACAAAGCTCTCCGCAGGGAGAGGGAGACGGTATCGCAGTGACAGCGACGTTCCCTTGAGTGCAGCAGCATTGTGCCGCAAGGGTAACTATTCCACGTCGTCGGCAGGCTGTTCCGGCGCAGGCTCGATGAGAGCGAGGGGCTGGCCGTATTCAACCGGCTGCCGCGATTCCACCAGGAAGCGCTCCAAGGTGCCAGCAAACGGCGCGTGGACTTCATTGAGCACGTTGAGCACCTCGATGTAGCCCAGCAACTGCCCCTCCTCTACCACTGCGCCTTCATCAACAACCGGAAGTTGTTCCTGGCTGCGGCTGCGGGAAAAGACTCCGACTCTCCCCGCGTGCACAACGTGCAACTCCGGCTCGGTCTCTGTCGCGGCCGGCGGGGGGGATGACGAGACCACCGACAGCGTTTGGGCCGTGCGCTTGATTGCCACGCGCACGCCGTCGTGTTCAAGCGATAGCTCTTCCACGTCGGAGCCGCTGATGAGTTCGATGAGCGGCTTCAGGCGCTCATCGATGACCTGGGACAGCGGCGTGGCTTGCCCGTCCGTTTGTTCCTGCTGTTCATCGGGACTGCTCACGACGAACGCACCCGTTCTATATAGTCGTTTGTGCGCGTATCCACGCGTATTGTCTCTCCCACGTTCACAAAGAGCGGCACGTTGACGACGAGCCCCGTTTCCACCGTGGCGGGTTTCGTACCGCCAGCGGCAGTATCTCCCTTGAATCCGGGAGCGGTCTCCGCGACTTCAAGCTCAACAGAAGGCGGCAAAGTCGCATCGAGGACGCGCTCGCCGTGCATCTCCAGCTCGATGGTAGCGCCGTCCTTGAGGTAATTTACGGCATTGCCCAGCAAGTCGCCGCTAACGAGAATTTCGTCGTACGACTCCGTATCCATAAAGTGAAAGACCTCGCCATCCTGATAGAGGAATTGCGCCGGACGCTGCTCCAGCCGGATCTGGCGGAAGCGGGCGCCGGCATCGCAGGTACGATCGATGATGTGGCCGTCTTGCACGTGCCGGAGCTTAAGCCGCACGACTGCGCCGCCGCGTCCCATTTTGATGTGTTTTACCTCTTCCAGACGGAAGATGGCATCCTCATATTCGATTACGACGCCCCGTCGTAAGTTGCCAGTGTCGATCAATGCGCAATGCCTCCTGTAAGCGTACCCTTTCAAGTAAGTTTCGTTCTGATGTTACACCCTCACCCCCGTATCATCCGATACTGTGTATCGGCGTACGGGGCAGGCTCTAGCCCTCTCCTTCAGGGAGAGGGGACAAGCTGGAGCCTCGCTATCTGCCAAATCCATTTGGAAGTGGTACTGGGGATTATACTTAGAATCTCAATTTGGGCGATCCGGTGAGTACGTCCGCACCGTCCTCACGGAGCACAACCAAGTCCTCGATGCGCACGCCGCCGAGCCCGGGCAAATACACGCCGGGCTCGATAGAGACCACGGCGCCGGCGGGCAGCGGTGTGTCGCCCGCCAGGGGTGAAAGGCGAGGCGCCTCGTGGATCTCCAGTCCGACGCCATGTCCGAGGCCGTGGCCGAAGTGATCGCCGTGTCCGGCGGCCACAATTACCTCACGAGCTAGAGCATCGGCTTCGACGCCGGACATGCCGGCGCGTACCTGACTGGCGGCAGTTTCCTGCGCTTTGTAGACAAGCTCATAGATTGCCTGCATCTCCGGGGAGGGTGTGCCGAGCGCCACCGTCCGTGTCATGTCCGAGCAGTAGCCGTCGGCAATGCAGCCAAAGTCCATGACGATGAACGTGTCGCGGGGAATAGTGTCGTTCCCCGGACGGTGGTGCGGCATGGCGCCGTTCGGGCCGGCCGCCACTATCGAGGGGAAGGAAAGACCCTCCGCGCCAGCCTCCCGCATCAAGACCTCCAAGCGCCACGCCACGTCTTTCTCGGTGACGCCGGGACGCAGCCACGTGAGCAACTCGGCCAAGGCGTCATCTGCAATGGTTATCGCACGTTGCAAGGCGGCTACTTCGTCCGGTTCTTTGGCTACGCGGAGATCCTCTACGACTCCCTGAGATGCGACGAGATCGACTTCACCTGCCAAAGCCTCTCGGTATGTATCGTACGTGGCTACGCTCACGTGGTCCGATTCGAAGGACAGCCGACCAAAGCCGTGCTGTTTACTGAGGTCCAAGAGCAGGGGAGCTACTTGGCCTGACTGCGGTACGACCGTGAAGTCTGGAGCTTGTTTACCCGCCTGTTCGGTGTAGCGGGAGTCCGTTATCAGCAAAGCGGCCGTGGCGTTTATCAGCAGCCAGCCGGAAGAACCCGTGAAGCCGGAGAGGTAGCGGCGGTTGTAGTCGCTGCTCACGAGCAGCGCGTCCGCCTCAGACTCCAAGAGCCAATCACGCACGCGCTGTACGCGCCGGGCGGTTGAAGAGGGTACAGGACTCATCGTGATAATGCTTGTGGTAGCTCGTGAAACCGTGTCTTTTCAATTGTAGCACGCTATACGGACTGGGGTTCTATGGCTGCGGTATCGCAGCGACTGCGCTCAACCCGATGAGCCAGCGCGCGATGTGGCCGGTCACGTTCACCTCGACCCAAGCGGCAATCACGATGAGCGGGATTACCAGGAAGACGTATCCCTTGATGACGTTCACTGCGGCCCAGACGAGATTCTCCATCGCAGTGAGGGAGGGCACCGGTCGCAACAACGACCATGCCAGCCGCAGGGAGAGGGCACTGCCGCACAGTATGGCGGGTATTTCGAACACACCATGGGGCAGCACGAGCAAGAGGCCGACAATGATCTTCAGTGGGATCATCGCGTCGATTTGCACGGCCAGCATGCCTAGGATCACACCGGGCAGTGCCGCGACGAGCAGCGGGTAGAGGCCGAGCGTGACTAAGGTGAGTAGGGGGCTGAGGAGCAGAATGCGCAGGTTGTTGCGCAGGATCGCACCGGTAGAGATAGACTCGATGCCGCCGAGACGCTCGATCTGCGCGGCGTAGGCGCGGAGGAGGGTTTCGGTTGCATTGGGATAGCCTAGCGCGAGCACGGCCCCGGCGACAATACCGGCAAAGAAAGAACCGGCGGTGAAAAGTATCAACCACCGGTTAGTCTTCAGGATGGCCGGGATGTCCTGCGCGTAGACACGGATGAGCGAAAAATCAGATTCCGGTTCGCGGGGAGCGCCTTTGGCATCACACGTGGCATTCCAAAGCCAGTACAGGCGCTTCCAATTCAGCAAAACGCGCTAGCTCTTCTTAGCTTCTTTCTCGTCGCTTTCAGACTGGTCCGAATCCTCTTTCTTTTCGCCGGAATCTCCAGATGAATCGGCTTTCTTTTCCCCGTCCGATTCGGTCGGTTCGTCCTCTTCCTTCATCGCCGTGCGGAATTCGCGGATGCTCTTGCCCAGCGAACCGCCGAGACCGGCAATCCGGCTGCCCCCGAAGAGGATTACGATGATCACAAGGATGATGAGGAGCTCCGTCCACCCAAATGTGCCAAGCATTCCCGTTTACCCTTTCCTGCCAGTGGTCATTCTTAGCCTGAATTCCATAATACGCGCCCAGCAACAGAGAATCAAATTGACTCAATGCAACCGGTAGCGAGATTGCCTCTGAGATTGACACGTCGCGCCCACGTGAGATGTGTTTGGAACTGAATTGTCTGGAGACGCGCTTCCGCTCGCTAAAGGCTGGTCGTCAAGTCGCTCAAGAGCAGTACCAGGCAGCGTACAGCCGGAAAACCCTGTCCACTGGGTGCAAATCGCTGCCTGCAACTACGACGATGAGGCGGTTGTCTCTCGCATAGTGCTATGCTATCGTGAAAGTACGTAGGGTGCCGCAAGACCACCGACTCCACCAGAGCGGATACCATTGGAATTCGAGGCTTGACCTATGAAGCGCAAGCACCTTTTCACGATTGTCCTGTCGTTCTCGCTTGTTCTGACGGTTGTCACCGGCGCCTTTGCGGCGGGGTACTCGGCGGGTTCCCAAGACTCACCGATACGCCCCCTGGGTGAAGTCATATCCGGTGTACTTCCCACTATCGTTCCCACTACTCCCCCAGTCAACCAGGATGAGAAGTGGAAACTCTTCGTAGAGGTCTGGGAAATTGTCTCGCAGACCTTCTACCGGCCGGTAGACAAAGATATCATGGTACGCGCCGCTATTCGCGGCATGCTGGAGGCCCTCGAAGATCCGCACACCGTTCTGCTGGACCCCTCAGTGAGCCAACGAGCGCGGGAGCAAACGCGCCAGAAATTCCAGGGCATTGGCGCGCGCATCGAGGAAAAAGATGGGCAAATCATCATTCACTCGGTATTTCCCGATTCTCCGGCACAGAGCGGAGGCTTGCAACCGGGAGACATCATCATGGCGGTGGATGGCGACCCAATCGCGGGCGATACGCCAGAACAGACCGCGTTGCGCATCCGCGGCCCCGCAGACACTGATGTTGTACTGACGATCAAGCGGGGCGAAGAGGAGCCGTTTGATGTGACCTTGACGCGCGCGGAAATCAGAATCCCCTCACTTTCAACGCAAACGCTGGAAGGGAATGTTGGCTACATACGGCTTTGGGGCTTTGGCGCGCTTACTGCCGATGACTTGCGTGAGACGCTGCAGCCGCTGGTTGACGCTGGAGCGCCCGGTGTCATTCTGGACTTGCGAGATAACCCCGGCGGACTGCTGAGAGCTGCGATCAGCGTAACCGGCGAATTCCTGCCGCGGAGAACGGTGGTGCTCTACGAGGAGCAGGCGCAGCAGTTGCGCCCGTATCGCGTACCCGGGGAAGGGGTGGCCCTTGACATTCCTCTGGTTGTCTTGGTGAATGAGCGCAGCGCCAGTGCCTCGGAGATCGTGGCCGGCGCGTTAGCACACTACGACCGTGCCGTCATTATCGGCCAGCGCACGTTTGGCAAGGGCACGGTTCAGTTGCCCCACGACCTGAGCGACGGCTCGCAACTACGCGTTACCATTTCCCGTTGGCTTACGCCCGGCAAGGAGTCAATCTCTGACGTTGGTATTACCCCCTCCATAGTGGTGGAGGAGGAATTCGATGGCACGAAGCCGCTTGAAGAGGATGCGGCGATACAACGTGCCCTGCAAGAGCTTGCGCAGGTCCCCTCTATACCCAACGCTGCCTAACCTAATTTGGTGAAATTGGACTAATGGAAGAGCAGACGCTGCGTAGGCATACCCTACCGAATGGGCTGCGGGTGCTCATACTGCCCATGCCGCACACCCGTGCGGTAACCGTTAGTCTGTTCTGCGGGGCCGGCTCGCGCTATGAACCGTACGACCTTATGGGGCTATCCCATTTTCTGGAACACATGCTCTTCAAGGGCACCGTGCGACGGCCTGATCCCCAGGAAATAGCGGAAGCAATTGAACGAACCGGCGGTCTCCTGAACGCGAGCACGGGACGCGAGGCCACCGTCTTTTGGACGAAAGTGGCGTCGCAGCATCTCCCAATCGCATTCGACATCCTTTCCGATATCGCCCTGAATCCCGCGCTGAATCCCGATGACGTCGAGCGGGAGCGCAGTGTAATCCTGGAAGAACTCGAACTCTACCAGGATACGCCCTCGGATTGGGTACACGTGCTCATGTCGCGTTTGCTCTGGCCGGGACACCCGCTCGGGGAAGACATTGGCGGACGTCCAGAGTCCATCATGAACATCACCCGCGACGATCTGTTGCAGCATGTGGAAGATTTCTACCGCGCCAACAATATGGTGCTTGTCGTTGCAGGCGGCGTGGACCCCGACATTGCTCTTTCCCATGCGGAAGAGGCGTTTGGCAGCTTGCGTAAGGGAACCGGCCCGGCGTGGCTCCCAGCGGTCGCCACGCAACCGTTGGATAGAGTGATTACCCAGGCCGAGGACCAAAATCAGGTGCTGCTCTGCATTGGCGGCAAGGGCCTTTCCCACGCCGACCCTGATCGCCATGCCTTTGAACTGCTCAACACCGCGTTGGGCGACGGCTTGAGTTCGCGCTTGGCAGTGGAGGTACGCGAGCGTCTGGGCTTGGCGTATGACATCTACTCATATGTTGAGCAGTATTTCGATACAGGCTCTTTCGTCATTGCGGCTGGAGTGGACGACGGGCATCTGGGGAGCGCGCTGGCTGCCATTTGGGAGCAGGTAGACCGCATTCGGCAGCACAGGCTGCCGGCGGAAGAGTTGGATAAGGTGCGGGAGTTCACAAAGGGGCGGCTGCTGCTGAGCATGGAAGATAGCTGGAATGTGGCGAGTTGGTACGGTAGTCAAGAGGTGCTGATGCACACCACAATTACACTGGACGAAATGCTGGCTACTATCGATGCCATCACCGCTGACGACATCCTGCGTGTGGCGCAACGTATCTTCGTGCCCGGATGGGCGCACGTGGCGTTAGTGGGACCGGGGCTGGACCGCGCGGCCATGGAAGACCTCGTGAGCATGTGGAACTAGGTTTGGCCAGGGTGGGCCTGTCGTAATCTCCGGCCAAGTCTGAGGAACCGCATAGGACCATAGGGGAAATGAAGCTAAGAGATTTCCTGCAGTGGGGAGAACAGGCGCTCGCGCTGAATCACAGCGAGCTTGCGGAAGAAATCGCCCGCTATCTTCTCAAGCAGTCCCCAAGCAATCTGGCAGCGCGCACCTTGCTTGGCAATGTTTTCCTGCAATCGGGCCAAATAGAGGAAGCGGAAGAGCACCTCCTGCAGGCGCTCGACATGGATCCGGAGAGCCCCGACATACTCACAAGCCTCGCTGAGGTGTTGGAGACCCAAGGACGAGACGAGGAAAGACTCGCCGTGATCCGCCGTGCCTTTGAGTGCGATCCCACCCGCACTGAGGTTAAGCAACATCTCCTGGCACTCAGACAGGAAGTGGGAGGCGCTGCGCATGAGAATGGACTCTTGACGCGCGTCGGTCTGGCGCGCATACACCTGCGCAGTGGCTTGCTGGAGCATGCAATTGCCGAGTTTCGCTATGTGCTTGCGGAGTCCCAGATTCACTGGAACGCGCGTGTCGCCCTCATGGAGGCGCACTGGCTCAACGGGGAGAGGCAGGCGGCCAGTGGAATTGCGGATGAAATCGTCCGCGAGCACCCAAACTGCCTGAAGGCGATCTTGCTTTCGGCAGACGTGCGGGCGCACATGGGTCTCATAGACCAGGCGCGGCAACTCCTGGAGCGCGCCCGGCAAGTTGACCCTGACTTTACGCTGGCCCGTGCGCTGTATCCTGCCAACGGCCCTTCACGCTTGCCGTTGCCGAATGATGATGCGGAGATTGAGGTGCCGCTTGATTTCTTGCAGCGGATCGAAGCCACGTTGACCGCGGAAGAAGAGCCGGAAGAGGTGGATGCACAAACGCGCGCAGCGGCGCGCATCAGTGCACGCACCGCCGCGGCCGCGCCGGAAGGACAAAAGCGCGTTCTTGTGACGCCTGCGCAGGACACCGCCCCTGAGAAAGAAGAGCCGCCAGCCGTGGAGCCGACACCGGCAACGGGTGCTGCTCCTGACGATAGCAAGAGTCAGGAAAGTTCCGAGAACTGGGATGATCTCTTGCGTACGCTGGAACAAGCAGGGCCGCAAATGGATGAACCCACACTTGCTGCTCTTGCGCAACAGCTAGAGGCGATCGCGGCAGCGGCGCCTAACAAGCTGCAGGCCTGGCAACAGCTTGGCGACGTGTATCAACGCATCGAGCAGACCGACCGGGCCATGCGCGCGTATATGCGGGCTTTAGATAGCAGTTCCGAATCGCGGCAGTAACACGGAAACGCCGCCAATGACGGACCCCGTTGCCAGCGCCTTATGCTGACTCAGGATCTTTCCCGTGCCGATAGCCGGGAGACAGTAACGGACAAGAAGCCTCAGACCCGCGTGCAATCCGAATGCGATAGGTCGGAAGCCTAGACACTTGGGTAACCACCTGCAAGGCGAGAAAACCTCCCTCTCCCTGGGGAGAGGGTCGGGGTGAGGGGGTCTTTTTGCTACAATGGTCACTTACGTTGTGCAATGTCAATATGTCATAGAGCAAGAGTCGGTATGCTTAGTGTAGAGATTTCAGAAGATTCACCCTCACCCCCGTATCGAGTACGGGGCAGGCTCTAGCCCTCTCCCGTCGAGGGAGAGGGAACTCTCTCGCTTCCGCTAGGGTTACGCAAAGGTCTCCATCGTAGAGTGGAGGTATACATGGCCGCATGAAGAAGCTGATAATCGTCTTGACCGGCTTGCTGATGCTGCTGGGGGCAGTAGTCTTTGTCGGATTTCTGTCTTACTTCTCTTTCGGATTCGCAGAGGAGGGGCTCTTCATCGGAGCAGGCGCCTCCTCTGCTGCAATGGAAGAATCTGCTGCAGACTATGCCCCCGCGGATCGAATGGAAGCGGCTCAGCCGGAAATCGCCGCACCCGCCGCTGAAAGCAGCGCGCAAAAAGTAGCGGCGTCCGCCCCACTCTCGACTGCGGCCTTTGCAGCGGATGCCAAGGTAATTCGCAACGCAACGCTCAGCATCGTCGTGGAGAACCCCGCAGCCGCTCTCGCCAGTGTCGAGCAGATAGTTGTAGGCATTCCCGGCGCATTCATTGCCACTGCTGAAGTGAGGCGCGCCGGCGCTAGCCAGCCGACCGCGCTCACGTTGCGGGTGCCCGCAGAGACATTCGACCAAGCCCTGTCTGCGCTGCGCGCCCTCGCTCAGGAAGTATTGGCTGAGCAAACTGCCGCCCGTGACGTTACTGAAGAGTATACCGATCTCGATGCGCGACTCCGCAACCTGCAGGCCGCTGAGACCCAACTCCTCGCCTTGCTGGAACAAGCCGATGCCGTGGAAGACCTCCTGAAAGTCGAGAACCGGCTGGCGGAAGTGCGCGGAGAGATCGAGCAACTCCAGGGACGCTTGAACGTCCTCGATAATCGCATTGCGCTCGCGACGATCCATGTGCTGCTGCATGCCCCGCCGGATGTCTCGGTCGAGGTTACAGCGGAGAATGTGCCTTCCGCCCACGCCGTGTCCGCCTTTACGCTCACCTATCGTAATAGTGGGAGTGTCGCGGCGCGTGACGGCATTCTGACGCTCCACGTGCCGGAGCGCCTCAGCGTGTTCGATATGGGTCAGGGAGGCCGCTACGATTCCATCGCGCGCGAGATCCAGTGGACTCTGTCCGATATTGCGCCCGGCACCGTGGGTAGTATCTATGCGCATCTCCGGGTGGAGTCCACGGAACACGACATCCTCTTGCGTGCGGAGATTCAGACAATAAGCGTTGATGCCAACTCTGCGAACAACACGGCCGACCTAACGCTTTCATTTGCGCCCGATCTCACGCTGGAGGTAGAGGGGCCCGCTGCCGGCGCTCAGGGAAGTGAAGTACCCATTTGGATTTCCTATGCCAACGTTGGTACTGCAGATGCCACTGACGTAACCATCGAGGCAAACCTGCCACCCGGACTTACCTTTGTTCGCGCCGACTTTGGCGGCAGCTTTGCCACCAAGCCCGATACCGTGGAATGGAAGTTGGGACGCGTACAAGCCGCAAGGGGCGGCCAGGTGCTCATGTACGTTCGCGTTGACGTGGCCGAGGGCCGCCTGCAGATACCGGTCACCATTGCGGCAGAACAGGTTGACGCGGTGGACTTCAACAATCGTACCGATGTCTATCTGACGGCACTGCGGGAAGACCTGTCCGAGCGCTCGATTTGGCAACCGGGAGAGACCGTTGAGACGAGCATTGCGGCGCTCATAGTCGTCGCTCGAGCTGCCGTGGACGTGCTCATTTGGGTGCTTGTATTTGGTATTCCCTTGGCAATCATCGGTTTGCTCGGGCTCGGTATATGGAAGGGCATGCGCCGCTTGCGGCGAAGGCAAAGCGCGCAAGCGCTTGACGAGTGATGTTGCTCACACTGAGACTGCGCGTGTGACAGCGTGCTGCTATAGGCGGTGGCCCGTAAGAATAAACCGGATCAGAGTATCTTTCATTAGATGAGCGCGTCTGTTTCCACCGACGTGATCATGGCCCGTGCTGCGGTGGTGTTGCTTCTCGGCAACGTGCTCAGCCGCATTCTCGGGCTCGTTCGCGAACAGACCATCGCGTACCTCTTCGGGGTGAGCGGGGCGGCCTCCTCATTTGTGGCGGCGTCCCAAGTGCCGACGATGGTCTACGACCTCTTGCTCGGCGGCGCGGTGACGGCGGCGTTGGTCCCCGTCTTTGCCGACTATGCGCGCCCTAACGGGCACGGGCGGAACAACCGCGAATTCTCGGCCCTGTTCGGCGCAATGCTGGCGCTGGCGGCGGTGGTGCTCGGCGGCATGGTGTTGGTGCTGAGCATCTTTGCCGAGCCGCTCGTCCGCATTCTCGTTCCCGGCTTTGCCGCAAATCTTGCCGACCAGTGCATCATTGCGTCGCAGGCTGCCACCGCTACGACCGCTGAAAGCGCCGCGCCTGAGTTGCTGACGCAGACGGTCGCGTTGACCCGTCTGGCACTGCCCGCCGCGGCTTTCTTGGGCCTGTCGGGCGTGGTCAACGCCGCGCTCTACGCCGGTCAGCGACCCCACTATCCGGCCTTCTGCGCGGCGGTGTATAACGTGTGCATTATCCTCACCGCGCTGCTCTTTGTCGGTCGTTTTGGTGTTGCGAGTCTTGCGCTCGGCGTGCTGGTGGGATCGGTTGGGCAACTCATCTTCCAACTGCCGGGCCTGTGGCGGATGGGCTTGCGGCCGCGTGTGGCCTTATCGCATCCCGCGGTGCCGCGCATTCTGCGGCTCTATGCGCCCGTCTTTGCGGGGTTGATCATCACGCAGTTTGCCATTGTCTTGGATCGCAATCTTGCATCGTGCACGGGCCAGGACAGCATCGCCGCAATGAACTATGCAACCCGCTTGGTGCAGCTTCCCCTCGGCTTGGTCGGCTCCGCGATTGCCCTTGCCGTGCTCCCGCTGTTGGCCGCGGAAGGAAGTACCGCCAATCTGGAGAACTTTCGGCGCATACTCAACCGAGGGATGCGGCTCATTCTGCTCCTCATGCTGCCGATCTTTGCCCTGATGTTGATCTGGCACTGGCCCATCGTCGAGCTTGTCTATCAGCGCGGCGCGTTCGATGCCGCCGACGCGGAAGCGACCGGCCTGGCGCTCTTTCTCTACAGTTGGCAACTGCCGCTGACGGGGTTGGACCAACTCTTCATCTTCGCGTACTATGCCCGCAAGAATACACGCACGCCGGTGCTCGTCGGCATCTTGGGTATAGGGTTCTATCTCGCCGTTGCCTTGCCGTTGCTGCAGCCACTCGGCATGCCGGGGCTCGTGCTGGCGAACACGGTGCAGAATTCCGGCCATGCGCTCGTCATGCTCTGGCTGCTTAGCCGCCTCTTGGGGGGTGTGGGCGGTGAGGGCTTTGGTCGCTTCATGGCGACTATTGGTGCTGCCACTTTGCTTGTAGCTCTTGCGGCCGGCGGCATGCTCTACGTGCAACGCGTGTTGACCGATGGCGGCGGCACGGTTGGCTTGTTGGCATTGGTCGTGGGAGGCGGCGGGGTGTTGCTGCTGGCGTATCTGGGGATGTTGCGGCTGCTCAAGTTACCAGAACTCGCTCTCTTGGCCGCAATGGTGCCCGCTTCCTTTCGCGCGGCGGTGCGCCGCTAGGCGGAACGACGTACAGCGTTTCTAGAACTCATCTCATACTACATAGTCTGTGCAGACCTGCCCTTCGACAGGCTCAGAAACTGTCTTGGC
>JAAXIC010000046.1 GCA_012270555.1 Chloroflexota bacterium
TCGATCTCCTCACCCGTGTTCACCTGGCCGCGCTCAATGCGACCGGTCACCACCGTGCCGCGTCCCTTGATGTTGAACACGTCTTCAATCGGCATCAGGAAGGGCTGGTCGATGGCGCGGGTGGGCGTGGGAATGTACTCGTCCACCGCTGCCATCAGTTCCAGGATGGAGGCATACGCCTCATCACTGGCATCCTCGCTGTCGCTTTCCAAGGCCTGGAGCGCGCTGCCGCGGATGATGGGAATATCGTCGCCGGGGAATTCGTACTTGTCGAGCAGCTCCCGCACCTCGAGTTCCACCAGTTCCAGCAGTTCCTCATCGTCCAGCATGTCGCACTTGTTGAGGTAGACGACCATAGCGGGGACTTCCACCTGACGCGCCAGCAGCACGTGCTCGCGGGTCTGGGGCATGGGGCCGTCGGGAGCGGAAACCACCAGGATGGCGCCGTCCATCTGCGCCGCGCCGGTGATCATGTTCTTGATGTAGTCGGCGTGACCGGGGCAGTCCACGTGGGCGTAGTGGCGGTTGTCCGTCTGGTACTCCACGTGGGCAATGGCGATGGTGATGCCACGCTCGCGCTCTTCGGGCGCGTTATCGATGCTGTCAAAGGGGGTAAAGTCCGCCCCGCCCTGCAACGCGAGCACCTTCGTGATCGCTGCGGTCAGCGTCGTCTTGCCGTGATCAATATGCCCAATCGTGCCGATGTTCACGTGCGGCTTCGTTCGCTCAAATCGCTCCTTCGCCATCGTATCCTTACCTCAAACTTACAACTGACTACTGTTCCGGAGTTTCTGTGTCGCAAGAGCTCGGGTCCGATCCCTTCGCTGCGCGACGAATTCAGTACAGCGGCTGGCGCTCGCGGATTCGCCTTTGTGACCAGCCATCCGCTGGCTATGCCCTGCCGCCGGAGCCCACAACCGGGATTGAACCGGTGACCTCGATCTTACCAAGATCGCGCTCTACCGACTGAGCTATGTGGGCACGTGTCTATTAGCCGACCTTGGATTCTTGCCTACTGTCCTCAACACTTGAAACTCTGCGGTAGTGTGCAGCGTGACCTCCATGGGACCGCTTATCGCTCTATCCGCTGTGTCTCGCAATTGAGGACTTGAAGAAAGAGAAGGCACGGAAACAGTCACCCGTGCCGTTTACCGCGACCACTACCTATGTAGTTCCCATCCGTTTGGATGGTACTTTGCTACGAATCCCACACCTCTCTAAGCCTCGTACACTTTGCTGAGGCAAAATCAATGATAACAGAACTCTGCCTGCCTGTCACGCATTGCAGGGCGAAGAACGACGCGATCTTGGCGAGCCGGACTGATGCGGCGCGGCCCGCCGTTACCATTAGAGCAGCACGCTGGAATCCGTCACTCCCGCGAAAGCTCGCCCCCGCAGGGGGCGCGGAGTCCATCTTCCCTCGTCCGCTAGGCGAGATCAAGATAGGCCGGAGCGAATACATCGCTCTTCGTCGCAATCAACCCTGACGCGCCACGCGCCTGTGAGAGGCAACAAACAACGAACTCTCCTCACGCCATGGGATCGCAGCGCGAGGAGAGTTCTTGCGTATAGCCAAGCGAATTATCTAGAGTGGAATGCTACCCCAATTCGCCGTCCACGATGGTGTCCATGGCGGTCGTCGCCTCCTCCACACTCATCTCGCCGGTCCAGATCTTGCCGAGATGCGTGCCGTACGCCGCGCCATAGATGGCAATCATGTTCGGGTTCTTGGGCAAGGCGCGCAGGTACGTGAGGAAGTTGAGCACGTTGTCAATGCCGTCAGGCTGCCCGTCGGCGTTGCGGTACTCGTTCTGCGCGACCGGCGTGTAGACCGGCACCGAAAGCGATACGCTGAGCATGGCGAGCGCCCCCGGACGACCCGTGACGTGCTTGAGCAGTCCCCAGGCAGCGTCCCTTGTGCTGCTTTCGCTATACATCGCTTGGGCATAACTACCGGCAAAGGTCGTCCTGCCGGTCGGCCCTGCCGGTATGCCGATCACGTCCCACGCAAACGATACGCGGTCGCCGCGATAGCGGGACATGGCCGCGCCGGTGGTGACGATGAGCGGCGCTACCCCACCGCTGAAGAGATCGCCTTCCACCTCACCGGGTTTCGGGGTTACCTGATGCTTGTGATAGAGGTCGGCGCGCCATTGCAGTCCTGCCCGCGTCTCGATGGACGACATGGTGGACTTGGTCGGGTTTTCTTCGTCGTCGTAGGTGCTGCCGCCCGCCATCCAGATCCACGGCGTATTGGGATTGAAGCCCCGTGGCACCGTGGCAACGCCGAATTGCTTCTGCGCGCCCGCGCCCGTCGTCAGCTTGCGTGCGAGCGCGAGAAAGTCGTCCCACGTCCACGAATCCACCGGTAATTCCTCACCAAGCGTGTTCATCAAGTCTTTGTTGTAGACGACGATGAGACTATTGACGTAGTGGGGTATGGCGACCAGGTTGCCCTGCAGGCGGTGCGCGTTGATCGCCAGATCGGCGTACTCTGTCAAGTCCACCTGGTCGCGGGCGATGAGACTATCGAGTTCCGCTGCTAGTCCGGCCGTGCCGATGTTCGCCAGCCAGATGGGGCTGCAGTTGAAGATGCCGATGTCGCGCTCGCCGGCCGCCAAGCCGGTGCGCACCTTCTCGATGCAGGCCTGCTGGTTGCCGGGCACGATGACGTATTCGGCTTGGAGCGTAGCGTCCAGTTCGTTGAAGCTATCGACGAGCCCCTGCTGCACCGGGTCGAAGCTGCCGCCGCCATAGGATGCGGTGAACCACTTGGCCACCTGGACTTCAGGCTCTTGCGGTTCCTCCGCGGTAGGCGCGGCCTCTTCTTCCATCTCCTCTTCTTCAGCGGCGGGGGCTGTGACGGTGCCACAGGCTGCCAGAGGCAGCAAGGCAGCGGCGCCAGCCAGACCCGCGAGAATGCGCCGCCGGCTCAGGTTAACTTCTGTTGCTTTCATGTGCATATCCCCTTCTGCGCTGCAGTAGCCCTCAAGAAAACGCCTGTGCTAGGAGCACTCGCATGGGCTGCGAGAGTGGGCAACCAGTTCAATGCGGCGAAACGCAGTCAAGATAGAATTGCAGGATTGGGGAACTTGTGGAAAGAGCGGGGCCGCTCGCGCTCTCCTACCCACCCATGCCGGACATGCGACGGTGCGTAGAGCGTAAGTTGTCGTGTACGCCTCCTTTCTGCAAGCATTCGGCATGGAACCGTTGTACTCACTAACACTGAGAGGCAATACTTTCGACTGTAGTCTACCGTGCACGTAAGGTTTTGTCTAGCCTTCTGCCGTTGATTCGGTAAGGAATCGCCTCCGGGTCGTAGGGCTCTTTGCGCTGTCTTGGGCTGAGTTCCCTGCGGACCGCAATGCTATCATGGCACCAAGCATGCTATGGACGGCGGGTGCGGTGTAGCCACTCTGACGGCGGTGTGTGTAGGACGCGGGGCAAGCTACGGCAAAGGACCTCGCGCATGAAGGGTACGGTAGTGTGAGCGGCATAGCGACGGGTGAGCATATGCAGAGCGGGGCCAGATTCTCTCCGTGCGGACAGTACCGCTATGCGCTCTGGCGGACGTGGAACGCTGCCTTGCCGCCGGTCATGTTCATCATGCTCAACCCCTCGACGGCGGACGCCACGCACAACGATCCCACCATCCGGCGCTGCATCGGCTTTGCCCGCGCTTGGGGATACGGCGGCGTGCGCGTGGGCAACCTGTTCGCCTGGCGTACGCCCTACCCGCGTGCATTGCGGGCGGCAGCCGAGCCCATCGGCATGGATAACGACCGCACGCTCTTGAAACTGGCCGAGGGCGCGGCGCTCGTGGTGGCGGCGTGGGGTGTGCATGGCGCGTGGCGGGACCGCGCGCAGGCGTTTCGCCAAGCTTTCTCCCACCCTCTGTACGCTCTTGGCATTACAAAAGCAGGCGAACCGGCGCATCCGCTCCGCCTGCGGCGCACGTGCAGGCCATTTCCACTCGAGGGTTGAATGTTATTGGGTTCAATCTTCGCAGTGCACTACTCGTCGGCTCACCCTTCACTTTTCCCTAGCACGGGGCCGAGCAGCGCAGTGCAAAACTAATGCCCTGCTCGGCTACAATTACACGATAGAGAGGACAATTTCATAGGTGAGAGGTGAAGAGTGATCCAAGAGTAACGAGCAGGACCAGGCCGTTCGTGCTGAGGGCTGCGCGAAGCCCCTGTCGAAGCCTGAACGGACTCTCTAGCAGAACGGACAAACGTAGGTGCAACTCTCTGATCTTTTCACTGACGTGCAACGAGCGCAGGTGCTCACCGGCGCGCCAGATGTCCCCATTGCGCAGCTTTGCTACGATTCCCGCGAGGTGCGGGCAGGGGCGCTCTTTATCGCCTTGCAAGGGCTGCACCGCGACGGACACGACTACGCCGCCGCTGCTGTGGCGAACGGCGCCACCGCTGTGCTGGCCGCAAGACCCCTAGCACTGCCGGAGCATGTCACGCAGGTGCTCGTGCCGGACACGTGGCAGGCGCTGGGTCAGGTGGCGGCAGCGTTCTACGGCAATCCCTCTCGAAAACTCTGCGTTATCGGCGTCACCGGCACCGACGGCAAGAGCACTACTACGACCTTGATCGGTCATATCTTACGTGCCTGCGGTCAGCCGACGGGGGTCATCACCACCGTTGCTTTCCACGACAGCCGGCAGGAATTCCCTAACGAGACCCGCCTGACCACCCAGCACGCATCGGACTTGCAGCAAATGCTGCGCACGATTCGCGACCAAGGCGGCACGCACGCGGTCATCGAAGCCAGTTCACACGGGCTGGCGCTCCACAAGCTGGACGCAATTGAAATTGATGCCGCCGTGCTGACGAACCTCACCCACGAGCACCTGGATTTTCATAAGACGCTAGAAGCGTACCGCGAGGCGAAAGGGCGGCTCTTCGAGCGGGTTAAGGCCCGCGCGCAAAAGCCGTTTCCCCAGGTCAGCGTGCTCAACGCTGATGACGAACACTACCCGTACTTTGCCTCGCTAAAGTCCCCCGGCCTGCGCACGTTTGGCTTTGGGGAACAGGCTGACGTACGCGCCATAGACGTTACCCTCGGCGCGGACCGCACGGAATTCACGGTGGTCGCGCCGGAAGGTCAAACGCAGATCCATTCCCCGCTGGTTTGCCGGTTCAACGTGGCGAACACCCTGGCGGCGCTGGCCGTCGTCACCGGGCTCGGCGTGCCGCTCGACGCGGCTGCAGCAGCGGTGAGCTCATTCCCTGGCGTGCCCGGCCGCATGCAGGTGATCGCAGCCGGGCAGCCGTTCGCGGTGATCGTGGATTACGCGCACACGCCCAACAGCCTGCGCCTCGTGCTCGATGCCCTGCGTGGCGTCACACCTGGGCGGCTGGTGGCCGTCTTTGGCAGCGCGGGCGAGCGCGACGTGGAGAAGCGCGCGCTCATGGGCGCAGTCGCCGCGGAACACGCCGACTACTTTGTGATTACGGGTGAGGACCCCCGCAGCGAAGACCCGGACGTAATTTGCCGCCAGATCGAGGAAGGCGCACTCCAAACCGGCTGCGTCTACGGCCGTGACTACAGCATCAGCATCGACCGCACCCAAGCGTTTCGCATCGCCTTCAAGCAAGCGCGGCCCGGCGATACCGTGCTCCTGGCCGGCAAGGGCCATGAACACTCCATGATCTGGGGTGATGAGTCCCTGCCCTGGGACGAGGCACGCATCGCCGCAGAAACGCTGGCGGAGATGTTCGCCTAGCGCCCGCTTTCGCACTCCCTATTTGGAGACCTTTGCCTAACTGGTCGGAGACGCAAGTATGACTCCCTCTCCAACTGGGAGAGGGCCGGGGTGAGGGGTATCCTTGCTCTTCCCATTCCCATCTCATCTAAAACCCGTTCGTATCAGTGCCTAATCGCAAAAAGGTACCTGATCTCGGAGGATTCACCCTCACCCTAACCCTATCCCTCGACGCGAGAGGAGACACTTTCGCTCAGGTAAGGGTCATGTAATGGTCTCCTATTGTGAGCACGCGCAGTGCGGGCCTTCCGCTGATAACAGCCGAAACGTGGGAATTGTCTGGCTTCATCCCTGCTGTTTCAATGTGCGGCAGTTTACTTGAGAATGCTATTGCCAAGATTCCATAATTCGAGTAGCATAGGCGGCAAGAGAGTGCTTAAGGTAGGAAAGGGGGAGTGTATCCGTGTAGGTGGCCGCCTCAGGTCATTTCTACCGAGCTTGATCGACGTAGAGGCTTTTCATTTGGGCGGAGTAGCGCAACGCTACGCCGCGAAGGAGAAGGGATCATGCGTTCCGAGATCAGCAGACGGAGATTTCTGGCGGGTTCGGCAACCGCTTTCGGCGCGATTGCCCTGGCCGCGTGCGGTCAGGTACAGACGACGGGCGAGATGATGGAGGAGCAGGCAGCCGAGCCGGAGGCGGAAAAAGAAGCCGTCGAGGAGCCTGTAGCCGAGCAAGTGACGATCCAGTTCATGTGGCCGCCCTATTCGCCGGCCAAGGAGCGCTGGTACGAGCGCTTGGTGACCGCCTACGAGGAAAAGAATCCCAACGTAACGATCTCCACGATTCTCGATACGGCGCTCAACGACCGCATCGGCACAAATGCCGCCGCCGGTGGCGGCTTGCTTGACGTGACCTGGCATGGCTGGGGTTGGGCACGGTGGGGTGAAGAAGGTGTCTTCCTGCCGCTGGAGCCGTACGTCAAGGCGTCCGGCCTGAACCTGGATGATTATTACAAGGCCGCCATCGACGGGGTCACCTGGAAAGGCACGCTGCATGCGCTGCCGCTGGGCATTCTGACGCCGGTGATGGCGCTCAACCTCGATATGTTCGCGACGGCGGGCATCGAGGTGCCGTCCGATGACTGGACCTTCGGGGACATGATCGATATTGGCGCCAAGCTCACTGATGCCGCCAACGGCAAGTGGGGCGTGTCGACGCGGTTCTGGTATTGGTCCACCTGGTACGTCTCCTATGGCCGCGATCAGGGCTCCATCAACAATGAATGGCAGACAATGAGCTGGGACGCGCCGGTGCGCACCGAGCTGATTAGGACGCGGGGAGACCTGTTCCACAAGCACCAAGTCGAAGCCTACGGCGACGATGCCGCGGAAGAGACAATCTTCGATCACTTCAAGAACCAGAAGGTCGCCATCTACTCGGGCTACAACTGGCTCGTGCCCAGCTTCCGTACGGACGCGCAGTTCAATTGGACGTTGCATCCCATCCCGTTCATCGACTTCGAGGGCGAGCCGACGCGCAACGGTGCGCTCTACACCGAGGAGATCGCCCTTGTGGAAGGCAGCAAGGTGCTCGACCACGGGTGGGACTTCACCGCGTGGATCTGCGGGCCGGAGCAACTGGATACGGCCGCCCGTAACGGCGATACGACGCCGACGATTAAGGCGATCGCCGAAAGCGACGCGTTCATCAATCTGGACCTGCCGCCCGGAGAGAGAATCATCGAGTATCTGCGCGCGATGGAAACCGCCATTCCATTCTTGCTCCATCCAATTGGCGGCGATCTCGCAGGACCCCTGTGGAAGAACGCCGGTCAGGCGACGCAAGCGAATCCGACTCTGACGCCGGAGGAAGCTACGCGCACGGCCCAGGGCGAGGCTCAAGCCATCTTGGACGAGTACAACGCGAGCAGGCAATAGGTAAGCCATTGCTACGTAGGGGCACGATATATCGTGCCCCTACGCGCGTTTTGCGGTAAGTTGGTGCTTGGCAATGCAGTTGGAGGGTCCTGTCAGGCAGTGAGACCCCTATCTTGTCCCCTCTCCCTCTGGGAGAGGGTTAGGGTGAGGGTAAAAGACATGGCCATAGCAATCTGAAAGGCTCGTGGTATGGGCGCACGTGGCGTATCTCCTGACGATGCGGAAGCCATTCGCCAAGAGCAAGTAGCGGAGATCGACGACTATTACTCCGCGCTGGTGTATGCGGCGGCGGAGACGCGCGAGCGCGCGTGGCAGCGGGATTTCAGTTCGCCGGACGCATACCGCCGGTCGGTGGCAGCAAACCGTGAACGGTTTTGGCAACTCATGGGCGGCGTGCCGCGCGGTGCCGTGCCGCTGGAGCCGCGTCAGCAGGATCTGCCGGAGCGTCCTGGCATTGCGGCAAGGCGCGTCTGGATTCCGGTGGATGAAGGCGTCCACGTGTACGGTGTGCTGCTCGTGCCCACTGCCCCCCCAGGCCCGAAACCGGCCGTGATCGCGCAGCACGGCTTCTCCGGTTCGCCCGAAGCCACCTGCGGCTACTACGAGTTGGAAGAGACCGCCTACCTGCGCGACTTTGGCTTGCGTTTAGCGCAAAAAGGGTACGTAGTCTTTGCCCCGCTGGTGATGAACAACACGCCCGACCGCTCGCGTCCCAACCGCAAGGCCACACTTATCGCGCGCCAACTCATGGGCTTGGAAGTGGGCAAGATGATGCGCGTGGTGGACTATCTCCAGACCTTGCCGGAGGTGGATAACGACCGCATCGGCTACATGGGCATTTCCCAGGGCGGCATGATGGCGCTGTGGGCGGCGGCGGCTGACGAACGCATCGCCGCTTGCGTCTGCTCGGGCTACTTCACCAACCGCACACCCAAGATGATCGATCTCTCGCCACACTACACGTCCTTCATCCAGACCGGCGATGACGATAAGTTCTTCTGGGGCCAGTTGAACGAATTCTCAGACTCTGACATCGCCGCGCTCATCTGTCCGCGCCCCTTCTTCGTGGAAGCCGGCACGGAAGACCGTGTCTTCTGGCTGGAGCACGTGAGGGAGGAATTCGCGCAACTCGAGTCAATTTACACGCGGCTTGGCTTACCGGAGCGCGCTGAGCTCGGCATCTTTGAGGGGCCGCATGTGATCCACGGCGTAGAGTCGTTTGCCTTCCTTGACCGTTGGCTGCAGGTCTAGAGCACAGAGCCTCTTTGTTAATGAACCTTGAGTTCCATCTGCTCCCGTAAGCGCGGACAATTTTCACCGTTCGCCCTGAGCTTGTCGAAGGGCGTTGCTGGAGTGCCTAGGTAGCCTAGTTGAATTTCTTTACATTGCAGGAAGTACATCCTTTTGCACGTGATCTCCACCTGGCCAATTCTTCGGTAACGGACGACCGGTCGGATGAGGAGGATGGATTGTGGCGACTAGGGCAATGGTCTTCTTGGTATCTGCGCCCTACTGGATTCCGGCTTTCGCCGGAATGACGGATTTGGTCAGGGGACTCTAAACTTGAGAGGCACCACACGTATGAAGTTTGCAGAACTTGAGCTACCGGATACCTACACCCGGTCCGGATGAGGAATGTTAGGAATTGGAATTGACGGCTCCATCCACAACACAAGGGACGGTTCTTAGCGACGACCAAGTCGCCTTCTACCACCGTCACGGCTACCTAATTCTTGAGAACGTGCTAGCGGCGGGTGAGCTTCAAGAGTTGCAGGCAGCAACGGACGGCTTGCGCGAGGAGCGCGCCCGCATCGCGGGAGACGACAAGATCGCCGCCATCATGGATTTTGCGCTGCTCGATGACGCCTTCATGCGCGCCGCGCACCATCCTGCTATGTTGGCTGCGGTGACACAGCTCATCGGCGCGAACTTGCGCCTGCAGCACTGCAAGCTCAACTGGAAGCCGCCCACCAAGGGCACTGGCGAGGTGGATTGGCACCAGGATTTTCCTTTCTTGCCCCACACCAACTATGATCTGCTGGCGTGCATGATCTTGATGGACGATTCTTCCTCGGAAAACGGCTGTATGCGCGTGATCCCCGGCAGCCACCTGCGCGGGCCGGTGGACCATTTCGCCGCGGACGGGACGTTCATGAGGCATTGCACTAATCCCGCAGACTACGAGGACGATCTGGCGCGTGGCAACGTGGTCGACCTCATCGCGCCGGCCGGTTCGATCACAATTCACCATAGCTGTATCGTGCATTCTTCTTACCCGAACAACAGCGACACGCCCCGGCGGGGCCTGATCTACCAGATCGCTGCCGGCGACAGCATCCAGCTCGGTGGCCAACTCTACAAGGTCTGGCCCATCTGGCTCCAAGGCGAGGACCCGCTCCGTGCCCGCATGGAGGACGGTACGGTCTATCGGCTCAGCAAACCGCTAACCAACGTCGGCGGTCTGGAGCCAAGCGAGCGGTAGGAAAGTTACCATCACTCCGGCGAAAGCCGGAGTCCAGAGTGGCTTCAAATCTCACTGGAAACGGTCGCACCGCTAGGACCAAAGATGAAGATGGATCCCGCGCCCCACGCGGGGGCGAGTCTTCACGGGAATGACAGACTGAGAGAGGCTCTCCGGGTAGCGCGGGCGCCGATCCGTCACTCCGGCGGAAGCCGGAGTCCAGGGTAGCTTCACGTCACTTTGGAAACGGTCGCACCGCTAGGACTAAGGATGAAGATGGATTCCCGCTTTCGCGGGAATGACGGAATGCTCTTGCCGTAGCGCGGGTGCTTGTCCTCCGCTCTTGTGCGGTGTGCAGCAGGTTAGGATTCGGATGGACTCCCGCTTTCGCGGGAGTGACGAGCCGCCCAAATTCCCTTTCCCGTTCATGACGAAAGTGAGCGACCATGGAACGTGATACAGTACCTAGACAAGCCAACCATGTGCGTGTAAGCAAAGCACGTGAAACCGTTTCATGAAGTCAAGGAGCAGATAACCAATGGCCGCGTCTTCCGCAACCGAAAAGAAGGTCCTCAGCGACGACCAGGTCGCCTTCTATCAGCGGCACGGCTACCTAATTCTGGAAAACGTGCTGTCGGCGGCTGAATTAAAGGGGTTGCAAGATGCCTCCGAACGGCTGCGTGACGAGCGCTCCCGCCTGGGCGGCGACGACAGCCTGGCCGTTATCCAAAACGTGGCGCTTTTCGACGACGCCTTCATGCAAGCCGCGCGCCATCCCGTGATGCTGGGGGCCGTTACCCAACTCATCGGCGAGAACCTGCGCCTGCAACACTGCAAGCTCAACTGGAAACCGCCCGCCAAGGGCAAAGGGGAAGTGGGTTGGCACCAGGATTTTCCCTTCTTCCCGCACACAAACTACGATTTGCTGGCGTGCATGTTCCTGCTGGATGACGCCGTGCCGGAAAACGGCTGCATGCGCATGATCCCCGGCAGCCACCTACGCGGCCCGGTCGACCACTACGACGCCGAGAGCGGCAGGTTTACCGGCCGTTGCACCGAACCCCGCGAGTACGAACACGACGTGGCGCGCGGCAACGTGGTCGATCTCGTCGTGCCCGCCGGCTCCATGACCATTCACCACTGCTGCATGCTGCACGCCTCCTATCCCAACCACAGCGACACGCCGCGTAGGGGTCTCGTGTACCAGATCGCCGCCGGCGATAGCATCCAACTCGGCGGCAACCTACATAAAGTGTGGCCCACCTGGCTGCAGGGTGAGAACCCTTTACAGGCCCGCATTGGCGACCACACAGTGTATCGGCTCAGCCAGCAAATCACCAACGTCGGCGGCCTAGAACCTAGCGCCGATTGGCAGAAGGTCACGCAAGACTAAACACAAGGTCTACTGCAAGGGGACGCGGCAGTGGAAAGTGGCAATACTTACCGATATGTCATTCCGAGCGCAGCAAGGAATCTGGGGACCGGACTTGACAAATTCAAGAACCGAGGGCGATTCCGAACGTCATCTCTTGGCCAGGGATGGAGAAGGTGTGCGTCAGATTGAAGCCGACGGCGACCATCTCCGTGCATAGTCATGTCGGCTTGAAGCTGTCACATCCATTCAAGTAAGTCATGCGGGGCTCTGTCAGTCATTTTGGCGCTCCCGGTCCTGCTGCGGCTTGAAGCCTGAGTCCCAAAGCGCGCACCACCTTCAGCACGGTGGCGAACTCTGGGTTGCCGTCGGCTGACAGCGACTTGTACAGGCTCTCCCTACCCAATCCCGTTTCCTCCGCCACCACCGTCATTCTTCTAGCGCGGGCGATGTCTCCGAGGCTCGCCATGATTAGGCTCAGGTCACCCTCTTCCAGCGCAACATTCAGGTATGCCGCCATGTCTTCCTCGGTCTCCAGATGCTCCGCCGGGTCCCACGACCTTGTCTGCGTCTTTGCCATAGCTGCCTCCTAGAGTCCTCTTGAGCCTGGCTAGCCCTAGACTCCGGCTTCCACCGGAGTGACGGAAAGAAATCCGCCTGGGGTCTAACTGTGACGAAAATGTCGCCGACTCGTTATTCCAGCAAGAGCAATCACACGTGCACCGCTCTGCCATGATCCACAGACTCGTACGCCGCTTCCACCAACTCCAAGGCCCGCACGCCATCCTCCCAGTCGGGCTTCGCGGGCACCCCGGTAACGATCCCCTCTAAGAAGGCGCGTAGCTGGATCTCAAACGGATCGCCCCCTTCCAGGGCCACCGGTTCCCAACCGGTCATGGGGTCGGCCTGGAGTTGGGTGGGATCGTAGCGGAAGCCGGGGGTATTGGCCTGGAGCTGCTGGTGCATGGCGTTGAAGCTGAAGATCAAGCTGCCGTCTTCACCGTCGATCTCGAAATACGGCACCTCTTCGTGCTTGCGCCGCGCCCAGGAGACGAACACGTCGCCCAACGCGCCGTTCGCAAAGCGCATCTGCACCGTGGCCGCGTCTTCAACCTCCGCGCGAAAGCGTTCGCCTTCCGCAGTTTCCCGCTCTGAATAGACCGTTGTCATGTCACACGAGACACGCACGATGGGGCCGATCATCCAGCCGAGCAGATCGAAGAAGTGCGCCATCATGTCGTGTACGATGCCGCCGCCCGCCTCGGCTTTCTGGTAGAACCATGCCGGACGGTTCTCCACCCGCTGCGGCACGAAATAGCCGAACACCCCGCGCACGTGGAGAATGCGGCCGAGCGCGCCGGAGGCGATGATCTCCCTGGCTTTGGACGTCCCACCCTGAAAGCGCATGTTCTGCACAATGCCGTGATGTACGCCGGCCTGCCGCGCCGCCCGCAGGAGGTAGCGGCCTTCGGCAGCCGTATTTGTCAGCGGTTTATCGGTATAGACGTGCTTGCCGTTCTGGATTGCCCGCAAGAGCGGCGTGAAGTGCAGGCGGTTAACGAGGCAGTTATCGATTACGTTGACTGCCTGGTCGTCGATGAAGCTCTCTAGGTCGGTGCTCGTCTTGGCCGCGCCGCACGCCTCCGCCAGGGGCGCAACTTTCGCCGGATCGCGTCCGTAAATGGCTACCGCGACATTGTGGCGCTCGCCATCGATCACTAAGCCCTTCTCTTGAATCGACCGCAGCGCCGTGCTGTGCAGTTGCGCCATACGTCCGGTGCCGAGTACCCCGACAGTTAGGTCCATTGGTGTGACTTCCTCCAGACTCGAGTAGTGGTTGCCGTAATGTGCTCTTAAGTATAGCGAAGAGGCCGATCAATCGATTGCGCGCGAAGCTGAGACGAATTCCGCAGCGTGCAGGCAGGTTTGCTATAGTTGCATGGAAAGCGTGCCGGGTGCTCTGCTGTGAGTCAGTTGCGAGCAGCGGCGCGTTGTACCAAGCAAATCTCGGGGCCGGAGGAGACAGAGAGCGTGGGAGCAGGCATGGCGCTGTGGTTTTGGATTGGCGTAGCCTTTGTGTCGTGGGGTCTGGCGTCGTTCTTCGGCAAGATGGTGGCGCCCTATTTTGGCGCGCCGTATCTGGTCTGGGTGCGGAGCATCATCACCGTTGTGCTCCTCTTGCCGCTGGTGTGGGCCCAACGTTCGCAGTCGATTTCGATTACGCCAACGTGGCAGACTTGGGCGCTGGTCTTCCTTGTCACCGCGTTCACGGCCAGCGCCGTCATCGGCTTCTACAACGGCTTGCGCCTCGGCGACGCCTCGCTCGTGACTCCCGCCAGCGGCACGTATCCCGTGCTGACGGCCATCCTCGCGGTAATCTTCCTGGGCGAACAGATCACGTTCACGCGGGCAATGGGCATCTTCTTCGCCGTGCTGGGTATCGTCTTCCTAACGCGTTAGCCACAATTTCCAAGCGGATTTGGGAGACACTTGGCCTCCGCTCCTGTTCCCTCTCCCTGAGGGAGAGGGTTAGGGTGAGGGGGAACAATGGCGCGGACTCGTGTGTAGCGCGGCGTCAACTATAATGATCTTCACAATTTCAATTTGCGTACGAAAAGGAACGCGTAGGTTATGAAGCTGGCAGATAAAGTCGCGGTCATCACCGGCGCCGGGTCCGGCATTGGGTACGAAATGTCCACGCTCTTCGCCCGCGAAGGCGCCACCATCATGGGCGCCGACGTGGACGCGGACGGCCTCGCCAATACGGCAAAGGCGGTGGAGGAGATCGGCCGCCCCATGCGCACGTTCATAGCCGACGTCACCGATCCCACCGCCGTGGAACACCTGATGGCCGAGACCATGGAAGCCTTCGGCAGCATCGACATCCTCTGCAACAACGCCGGCATCGGCCACGTGGGCAGCGTGCTGGAAGTCACCCCCGAGGAGTGGGACCGCGTGATGGCCGTGAACGTGCGCGGCGTCTGGCTGGGCTGCAAGTACGCCGTGCCCTACATGCTGGCCCAGGGCGGCGGCATCATCGTGAATACGGCGTCTGTGGCGGGACAGGTCGGCCTGCCCAAACGCGCCGTCTATAGCGCGTCCAAAGGCGCGGTGATCGCCCTCACGAAACAGGTCGCCATCGAGTACGTGGCCGACAACATCCGCGTGAACTGCGTCTGCCCGGGCACGGTGGAAACGCCCTGGGTCCAACGCCTCCTCGCCATCGAGGACGATCCCGCCGCCGCTATGGAAAACCTGCGCCTGCGCCAACCCATGGGCCGCCTCGGCCAACCCGACGAGGTCGCCAAAGCCGCCCTCTACCTCGCCTCCGACGCCGCGGAATTCATCACTGGCACGGAGCTAGTAATAGACGGCGGCCTAACGGCTCGGTAGCATTTACGTTGGGCAGTCCGCAGGCGTTGTTCGGAAGTCACTTACGTAGCCAGGTCGAACGGCAAGTCGCTGATATCACGCAGTCTCCGACCATTAACGAGTGTCCTCAACAGATCCGCGTCGGAATCATTGTCGGAGGCCGCCTCCATCAACTCCCTTAAGGCGAAGTGATAAACGCAGTCGATATCGCCTGTGCCATAGGCCAGCGACGCAATGCGACTGGGCAGCGGTTCTCCCACAACGACGACTATGTGGGGCGTCTTGCCCTTTCGGTTGCGAACGAGGTTCAAGCCCTCAGTGCGCGCATTCTGCGAGCGATCGCTGCGAATCGTCCACTTACAGGAAACACTCGCGTGCATGATATCTGCTTGCGAATTCGCGTGCCGTAGAGGGGTATGGCTTGCCGTTCCTTCATCGTTTACCAAGACTTCCTTCTTGTTGATCTCGGAGTCTGCCACCGGCTTTCTGCAAACCACTATGTCGGGTGTAACGATGTAGTCGCCGAAGATAATGCGTAGTTCCTCATGCGCTTCAACTACCTGTCGCACGTCAGACAGATGCAAGTATTGCTCGTAGTCCCGAATGTTCCCTCCCAACGAGAACTCCCATTCGCCGGGGCGCAGGTGGGACAAAAGCCCAAATGAATCACGCAAGAAGTCCCTTGTCGCCGCCTCGAACTGATGTCCCGCTGTTTGTCCTGCGAGCTTCTTCTTCCCTATCCGCATGCCTATGTTCTTGACAATTCCCTTGCCAAGCCTGACGCTTGCTTTGCTACTGCTATCGGCATTGTTGGGAGTGCCATCCGTCTTCTGTTGCAATACGTCACGGCAGATGCGACGATGGTAGTCTCGCCGAAGATCCTCAATTCTGCCAGGCATTACGACTTCACCAAGCCAATGACGTATTCGTCATGCATACGCGCCTCGATCTGCGAGCCTTGCTGATTGCCCCAACGCGCCGGCATCATGCGCCTATCTCGGTCGAGGCGGCGAATGCCAATACCCGCTAGGTCAAAGCCGGCGCTTTCGCCTATGGAAGCCAATCCCCTGTGCGTTTGTACGTCGATGCCTCTGAGGTTTGAGGTCGCGACGACGATTACTGCCGCACCGCCCCGCTTCAGGACCCGTTTCATTTCGGAGATTACGGTAGCCATCTCGCCAAAATAGCGGCGCAACGATTGCGCTTTCCTGGCATCGCGCTCTGCGAGGGTCGCAATCGTCTCTTGGCACTGGTCGGGCAGGTTCTTGTACTCCATGTCGGACATTGCATCGTGTCCCAGGTACTGCGCCCGAATCTTGGAGAGTTCAGTGATTTTCCAACCAAACCATACCAAGGAGAACTTGTGTGCGCGCATGTAGTCGATCGCGTTGTTGGCGTATGGCGGCGAGGTTATGATCAAGTCAATACTCTCGGGCGGCAGGCCCGTATCGGCCGCACTGGCCGCGCGGACTTCGGCTTGACAGTGCCCCTCGCTCGAATCCATTGCGCCATTCACGCTCAAATAAGAGGTCTCTTCGGATTCAAGCGGCATCCCGTTGCCGATTGCAGCTATATTGCGCTTCAGCCGTTTGCCGAACTCTACAAATGCCGAACCTGGCTGCTTACCCATGTCCCTATGGGGACGCGTATGTGCCAGGTCGCGTGCCAGGGAAACGCCGCCTGACTTGGCGATGATGGTCGAAGAAAATACCACGTTGAGAAAGTCACGTATACAGTCCTGTGGCAACGCCTCAATGCGTTGCAGAAGCGAGAACAACTCGATCTGGTGCTGTGGCAGAAACCAGTAGTCAATGAAGTCGGCAGTCTTTCCATCGAATCGCAACTGGAAGTCCTGTCGCAGGCTTTGGCCGTCCTGCCAGTAGTCGCTCTGGGCCGCGCTCAGTACAGTCAGACCCGTTTCCATGGCCGCCGTCGGATCGATGGGCGTCAGCTTTGCCCGCGCAATCATCTGAGCGAGCGGGTCTATATCGCAACCAATAGCTCGCCTGCCAAGCCGCACGGCTTCCACAAGCGTGGTTCCAGAGCCGAGCATTGGATCAAGAACTACATCACCCGGTTCCGACAGTTGCTCGATGAGGAATCGGGGCAATTGAGGTGGAAATTTCGCTGGAAAAGGATGCCAGGCATGGGGACCATAGCTCCCGTTGGTGCCGTGGAAATCCAAATCGGCACGCAAGGTCTCCCGTAAAGTGTCGAAGCAAGTACTAGCACTCATACTTGGTCTGCCGAGCATCCTTGCCATCCGAGAAGACGCGGGCAAAGTGTGAAACTGGCGTTAGTCAGCATAGTCCACTCCAACGAATGCAGACAACCCATGTGTCTCTATTGAGAGGGTATGCGGCGAATGGTTGCGGAGGGAGTGAATGCGCCTTGGCCAAGGCTACCTGCCTGCTAGGGATTCTGCTTTATGCAAGAGTTCCCACAAGTTTGACCATTATGGCGTCTTCACTATAGAAAGGAATACAGCCGCCGGTCAAGTGCGGTTCGCCGCGCTACACTCCAACTTCTGCTAATCTCCACCCTCCCGTGAATCCGTCCTGACCGTCATGTCAGCGCCATTTTAAGCCCTTCGCAAGAACACACCCCCGTTATGCCCTTTGCGGATCGCGTTCACGCGCCAGGCGAGGATGGGGTGGGTGGACATGAAGTTTACGATGGTCTGCCAGAAGCCGCCCTGCTCTACCGATTCCTCCACGTGCCCTGCCATGTCGGTCACATGGTAGAGGTGCTTGCCGGCCGTAAGCATCAGCAGGCCTTTGCAGTCCAGGTCTTGGGCGATGGCGTGGCCCACCTTATCGCAGCCGTACTCTATGCGCCCGGCCCAGCGGCAGCCCGATAAGGTAGTTGACCGGAAAAGCGAATCTATAGAGAAACGTGAGCAAGATGTACCACCACGAGACGTGTCCCAGCCGGATGTGACCGGCCTCGTGTCCCAGGATGAACTTCAGGCTGTCCCAGTCCTCGTTGCGCAGGCAGGCTTCGAGCAGGTCCGAGTAGATGGCGCTGAAATTCCGCGATCCTGGCACACAGGCCGCGAACGCGTTCAAGGCGCCATTGCCGTTGATGGTGTACAGGTCGGGAACCTCCTTAATCCCTACCCTGCGTGTCAAATCTTCCCACAGCGCGTAGACTTCCGGAAACTGCCGCGCCGTGATGCGCACGGCATTGGCGCGCAGGTTGCCGTACTCTCTGCCGAAGGACCACACCACCAGCAGCACAATGGCCGCCGGCACCAAGGGAATAATCCAAGGATAGAGATACTCCTCGATGAGTGCGATTGTCTCTCGTTCTTCCGCCGGCAAGAGTTCCATGACTTCATCGTCCGAGAGATTCGCCGCCTCCGGGTTGGCTTGGCGGTAGGTGGCCAGGGCGTCGTCTATATAAACTGAAATGAATTCATCCCTGGCAAACGAAACCAGCAGAACGACAACGAACAGAGCGACGGACACCACGATGCAGAACCCCAGCAACCTCCGCTCCACCGGATGCCTGAGCTTTCCCACGTCTATCGGCTGTTGCGCCATGATCTGGCTCTCCCTTCTCTCGATAATGCCTACGCAGAAGCCGCTCTTCCAAGCGTGATATAACGGTCTGATTATACCCGAACTGCTGAGTATCAATAGGTAAGACTATACTTGCCCTGAATCGACTAGCAGGAGAAGCAAAAGGTTCAATCGTCCTCTAAGTTGCGCCTTGCGGCAGTGCCAGAATCCTAGCGCGAGGCTGGAGCGCAAGAGACGCCACTATAGTCAGCCTACCAGACGAGATGCAATTGAAGGTTATCGCGTTTAGGTTAGTTCTCGACCTGAGATTGAGCCCTCGTTCCCGGACATGTCAGATCCCATCATGTGTGGAGCGGACGTGGCTCGTCGTCCTTAGAGCCTGTTTACGTTCTTTCGAGATGAAGTTTACGTAGCCAGCCAATAGAAGCCGTTCGTGCTGAGGGCTGCGCGAAGCCCCTGTCGAAGTACAAAACGGCGATTCGCCAACTTTTCACGGTCCCATTCACCCTTCGACAAGCCTGTACTGAGCCTGTCGAAGTGCTCAGGGCGAACGTTACGCGCCCAGACAAGAAGATTGTAAACAGGCTCTGAGGAATGACCGCCTCATCCCTTTCGCACTGCGGAAGTCCTTGCCAGTCAGAGCAATTCCCGCTTGAACGTCTCCACCCATCTGCGTTGGTGGTGGGGGAGGCCGTTGAGGCGGACGTCGAGGTCGAGGGCGACGTGGATGGCGTCCTCGGTGCTGCGGACGTTGGCGGAGGTGTCGATGTTGATCGTGCCGTCGGTGCGGGTGATGGTGCGGAAGTGTTGGCCGGTTGCGGTGATGTTGGCGGGATTGCGGTTGTCGGCCCAGACCTCCAGGCGCGACTCCGTCTTGACCTTCATGTCGGCGCTGGCCTTGACCTCGCCCACGAGGTGGAGCCGCAGGCCCGTGCGGTCGCGCAGCACGTCGTGGGTGATCTCCCAGGGCACGACGCCGGGCGAGACCTCCGGATATTTGCGCGGCGCGGCGGACGGCTCGTATTCCATCTCGTCGGGCGGCAGTGCGCTGGCGGAGGCTTCCCGCGTGGGCACGACAGGCAGTTCGTCGGCGGCAACCTCTCGCGTAGGCACCACCGGCAGTTCCAGGCGCGATTCACGCCCTTTGTCACGAAACACGCGGTTTGTTCCTGCGTAGGGCGTCGGCCACAGGTTGGGAAAGTCCGCGCTGCTGACGGAGAGCCGGATGCGGTGCCCGCGCGCGAAACGCCAGGCCGTGGCGTCCAGGTCCACGTGCAGCTCGTAGACCGCGCCCGGCTCTAAGGGCTCCGGGTCGGTGAGCGAATTGCGCCGCGTACCGTTCAGCACACCGATCGTCACCTGTGCGCTCGTGCCGTCCGGCGCCACGTCCGAGAGCCGCGCCACAAACGCCATCACCGGCGCGGTAGAGCTGACGTGGAGCACCGCCTTGCCCATGCCGATGATCTCCAACGGCTCGTCCAAGGGCGCGGAGGTGTAGTTGGCGGCATAGACCTCGTCCACGCGCTGGTCGCCGGGCAAGCCGAACGGCACGCCCGCGCTCCAAAGGCCGCCGGCGATGCCCACCGACGGTCTATACTCATATTCTTCGTAGCCGTCGTGGGTTATAGATGAACTATCCGGCGTGAGCTCCCCGCCAAGCGTCAGCCGCTGCGTATGCCCGCCAGGGATGGGATAGCTCGGCTCACAACGCCAGTAGCCGGTGGTGAGGGTGCGGGCGGGATCCGGGACATCGAAAGTCTGCATGTAGACGTTGATTGACGGCTCGTCCATAATCCCATTGTCAATGCCTTTGAGCCAGTAATCGCACCACTTTACGGTCAGATGCTCACGCGCCAGCGAGGGGCCGGGAGTTTCGCAGTCGGGGCCCGAGTGGTTCCAGGGGCCGATGAGCACCTTGCTCGCCGCGGTCATGTGCTGTGAGGTCCGTAGCGGCGTGTTGCAGTAGCCGTCGCGCCAGCCGCCTATGAGCAGCGCCGAGGCCCGGATGTCGTGATAGCGGCCCCGGATGCTGCCGGGCCGCCAGTACTCCCCGTCAGTCTGGTTCGCCAGCCACGTGAGCAGATATGGAGAATTTTGCTCCAGGCGCTGCTCCCACAACTCCGCCCAGCGCGCGCCACTGTATTCGGGATACGGCGGCATGGCGTTCATGCCGATCATCGAGCAGCCGTACGAGCCGATGTCGTAGTAGCAGCGCCAAGCCCCGCCGCGGTAGTGGCAGTCGTCCGTGTAGCGGTCGTCGGTGTAGTTCCACGGGATGATCGTCGCCAGATGCGGTGGCGCCAGAGCCGCGACCTGCACGCTGGTGAAGCCGCCGTACGAGCCGCCGGTCATCGCCACCTTGCCGTCGCACCAGTCCTGCGCGGCGATCCATTCCACCACGTCGTAGCCGTCGCGGATCTCCACAGGGCGGTACTCGTCGTCGTTCATGCCCTCGCTGGAGCCGGTGCCCCGGCAGTCCACGCGCGCGCCGACGTAGCCGTGCTGCGCCCAGTGGTGCTGCATGCCGGTGAGCGGCGCCTGGTCGTCCTTGCGGTACGGGATGTAGGTGAGGATTACCGGCCACGGGCCTTCACCGGCCGGCACGTGAATGTCCATGGCGAGCTTGGTCCCGTCACGGGTGGGCGCCATGATGTTCTTTACGAACCTGATGCCGGCCGCGTCGACCACCATGGGCCGGACGCCTGAGAAGGTATTGTCAACCAAGCCCGATCCTCCCGGGTTGAAGCTGTGCCTCTGCCAGCATAATCGGCCTGGAGCGCGTAGAACAAGCCCACGTATGCGTAGCGCACGCGCCCTATCGCTTGATTCAAGCCTCGGCGGGTCGGATAGAGTCGCGAAACCCCGCGTCCGGGTTCGGCTTAGACCTGTAGTCGGGGTGCTAAGTAAACCTCTCGAAGACCATTGCATAACCCGTGCCGGCAGGCGAGAAGATCCCCTCACCCTAACCCTCTCCCCCAGGAGAGGGAATCGGAGCCGCTCCGTGTTCACTTGGCACAACACCTAGCTTCCTCTCCCCAGGAGACCTATGCGAAACTCCTTCCCAATTGACGAGGGAAGGCTAGGACTGGGTGATAAAGTCATGACGTTAAGCATTACGGGCTTTATACGCAGCTCTGGATTCCGGCTTTCACCGGAATGACGGGCCATGCAAAGGTCTCCATGGACAAGAATCCACTACAAGCGATTTGGGCGCTCTGGCGCTCGCGTCTCAGCCCATCCCTGCGTTTTCCGTCTCGCCAATGGCCGCCGCGCCGTTTATTATGGTGACAAGCAAGCGAGCAGCGCTAAATTGTGAGGCTGAAGATCGCCCGCGAAAACGACTACATCCGCTACGAGCCGGACGCGCCGTGCCCGCCCCTGTTGTCGCTTGGGGTCGCGCTGCAGGGCGTCATGCTGGCTTTGGCGAACACGGTCTTGTTTGTGACCGTGCTTGTTCGGGCGGGCGACCAGAGCGAAGACTATCTGTCGTGGGCCATATTTGCGGCGCTGGCCATCGGTGGAGCCATCACCATTCTCCAAGCGAGTCGCACCGGCTGGCTGGGAGCCGGACACGTGCTCATGACCGGCGCCGGACCCCATTTCATAGCGGTTGCCGTCCTGGCAGTTGCGGTGGGCGGGCTCCCCTTGTTGGCGAGCCTCATCTTCGTGTCGTCGCTCGTGCAGTTCGCGCTGGCCCAATGGCTGCCGCTGCTGCGGCGCGTCATCACGCCGGTCGTTTCCGGCACGGCGCTCATGCTGATTGCGGTCACGGTCATGGGTATCGCGATCGAGAGGCTAAGTGAGGTGCCCGAGGAAGTGCCGCCGGCCGCGGGTCCGGCTGTGGCTTTGGTTACGTTGGCCGTGGCTACGATGCTCTCCATGCGCGCAACCGGGATATGGCGGCTGTGGGCCCCGCTCATCGGCATCGTTTCAGGGTGCGTGGGCGCCGTTCTCTTTGGACTGTACGACCCGCAGCGAGTGTTGGAGGCACCCTGGTTCTACACACCGGACCTTGCGGCCTGGCCGGGACTTGATCTGAGGCCGGGCGTGGAGTTCTGGACGCTCTTGCCGGCGTTTCTCATCGTGAGTCTCGTCGTCGGTATCAAAATGAGCAGCGATGGCGTCGTTATCCAGCGGGTCTCCCGGGTTAGCCCGCCGGCGACCGACTTTCGCCTGGTCCAAGCCGCCGTCAACAGCAACGGGCTGGGTACGCTCCTGGCCGGGATTGCCGGCACACTGCCCACTATCGCCTATACGCCCTCCGTGGTGACGCTCATCACGCTCACCGGGGTCGCCGCCCGCAGGGTCGGGTATGCCATCGGCATTATCTTGCTCGTACTGGCGGTCCTGCCCAAGGCGTCGGCTGTCCTGCTCACCATTCCCAGTCCCGTTATGGGTGCCTTCCTGTTGATGATAATGGGCTTGCTCTTCGTGGAGGGCATGCGGTTGGTGGTCCAGGACGGACTTGATCAGCGCAAGGCCCTGGTGATAGGCGTGGCGCTCGCGATTGGCGTGAGCCTGGAGAGCCAGAGCATCCTCGCAGACCTGCTGGGCCAGACTTGGGGTGCATCACTCGGCAACGGCCTGACCGTCGGTATTTTGGCCGCGATCCTCATGACCCTGTTCATCGAACTGACCAGCGCACGGCATACCCGCCTGGAGACCACACTGCACATTTCCGCTCTGCCCAAGATCGACGCGTTTCTTAGCGAGCTTGCCGCCAAGATCGGCTGGAACGATGCGTCAGCGGAGCGGCTCCGCGCTGCCGGCGAGGAGACGTTGACGAGTCTCTTGCAGTCCGGCAGTGAATACGATACCGAGAATCTGCCGCGCTTAATCATCGTGGCGCGCCCCGGCGAGGCAATAGAATTGGAATTCATGGCGGTCTTCGACGAGGAGAATATCGAAGACCGGCTGACGCATCTCAGCGAACAGGCGCAGGTGCCGGAGGAGCACGAGATTTCCTTCTGGCTGCTGCGGCACTATGCGTCTTCGGTGCGGCACCGCAAGTATCACGGCATTGATGTCGTGACGGTGCAGGTAGAGGGCTCGCGATAACACGCTTCCGTGGTAATATCTAATCTGCATATGTCGTTCACGCTATAGATTGGACAATGGAGGTTCACATGGCAGGCTACGCAATCATTCACAACGCAGTGTCGGACGAGTCCCTCTATGCTGAGTTTCGCGAGCAGGCCGCCGCGACAATTGAGCAATACGGCGGTAAGTATCTGGTGCGCGGCGGCGCTGCCGAGGCCGTGGATGGCGACTGGTCGCCCGACCGCATCGTGGTGGTGGAATTTGCTAGTGTCGCGCAAGCGAAGGCCTGGTTCAACTCTCCCGAATTCGCTGCAGCCAAGCAGGTCCGCGCAAAATGCGCCGACGCCATTGTGGTAATTGTCGAGGGCGTGTAGCCGGTCAGCACCCGCACTCTTTGCCGGACTCTGTGCATACCTCCTCGCCATGGGTAGCGTAACCGTCACGCTTCCACCAATCGAGCCCTCCGATCAGTTCGCGCACCTGGAAGCCAAGCTCCAAGAGCTTCAGCGCCGTCTTAGTCGAGGCATTGCACCCAATACCGTCACAATAGCAGACATGGATGCTCGATCTGTCGAGAGCTTTCGTTGACTTGGCGCTAATCTCTCTGTGGGGGAGGCTGATAGCGCCGGGGATATGCTCTTGGGCATACGCGCTGGCGGAACGGCCATCCACAACGACAATCTGATCGTTTCTTTTCAGGGCCTCGTAGAGGTCCGCAGAGTCCATCTCATAGGCGAGCTTGGCTTGGTAGTAGTCCTTTTGCGTCATAGGCTACACGTTACCCTTAGCTGCATTCGCGCCCGTCTCACTTTGAGCTATCCTGCTCCTCTTCCGCTTGGCAGAGCGGGCAGAGGCCGGGGGCGCTAATATGAGTGCCGCATTGCTCGCAGCGGTCAGACTCCTGTTTTTCGCTTGCGGCCAGCCGGGCCAGCGCCTGCTCGCGCACGGTGGGGTTTTCGATGAGGTCGATGGCTTGGCGTAAACGCCGTTCGCGATCGGGGTCAGCGTCCGCAGCGGCCTTTTGGGGCGGAGCATCAGGTGTGGGCTGAGAGACACCTCCGCTCACGGCGCGGGAGGTTGACCGCCGTCCCCGTACGCGGAACTCGAGCTTGGTGACGAGCGGGCGGCCTAGCCTGGTATTCAGGTCACGTATAAGTTGGGGCGTACGCATGTGCAACTCGTGGACGGCGGCTGACGACGGGGACTCAACGACCAAGGTACCGTGTTGAAAGCGGCTGGGACGCGCAGCGCGGGCATGGGCAGGCAAGTCCGCCGCAAGAGCGCGCCACGCGGCAAACACGGCTGCCCGCTTGAGTTGCTCGGAGATGCCCAACTCTTCGATGGTGCCGGGCAGAATGTCTTTGAGCGACTTGAACATCCGTATTCCTCTCTCCCCTACAAGCCTAGCATAGTCAATGGTGGCGCTTACCTAACCTTCACTTTGGAGATGAATAACCCTCTCCCCCAGGAGACCTTTGCGTAACCCTCGTTCCAACGAGGCAGTCCCCTCTCCCTCGACGGGAGAGGGTTAGGGTGAGGGTGAAGGCGCCTCGAACACTAGCCGGTTCTTGACCGTTTTGGTGCTTGTATGTATTGACCGTACATGTTATGCGATTAGTATGCAGTGCAAGAAGTCCCCTCACCCCGGCCCTCTCCCCGAGGAGAGGGTGAAACTCCTTACCCTTGAGACCTCGTTATGCAAAGGTCTCGCAAGGAGAGGGGGTAATAGGGGTACATTCAGCTAATTCGCCTAGCACTTCGGCTAAGTAGACAGGCTCACAGGGGACTCGGTCGAGCCAAATGGGCGTGTCAGGTGAAGGATGTGAGGGGTAAGTGCTCGAGGCCGTGCTATTGTGCGCCTGAAACCGTATCGTTGCCGACATGGAGAACATGGGCCGCAGCCACGATGTCCTGGGAGAACTGCTGAAGGTCGGAGGTGGTAGCGAAGGCTTGGACGTTGGGCGCAAGGGACGCGAGGACGTGTTGGCGGCGCTGGGCATCGAGTTCGGAGAGGAAATCGTCGAGGAGAATCACGGGCCACTCACCGGATTCGGCATGGAGCAGGGCTATTTCCGTGAGCTTCAGGGTGAGCGCCGCGAGCCGCTGCTCGCCGCGTGAACCGTAGGCGGCGAGGGGGTGGTCGCCGCGCAGGAAGGCGAGATCGTCACGGTGGGGCCCAACCACCGTTACCGCTTGGGCGCGCTCGCGGGGGGTATGCTCAGCGAGGGTGGCGGCAAAGGCTGCTTGAATGTCCGCTTGCCAGGTTTGCAGCAGCGCGTTGATGCGGAGTTCGTCGCAAGGCGGGGTCGGCGGCAGCGGCACGGTGGACTCGTAGCGCAGGCTTAACCCTGTGCTGCGCGGGCCTCGCTCTGCGTCTTGCCGGCTTTCTGCTGCGCCCTGCGAGTCCAATTCGCCGCTTTTACCCGTGAGCGAGGCGTAGCAAGCGGCGAGGGGTTCCGCCACGTGCGCTGTGTAGGCCGCGCGCAACGCGATGACCGGTGCGCCCAAGGCTGTGAGTTCACGATTCCAGGCTTCCAGTTGCCGCTGGTCGCGGGTTGTGCCTTCACGCAGGGCACGCAAAAGCGCATTGCGCTCCGCCATGACGTGCTCATAGCCCTGCAAGGCACGCAGGTAGTTGGGATCGATGCGGCTGAGGAGGTAGTCCAGGTAGCGGCGGCGGGTGCTCGGTGAGCCGTCTACCAGGGCAATGTCGTGGGGCGTGAAAAGCACCACGTGCAGGTGCTGCAGCAGGCTGGACGCGCGGCGGGGCGCGCCGCCGATGCGGATGCGCTTGCTAAACCCGGCGTCCTGGTCCTGTTCGGCGGCCCAGATCACTTCCAGCGTGGTCGTGTTTTCGCGGGCGGTCACGTCGCCTGCTACCCGTGTGTAGGGACGCGCCGGGTCGGGGGCAAAGCTGCGCAACTCCGCCTCGGAGCGGGCGCGGTAGGAGCGGCCGGTGGCCAGGCAGTGGATGGCCTCGAGGATATTCGACTTCCCCGCGCCGTTCGGTCCGGTAAAGATCGTCAGTCCCTGCGCGAGTGGGAGTGCGACGGCGCGATAGTTGCGGAAGTTCGTAAGAGTGAGCGCGGTGAGATACACAGAGCGTCCTTTTGGCCGCTGCCCGGCGTACGGCGCGATTGTTTCACGTGAAACACAAAGTGCGGCTGGCGTGACAGTTACGAAACCGTATGAGTGACCGCGCAGTGAGATACTCGGTGTGCCTTTTGATCGCGGCCTGGTATGTGGCGTGATGTTTCACGTGAAACATGCAGTGTCGCTGGCGTGGCAGCGAATGGAGTGTCCGGCTACCCCTCACGCCACGGCGGCACGTCCCACGTATTCACCCACTCCCACTGCCATTCCACCCGCTTCTCCGGCAGCGTGACCGCGTATTCGATGCCGGCCGTAAACGGCAGCACCTGCGTCTGCGCGCCCACCTTTTCACGATAGTACTCGATGAATGCGCCCACGTCGCTGGCGTTCGGCGGCCAGTGCCCCTCCGGTACCGGGTCCGCTTTGCGATCGGTGCGGTAGTGCACCGGAATCAGCGCATAGGGCCGGATGTAGTCCACGAAGTCCTCAAGCTCGGTATTTTGCTGTTCCGCATTCGTCGGCACGAGACCCAGCTTCATGTGAATGGCAAAGTCCACGCGCCCGCGCAGCGCCTGCATCGCCGGATAAGCGGCCCACGCGTCGCCAATGTGCAGGAACGAGACATTCAAGGCTTTGTGCGTCACGAGAAAGCCCAGGTTCGGCAGGTCGGGCCGCTGGTTTTCACCGCTTTCGATGGTCTCTACGAGCAGCGGGCCGAGGTCGAGCTCGTCCGGACCGGGAAACTCTCGCACGTGCACCGTGCCCGCCCACGGCCGGCCGCGCTGCAGTTCGTTCTGGTGCTTGGGATACATCACCTGGATCTTGTCGGCCGGCACGTGCTTGGTGATGGGCAAATCGCGGGAGAAGGCCGCATCGCCGTATTTCTCGTCAATAGGTTCGTCCGGCCACAGAGCGCCCGGCGGCACGAACATCTTCTTAAAGCGCTCACCCTGGCAGAGCTTGCGCAATGTCTTGGGATGGCAATGGTCGAAGTGCTCGTGGCTGATGAAGATGTAATCGTAAATCGGCTCGGCGTTGTCCAGGTTCTTCCCAAAGAGATAGGGATCAAAGGCGATGTTCACGTCGCCAAAGCGCACGTCGAAAGCCCCGCACCCCCACCATCGCAGCCAAATACGATCCATGAGATTTCCTAATACCCTTGTCTACGCATAACTCCTAGATCTCTCAGCAGGCTTAAAAGCAGGAAACTGGGGCCTCGCACTGCGCTACCTCAACTGCATACAACTGATGAAAGATTGCACCCGCACACAGTCACACGCCATCAAATGGTGGCTTCAGCATAGCACAATGATTGGGGCAATTTGGTGCTGCTCCGGTCGGAGGCTATGCTTCGACTCTTGAGAGCGTTAGCGGCCAACCGGCAGGGTCAATTGCTCGTCTGAGAGAGGGCTTACGCGGCCTGCACCAGGGATCCTTGGCGGGGGTTCTTGATGTAATTCGAAGGCGGAGTCGTCATGAGGGCGCAGGTACGGTGCGGCGCAGGAGGATGGTGTTATCCACTTCCAGGTCGCTGCCCCAGATGAGGCGGGCGGAGTCGTGCCATTGGATCCGGTTGTAGCCGTCCCTGGGGCGCACGGCGCCTTCCGACCACTCGGTGGCGGTGTCCCATTGGCTCGCGTCAAAGTCTGCGCTCGTCCAGCCGGGAGGGGCTTCTGACTTCTCAAAGCGGCAGGCGGTAGCGGGATTTGACGCATTCTCGCACTCGGGGTTCAGGGGAGCGCGGTGAATCACCAGCACCTGCCACGCGCTGTTGGTTACGGCCACGACGTTGCCGGTGCTCAGGTCGGTGATCTGGGCGATGATGCCGCCGTCGCCCATCTGCTGGTTGCGCTCCCCGATATACTCGAGCCCGGAATCGGTCTCCTTGAAGTCCTTGGCCTCGATGGCGAGGGTCAGAGGATACGTGGCGGTGAAGGTGATAGTCTCGGCGTTGAAGGAGCGCTCCGTTGTGATCGGCACCGAGTCCTCGCCGACCAATGCCCCGTTGACGTAGAGCGCGAACCAATTATCTGCCCACACCTCGGCCTTGAATTCCGACGTATTGCTTTGAACCGCAGACTCTCCCGGAACGTCACCCTTCGGCGTCGCAGCATTTGTAGCGCTGCCGCTATCGCCGGCACCGCAGCCAACGGCCAGCCAGACTATCAGCAGCAGCGCTAGCGATCTCATCGCGCAGGCTTTGGTCATTAATCTACCTCAGTTCACGCGGATTTGGACTGGAACGTGCATCCCAATTCGACTGCCTGCGACAGTCAGGCAATTGCTCTGCCGTCTGATTGCGACTAGCATCGTCTCCGCTGGGAGCATGCGGCCAACATTGAGGAAAGCCGTGCATCCAGTGCTTGGTACGAACCTTAGCATACACCGCACATTCCAAGAGAATGTGAAGATCGCCCAAAGTGGCGATCCCGCGCTTGCGGCTGCGACAAGAGGCAACGCGCTGTCATCCCGATGACAGGATGACCACCATTGCTCGCCGATTAGGTCTCCACGACAGCACGGCTTCAGGGATTGGATTGAGATGTATCTAAGAGTGTTGCCTTTGAGCCACTACAGAACCGAGTGGTAGATGGAGTCTACAAGCTCCATGGTCTTCGTCGCATCGGTGAAGTTTGTGTCGGGCTGGCGGCCGGTCTTGATGCAATCGATGAAGTGGCGGTTTTCGCCAAAGAACCCATAGGCGTGGTAACGCGCGTCGTTGCCGGCTGACGTGTTGACGTCCAGCACCGACGGCTCGCCGTTGCCGTCCGTATAGACCCTGGCCGTATCGTCCGGGTCGATGTAAGCGGTAATGCCCTTGCCGTGAATCTCGAAGATGTGCCGCCGCGTCCCGGCCACCCAGTTGGCTTGCAAGTAGCCGGCGCAACCGTTATCAAACTTAATGAGCGCGTTGAAGACGTTGGGATAATCGGCATACACCTCGCGCACGTCGCTGGCCACCGCCGACACCTCACCGCCGCCGAGCCAGCGGCATACGTCCACCGCGTGGACCGCGTCACAACTGAGAATGTCCGTCGCGCCGCCGTAGTAGGGAAGATCACCAGGTGTCGTGAATTGGTGCTTGAGGAAGACCGACTGGAACTGGATGATCGGCCCGCGCGCCTCCACCTGAGCGCGTATTTCGCGCATAAGGGGAATGAAGCGGCGGTTGAACGCCGTCATGGTGAGCGCACCGTACTTGGCGGCGGTCTTGGCCATGCTGCTGGTCTGGAAGGCGTTGAGTCCCGGCGGCTTCTCCACGAAGAGGTGGTGCCCGCGCTGCAGGACGTTTATCGAGATGTCGTAGAGGTGGTGCGGCGGCATGAGGCAGTAAACGCCGTCCGGCTTCTCTTTATCGAGCATCTCGCGATAGTCAGAATAGGTGTTGGCGATGTTGAAACGGGCGGCAGTGTTTTGCAGCCGCTCGGCGTCCAGATCGCACGTGGCGGCTATTTCCACGTCATCCATCTCGGTCAGCGACGGGTAGTGCATGGCATTGGCAAGACTGCCCGCGCCGATCATGCAGATTTTGACTTTATCTGGGCCTGGCATGGGTTCCTCCGTTTTGGGTCGTGTACGTCAGTTGCTACTTTCGCCCCATGATAGAAGCCGTACGGACGAAAGACAAGCAAGAGTAGATGCGGCATCGGTACGCCATGGAGGTGCCGCGTGGCGAATTGCATTTTATTCCGCCTGTTCGGGCACGATATATCGTGCCTCTACGGACTACGGACGGAACAGTTGTCTGAAACGAGCATGACTGGGTGAGTGGGCGTTCGCCAGCGCGGGCGTTAAAGGACTATCATCAAGAGTAGCCAGATCATCTTGAACGACAGAGCATATGAGGAGAAAGACCAAAATTGAATACGACGCCGGAACTCTTGGTAGACCAACACGCGCTCGTAGGCGAGGGGCCGCTATGGGACGAGGAACAGCAGGTCCTCTATTGGGTGGACATACTCAGCTCCAAACTCTTCATCTACGATCCGGCCACGGGCGAGAACCGCTCGATAGACGTGGGTCAGCACGTGGGCACGGTGGTAACGCGCGCTTCCGGCGGCTTGATGCTGGCGGTCCCGGACGGCTTCGCGTCATTTGACCTGGAAAGCCAGGAGCTTACGCTGGTAGCCACTCCGGAGGCCCACATTCCCGGCAATCGCTTTAACGACGGCAAATGCGATCCGGGGGGCCGTTTCTGGGCGGGCAGTATGGCGTACGAGAATCCCACGGACTCCGGCAGCCTCTACCGTCTCGATACCGACATGAGCGTCCACAAGATGTTCGGCGGTGTGGCCATCTCGAACGGCATCATCTGGAGTCTTGATCACACCACCATGTACTACATCGATACCCTGCGCAAGAATGTGCGCGCCTACGACTACGCTAACGCGACGGGTGACATCAGCAACGAGCGGGTGATAATCGACTGGCCGGAAGATGCCGGGTTGCCGGACGGAATGGCCATCGATAGCGACGGCATGCTCTGGGTGGCCCATTACGGCGGCTCGTGCGTCAGCCGCTGGGATCCGAACGGCGGCGCGCTCTTGGAGAAAATCGAACTCCCCGTTACCCAGGTAACCGCCTGCGCCTTCGGCGGGCCGGATTTGAATGTATTATTCATTACCTCGGCCGCCCAAGAAATGGATGCGGAGGCGCTGGAGCGAGAACCGCACGCCGGCGGGCTCTTTTCCATCAAGACGCCGTACCAAGGCGTGCCGTCATTCCGCTTTGGGGGTTAGCAGTCGACGCTTACTTGCGAGCATTAAACCGAGAACTTTAGCCCCCGTCACTGTCAATGAAGCCAAAGGAAGAGACTCATATATGGATTCACTCGCGCCAAGGCATGACTTCATCGGCGTGGAAGATGCCACGTATCTCTATACCGGCGCGGAGTCGGCGCCGCTGAAATCGCAGACCGAGGCGCTAGAGCGCTATGTGCGCGAGCGCCCACGCGCGGAGGCCGGGCGGGCGGAGCACATAGCCACCGAACAGCGGTGCAAGCAGCGGCTAGCGGCACTCATGAATTGCATGGGGGATGATATCGGCCTGGTGGGCAGCGCGTCGGAAGCCATCATTCTGATTGCCAGCGGCATTGACTTCAAGCCCGGCGACAACATCGTGACCAACGACCTGGAGTTTCCCAGTACCGTACTGCCGTGGATCCAGATGAAAGAGCACGGCATCGAGGTGCGTTTGGTGCGCAGCCGCAACTGGCAATTCACGCCCGAGGAAGTGACCGCGCAGATCGATGAGCGCACGCGATTGGTAGCGGTGAGCCACGTGAGCTACCTTTCGGGACTGCGGCTCGACCTCGCTCCCCTTGCCGAGGCTGCCCACGCCCACGGCGCCCTGCTGCTGGCGGACGTGACCCAATCGCTCGGCGTGGTGCCGGTGGATGTGAGTGAATTCGACTTTGCCGTGGCAAGTACGTACAAGTGGCTACTCGGTACTCACGGCGCTGGCGTCCTCTACTGGAACCGTGGGCGTCTCCCGGACTTCGCGCCGGGGGCGGTGGGCTGGTTCTCCGTGAGTGATTTCCTCAGTGACGATCGCTTTAAGAGGATTGACTGGAAGCCGACCGCCGAACGTTTCGAGCTTGGCATGCCGTCGTATGCGGCGATCTACGCCCTGGAGAACGGCGTGCGCTACCTACAGCAGTTCGGCACCGACCGCATTGGCGCGCATGTGGAGGCTCTGGGTGACGAACTCATCGAGGGGCTGCAGGGTCAGGGCTGGACGGTGATGACGCCGGTGGAGCGGCCGCGCCGGGCGGGCAACGTTTCTATCGCTTGCGAGGATTCCGAAGACGTGCGCGATGCCCTCATTGAGAAAGACGTACACACGTGGGGTGGCGACGGGCGCGTTCGCGCGTCAATCCACTTGTATAACAACAGCGCGGATGTTGCTTCCTACCTCGACGCACTGCGCTCATTTGCGCCGGGCCGCTGATGGCATTTAAGCACGAATTCACGCTTGCCGCGCCGCAAGAGAAGGTGTCCCACTTCCACCGTAGACGACAGAGCCTCGTCGAGATCACGCCGCCGCCCATGATCGTGCGGATTCAGGACGGGCCGGAGATACTCTCGTCCGGTGACGAACTCCGCTTTACGCTCTGGCTCGGCCCCTTTCCCATCCGCTGGCACGCCGTCATCGATGGGGTGAGCGAGGCAGGCTTTGCCGACAGGCAAATCAGCGGCCCGTTCACGCACTGGGACCACCGGCATGCATTCATAGAGAGGGGGGACAGCCTCACCACCGTGCGCGACGAGATCGAATACACCTACAAGCGCCATCTCTTCTGGGGCGTAGTGGGACGGCTCTTCGTGCTGGGTCTGCCGGTGCTCTTTGCCTATCGGGCTTGGCGGACAAAGCGGCTGTTGTGCTAGAGCGCAGGGCAAGCGGAGACAATGAACGGAGCGTTAAATAAGACGCTGTTGGATGCGTTTTATTAAGGAAAGTGCCGCTTTTCTTTAATAAGTCGACTGTTCCCGAGCGTCATGTATGCTTCGCTTAACTATGACCGCTTTGACAACCAGCACAATTGGTCACTCATTGCGTGCGCGTGCCGCGTTGAAGTCCATGAGCGGATACGCGCTGCCTGGATGCTGGCCGGGGAGGCGGGCCGGGAGGGGTTCGCCCAAGAAGCCTTCCAGGCGGGCGCGTTGCAGTGCGACCACCCCAGGGTTCTCAGCGGCAACGTCGTCATAGTTGTCGCGGTCTTGGTCGATGCGGTAAAGCTTCCACTGCGGGTCAGCTTCCTGGATGTTCACCACCGCGTTCCAGGTGTGGTCCCGGACGCTGGCCTCGTAGCCCCAAACGGTGAGCGACCAATCGCGCAAGATATCACCTTCACCGGTAGCCAGCGGCCACATATTTTCGCCGTCCAGGCGGTCGTGGGGCACGCCAAGCCAGTTGAGGACCGTGGGCGCCACGTCGATGTGCTGCACAAAGGGCGTGATTACGGTGTCTCGCGGGCCTGCCGGATGCCGCACGAGCATGTTCACGCGGGTGTTGTAGGCATTCATGTGGCGTTGACTCTTGCCGAATTCACCGTGCTCGTTCATCTGCGTGCCGTGATCGGACGTAAAGACAATGATGGTTTCGTCCAGCAGGCCGGTATCCGCCAGGTGGTTGAGCAACACGCCCATCCACTTGTCGATGAACGTAAGCGAGCCGTAGTAGAGCGCCTTGACGCGCTCCTCTTCCGCCGCGTTCAGCGGCTCGCCGCGGGGGTTGATTGGTTCGATGCCCTGCCAAGGCGCCTCCATATAGGCGTCGGCGTATTCGAAGGGCGGGTGCCAGGGCTCGTGAGCTTCGAACGAGTCGACCCACAGAAAGAACGGATGGTGGTCGCGGCTGTCCTCGATGAACTGAATGGCGCGGCGCATGCACTTGGCAAACGTAAAATCCTCTTCCGTGTGGCGGTCCTTTACGTTCCAAAGCCACTGGCGAAATCCGAACGGCACCTTGTCTGGTGCGTGGGTATACCGCTCGGCCTGGAGCTCCTCTTCGGTGCCTAAACGGTATGGATCGGCCTCCTGCCCGCGAAAGAACTCCCAATTCATGAAGCCGCGGGTGAAGTTCATTGTCGGCTTGAAGAGGTGATAAGTATCGGCCACGAGGCCCGTCGCATAGCCCGCGCGGGAGAGCCGCTCGGCCAGCGTCTGCTGGTGCGGCGGCACGCCGTGCCAGCCCGGCATGCCCGGCGCGCCCGGCGAGGAGCCGGTGGTGTCAATCGTCCAGCGCCACGGAAAGCCGCGAATGCCGGTAAAGAGCGAGCGCCGCGCGGGCACGGTCGGCAGCGCCTCGGCAAACGCGTTCTCGAACCAGACCCCGTCCCGCGCCATGGCGTCGAGGGTGGGTGTCTCCATGTGTGGCGCGCCCAAGTGCCGGATGCAGTCGGCGCGAAATGTGTCGAGACAGATGACAATGCAGTTCACGAGGAGATTTCCTTATGCGGGATGAACTTGAGGTGTGCCGAGCCTTCTCTTGGTGACTGTAAGTATACCTGCTCGTAGCAGTGGCAGAGAAGCATGGGATTTGAGGGGCAATTGGGCTATTGCATGGACTTTGGTCGGCTAAACGCTCCCTGTCATTCCTCGCTTGGCCTGCCAATGTCCTTTGGCCTGTCGGCAGCGCCTTCTATCCGAGATACGCGTTGATATATCTCTTACATGTGATTCCGCATTTCGCGATTATCTTCCCGGATGGCGTTCTCGCCCTGCCTGATAAAGATTATGATTGCAACTCCGACACCAAAAGCGGACACAACGGTGGCAACAACAGAAATCCAAAGCTCGTAGGTTTCCAATTTGCTCCCTCCGACTAACTCTGTTTATTCGCGGGAGGAAGAAGTGCTTCTATCAGGTCACGTTCCTCCAAATACCTGTTTACTGAGCTGCCATTCACGTGGGCCAAGACATGCGTTGGTGCAAAGCGCATAATCTCCTGATTACTTCTGTGCGCACTTAACCTGCTCTTAAAGTTATCGGTCTCACCAACATAGACTATTGCCCAACCTGAAGGCTCACCAAGTTTTGCAAAGACGTAATTACCTGGCTCACTGCTGCCTACCCAATCAATGGGGAATACCCAATAGGTGTACGCCACGCCAGACGACCCAGCCAAGCTTACCGTCGGCCGCAAGTCAACCATTTATGTCCTTTACTCGTTGCTACTGGGTAAGCGCGTCTGGCTTTAGTATACAACAGGGTTTATTCCGATGAGTCGATCTATTCGCTTGTCATGCCCGCCTCTGTGTGCGCAGAGCGAGGTAGATGCCCAGAAGGACCAAACCCCCGCCTGCGGCTTGGAGCAGCGTCAAATGTTCGTCCAGAATGAAGTAGGCCAGGATACTCGCGCCCACCGGCTCGCCCAGGATTGCCACGGCGACGACGGCTGCGGACACGTAGCGCAGAGTCCAGTTGTAGGCGGTGTGGCCGAGCAGTTGGGGTCCCAGCGCTAGCAGCACCATGGACAGGTAGGTTGCGGGAGCATAGCCGGTGAAAGACTCTTGCGTCACCACCGCCGCAGCCAGTACCAGCAGCGCCGCCATGCCGTAGACCACGGTGATATATGGCAGGAGATCGAGCCGTCGCCGCAACCGCTGTCCCAGCAGCAAGTAGCCGGAGTGAAACACCGCCCCCAGCAACGCCAGTGCGTCGCCGAACAGTGCCTGTCCTTCCACCTGAAAGTCGCTGTAGCCGATGAGGATGCCGCCGGTAACCGAGAGCGCGATGCCCCACACCAGCAGCGGGTGGAGCCGTTCACGAAAGATGATCACCATGCCCAGGCCCACGAAAATAGGATTGATCGTAACGAGCACAACGGAACTGGCGACGGACGTATACTCCAGCGAGGCGATCCAGGCGATGAAGTGCAGGCCTAAGAAGCTGCCCGCCACCGCCGCCACCAGCCAGTCGCGGCGGCTCAGCGCTTTGAGGTGCTGTCTGCGCAACGTGAGCGTGAGCGGCGCCAGCACAAGCGCGGCGATGCCGAGCCGATAGGCGGCGATAATGAGCACCGGCGCGTCGGCGAGCTTGATGAGGATCGAGGCGCTGCTGATGATTGCCACGGAGGCACACAGCGCGAGAATGACGCGGAAGTACGGCATGGTAGCTCCTGTGTAGACCACTGTTGCAGAATAGTCGTCCGCGCGCATAGACGGCAAGCGATTTTCTACGTCATTCCGGCGCACGCTGGAATCCAGATTGAGGCTGAACTCTTGTGGCTCACGTTTCCTGAAGAAAGTGCGTTCGCACTTCAGCCCGATATGTCTATTTGGCAAGCAAGGTGCCGCTGGACGGTCGAGCGCCTCGCGTATTTCCTAAATGACGAATGTCCTCTGTCACTATGCGGGTAGACAAATCGCCGCCCATTTGTTCAAATAGGTACAGCCGTAGCATTCATTTAGACAAACAGGCTACCTCAATTCCGGCAGACGCCTCGCGGCCCCAACGCTAATGGATGAAAACGCCTGGCGACTTGCGGCTTTGCTAGAAACCCCGTAGACTCCGCTCGAAATCGTCCGCTGGAGGACCCTAACGCACCATGCGCTTGCAGGATCAAACAGCCATCGTCACCGGCGCCGCCAACAACATCGGCCGCGCGATCGCGCGCTGCTTTGCGGCGGAGGGGGCGAACGTCCTCATCGCTGACATCCAGGACGAGGCGGGCGAAGCGGTGGCGGCGTCTATTCGCAGTGACGGCGGCGAGGCGTCGTTCTTCCATGCGGATGTCGGCACGGATGCCGGCAATCGCGAGATGGTAGCGGCGGGGGTGGAACGCTACGGCGGCGTGACCATCCTGGTAAACAACGCGCACTGGGAGCGGCGGGGTTCGATTGAAGAGCTGAGCGAAGAGGATTGGGACGCGAGCTTTGACGTGCTGCTCAAAGCGCCGTTTCTTGCCAGCAAGTACGCCGTGCCCCACATGCGCGCGGCGGGCGGCGGCGCGATCCTCAACCTCACCTCGGTGCACGGCTTCCAGGTAAGCCCCGGCTACCCCACGTACGAGACGGCGAAGGCTGCGCTCATTCAGCTTACTAAGCAAATGGCGCTTGATCTGGGCGGTGACGGCATCCGCGTCAACGCCATTGCGCCGGGGGCTATTCCGTCTGATGAAATGCGAGCAGAAAACGCCGACGATCCCATATGGCACGAGCGCAACATCCTCTGGAATGTCCTTCCTACCGTCGGCCGCGCTGAGGACATCGCCCAGGGGGCACTGTACCTCTGTTCTGCGGAGGCGCGTTTCGTAACCGGGCACACTTTATTGATTGATGGCGGTTTCCTGCTCGGCTTCAAGGGCCTGGGCGGAACGCGTGTGCAGGAGTTTCTGCAGCGCCATCCGGAGCTTTTGGAATATGATCTCTCGCGTCCGCTGGGACCGGCGGCGCACATTCGCGGTAAAGACGCTGCAGAGCAGTAGCACTCAATCATCCCATGCCAGCGCGGAAATCTGCGCAACGTCACCTTGGAGAAAGGATGCTTTCGCATGAAGACCGATGCGCCTCCCATACTGGTTGCCGAAGGCTTTAACTTTCCTGAGGGCCCTTCATTCGACCGCGAAGGCAGTCTCTACGTCATGGAGTGCGATGCCGGACGCATCAGCAAGGTGACGCAGGACGGGCACGTGGAGATCTTTGCGGAGACGGGCGGCGTCCCGTGCGGTTCACGCCTGCACCGGAGCGGCCACCTGATCGTGGCGGAGAACGGCTTGGCGCAGATACTCGACTTTGCGCCCGATGGATCGTGGACGGTGGTGGCGGAGACGTTCAACAATAAGCCGTTCCGGGGCCCCAACGACCTCATTCTCGATCGGGAGGGCAATTGCTACTTTACCGATCCCAAAGGGTCGACACTGGAAGAGCCGGTGGGACGCGTATTCCGCGTGGGGACCGACGGGGCGATCTCTGTCTTTGCCGTGGGTCTGGCGTTCCCGAACGGGATTTGCCTTTCTGCCGACGAGGAGACGCTCTACGTGGCAGAGACGTTTACGCGCCGCATACACGCTTTTACGCTGAACCCCGACGGCAGCGCCAACAACCGCAGCCTGTACGCGCAGATGGAAGGCGGCGTCGGGCCGGACGGCATGGACTTTGGCGCGGACGGCAACCTCTACGTCGCGCATTACGGCAAAGGCGCGGTGGCCGTGATTGCTCCCGACGGCGAGGTGATTGAAGAATTGCCGATGCCGGGCAAGAATCCCACGAACGTGGCCTTCAGGGAAGACTCGCTCTACGTCACGGAAACCGAGACCGGGGCAGTGTACCGCCTGGAAATTGGCGTGGAAGGCCAGCCGCTCTTCGGCATGCGGTAAGTATCTTGTGTGGCCAAATGTCGCAGTTCTCGGCTTTGCGAGCGGGACTGAGAGAAAAACCTGGCGACTTGCCATCGAAACGCGGAGGGGAGCGCCAGTTCTCTCCATGTAGCGCGGGGGCTTGTCCCCAATGTTGTCGCATTAACATTCTTGGCAAGGAACATGGCACTCTCATTGCCTTACATTTCCGGTAGCGCAGGT
>JAAXIC010000022.1 GCA_012270555.1 Chloroflexota bacterium
AACTACTTTGACGACACGCCCTAGCAATAAGTGGAATCAGAAGCGGAGGATATTCGGTATGGCTGACCAACTGCGCGCAGGCGCGGCTACGGCCAATATCACGCCCTGGCTGGGCATTCCCATGCGTGGCGCGTTTCGCGACGTGACCCTCGCGGATGCCGTACACGACGAACTGCTGGCGAAGGCGCTGGTGCTGGACGACGGCGCGCGCAAAATCGCCTTCGTCCTCTGCGACCTGACCATGATGCCGGGCCGCATGATGGACGAAGTAAAGGAGCGTATTGCCGAGCGGTCCCAGATTCCGCCCGACCACGTGCTCATCGCTGCCACCCACACGCACTCCGCGCCTGCTACGGTGACCATTGGGTTCATGGAGGAACAGACCGAGTACACGGCCTGGGCGACACGCAAGATCGCCGACGCGGTGGAGATCGCCGCGCAGCACCTACAGCCGGCCCGCATCGGCTTTGCCAGCGTGGCGGAACCGCGCATCGTCTTCAACCGCCGCTACCACATGGGCAACGGACAGGTGCACTTCAATCCCGGCGTTGGGAATCCTGATGTGCTTGAGCCTGCGGGTACCACCGACGCGGACTTCACGCTCTGCTACGTGGAGAGCAGCGCGGGCGAGCCCATCGCCGTGCTGGGCAACTACGCGCTGCACTACGTGGGCACGGACTCTGGCGCGGAGATTTCTGCCGACTACTTCGGGCACTTCTTCCGCGCCATCCAACACTTGCTCGGCCCGCAAACCGTGGGCCTGCTCTTCAATGGCGCGTCCGGCAACATCAACAACACAAACGTGTTTGAGCCGTGGCCCAACCGGGGCCACGCCCAGGCAGCGCGCATGGCCAAGGTGCTTGCCGGTCACGCTCTCACGGAAATCCAACTGATGACAATGCACGACCATGTGGCGTTAGGCGCGGCGGTCGGCGCGTTCGATTTCGCGCGCAAGCAGACCACCGACGCGGACGTGGCCGTGGCCGACAAGGTACTGAGCGGCGACTATGCCTACACCGAGGGGCCGTTCTCCGCGGTGACCGGACAGCCCATCTACCCGCGCTGGGCGCCGGCCTACGCCCGCGAGATCAAGGTACTGCACACCATGCCGCAGATCCTGACCTCTACGGTGCAGGCGCTGCGCGTGGGTCCGGCGGGGTTTGCCGCCCTGCCCGGCGAGATTTTCGTGGAGATAGGTCTCGCCGTGAAAGCCGGCTCCCCGTTTGCACCCCAGTTCGTCATGAGCCTGGCCAACGACTATCTGGGGTACGTGGCCAGCGACGAACAACTCGCCCTAGGCGCGTATGAGACCTGGCCGTCACGCTCGGCCATCGGCGGCCCCGGCACGGCGCAGGCCATGGAGACAACGGCGCTGGAGTTGCTGAAGTCGCTGGCAGACACTTAAGTGTCTGCGTGGTTGTTTCAAGGGCACCTTGGCGCAATGGCGTCAACGCCTCTAATAGACAACTTCCGTCCCTCTAAAACCCCCGGCTATCTAGTCGTCACTCCCGCAAGAGCGGGAGTCCATCTTGGTTTGGAAGCTGGACTCCCGGCCGGTAGCAAGTGCGCGGCAGGCTCAGCGCGGGAATGACGGTCAAGTCGGCCCTTGTCTTTGTAGCGCGGGGGCTTGTCCCCCGCTCTTGGGTACGTGTACTGCAACGGTGATTTGGGGCTGTGATTCCGCAATCCAGAGAAGATGGATTCCCGCTTGCGCGGGAATGACGGACGTGGCGGCCTCTCCTACAAGCGTGTTACTCGTCACTCCCGCGCAAGCGGGAGTCTATCTATGTTGAGAGCGATTCCTGCCACGTGCACCGGAATGGCAGATAGTCTCATGTCTCTTCATGCTAGAGTCTTGGTGAACGCATTAACCCACGTGACCACCAGCGCATAGAGGACAATCGACCATGTTCGACGGATTGCAAACGGGCCTACACAACATAGCGCTGCTCTCAAATGCCGAGACGCGCTCGATTTCGGCGGAGAATCCCAATGGCGAACGGGGTGGCGGCGCGAAAGCCATACCTGACGAAAACAGCGCGGCCTCGCTATTGGGTCCGGGCTGGAAGGTGCGGCCCAAGATCGCGCTGCCCCCGCAATCTACCACGACGCTGGCCGAAATCGAAGGGCCCGGCACCATCCAGCACATTTGGCTCACCGTGCGGCCTCAGGCGTATCGCAGTACCATCTTGCGCTGCTACTGGGACGGCGAAGAGACCCCTTCCGTCGAGGTGCCGCTGGGCGACTTCTTCTGCAACGGCCACGGCTTGCGGTACGACGTGAATTCCCTGCCCATCGCCGTGAATCCGACGGGCGGCTTTAACTCCTACTGGCCCATGCCTTTCCGCCGGAGCGCGCGCATCACCATCGAAAACGAGTATTGGGAGGAGATTCCGGGCTTCTACTACCAGATCACCTACGCCTTAGCGCCCGTGCCGGAGAACGCGGCGTACTTCCACGCCCAGTGGCGGCGGTCCATGACCACCCGCGAATACCCCGAGCACGTGCTCCTCGACGGCGTATCCGGACAGGGGCAGTACGTCGGCACGTTCATCGCGTGGTCGCAGTTTTCCAATGGCTGGTGGGGCGAGGGCGAGGTGAAGTTCTATATGGACGGCGACACCGACCATCCGACCATCTGCGGCACGGGCACGGAAGACTACTTTGGCGGAGCGTGGAATTTCGGCGACCGGACATTCTCCACGCCCTTCCTCGGTTACCCGCTCTATAAACAAGATCCGGTTGAGGTGCCGCTCCACGGCATGTACCGTTGGCACATCCTGGACCCGATTCGCTTCAAACAAGACTTGAAAGTGACCGTGCAGGCCCTCGGTTGGTGGCTGAACAAGAAGTTTGAGCCCCTCACCGACGACATTGCCTCGGTGGCGTACTGGTACCAGACCGCGCCCCACGCGCCCTTCCCCGACATGCCGCCGCTTACGGGCCGCTGGCCGCGCGGTTAGGCGCGCGCTTGCGATAGGCCGCACCTTCACTTCGCCTGGCATTGGAAGCAGCGGAAGCTTTACTAGAACTCATCTCATAAATACATTGCACTGTGCAGACCTGCCCTTCGACCCTTCGGCAAGCTCAGGACAGGCAGGCTCAGGGCGAACGGAAGCGCCAACAATCCGTTCGTGCTGAGTGCTGCGCAAAGCCCCTGTCGAAGCACAAATCGGCATGGCGAGCCGATTTATGAGATAGCTTCTAGCCTCCGCTGTAACCTTGCCGTCCCTGAACCTCGCGAAGGATTGAGAAGCCCTCCATTAGTAGTCGACAGGGCCTTGGCACAGACTCTTTAGCGCAAAAGGGGCTTGTCAGCAAGCCGTCACTGGCCCACTTCTCTCTTCTTAGGCTAAAAGTGGTTGACAAGCTCAATTGTACACCATAATATTGCCACAGTAACGTAGTTTGGCAACAGCTTAGCGAAAGGAGATCCCCTACACGGAGCAGGCATCCGGTGCGGTACCGTGGTGTCTCGAACGCGCAATGACCCCGTACAGAGATGACTCTTGCAAAAAAGGAGAAAACTGTATCGTGGATACAAATGACCGTTCCGTTCGACTACAACCGACACGCCGCCAGATTCTCGCAGGCGGCGGCACCGCACTAACCGCAATCTTGCTTGTCGCGTGCGGACAGGCTGGCACGGCCGCGCCGGCCGAGGAAGCGCCGGCTGAGGCAGAAGCGGAAAAACCCGCCGAGCAACCCCAGGCCGAGGCCGCCGAGATCAATATCTGGGTCTGGTGGCCGGACCCGGTGGCGTCCGTCGAGCAAATGGGCGCGAACTACTCGGAAGCCAATCCCAATGTCAGCGTGTCCGCGGAAGCGGTCTCCGGCTATTGGGACAACTTGCAGGCTGCCTTCGTCGGCGGCACGGGCCCGGACATCTACTTGATGAACAGCGTCAACTACTTCGCGTGGTCGAACAAGGAGATCCCCGCCGACATCACCGCGCAGTTCAAGGCCGACCCCATCGCCCAGGATTTTGCCGCCAACGCCTGGAAGACCGGCATCGACTTCTACACCTACAAGGGCGAGAAGATGTTCGGCGTGCCCGGCATGATGACGAGCATCATCACGCTCTTCAACGAGGACGCCGTCAACGAGGGCGGTTTTGCCGTGCCGTCAGAACTGGGTACGGACTGGAATTGGGACCTGCTGCAGGAGTACGCCATCAAACTCACCGAGCGCGAGGGCGACAACGTCACGCGCTACGGCGCGTTCGCGCCCGACGCCCTCGAGCAGGGCTGGCTGAACTATGTGCGCGCCAACGGCGGCGACTTCTTGGATAGCGATTTGCGCTGCGTCATCGATAGCCCGGAATCGATCGAGGCGTGGCACTTCTGCGTGGACTTGGCGCTGAAACATCGCGTTTCGCCGACGCGGGAGCAGATAGCGGACTTGAGCCAGGGCATGGCGGGCCGCGGCGGCCGGTTTGCGCTCTTCGGCAGCGGCCAGGTCACTCTGTGGACGGCCGCTTCGAATAACGTGAAGTTCTTGAACGAAGCCTGGCCGGGCTCCGGATTTACCTGGGACTACGGCTACGTGGCGTCTTCGCCCAATACCGGCAATCCGGGCGGCACCACCAACATCGTCGGCTGGTGCATGAATACCAACTCCAAGTCCCCCGATCAGGCGTGGGGTGTCTTCGCCAACATGATGACGAAGGACTCGCAGGACATCCTGGCGCGGGCGGACGTGTTGCGGCCGGCCCGCGATGACTCGGCCCAACTCTACTACGATCCGGAGGTCACCGACGGGCCCGCGAACCGCATCGCCGCCTTCGAGATGTTCCAGTGGACGACCAACCTGCCGACCCACGACATCGTGTCCTGGGGCGAGATGCTGGGTCCCATGGGAGCATGGAATCCGCAGATCTTCTCCGGCGCTGTCAGCGTGGAGGAAGGACTGCAGAACATGGCGGCGGAGACAAACGCAATCTTCGACGCCGCAATGTCTTAGCTCCCAAGCGTAGTCCGTATACGCTGGATCGAGCTCGAAACACCCTACTGTGGGGCGAGTTACCGGGGCTGCGGGATCCCCTCCTGCAACCCCGGTATGATTGTTTGGGGCGCAATCGGCGGCTGGGACAATTCTCCTGTAGCAGCAAGACGCGCTTCAAATGGCACAGTGTATTGAGGGATTCCCAAGCCGTTCGGTCGTGTTCTTAAGGCTACACCAAGGCAAAGTGCCGCCGTGTGCTACTGTAGAAGCGCATCGTCCTGCGAGGCGAGCGAATTTGCCGGCACTCTTGACCGCGAAAGGAAAGTCAAATATATGGCCACACTGGATTATCGCTCAGATGAGAAGGTCTATGCTTTCGAGACCGCCGAGATTCGGGGCACGTTGCGTCCCGGCAACGAGTTTCCGCATCACGGTCTCACCCACCTTGTACACAAGGCCACCGGCATCGAGTTTGTGCATCCGCTCTACGCCATCCTCAACCTCTATCGCTTCATGCACCATGCGGCGGGCGATGCCGCCACCGGCATGGATAGCGACCTCGGCAACCCGCGCCAGGGCGAGCGCAACGTGGAGGCGGACGCTAACAGTGTGACCTTGCGTTGGGCACTGCAAGACCCCGGACATCCTGAGGTCTCAATCCGCTACGCCATCCTAGAACCGGCGACGGTTGACATGACCGTCACCGTCACGCCAAACGCGGAGGCACACGACTTCGAGACGTTGCTGGCCTGCTATTTCGATCCCGTTCACGTGCCGCACGTCTATTTGGCGCGCGATAGGTTCGAGCTGGAGGATGAACCGGGCCGCTTTGCCGACGAGCCGGAACTGGCGCCGGTGAACGTCAATCCCGTCTTTCGCGGCGGCGTGCTGGCCTACCCCCGAGATGAAGACTCCGTGGGCATCAGCGTGGACGGCCGCTGGCGGGACATTGCCCGCTTTTCGCCGGTGCGACGGTACAAGCTGCCGGTGTGCTTCCAGGCAGACCGCCAACAGCGCGTGGCTGCCGTGCTCATGTCGTGCCCTGAGGACTGCTTTGCCGTCTCCAGCGGCTACGACAGTCCCGATGCGCGAGACCGCTTTCACAAGCACAACCCGCTTTATCTCTCGCTCTTTGGCGGCACATTGGAGCCGGGCGTTCCGCGCACGGCGCGGGCGCGGCTGGTGGTCACGGAACTGGATGACGACCTCTCGCAGCCGCTGGAGCACTACGCGGCCTTCCTGGCTGAAACTGGCGGCGCGTGAGCATGGGTACTGCGAGCGAAAATACGCGAAAACACCGCATTGCCGTACTGGGCGTCGGCGCGGACCCCGGCTCGCGGGCGCGGCACTTCTTGGCAACGATCGCACGGCTCACCGACCACTACGAGCTTGCCGCCATCTGCGACCGCAGTCCTGACGTGCTGGCGGAGGTGGGCGACCGTTACGGCGTACCCGGTCAGTATGCGGATGTGCGTACACTCTTTGCCAACGAGCAGCCGGACGTGGTGCTCAGCCTGACACCGAAGGACTCCCACATCGTGATGGCGCTCACCGCTGCCCGCCACGGCTGCCACATCATCACGGAGATTCCGGTTGCGCTGACGCGCCGCCACGCCGCCGCCATTGCTGAGACCTGCCGGGAAAACGGTGTGCTCTGGGAAGTGGCGGAACAGGTGTGGCTCTGGCCTCGAGAGCGGCTGAAGCGCCAGATCATCGACGCCGGGCTGCTTGGCGAGGTCACCCACGCCCGGCTCTGGTATCAGACGGGACAGTATCACGCCTTCAGCGGCATTCGCGCTTTGGTTGACGCTCCCGCAAAGCGCGTGCTGGGCTACTGCGGCGAGGTACCGACCGAGCCCTACGTCGCGTACGGCGGCGAGCCGGAGCGCTCCCTTAAATGGGATTCCGGGGTGATCGAGTTTGCCAACGGCGTAGCGTGTCTCTTTGAGAAGCCGCCCCGCGTCTTTCCATCCAGCCACATTACGTTCCCCACCGGCTGGGAGATTGAGGGGACGAAAGGTAACCTCAGCCGCGACATGCTCGTGCAATACCTGGAAGACCAGTCGCTTACTTTTCCAATTCAGGAGCACTATACGGAGCAAGACGGCGCACGGGTGTTTGCGTCTTTGTCCGTTGCCACCGACCCGCCGGTGATTTGGGAAAACCCTTACAAGCGCTATGGCATCGCCACGCAAGATGACGCGGCGAAAGCCGACATTCTCACGAGCTTCCACCGGGCCGTCACAGAAGGCGGCCAACCCCAATACGGCGTCACGGAAGGGGTGCGCGACTACGAGCTCTGCTTGGCAGTGCGCGAGAGCGCCGACCGCGGCAACGCGTGGGTCGAACTGCCCTTAACCGAACCAACCGCGCTGGAAGAGCAAATCGAGGCGGAATTCCTGCGGCGCTACGGCCATGATCCGATAACTGAGACGGATGCGTTACTCGACGCGAGCTTTACCCGCTCGGCCACCCTATGGCCGCTTGCCCACTGGCTATAGAACACGCAGCGCATCATCAGCAGACAGGGAGATCGGGAGAGGACTCAGGGGTAGCGAGACGTCGGGGAAACTCGTATTGTTAGCTCAGTTGAGGAAGGAACTCTTCCGGTAGCGCAGGTTTGTAACCTGCGTCCGCTCGAAGTAGGCGCCGACCTGCCTTAGAGTGCGTGTGAGAAGAGTATCCATTTGTCCTTCGACAGGGGTTTTGGTATGACCCAGGCTTCGCGCAGCCCTCAGGACGAACGGATACTGGCTTTCTTGAGACAATTCTTGAGGTGAACTTCTCTCTTCCGTTCGTGGTGAGTGGGCTTCTCGAAGCCTGGGCTTCAAAAAGCCCTTGTCGAACCATGAACCGCAGTTGGCTGTAACTCGTCACACACCCCTTTGGCTATGCGTGGAGAAGGGCGGGGCACAATGGAACTGGATGGACTTGTCGCCTTGGTGACCGGCGCATCTAAAGGGATCGGCAAGGCGATCGCAGTCGCGCTCGCTGCCGCCGGGGCGGACGTGGGCATCAATTACCACACCGATCGGGAAGGCGCCGAGACTACACAGGAAGCTGTCGCCAGGGCGGGACGCAGGGCGTTGCCGCTTCACGCCGACGTGAGCGACCGGGCCGCTGTAGAGCGCATGGTCCAAGAGTTACGGGCGCACTTTGGCAGATTGGACATTCTGGTCAACAACGCGGCTATCGGCAGCACGCACCACGGCTCGTTCGCCGACTATCCTCTCGACGCTTGGCAACGCGTCTTTGCGGTGAACCTGGATGGCGTCGTACACTGCACGCAGGCAGCTTTGAAGATCATGCTTGCGCAGCGGGCGGAAGGCCGACAGCAGCAGTCGGAAGGCCGGACGCGAGAGACGGGAGGCCGCATCATTAACATCAGCTCATCCCATAGTCTCGTGTTTCAGCGCCGGACCAGCGCCTATACCGTGGCGAAAGGCGCGCTCAACACATTGACGCAGGCGCTGGCGGTCGAGTTTGGCCCACAGGGGATTACGGTGAATTGCATTGCCGCCGGTGCCGTCTCAACGCCGGGCTGGCCCGCCTCGCCACAAGGCAAGGCGGCGTGGATACGGCGCACGCCCCGCGCCCGGATGGGTAAAGCAGAAGATATCGCCAATGCCGTCGTCTATCTCGCTTCGCCCCAGGCGGACTACATTACCGGACAGATTCTCTGCGTGGACGGCGGCTACGTGCACAGCGTTACGCCCATGCCATGATGCTCTCTAAAGGACTAGACTATGCCACGTTCTCCGGAGCCGCTTGACTACTTGCCGCATCTCCCCGCCAAGCGCGACTACGGCATTGGTGTGATTGGAGCGGGCAGCATCGCGCGCGCCGGTCACCTGCCGGCCTACCGCAGCGCCGGTTTTAGCGTCGCGGGTATCTATGATGAGGATGCAGCCAAGGCGGAGTCGTTGGCCGCGGACTTTGAAACCGCGGCGTTTCCGTCGCTGGAAGCGCTCTTGGATTCGCCGGAGGTTGCGGTGGTGGATATCGCAACGCCCACGATCACGCACCCGCCACTCGTCGACGCCGCCATCGCTGCGGGCAAGCATGTGCTCTGCCAGAAACCCCTCACTTACGACATCGCCAAAGCAGAGTCTATGGTGCGCGAAGCGGCAGAAGCCGGTGTGCGGTTGGCCGTCAACCAGAACGGGCGCTGGGACCAGGCATTCCGGTCGGTCTACGCCTTAAAACAGCGCGGCGACCTGGGCGACCTCACGTACGTGCAGATTGATCGTGTGGGTCCGCTACGCTGGGAACTGTGGCCGTGGTTGTGGGGCCGTCCGCGCGTGCTCATCGTCGAGGACGCCATTCACTTTCTCGATATCGTGCGTTTCATCCTGGGCGAGCCGGAGTGGCTCTTCGCCGACGGCTTTCACGCCGGTGACGAGCGCATCAAGGGCGAGACTTCTGCCATCATCACGCTGGCGTGGCCCGGCGGCGCGCGCGGCCTGCTGCTCAACCACGCCGGCATTTGGGACGACGACACCCATGCAACCTACCGGTTCGAGGGGACTGAGGGTGTGGCGAAGGGCGATCTTGGGGTATTCTACAATTTTCCTTACGGGCGCGAAGATTCATTCACGTACCGCAGCAACCGGTATGGTGATGATTGGATAACACCGGAGTTGCAGGGCAAGTGGATACCGGATGCCTTGGTGGGGCCGATGGCCGAACTCTTTGCCGCCATCCAAGAAGACCGCGAACCCATGAACAGCGGCATGGACAACTTGCGTACGTTGTATCTAGTAGAAGCAGCTTACGAATCCATTGCGGAGGGACGGGCGGTCAGGCCGCGCACACCGCCGGAAATGTAACGGCTGCCGATTTGCCGTTCGCACTCGATGCAATCCTCGCAACTCGATTCGGATCAGAAGGGGAGGACCGGTCGGAGTTGAAGTGTGTTATTCGTCCCGCCATAGGAGAAGATGGATTCCCGCTTTCGCGGGAATGACGCACAAGGTTGCCAGGTGGCGAGAACGATGGACTGAGTAGCTCTTGTCATCGTAGCGCGGGGGCTTGTCCCCCGCTCCTAGATTAGTTGAACTCAGGATTTAATACACTTGGAGAATTGAAATGCGCCTGCGTTTTGCCGCTATCGGCATTCACATTCACGGCCCCGGGTCGATTCAAGAAATCCTCGCCGCGGGTGACACCGAACTTGTCGGCATCGCCGAGAGCGATCCCCAGCGGCGGGAAGAAGTCGCCCGGCAGTACGACGTGCCCATCTACGCCAACCATGACGAGATGCTGGACGCGCTGCGGCCTGACCTCGCCACGATATGTAATGCTCACTTCGAGAAAGCGCCAGCGATTCTGGCCTGTCTCGAACGCAACGTGCACGTGCTCGTGGACAAGCCGATGGTCATCGAACTGGATGACCTCACCCGCGTAGAACAGGCACTGCAGAAAAGCACGTCCGAGTTGCAGATGATGGTTACCGAACGCTTTGCACCACCGTTTGTACGGCTCAAGGAGTTGGTGGATTCAGGGTACCTTGGCGAGATCGCCGGTTGTGTGGCCACGCGGCCTCATGAGTTTGCTCTAGCCGAGCGCGAGCCCTGGATGCTGGAGGAGAGCAAAGAAGGCGGGCCAATCGTTGATCTCATGATTCATGACATCGATCTCGCGCGCTGGTACACCGGCGCAAGCGTGCAGTCGGTGACCGCCCATCACATGCAGCGCCGCTGGCACGAGTATCCGGGCTTCAACGACGTGGCGCACGCCATGTTTGCAATGGGTTCCGGCATCATTGCCACCATCGAAGCGGACTGGCTCACACCCCGCAACACGCCCTGGGACTGCCGCTTCTTCCTCACAGGCACGGAGGGCGCCGCCGAGGTGCGCAGCCTGCACTTCAGCGATCTGCTCTACTGGCGGCACGACGAGCCGCGCACACACGTGCAATTCGGTCGCAACCGCCCGGACTCCAGCGGCCAGGACCTCGTGCGCCGCATCCGGGGCCAAACGCCCATCATCGCCACCGCCCAGGATGCCATCGACTCCACCCGCGCGGTGCTCATGGCTAGGGAATCCGCACGCAAAGGGCGCACAATCGCGCTCTGAGGTGCTGCCGGGAATGGCGTAAGTCCATTGGGGCCAGTCCCGGTAGGATTTGTGTCCTCTCGTTGACGAGAACTCGAATCCGTCATTCCGGCGACAGCCGGAATCCAGGGGCCTGACCTCCGCATGTACTGCGAATTAAGAAAGTGCCGTGCTGATACCTGTCACCGGCCTGTGCGCAGGTTACAAACCTGCGCTACTGAGATAGACCGTATGGGCCCTTGTCCACCCCAGGACAATCCTGGCTCAAGCTGCCGCCTCAATCACCGCCACTACATCTGGCTGTCATTCCAGGCAAGTATCGGTGGCGGGGCCTTCTTCGGTGCCAGCCATTCCAGGACCGCGATTCTCACTGGCTCTAATGCGCAAGAATTCAGGCATAGAGCCCGGCTCAGGACGCGGCTCACCCGGCACCCAGTGGCAACTGAGCGAGACGGCGATCACCGCGTCCGGCCCCCAGGCGTCGAAGACCGGCTGCAGGCTGCTCATGTCGAACGTGAGGTCGCATGTGGGACACTGGTGCCGCAGCGTAGAGTTGGGGGTGCGGTAGTCCGCCACCGTCTTCGTGTAGAAGTGGGACAATTCGGCAGGGTCAGGCAGACGCACCCGCTTGCCCTGAAACTCGTCAGGAATGCGCTCGACGACAATCTCATGTCTTGGCACTGGGCACCTCCTCCGGAGGAAAGAAAACGGCGGTCGGGTACCAAATCTCCCGGTACACGCCCTCCGGCGAGCGCGCATCGCGGAAGACAAAGCCGTAGAGCCACTCGTAGCGTCCGTCTTCATTCAGGACGTATTCGTCTCGGATGTCGTCCGTGTACAACACCGGGCATTCTGCCAGTGCTTGCGCTTCTCCGGCGGGCGCTGGGTCCTGTGTATAGAAGGCATCGGGGAAGTAATCATGCGAGAGCGCGAATGTTATGACGGTCTCCGGTTCCCATCTCGCTTCCATGACCCCCCACCAGTCTTTGCCCGTTTGCTTTTCCGTGGCGCGGAGCCTCGCCTCACTCGGCCACAATTCGCCGCAACTCCCGCAGCGAAACTGTCCGGTAGGATATGCCCGGCGAAAGTCAGCCAGCGTATAGGTGTGCACGTGAAGCTGCACCGGCTTCCCCCCGGATTCCGTGGGAATAAGATGATTGGTCACAGACCGATGAATTACCTGCCTCTGCTTCGGCATCTTTGTCCCCTCTTTGCCAATTCTGTCTCGCCGCTGTTTCCCAATGTGCGGACGTGGCTCGTGTCGCTTTGCGCTCATGAAAGGCAATTAACGTGGATCACCGCGTAGGCATGGTATACCCTTTGATAGAGCAGCAATGATGTAGAGGATCCTTCAATATCCAATGTAATCCAACAAACCTTGGAGTCAATGGGTAAGAGTTGAGTTTGCCAGCCATGACTTGGCTACTTGCTAACAAGATGCTGACCAAAACCGCATTGCCGAGATTGGTTCGTACCCTCAGACTTGGCCTACCAGCATGTACTTGGTGCCGCTATCACAGTTAGGACAGGTTAGCCCAAGCAAAAGTCAGACTCTGTCAGGGTATGTTGTACAGAAGTCATCGTATTCAGTCATAACCGTAAGGAGCATCGCCCAATGTCCGCCGCTTCGACCAATGACCCCTATCTCGAGCGCTTGCAGCACGTTTACGTGGCCGTAGTCTCCGACGCGCTCGATGCGCTCGGCCTGCGGCACCAGGTGATGGCCCCGCGCGTGCGGCCGCTCTATCCGGAGGCAAGAATAGTTGGGCGCGCCCATCCGATTCACTTTCGTCCGGCGGAGCGTATTCCCTCGCAGGCGGAGTATCACTACATGGAGATCGAGGCCATGGACAGCTTGTTGCCTGGGGAAGTGTATGTCGGCACGCTGGGTGACGCCCCGCCGTGCGCACTCTTTGGCGAACTCTTTTCCACCTGCGCCCAGGCCCGAGGGGCTACCGGCGCGGTCATCGACGGCCCCGTGCGGGACAGCGGCATGATCATCGCCAAGCCCTATCCCGTGTTTGCCACGGCCTTCTGCGCCGCAGATGCCGCCGGCCGCGCCGAGGCCATCGCCCACAACGTGCCGATCACCTGCGGCGGCGTGCTGGTGCATCCCGGCGACTACATCCTGGCCGAATACGACGGCGTGGTGGTCATTCCCCACCAGCACATCGAGGCAGTGTTGCAGCCGGCCGAGGAGAAGGTGCAAGGCGAAAACACCGTGCGCGCAGAATTAGCCGCGGGCGAGAAGATGCGCACGGTCTTTGAGCGCCATGGGATATTGTAGGCGAGCGCTATCGCAAGTGTATGGCGTTGTGGAGTTCTTGCACGCCGGATTGCCGTGAAGGCGTCACCATGCGGTTTCCGTTCACCCCTCGACAGGCTCAGAAACTGTCTTGGC
>JAAXIC010000018.1 GCA_012270555.1 Chloroflexota bacterium
TGTTACCTATCAGCCCAGTCTGTACATCCCAAGGAGAGGGTGTAACACCATGCCCTCGGGACCTAGTTATGCAAAGGTCTCCTCACGCAAAGGCGCGTCTGAGCAGGGTTATCCACTCCAAGAAGTAGCCCCATTCCGCATCGTAGGGTGTCTCCGTCACCGGCAGGTCTTTGACCGGGACGCTGGTTTTCTCCAGCGCCGCCACCGTGCGGCCCCCCTCGAGCGGCAACAGCACGAGTTCTTCGCCCGGCTCCACCAGCCCGAGCCGCTCTTTCGCCACCGTACGGATATACGACTCCGTTCTGCGGCGCGCCAGCTCCTGCTGCAGGGCTTCATTCTCCGCTTGACGCGCGGCCAGCCGCTGCTCCAACACCAGCACCCGTTGGTTGACCTCATAGCTGTTGAGCACGCGCGCCGGAAAGCCGGTGAGAGTGGCGGCGATGACCAATCCCGCCAGGAGAAGCACGTATCGCGTTACACGGGCAGACGCGCGGTCGTTGGGGAGGCGCATGGTCTAACGGTCTCGCATGGGTAACGAGGATGTTGCTGGGTACACTGGCTGCCGCAAGAGACGCGTGCGGGCGTTTCTCCGCCCTAGCCGTAGTTCACGTGATCCCAATTCGTTGGCGTGACATTGGCGCTCTTTTGGCGTAGTCCGTCATTGGGACGCCGATAGGAAAAATACCGCCGGAAGCAGCGGCTCATTCAATGCCGCTCTCCCGCTTTGGCACACGTCGTCCGACCGTCAATGGAATCGCTGCGAGAAGGAATCTCCTTCTCTGTCCGGGAACCCGCCAAAGGGCAAGCAGCTACGTGCGCAATCGCGGGGACTTTAGCGAAAGGATACACCTACGTGCTGGAGTATGATTCTATCACAAGCAGCAGCCAGTGGGTAACGAGAGTTAGCCGGAATCGCTTCCGCGCAGCCCTGTTTCGTCATCCCGCTACCGTCAGCCGCTGCCTGGTGTAGCGTACTGCTTCTCCCAGGCGCGGAATTGGCCCACGTTCACGCACTCCGTGAATTCATCCAGAGTGGTCATGTCGGTGATGGTGCCGGTCGTGCCGTGCTCCTTAAGCGCCTTGTAGACGTGCTGCATGGCGCGGGCCGCTGAGAAGAGGCTCGAGAGGGGATATACCACAATCTTGAAACCGATCTCGGCCAGGGCATCCGGCGAGAGCACGGGCGTCTTGCCGCCCTCGATCATGTTGGCGAAGAGCGGCGCGTGGGGAAATGCCTTGGCGATGGCGTGGAGCTCGTCCATGGATTGCGGCGCTTCGATGAAGACCACGTCGGCGCCGGCCTCGTAGTATGCGTGGCCGCGCTCAAGGGCCGCATCCAGACCGAGCACGGCGCGTGAATCCGTGCGTGCGATGATCACCAACCCGGAATCACCCCGCGCGTCCACGGCGGCGCGCAGCTTCTGTACGTGGTCCTCCATGGGGATTACGCGTTTGCCTTCCAGGTGGCCGCACTTCTTCGGCCACTCCTGGTCTTCCAGGATAATGCCGGCCACGCCGAGCGAAACGCACTCGCTCACGGTGCGGATGACGTTGAGCGGATTGCCGTAGCCGGTGTCCATGTCCGCGACGAGAGGCACACTCACGCTGTTCACGATATTGTGCACCCGGTCCAGGATTTCGCTGGCCGTCATCAAGCCCAGGTCCGGCACGCCAAGGGCGCTGGCGGCAAAGCCGAAGCCGGTTGTAAAGACGGTCTCGAAACCGGCTTGCTCCGCGAGCCGCGCGCTCAGGCAGTCATACGCGCCGGGCAACACGACGATACCGGGTTGTTCGATCAAGGCCCGCAGTTGGGCGGAACGCTCATTCACAGGACATTCTCCTTTATTTCCTATTAGCTATGGGTTTTGCACATTCAAATAGATATTGTAGCCGCAGGCGTGTGTTCGCACATGATATCGGGAAATCCAGTTAATTCTTGCCCCGCAGGACTTGACGAATTCCTCTTGACGGGCATAGTTTATACCCATTGGAATTAACGTTTACGGAAAGGAGGGGAAATCCCCAAGGGCCCTACGAGGAAGTGATCCGCGAGACTGCAGTTTTGCGTCAAGCACAGGAGGATGAGTAGTGGAAATTAGCAACCAATTCACGCGACGTCGTCTCATCGGCAGCTTCGGCGCGCTCTCGGCAGGCAGCCTCTTCCTTGCGGCCTGTGGCCAGCAGATGGAGGCCGAACCCAGTGGAGAAATGGCCGAGGAAGAGACGGCGAAGGCGGAGGAAGAGAAGCCCGCCATGGCCGAACCGGTGGAGGTGCAATGGCTCACCCACCACAACAGCCGCCAATTGGACAATGTTGACGGGCTGGTCAAGGAACCATTTGAAAACGATAATCCCGGCATCACGCTGAAGTGGATCATCTGGACCGGCGACCGCCGCGAGTTCCTGCTGACGCTTGTGGCCGGCGACCAGGCGCCGGACGTGGCATGGCTTACCGATCCGGCGCTTACGGCACTTAAAGCAGTGCAAGCCATTGACGACCGCGTTGCCAAGGATCAGATTGATCTCAGCCCCTTTCCCCAGGCTGCAATGGACGCCTGGTTCCGGCGGGACGGCCAACTCTTCGCCCTGCCGAACCAGTCCGGCGGCGACTGGCCGGTGGCGCCCACGAACAAGCGCATGTACGAGGAGGAGGGCCTGAACCTGCCGCCCACGGACTGGACCGACCCCGACTGGACCTTCGACCGCTTTCGGTCGGAGATGAAGCGACTGACCAAAGAAGACGGTGGCAAGACCTCCCAGTTTGGTTTGTTGGGGGCAAGTCCGGTCTACCTCTTCATTGACTGGCCGAACCTCTTCGATACGGAGTGGATCGCCGACGACAACCGCACCGTGATCTCAGACGACCCGGCGCTGGTGGATGCCTACGAACAATTCTTCGATATGGCCGTCCAGGACCGCTCCGTGGCTAAGCCGGGGCAGGTGAACGACCTCTTCGGGACCAACGTCAGGACGGCGTTCGTCGAGGAGAGAGGCGCCATGCTGCGCAGCGCGCCCGGCGGCTTCTTCATGATACTGGAGGCAATCCAACGCGGCGCGCCGTTCGTCTACAGCCCAATCTTCCGGGGTACAAGCGCAAGACCGGTTTCGCACCTGAACCTCGACGGCAACGGTATTGTCGTCGGCTCCAAGCAGCCGGACGCCGGCTGGGCACTCATCAAGTGGGGCAGCCGCACCATCAACTGGGCGATTTCCCGCGGCACCGGCTTCCATCGCGTGGACTTCTTCGACGAATGGGCGGAGAACATCTACGGCGACAAGGACTTCCAAGCAGAAGTGCGCCTGGAGGTCTACCGCGACGCGCTGCAGTACGCCGTGCCCGCGGGACGCTCCTTCCGTTCCGCTGCGTATAACCAGATCCGCGACCAACTCATCACTCCAACCTTCACGGACCTCTACGAGGGCAAGGTGACGGTGCAAGAAGCCCTGCGCGGCATGAAGGCGCCGATGCAGGCCTTGGTCGACGAGGCGCTCGCGCAATAGCGGGCAAACGAGGACGGACTAATCCTCGGACAGACACGTGGTAAAGGGTCGGCAATTGCCGGCCCTTTACCACTTAAGATATTGCTGAGAATTCGCCTCCGTACCGGCAGCGGTGAGCCAAGAATGCCTATAACTGGGATATAGTGAAATTAGATACAGTTGCGTTCTCACTCCATCACGGTTGCATCGCTCTGGAAAATCCCATTCGGCCAACGACGTCTACGCATGCCCGCAAATTTGCCAAGCGCCTGCGGGCACCCACGCTCCTTGCCGCGCCGCTCGTGGCGTATGTGGCCGTTGTGATGTTGCTAAGCACGTGTGGGCCGTTTAGCCCGCGTTCCGCGCCGCCAACGCCGACGGTGGCGCCTTCGCCTACCCCGTCGGCGGTCCCTTCGCCGGCCCCTACCGCTACGCCCCTGCCGACACCCACGGCTATGCCTTCACCGGTGCCGACGATTGCCGCCGCGACGCCACTACCGCCTACTGCGACACCGGCGCCCGCACCAACCGCAATTCCCACGCCTCACCCAACGCCAACTCCGGACATTCCAGGAGCCGTGCTCGTGGGAGACTGGGAAGGCACGGTGAAGATTCTGGGGTCGGAGATACCCGTAAGCGCTTCCTTCTCTGTAGTGGAGGGCGAGCTCCGGGGCACGCTGGACATTGATTCGCGCAACATCAAGAATCTCGCCATTTTGGCCGAGGTCCTTCCGGACGGTACGGTTCGGTTTGTAATCCCAAGCCAAGACCCTCCATTGACCTTCGACGGCATGCTGGAAGGTGACGTGATTACGGGCAAGTTCCGGGTAGGCATCATCAGTGGAACCTTCGTCCTGGAGCGGGTTGCACCTTAGTTCTAGCCGAGAGTTGTTTCTCCGGCTTGACCGCGGGCCTTTTAGGTGAAGCCTGGTCTGCTTATGGAAGCGTAGAGTTTGAGGGGGCACGACGTCTCAGGCGAACTCTCCTGCCTGCCGTGGGTGCGGGAGAATAACAAGACGCATTCCATCGTCATTCCCGCGAACGCGGGAATCCATCTTCGCCCCGCCGCGGGGAAAACTGCCGGGCGCAGCCGATGAGGCACAGCACGCCTGCCGGCCGACAGGTCCGCGACTACTCGCCTTTGAAGTCTGGCTCGCGCTTCTCCACGAATGCCCGCAAGCCCTCTTCTGCGTCCGCCGAGGCGCGCACCCGCTCGAAGTTTTCGCTTGCCAAATTCACTCGCTCTTCCAGGCTCAGATTCTGCCCGCGCACCGACGCCTCTTTCATGCCGCGAGTCGCCAGCGGGGCGTTCTGCACGATGGTATGCGCGTATTGGCTAGCCGTCTCCGCCAGCGCGTCCAACGGCACAACTTTGTTCACGAGGTGCAGGCGGTGGGCCTCTGCCGCGCTGATGAATTCGCCGGTGAGCAGGAATTCCAGCGCATAGTTCAGCGGGATGCGGTTGGCGAGCATGGAGGGGCCGCTGATGGAGCTGATGCCGCGCTTGGCCTGGGGCCAGCCGAACTGGGCGGTCTCGGCGGCAATCCTGATGTCCGACGCCAGCGCGATACCGCCGCCCTGCGCCAGACAGTAGCCGTTGATGGCGGCGATGATGGGCTTCCAGATGCGCGTCTGCATGACGTAGAGGTCCTCGATGCTCGTGCCCGGCGGCTCGTCACCGGACGGCCCGCCCATCTCTTCCAGGTCATGACCGACGGAGAACGCCCGCCCCGTGCCGGTGATGATCGCCACCCACGCGTCGTCCCGCTCCGCGAAATCGGCAAACACGCGAAAGAGCTCTTCCCGCATGGCGCGGTTGATGGCATTGAGCTTATCCGGCCGGTTGAGCGTGATCTTCGCGATTCTGTCAGTGACGGTGTACTCGATGAACGACATTATGGGTCCTTTCGGTCCGCGAGTAGTGTGGAATGTATTGACTCATGTGCAAGTGAGACTGCCGTCGCAGAGGTCCTTAAATCAACTGAGGCGTGGACGATTTCGTTCGCAGGTAGACGCTGGTATAGAAGTGGGCGAGAGGGGGAGGGTCTCCGGGATGCCTGTGATTTGCACTAACCCATGTCTGCGATAGCGCATCACTCGATACCCGCAAGTCTCTTTACCCCGTCGTGAAACACTTGAAAGCTCTTAGACAGATTCTGATCGACGTTCATATTCGGCGCGATATTCCGGGCCCACTCACACTTGGCCTCTCCTGTTACCGGATAACCCTTTTGTTTCAACCGCGCTGATCCGCCTGGATGAATTGCGTCTGCAAGGAGTTCCCACGTGTCGCAGATGCTGTCTTGCGCGTAGCGATCCAGAACTGAATCTCTTGCTTTAGGATACGCAGCCTTCACGGCTTGGCGGTCTCCAAGCAACCACGCCTCGCTTTCCTCAACGGCAATTCTAAAGAGCGTCGTTGGACGCGGATTGCATGCATTCAGTACATCAAGCAATTCCTGTTTGAAGGCCATGCAATCGCGCCTGTCCAAATCTACTACGACGACTACCGAAGCGGAATCTGGAAGACTGTGCCCATATCCCTGCAAGATTCGCGGCAACCGATCTAACAGGATTCGCTTCTGTGGATCTGTTTTTCCTCGTAAGTCCTTGGGTATTCGTCCTAAGCCCCTATATGAACGCAATCGCCAAGAGTGAAGACTGTAGTTGGCACCTAGAATCTTCGGCAGAATTCGCTCAAGCGCCTCCTTGCCAGATGGATCTTCGACCAGCACTTCAAAGTGCATTGGCCTCTGTCCGCTCTAGGTAGTCGCTGTACCAGAGGCTGCCAAGGGGCAGTCCCTCGTCCACCATGGCGTTCACGATTGGATCGTTGCTGGCACGGCGAATTGTGGCGAATCCGTCAATTCCTTTCTCCAATATCCAGGTTTCCTCCGGCGTGAGCGCGTCAACGAAATATGGCTGATGTGTGGTAACGAAAATCTGCGACGTGTTGCTCTCCCCAGTGGCGTGGCCGCGAAACTCCGCGGCCAAGAGCTCCAGAAGTTTGTGATAGAGACCGTTTTCAAGTTCCTCAATGCAGATGAATGGGGGAGGCTCCGGATCTTCCAGCATTAGTAAGTATGCGAACACCTTCAACGTGCCGTCGGACATTTGCTGAGCATAGAAGGGGTCAGAGAATCCTCGATCGTTGAAGCGCAGCAATAGACGTCCGTCTGGGCTCTGCTGCGTGCTAATGTGTTCAATGCCTGGAATCCGCTCAGCGATTCGATCCAGGATACTATTGAACCTTTCCGGGTGCTCGCGCTCCATGTACTGCACGACGTTGCCAAGATTGTCTCCGTGCGCATTCAACCGACGTTGCGGGCCGGCCAACGGCAAACTACGGGCAGCATCTGGCGTAAAGTAGCTAAGGCACCATCCTTCTAAGAATTCGCGAAAGGCCGCTATTCTGGGATGTTGCTTCAAGGCGCCAAGGGTTGCAATGCCTAGTCTGCGCGAATCTTTCAACTCGACGTACTCTGACTCCGGACTGACTTCACCCTCAGCTAGCTCTTGTAGAGCTTTCACGTCGAATCCATCATTGTCGAACTGCCGCCCTTCTGTAGCCCCTCTCCACACCAATCCCCTACCTTCAAACACTGCTAAGAAGGCGAGAACCATACCTTCGCCTTTTTCCGTGACAAACTGGTGGAAGGTTTCGTGTGCAACATAGGGACGACCCGCAGTATCAAGATCTATTGCAAGTCTGTATGTGATGTCCCACGCCCCAGTCTCTTCCCGATATTGGACCTCGAATTCGATCGGATCACTACTTCCCTGCGTGCGGATTCGCTCAAAACCTCCCCTACCTCGCGCGTCGCACCCCTCCTCTACACCCAGCTTGAGGCAATCTGAGAGAAAACCAAAGGCATCGAACAGCGAACTCTTTCCCACTCCATTCTTTCCGATCACCGCTGTCATTGGTGTCAACGGCTGGACATCTCGCGAAGTCCACGGCATACCAAGCGTAATGTCCTTCAGCACTCGGAAGTTCTTGATTCTGATGCCTTCAATTTTTGCCATGGCCTGCTACTTCTCAATTTCCATGCGACATTAGAAATCAGCATAACAGTATTGATGAGTCGGTTACTAACAACGCCGCTGCAATTCGCGAGAGTCAGGGCGCGCCAGCGAGTTCGACCACACCCTAAGACGCATGGGCCTTTTCCAACGCGCCGTCGCGTTCGAGCACGGCGCGCAGGTAGACGCCGGTGTACGAGTGGGGCAGGTGGGCCAGGGTTTCCGGGGTGCCTTCGGCGACCATTTCACCGCCAGCGTCGCCGCCCTCGGGGCCGAGGTCAATCACCCAGTCCACGCACTTGATCACTTCCAGATTGTGCTCGATCACGATCACCGTATTGCCCGTATCCACCAGGCGTTGCAGCACCTCCAGCAGGCGTTCCACGTCGGCGAAATGCAGGCCGGTGGTGGGCTCGTCCAGGATGTAGAGCGTGCGGCCGGTGGCGCGTTTGGATAGCTCAGCGGCCAGCTTGATGCGCTGGGCTTCACCGCCGGAGAGCGTCGTGGCGGGCTGTCCCACCCGCATGTAGCCCAGCCCCACGTCCACGAGCGTTCTGAGCTTGTTGTGAATGCTGGGGATGTTTTCGAAGAATGCGTTCGCTTCTTCTATTGTGAGGTCGAGCACGTCGGCGATAGTCTTGCCCTTGTAGGTGACCTCCAGCGCCTCGCGATTGTAGCGCTTGCCTTCGCAGACCTCGCAGGGCACGTAGACGTCCGGCAGGAACTGCATCTCGATCTTAATGATGCCGTCGCCGCGGCAGGCCTCGCAGCGGCCGCCCTTTAGATTAAAGGAAAACCGTCCTGGCTTGTAGCCGCGCACGCGCGCCTCCGGCGTCTTGGCAAAGATCTCGCGGATGGGTGTGAAGGCGCCGGTGTACGTCGCCGGGTTCGAGCGCGGCGTGCGCCCAATGGGCTGCTGGTTGATGTCGATGACTTTGTCGATGTTTTCCAGGCCCAGGATCGCGTCGTGGGGGCCGGGACGCTCGCGGCTGTTGTAGATTTCCTGCGCCAGACGGCGGTAGAGTACGTCGATAACCAGGGAGCTCTTGCCGGAGCCGGAGACGCCGGTCACGCCGATGAGCCGGCCCAGCGGAAAGTCCACGTCGATGCTCTTGAGGTTGTTGGCGCGGGCGCCTTTCACGGTGATTCTTGGTCTAGCCGTTCGCCCTGAGCTTGTCGAAGGGCCGTGGACCGAATTCGTCGAAGGAGCCTGTCCTGAGCCCCCAGCCGTTCGTCCAGAGCTCGTCGAAGGACCGCGCCGTTCACGCGGCACTTCAATCACCCGCCGACCCGTCAGGTAATCTGCCGTCAACGACTCATCCACCGCCATCACGTCCTCCAGCGGTCCTGCCGCTACCACGCGGCCGCCGTGCTCGCCCGCGCCCGGGCCGATGTCAATGACGTGATCGGCAGCGCGAATCGTCTCCTCGTCGTGCTCCACCACCAGCACCGTGTTGCCCAAGTCGCGCAGGCCGCTGAGCGTTTGGATCAACCGGCGGTTGTCGCGTTGGTGCAGGCCGATGGACGGCTCATCCAGGATGTAGAGCACGCCCACCAGGCCGGAACCGATCTGGGTTGCCAGGCGGATGCGTTGGGCCTCCCCGCCGGAGAGCGTGGCGGTAGCGCGGTCGAGGGTGAGGTAGTCAAGCCCCACGTTTTCCAGGAAGTGCAGCCGCGCTCGGATCTCTTTGAGAATCTGGCGGCCGATCAGGCGTTCGCGCTCAGTGAGCGGTAGGGCCTCGAACCAGGCGCGGGCATCCTTCACGGCAAAGGCGGTCACTTGGGCGATGGTGTGGGCGTTGATAGTTACGGACAGACTTTCCGGCTTCAGTCGCGCGCCCTGGCAGGCGGGGCACGGCTGCACGGTCATGAAGCGCTCGATCTCCTGGCGCATGTAGTCGGAATCCGTCTCTTTGTAGCGCCGTTGCAGGTTGGGGATCACCCCTTCAAAGTCCACGGTGAACGTGCGGGTGTCGTCGCGAGCCGCCTTCACGGTTACCGGTATGCGTTCTTCCGTGCCGTTGAGGAGAATGTCGACATGCTCTGTTGCTAGTTCCGCCACCGGCGCGCGCAGCGAGAAGCCGTAGTGCACCGCCACCGCCTTCACCACTTGGTAAAGATAAGAGTCCTTGCTGGCGAGCCGCGACCACGGCAGGATGGCGCCTTCCAAAGGCGAGAGTCGCTTGTTCGGCACGATGAGGTCGGGATCGAACACCATGGTCGTGCCGATGCCGGTGCACTCCGGGCACGCGCCGTGAGGACTATTAAAGGAGAACGTCCGCGGCTCCACCTCGCCGAGGGAAATGCCGCAGTGCACGCAGGCGAATTGCTCGGAGAAGAGGAGTTCCACCTGTCCGGGACTGGCGTCGACATCTTGTCCGTCATTCCCGTGAAAACGGGAATCCATCTTCTCTTCGCTTGCGTCAATTGGGGTGCCGATTGTTTCCCCGCCGGATGGACTCCCGCTTTCGCGGGAGTGACGGCTGAGTGTGTTTTCGCCGTCGCTGGCATGAAGATCGGATGGATTCCGGCTTTCGCCGGAATGACGGTCCAATGCTCTCCCGCCTGCGGGGGCATGACGGTCAGCCCCGTCCACAATCACAACCCGCACCACGCTCGATCCCAGACGCAACGCCGTTTCCAACGAGTCCGCCACCCGCGTCTTATCCGTCTCGCCGCCCCGGTTTATCAGCCGGTCCACCACGATCTCGATGGTGTGCTGCTTATAGCGATCGAGGGTGGGCGTTTCGTCCAGGTCGTATACCGTGCCGTCCACGCGCACGCGCACGTAGCCCGCCTGCCGCGCGTCCTCGAACACCTGCCGGTACTCGCCTTTGCGGTCCTGCACGATGGGCGCCAGGATCATGTAACGGGTGCCATCGGGCAGGTCGAGCAGCGTATCCACCATCTGCTGCACGGTCTGCTGCGAGATCTCGCGGCCGCATTCCGGACAGTGCGGCACGCCGATGCGGGCAAAGAGCAGGCGCAAGTAGTCATAAACTTCCGTCACCGTGCCGACCGTTGAGCGCGGGTTGCGGCTGGCGCCCTTCTGGTCGATGGAGATTGCCGGTGAGAGGCCGTCGATGTGGTCGACGTCCGGCTTCTCCAACATGCCGAGGAACTGCCGGGCATAAGCCGAGAGAGACTCCACGTACCGCCGCTGCCCTTCAGCGAAGATGGTATCGAACGCCAGGCTCGACTTGCCGGAACCGGAGAGACCGGTAATGACCACCAGCTTCTCGCGGGGGATGTCGAGGTCAATGTTCTTCAGGTTGTGTTCGCGCGCGCCGCGGATGCGGATGTACTCTTCAGCCATGGGGTTATTGGTTTGCCTCTACTGGTGCCACCTTTCTTTGTCATTCCGAGCGAAGCGTCGAACGCAGTTCGCGGAATCTAGAGTGTTGCGGCTATCGGATCTTATACACCGTGGACTCTAGAATCCGCGCTCTTAGCGACACTCCGCTGCGCTCCGTTCGGAATGACATTAATGGGCAGCAGGACTACGCCTAGCAGTTTCGCGAATCAGTCTCCATAGTACCACGCCGCCCCTACCGGAGCAGACCATTGACACCCAAGACTACATTCAGTAACCTCAGCGTAAGCGGAGGTGTGCATGAGCACATCCAGAGGCTCGCTGGGGCAATAGCCCCCCAAGACAACTCGTAGGAGGAAAGGTCATGGAAGAGACACGACTTTCGCGCAGAACGGTACTCGCGGCGGTACCGGTAGCCGGTGGCGCAGCTTTCCTTGCCGCCTGCGGCACGGCGCAGGTCGCCGCGCCCATGGAGGAGGCAGCGCCGGAAGAGAAGGCCGAAGCCGCACCAGCGCCGGCAGAGGACGTAGAACTCACCTATCTCTCACGCGATTCCGATAGCGCCACTGTTAAGGTGCGCGCGCTCTTCGACAAGTTCGAGGCGGCCAATCCCAACATCACCATTACGATCCAGAATATGTCCAGTGGTGATGAGGCGAAAACGAAGCTGCTGCTCCAGGCGGCTTCGGGCGTGCCCATCGATTTCTTGCGCACGAGTTGGGGTTCCTTCGCCGACCTCATTGAAGGCGAAATCCTTTCGCCCTTGGACGACTTCTTCAAGGCCGACGGCCTCGTGCCGCCAGAACACTTTCTGCCAAACGCTCTGACGCACTGGACCGTCGGGGGAGTCCTGTACGGGTGGCCCGGCTCCGGTAACTGCGACGCCGTGATTCTCAATAAGGCGCTGCTGGACAATGCCGGTCTTGAGCCGCCGCCCATCGATCCCACCGACGCTTCTTGGAATATGGAGAAGTTCCTGGATTACGCCAAGGCCATGACAAACGGTACCGAGCAATTTGGCCATAACGGCGGCGTGTCCGCTTCCGACGGCACGCGCGGCCACCAGCGCGGCGCGTACTTCGGCCAGATTTCCTGGGACGCTGAGCGCAAAGTCGCGATGATGGACCACCCGACGTTCATCGAAGGACTCGCTTACTGGGTAGACCTCAAGCTCAAGCACCGCGTAGTGCCGCTGCCGGAGGACGCCGAAGGTCTGGGCGCGGCCGGTACCGGCCGGCGCGCCCTCTGGGAGTCGGGCAAAGTGGGCATGACCATCACGAACGGCTACCGGCAGGTGGAATTCGAGGCCATCGGCGCCACCCTGCCGTTCAGCGCAGAGAAGAATATCTCCGGCCGCTCCTGGTTCCCGGCAATCCTCATCGGCTTCAGCCGCTTCCCGGATGAGACCTGGGCGGTGAATCGCTGGATGATGGAGCCGGAGCCGAATACGGAGTTCACCCTGGCCATGGGCCACACCATTTCGGCGGTGCAGACCGCGGTGGACATGCCGGCGGAGCAGCTCAAGGCGACCATCGGGTTCGACGCCATCGCCCACGCGGAGCAGGTAAAGTTCAGCCCGCCGGCAAGCTACGGCATGAACGCCTACCCGACCTGGGGCGAAGTCGGCACCGCGTTGCGTCCGCACTTTCAAGCGTACGACGTCGGCGAACTGACCCCCGCGGAGTACGGCCGCGTTGCCACCGACATCATCAACGAGCTGCTGGTACCGAAGGAATAGGCTTTAGCAACCAGAGCCACTTACCGCAAATTGGAGCGGCTCCCGGTTAACCGGTCTATGCGCGTAGGGGCACGATATATCGTGCCCCTACGTCGTACTAGCCGTAGCGCGGGGGCTTGTCCCCCGCTCTTTCTCCGCGGCCTAGCGCTTGGTCTTGAATAGCTCCGCCAGATTTTCGCCGAGGATGCGCCGCTTTTCCGCGTCGGTGATGGGGGACAGGAGGACGCGGCCGAGTTGGTAGGTGGCGCAAGTCCAGGGCATGTCGGAGCCGTAGAGGATCTTGTTCGCGCCGGCGAGGCGCACCATTTCCGTGAAGTCGCCGCGGTAGCCCACTGAAGCCGCCGTATCGAGGTAGACGTTGGGCTCTTCCGCCGCCACCATTACCAGGTCTATGGTCTTGTGGGGATTAGCGCCGGCGGCGTGGGCCACGATGAAGTGGCAGCCGGGGTATTCGCGGGCGATGCGGCGCAGGGTGTCCGGTGTGCCGGTGCCGTGGCTGATGAGCGGCAGGCGGTGGCGGTCGGCCAGTTCGAACGCGGGCCGATAACCGGGGCCCTCGAAGGGATATTGGGCCACACCCGCGTGCATCTTGATACCCACCGCGCCGGCATCTATGCAGCGCTGCAACTCGTCCCGCACCAGATCCGCCTCGTGGGGGTCCGGCACGCCATAGGCCAGCAGCCGGCCGGGATACTGCCGCGCGGCCTCCAGGCTCCTGTCGTTGCCCTCGCGCATGTCGAACATGATCGCCATGGTGGAAAACACGCACGCCTGGTCCATGCCGATGCGGTCCATGGTAGCCACCATGCCCGCGGCGTCGTTGTAGGTCTGGTAGAAGTGCGGCGCGGGGCCCAGGTGGCAGTGGTTGTCGATCACCAGCGTGCCGTGGAGGGGCGTGCCGTCGAGCGCTTGCTCGCGGAGCGACTGGGTAGCGGTTTGCGTTGCGGCGCCTGCTGCCATGGCGGTTTTCCTTTTCTTCGTGGTGCTGTGCGGTCAGTGCGACGTGTTGTCCATGATTATACCTTGCCGTGTACAAATGACGTTTGCGCCCAACGCTCTGAGAACCCTGTCTATGCGCACCATATTTCCCCTCACCCCGACCCTCTCCCAAAGGGAGAGGGAGTTCTGACAGTCTGCACGCGAGTCATCTAAAGGTCTCCTTGGGGAGAGGGAGATTCATGTGCCTCCCTTCGGAGATTGGCAAGGTACATGGCTAGACCCGGCCGAGCTATTGGCGGCTCGTCGTTCTGCTCGTGGTACGATACTTAAGGAAGTTAGCCGGGCCGTTGAAGCCGCACGAACGAGACGGCCACCTTTGGAGACCTGGAGAAGAACGCATGGCATCTACACCAGATTCGTCGAGTAAGCAATCCGCTTCCGCAAGCTTGCAAGAGCGCACGCTTGACGCCGGGCAGTATGTGGCTTCACTGCCGGAACGGCTCGTGCGTACGGCAGCGGTGGGCGCGGGGGGACTGGTTCACGAGACCTCGGAATTCGTCTTGCCGCCGCCCATTCGGCGCTCCCAACTCTATCAGTCCACTATTGGGCGCATGGTGCGCATTATCGTCGAGTTTGTCGGCGGCGTGGCGGGCGAGGAGGAGGCCGATGCGCTGGACGCGAAGGACCTCGCCGTGCGCAAGCTGGCCGGCAACGCCGTGGAGATGGCCAGCGTGGTGGCGGTGGGCTGGTCGCCGCTGTGGCTGCTGGCGGCGGCTGCCGATGTTACCGGCGGCACGCGCGCCTATCTGGACGCCTTTGTTCAGGAACTCAAGAACTCGGACGTGCTGCCAAGCGATGCCGATGTTTCCACCGCCGACGACCTGCTGGCGGCATTGGGGAACACCTCGGGCCAAATGGCGGATACTATTGACATTCCGCCGCTGGCCCTGGATGAAATGCGCAATAGCCTGAGCCAGTTCCGGGAGCATGCCGAGGACCTTCCCAATCCGCGCGACCTAACGCAGATTTTCACGGAGATGAACCGGGCAGCCGCCGAGCAGAACCGCTCGTTGCTCGGCGTATCGTCGTTGGTCGCCGCGGGCGCGATCCAGGCGGGCATTCAGCTCGGCAACGTGCATCTCTTCTCCTTTTACCGCGACTCTTTGAGCACCATTCGCACGGAAGGCGTGCCGGCCTATCTGCAGCGCATTAGCCAGCCATACTTGGAAGCCGCCGCGCACCACCTGCGCCCCAGCAACCGTACGCACACGCAGCGGCTGCTGGGACGATTTGTCCGGCTTGTCCAGCGTAAACGGAGCGAGATGATCGCTCCGCCACCGGCTGCTCAAGTGGGAAAGGATGAAAACTCACGCGAGCAGGGCGGCTTCGGCAACAGGACGGACAGGACGCGATAGTCAGTAGGGTTTAGACTAGTGCTTCTCGTAGTCGACGTCGGTAACACCAATATCGCTGTGGGGGCGTTTATCGGCAGCGAACTGGAGAGTTCGTGGCGGCTCAACACCGATATTGGCCGGACGAGCGATGAATACGGCGTGGAGATCGTCGGGCTGCTGCAACATGCGGGACTGGACGTGGGGCAGTGTGAGGATGTCATTGTTTCCAGCGTCGTACCCCCGTTGGCCCGAGCTATCGAGAACCTGTCGAGCAGGTACCTCGGACATACACCCCTTCTCATTGACCCGCACCGCGTTCCCGGCGTGGCAGTGGAGATCGACCGGCCGGAAGAGGTCGGCGCGGACCGGGTAGTCAATACGGCAGGGGCGTTTGCCCGGCATGGCGGTCCCTGCATCGTGATCGACTTCGGCACGGCGACGACCTTCGACGTGGTGTCCGCGGAGGGCAACTACGTCGGCGGCGCCATCGCGCCGGGTTTGGGCCTCGCCACGGAGGCGCTCGTGGCGCGCGCTTCCCGGCTCTACCGTGTAGAATTCGTGCCGCCCGCGACGGTGGTGGGCAAGAGCACTATCCACGCTATGCAATCCGGCATCATGCTGGGCTATATTTCATTGGTCGAAGGCATGATCCGGCGCTTTCACGACGAGTTGGGCGCATGCAGGGTAGTCGCCACCGGCGGCTTTGCCCAGCTCTTCGCCAAGCACACAGCGGTGATCGACACCGTTGACCCCAACCTGACGCTGGAGGGTCTGCGCATTATCTACGAGCGCTTGCAGCAGAAGTAGGCGAGGTACCAAGAGCGCCCCGCTTCCTCATCTCTCCGATTGGTTCCCTCACCGGCAGTGAAAGACGACCCTTGATCGAACGCCTTGATTTGCGCTTGGCCTCGTTCCCGTGCCGGCGTTACCCCCTGAACCTGACTGGTTTAGAATGAATGAAGACACGGTGACAGAATGAGGTTGCGTTTGCATGAGCGTGCTTAGCGGAAAGCGTATCTTGCTTGGCGTGTGCGGCAGCATCGCCGCCTTCAAGGCGGTGGCGCTTGCCAGCCAGCTCAATCAAGCGGGAGCAGAGGTTACCACCATCCTCACCAAGGATGCCGCGCGGTTTGTCACGCCGCTTTCGTTTACCAGCGTGACGCAGCAACCGGCGTATATCGACCTCTTCACGCCGGATCCCGGCCGCATTCTGCACATCGCTCTCGCGGAAAAAGCCGATCTGCTCGCTGTCATCCCGGCCACTGCCCACACGCTGGCACGCTTGGCGCAGGGGCTTTCCGATGATCTTTTGACCTGTACGTATCTCAGCACGCGGGCGCCGGTGCTCGTCGCTCCCGCCATGGACGGCGGCATGTATAGCAATGCCGCCACGCAGGCCAGCCTCGCTACACTCCGCGACAGCGGAGCACACGTCGTCGAGCCGCTCGAGGGCAGGGCCGCGTCGGGTCTCGTCGCAAAAGGCCGTATGCCTGAGGTGGATGCGCTCATTGCCGAAATCCGCGCCGTGCTCGGTAAGAACGGCTCGCTCTCGGGTAAGATAGTCGTCGTCACCGCGGGCGGCACCCAGGAGCCGCTGGACCCCGTGCGGTACATCGGCAACCGTTCCAGCGGCAAGATGGGTTTCGCGCTGGCCGAGGCGGCGCGGGACTGCGGCGCGCGGGTGGTCCTCATCAAGGCCGCCACTACCGCGCCGCCCCCGCTGGGCATGACTTCGGTGCCGGTCACGACCGCCGCCGACATGCAGGCCGCAGTCAATGAACACACCGCCCAAGCGGATGCACTGATAATGGCGGGCGCCGTTGCCGACTACCGCCCGGAGACCGCCCGTGACCAGAAAACGAAACGCACGGGCGATCCGCTTGCCATACGCCTGGTTGAAAACGAGGACATTCTCGCCCAGGTCCCGCGCACGCTGGTGAAGGTGGGTTTTGCCGCCGAAACCGAGGACGTGCTCAAGAACGCGGAGAAGAAGCTCACAAGCAAGGGCGCGGATCTTATCTTCGCCAACGATGTCTCCCACCCCGAGAGCGGCTTTGGCGCCGATACGAATCGGGTTGTGGTCCTGAGCAAGGACCACTCCCCCGAACCGCTGCCGCTGATGGCGAAGTCTGAAGTCGCCGCGGTGATCCTGGAGCGCGTGGCGGCGCTCGTCCAAGAGCGATCCCACGCGTGATGTCCGGTTCGCAGCGGGCGACGTCTGTCTTGCCAGTTGAGGCAAGACAAGCGACTAGAGAGAGGGCCGCCCCCAATGCCGTCGCTTTGAAGCGCGGGGGCTTGTCCCCCGCCTGCACGAGAACTGTGGGCGTGTTCTCCGACGCTTTCCCATGAAGAGAGAACATCATAATTTGGCCTTACCTTGGCGCAGGTTGCAACCTGCGCTACCGTGCATGTGAGGGGCCGTGTTGCACACCTCGGAGTTCAATGTGACAACATTGGGGCTGCCCCTCCTCTGTTCGCACTGAGCTTGTCGAAGTGCGAACGGCAGTCACCTCCTTCACGTTTCTTGACCTCGCGCCGAGCGCTCAGTATAATGGCGGTATCACTTACTTGAGCAGAGTGTTAATTCAGTGTGCATTCTGCGACGTGACGTATTATTGGTTGTATAGTTTCCGATGAGTCGGGAGGATTGTTACGGATGGCCACTGCGACGAATACTAAGATTACCCCCCTGGGCGATCGTGTGGTAGTAAAAGCTCTTGAGCAAGAAGAAAAGACCCGAGGCGGAATCGTCTTGCCGGATACCGCCAAAGAGAAGCCCCAAGAGGGCGAGGTGGTAGCGGTAGGCGCGGGCCGCACCCTTGACAGCGGCGAGACGGTGTCGGTAGCGGTTGAGCCCGGCCAGCGCATTCTCTTTGCCAAATACGCCGGCACCGAGGTGAAGCTGGGCGACGAAGAGCTTCTTATTCTCAGCGAAAAGGACGTGCTGGCTATTCTGGACTAGCCGGTACATCAGCGCGCGCTCTGTGAGCCCGCGTATGCCCTGACCATAATGTTTCGCATAGCGCGGCAGGTATCTGTTGCGCTTTGCTTTTAACGTGGTCCACATCCTGGGACAGTGGAGGCGAGTGACCAGAGGCGCACACGAAACGCCAATTCTCGATGAGTCGGCAGCCAGGGTCAAGCCCCAGTACTATACATCTAATTTGGAGACGAGGGCATGTATTGCACAAACTGCGGGGAAAAAGCCGGCGAAAGCGACAAGTTTTGCACCAATTGCGGCGCGGCGATTTCGGAAACGCTAGAAGAGGCGGGAGGGGCTGAAAAAGACCCTCCCCTCGGCGGCGAATCCACTGCACCGCCGCATGTGCCGAATTATCTTGTGCAGGCCATCCTCGTGACGATCTTCTGCTGCCTGCCCTTCGGCATCGTATCAATCGTCTTCGCGGCCCAGGTCAATGGACATGTCGCCGCGGGAGACATCCCTAACGCGCGCAGGGCGTCGAATCTGGCGAAAACGTGGGCGTGGGTCGCCTTCATCGGAGGATTGGTCATAGTGTTGTCGTGGGTAGCACTCGTGTTGTTCTCTGGGATATTAACCGAACTGAGCGACGAATTCGGGACTCTGTGAAATTGACTACTCCATACCCCCTGCGCCTTGGAACTGTCTCACACATTGGGATAGCCGCGCTGGGCGCCGTCGGTATCGCCGCGCTTTACGTCTTGGACCCCCGAGTGCCGGGCAACTACCCCGTCTGTCCGTTTCTGTCTTTTACCGGTTGCTACTGCCCGGGCTGCGGCACGCTACGCGCTCTGCACCGGCTCTTGCATGCGGACGTCGTGGGTGCACTTGGCTACAACCCACTTACAGTGCTATCGCTGCCGTTCATCGTATATTCCATAACCACCAGCGCGCTGCGAGAAGTGCATGTGCCGGTACCCCGCCCGGCCTTCATACACCCGCAGTGGATATGGGTGTTGTTGGTGGGGATCGTCGTGTTCTGGGTGCTGCGGAATGTGCCCGTTGCGCCGTTCAGCATGCTGGCTCCGTAGTCCATCCGGTTTGCTTTGGTTGGGCGATGAACGCTATCCAACGCGGAACCCCCAAGAAACAGACAGAGCGCTTTTCCCCTTGCGAGCGCTACGATTCTTGTGTATCGTACATAGATGGCGCTTTGCATAAGACAGCGTCAGAACAATAACTGAACCATCTCCGACGTGCTTGTACTTGCTGGCACGCATACGTTGCAGAGCACACAGTGGCTTTGGCGGAGAATCCTGAAATTGCTCAATGATTGGAGAGACAGCGGGTAATGCCACAACAACGCTTGCTACTGGAACCGGAAGCGCGCGAAGCCTTCAAGCGCGGCTTTGACACCATGGCCGACGTGCTCCGGGTCACGCTGGGGCCTAAAGCCCGCACCGTCGCCCTTGAGAGTATGTCCCAGCGCACCGCGCCGCCTGAGATCATGAATGACGGCGCCACCATCGCGCGCCGCATCGTCGAGTTGCCGGACCGCTTTGAGAACATGGGCGCGATGCTCATTCGCCACCTCGCCTGGCACGTCGGCGAGCAGGCCGGTGACGGCACCACCACCACCGCCGTGATTGCGCAGTCCCTTCTCGACCAGGCCTACAAGGCCATGGCCGTTGGTTTCAATCCCATGGCGCTGCGCCGGGGTATCGAGCGCGCGGCCAAGGTGATGCTGGATGAAATCAGCGCCTTGACCGTAACGCTCGAAACGCGAGACGAAATCAAGCGCCTGGCGAGTGTCGTCTGCTTGGATGACTACATGGGCGCCCTCATCGGCGAAATCGTCGAGACCCTGGGCCGCGATGCCATCATCGTGGTGGAAGAATCCCGCAGCATGAATCGCGTGGACCGCGAGTACGTGGAAGGCATGCAGTGGGACAAAGGGTATCTTTCGCCGTATTTCATCACCAATCCGGATCGCATGGACTGCACCATCGAGTCGCCGTTCATCCTGGTGACCGACCAACAGCTCAAGCGGGCCGATCAGGTCATTCCGGCGCTGGAAGCAGTGAAGTCGGTCGGCGGCAAGAGCCTCGTCGTTTTCGCCAACCTCGTGGAAGCCGAAGCCCTCGCCACGTTGGTGGTCAACAAGCAGGAAGGCGAAATTCAAACCCTCGCCATCAAGGCGCCGGGTGCCGGCAACCGCATGATGCACATCCTCGAGGACATCGCCATCATGACCGGAGGCACTTTTGTCTCCAGCGATTCCGGAGACTTGACGGAAGACGTTACCGCGGCCGATCTGGGCCGCGCGCGGCGCATCTGGTGCAACCGCGACTTCTTCACCATCGTGGGCGGCATGGGCAGCGAGGTCGCCATCCGCCGCCGTATCCAGGAAGTGAAGAAGCTCATCCCCGACGAGAAGAACGAGTTCGAGCGCAACAAGATGCGCGAGCGCATCGGCAAGCTCAGCGGCGGCATCGCCATCCTGAAGGTCGGCGGTTTCACCGAAGCCGAAATGAAGGAAAAGAAGCTGCGCGCCGACGATGCCATGCTCGCGGTGCGCGCCGCGCTGGAAGAAGGCGTGGTGCCCGGCGGCGGTATCGCGTACATTCACGCCGCCAAGGCGCTGCGTAAGCTCAAGGCATCTGACGAGGAAGAGGCGTACGGCATCAGGATGATGGCGGAAGCCGCGGAAGCCCCATTGCGCCAGATTCTCCTCAATGGCGGGTACGACCCCGAAGCGATCATCGCCGACATCTACCGTAGACGCTACCCCACCGGCTTCGACGTGCACAATGGCAAGTTCGTCAACATGATCAAGGCGGGCATCGTGGACCCGATCAAGGTGGTGCGCGCCTCGCTCACCAAGGGCGCCAGCGGCGGCGTGATGGGCATGACAACTGAAGCCCTGATCTCCCCGGGTAAGTACGATATGAACGTGAACCCGTAGCGGTGGTAATTCCCTCTCCCTGAGGGAGAGGGCTAGGGTGAGGGTGAGACTTCGGGTTGAGGTGAATCCAGTTCAGCCAAGTGAGGCCGGCACGTTCTACGGAACCAACGCAGACTGGCCTATAGCTTTGGATCCGCAAACGGGGAACAGTCTCCCTCTGGATTGCATTCGCGTTTCTCTTGAGTCTTGCCGACCTTAGCGAGGAGCAAACCGACATGAGCACACCCTGGGCGGACCGGATCGCAATCAGCCGGGTGTGGGTAGCCGGCGGGGCGGCCTTTCTGCTGTCGCTGATTGCAAATGCGCTCGTACGCATTTTGGTAAAGGCCGTTTTCCCCATCTCGCACCTCTTCGTTGCGTTGCAAGAGTGGCAAGGCATTATCTTCTTCACTTTCATTGGCGTCTTGGGCGCGACGGTCGTCTTTGCCGTTCTGGCCCGCCTCACGAAACACGCCATCAAGGTCTTCCGCGGACTGGCGCTTATCCTGCTCCTGCTCTCTTTCATCCCGAATATCCTGATGCTCACGACGAACGGCCCCGGCGCCACCGCCCCCGCCGTCGCCAGCCTCATGGTCATGCACGTCATCACCGCCGGCATCACCGTCTGGCTGCTCACCACCTGGCCGCGCGTGCGAATGTAGGGCCATTGCAGCCGGAACTCGCCCTGGCACTTGTAGGACATCGCCTGAAGGGCTTCCGTTCCTTATTCGGAAAGCTATCGGCCTGCGCCGAAGAGATGTTGCTGCGCTTGGCTAAACGACTTCATCCTCGGTAGTCTTGTATGGTCACGTTGCCTACGTTTCTCCCCTAAAAGAAAGAGTGGACTACATGGCTAAGCAACCGAACATTCTTCTCATCATGTCCGATCAGCAGCAGTATGCGACCGCCGGCCCGGCGGCGGGTGGCTGGTCGCCGCATTTGGAGCGGCTGGCGCGGGAGGGCATCTGGTTCCGGCGAGGCTACACCGTGACGACGCCCTGCGCGCCGGCGCGGGCCTCCATTGCCACGGCGGTCTACCCCCACGCGCACCACGTGCTCAACAACTGCCACGTGCCCTATGCCGTGAGCCGCGAGATTCGCGACGGCGTGCCTTCCTGGGGCCCGCTCATGAGCGCGGCGGGGTACCGTATGCGCTACGCCGGCAAGGCGCACATCGGGTGGGAACGCGGCCCGGTGGAATACGGTTTCGATACCGAGGAGCGCGCATTCGACAGGGCCGCGTACTTGCGCGACCACCGCATCCGCACCGAGCAGCAAGGCGGCGTGCCGAAGCCGGGCGCCGGCAGCGGGCCGCGACCGGGCACGTGGGGCTTTCACGATGCGGCCGGTATCTACTGGCTCCACTACGGCGTGGAAGACGGTCCGCCGGAGGCCACGACCACGGCGATGCAGGCGGAGGCGGGCTTGCAGCAGTTGCGTGCGCTGGCCGATGAAGAGAGCGATCAGCCCTGGTGCCTGTGGATGAATTTCACCGGCCCGCACAATCCGTACGTGGTGCCCAAAGAATATGCCGACCGCTTCGACTGGCGCGACGTACCGGTACCGCCGAGCTTCTATACGGATGCCGCGGCCAAGCCCGCCTACGTGCGCCGGGCGCGTGAGACGTGGTTCCGCGAGGTCAATGAGGAGCATACGCGCAAGTCCAACGCGCACTACCATGCTTATTGCTCCCTGATCGACCACTACGTCGGCACGGTGCTGGACTTCCTGGACGCATCCGGTCAGGCTGAGAACACGGTGGTGGTCTACACCTCCGACCACGGCGACATGATGGGCGCCCACGGCCTGTGGTTCAAGGACATCTGGCCCTATGAAGAGACCCACCGCATGCCGTACATCATGCGCTGGCCGGCGGGATTCGCGGCAGGTCAAGTCTGCGACGACTACGTGCGCACGCTCGACCTGGGGCCCACTTTCCTCGATCTGGCAGGCGCGGAACCGCTGGCGGGCGCGCACGGCATTTCGCTCATGCCGCTGTTAACCGGGCAAGAGGGTGCCGCAGACCGTCCGGAGCACCGCGAGCTCTTCATGCAGGACCACGGCAACATCTTCTACTTCATGAACCGCACCATCTGCGACGGACGCTACAAGTTCGTCTTCAACGGTTTCGACTATGACGAACTCTACGACCTGCAGGAAGACCCCTACGAGACGTACAACCTGGCGGAAAACCCGCACTGCGCCGACGTGCGCGAGCGGCTGACCGACCGCCTCTGGGACTGGATGCTGCAATTGGAAGACCCCTACGCGGGCCGGCAGTACGCCGCCAATGTGATTCTCGGCCGCAGCGAGCCGCCGCCCAGTCGCAGAGACCCCTCCCCACGCAGGCAACTTTAGGAGCGTGTGTTCGCAGGTCCGGTTATCGCCGTCTACGGCTTGATCCCGCGTGACTTTTGGTGCGGCTCCGGTTTCCTCTCCCTGGGACGATCGGCGTAAAAGAGATCCTTGCATTTCCCGCTTCCAATTCCGCAAGAGACTATTCCTGACCACAACAAAACGACGACTGGCCAATAGGGGATTCACCCTCACCCTAACCCTCTCCCACGGGGAGAGGGAATTGTCTCGCTGCGGCGAGGGTTGCGCAAAGGTCTCCGCCGAGGGAGAGGGAGCGGAGGGCGGCGACCAATTGATGTGGAGCAGCTCCGATACCCTCTCTTGAAGGGGGTTGCGCGACAGGCAGCGGCTCCGGTTCCCTCTCCTGGGGGAGAGGGTTAGGGTGAGGGGAGCTCCTCGCCTGTTAGCGAAAGTCACGCAGAAGTTCCCTACACGGGGGTAACGTGACTCCCCAATTGAGGACAATCCATGAAACGAGCCTTAATCATCCGCCACGCCGCGCCGGAGACGCTGGCCGCCAACTTCAGCGGCGTGCTGGAGCAGCACGGCTTTCAACTCGAACCCCTTAACGTCTTCGCATCAGCACCCGCCTTCGACCGTTTTGCGCCGCCGCCGCTGGAGGAGGTGGACCTGATCGTGGCGTTGGGCGGGCCGCAGTCGGCCAATGACGACTTTGCGGCCATTCACCAAGAGCGCGCCTACCTGCGCCACGCTCTGGGCACCGGCACACCAGTGCTGGGCATCTGCCTGGGGGCGCAGATCATGGCCACGGCCCTGGGCGGCACGGTGGAGCCGACGGGTGGCTATCAGTTTGGCCTGCGCAAGCTGTATGTGACTGCCGAGGGCGATGCCGACCCGGTCTTTGGCAATTTGACCATCCCCCTGGTGCCCACCCTGCACGGGGAGTGTTTCTCCATTCCCCCGGGAGCTACGCGGCTGGCGGAGGGATTCATGCTCTGCCGCGACGGGAGCTACCGCAGAATCAATATGGCTTTCCGGTACGGCAACTCCTACGGGTTCCAATTCGAGCCGCAACTCACTTTGGAGGAGTTGCAGGTGTGGAACCGGGAGCTTGGCGGCGACTACGCACTGATGGGAGAGCGTTTCGACCCCAACGAGGAAGCGGCTCGCCACCTGCGGGAATTCGCCCGCTACGAGCCTCACTACCGCGAGCAGATGCGCAACCTGCTGACGGCTTTCCTTTACAACGCAGGCCTATTCTAAGGGCCGCAGTTATGCCAAGCCTGCAATGCGGAGAATCCTACATGCCTTGCGGCGAGTGCTCGTGAGGGCTGTTCCATTTTCCGGTTGAGTGCCGGAGGGTTCCCGCCTCCGACAATAGCCGCGCCTACCAGAAATCGACAACGCCCGGCTCGGTGCGGCGCTCCGTTGCCCCGCCGGCCTGGATGTGCACGATGTCGTCAGTCCAGTCATAGCGGATGTTGGCATTCGTGATTTCGCCCTTGAGCGCCGAGTAACCCGTGCGACCCCCGTGCGCGATCACCCCGTCACCCACCGGCCGCTTCATTGAGACGTGCCAGTAGGGAATATCGATCGGCCTGATTCGCGACCCGGGTATCTCGGCATAGAACTCCATGGTGCTGTACACGGGTGTTTCTATAATGGCTTTGCCGTCCTGGAGCGGGAATTTGAGCGAGCCGATCCAGGTGGTCTCATTGGTGCTAAGGTCGGTGATCCACACCCCAAACCACGCGCCGTCAGGGTCCTGCGGCGCGGTTTCGTCGGGACCCAGCCGTACGCGATAGTCGCCCGGCCCCCAGGCATACGAACGCCGCACGCCGATGAAGTCTCCCTCGTGGCCCGATGACTCGGTCCAACCGTCCTCCGGCGCGTAGCGGGCGTTGGCGAGGTCGCGGGTCTCCCAGCGGGAGAAGATCAGACCCTTGCCGTACGAAAGCGCAACGTCAGGGTATTTCACGTCAGTCTGCACGCCAAAGTAGAACGGCACACCGGAAATCCTGCTATGGCCCAGCATCAAGTAGTAGCCGAAGCCACCCCTCACGGGCTGTACGTCGTTGTGGATCGTGAACTCAAACACCAACTCCTCAAGCTCATCAAACCTTCCGCCTTCTGGGTTTTGCCAGCGAATCCATCCCCACCGGATATATGCCAAGTGCTCCGGCACGTCATGCAACCGGTAGAGGTCTTCGCGCCCCGGAATCTGCGTCGGCGTGGGCGCCGGCGTAGTGGTCTTCGGAATGCTAGCACTGGCGCCCGCAGTGGATGCAGGGTCCATTTGCGCGCATGACACAAGCAGCAGAAATGCGGAAACGAGGCAGAAGAGAAGTGTGCGCTTCAATGAGCACTCTCATTTGCTTGGCAGTCTTTGGGCGCAGTATACCACTAGCTCAATCATGCTCACGAAGTAGCAAGCGCGCATTGCAGATGCAGTGGACAGCGCTAACGCCAGTATAGTATGATGTTGTGCAAGAGAAAGGAGGTGATGCCCATGGATGTAAGTTGTAAATCCAGGGCCGCCTCCGTCAGGTCTCGGTTACCGAGACCACGGAGCGGCCTTAGGGAATTGAAGGAGCGCCAGCGGTGCACAGGCACCGGGCGCTCCTTTTGTTTTCTTGCTTGAATTGCTTATCAATAAGCGCGTCTAGCCATGAATTACTAGAGCCTAGGCAGAGGCCTGACGTGTTCGTTAAGCCATGTTTCCAATGCCGCGTAACGAAACAAGCCCGCCTCAAACAACGCCATGAAGTACTCGTAAGCAGCTTCATCCTCGCAGTCAATGTAGTGTCCGTTCATGCGAAGGAATGCATCGGTTACGTAGAAGGCGACGCGTTTGTTGCCGTCGACGAATGGATGATTATTGGCAAGACTCTCCATCAACGCTGCTGCCTCTTGCACTACCCCATGGTAGTACCCCAGTTGTGGACGCATGAGCGCGGATGCTAGTGCAGCTTCATCGCGAATGCCGCGGATCCCGCCGAATTCCGCTATAGACTCAGCGTGTATAGCGATGACCTCCCCTAGCGTTGGAAATCTACTCTTCACTTGGCGAGCAACTCACCAAGCCGGCGATTCTTTTCAACGCTAGCTCGGAAGTGAGCCATGACTTCGGCACGGGGCTTGTCCTGTCTGCGCGCTTCAATGTAGTCGCGCATGGCATCTTCCAGTATGGCCTGAAAGTGTCGGCCATCCTGCTTGGCTATTGTGCGGAGTGCAGTCAATAGCTCCGGGTCAGCCTGGCTGGAAAACTTCTGCAATTTGGTCGCCATGGTCGGTTCCCTCCTAAATCACAATTGTAGCTCTAGGAGAGGTATCAAGCAATGTCTTGATGAAGCTTGATTTGTGGTTGGGCGATTGGGCTACAAAGGGTCATTGGCTGATCCTTGGAGAGCGGGCAGGTCGCCACGCAAACCTTACGCGAGAAGGTAACTGTGTGCTCTATTGAGAACTGCGATAGGGCATTGGATGAAACTGCGAGGCACTTTACACATGTCGACCCAAGGCTCGTTGCCAGGTCTTGCGAGACAAACGCGTTGTGTCCCAGTTACGTGGCTATTGCGGCATCACCGCGACGGTGGCGGGTAGGTCGGCTTGCTCTCGTACGGCTCGCCGCCGGTGCGGGTGAAGAAGCCGGTGGTTTGGCTGAAGCCGGAGTCTTTGGCGTAGATCTCCATCTCCGGCGCGCGCAGGTTGCCCAGGTTGTCGCGCACCGCCGCGATGCTCGGGTACGTGGCGGCGACAGTGTGTTCGTCGATGCGAAAGGCATTGGCTACCGCGCTCATGGCGTCGGTGGCGCGTTCCGCGAACGTGTACTTGACCTTGAGCGTCACGGGGCCCTCCAGCTTAAGGGGCTTGACCACGCCGATCTTGCCCAGCGCCCGCACCGCGCCTTCCGCCGCTGCTTCCGCCGCGGCCTGGGGCGTCATGGAGATGGCGCTGAAGTGGCTGGTGCCCTTCTTCACGGCGACCGTCTCGATGCCGGGCACCAAGTCTTCCGCTTCCAGGCAGGCCCAGTAGTCGCCGGTGTTGAGCACCGCCGGCACGTTGTGAATGCCCGCGAAGGCCACAAAGATGCCAATCTCGCCGACGAGCAGGTCGTTCAGCCAGATGCCCTCCACGGCGCTATAGGCGCGGGTGATGGGGTGAGGCAGAATCGAATGCCGCCAGCAACCCTTTTCGCGGTTGCCCGCCATCTCATGGAAGCCGACGAGCATGCCGGCGTCGAAGCTCTCATCGAGCAGTTCGGTAAAGATGTCATGCCGGGGCAGGCCGTGGATGATCTGTACGGGCTTCGGCAGCTTATGGTACTCCATGACGTGGATCGTGTTCAGGACGATTTCGGTGACGCCGTTGTCCAGGAGCGCCTCGCAGATGGCTGCCAGTTCCATGGTGGCGTATTCGCTGGCGTTTAGGTAGCCTTCGCGCCGGTTGAAGACACCGGCTACGCCCTCCTGGTCGGCAAAGATGTAGATTTTCACGTGTCTCCCTCACCCTAACCCTCTCCCACGGGGAGAGGGGATAAAGCGGAATCTGACCATGCAATGCGCGGGTCCCAACGCGCGGGTCTCAACCGGACTTGGCAGTGTGAGCGCGCAGGGCACGGTCTTACTTCGCGTAGTGCGTGAACACCTTGCGCACGGCGCGGGCCATGTCGTGGATCATCTCTTCGGTGCACATTTCGTTGACGTGCCGCACGAGCATGCGCTTCAGGATGCCCTCGGCGTTCGGGCACATGCCGGTGTAGTAGCGCACGTCGCGGCCGTTGGCGGGATCGAGAAGCGGATACGCCGATTCACCAAAGAAGCGGCGGTTCTTCAGCACGTCGTATTCATAGATGGGTGTACGGGTATAGCCCGCGCCAAAGCCGACGCCTTCATGGGCAAAGGCCTGCGACAAGTCGTCCAGCCCGACGCTTATTTCCTCCAGCTTGGCCAGCGGGCACCAGTTCCAGAAGACGTGCGTGCTTTCCGGCGTGGGCGCGCGCGGCGGGATGATGCCGGGCACGTCCTCTACGAGATCGCTCAGCAAATTGCCCCACTTGGTGCGTAGTCCCGTGATGGTAGGCAGCTTGCGCAACTGCGCGAGCGCGACAGCGCCCTGCAGTTCCGTCATGCGGTAGTTAGGCGCCAGGAAAGGCGGCTGGTTCTCGCGGCCGCTGCGGCCGCGGCCTTTGTTGTGCGCCAGCATGATGCGCTCGCCCAGGTAATCGTTGTTGGTTACGGTCATGCCGCCGTCGCCGGTGGTCATGTGCTTGCTCTGCTGGAAGGAGTAACAGCCGATGTCGCCGATGGTTCCGGCGTAACGGCCGTTGTACGCCGCCATGTGCGCCTGCGAGCAGTCCTCGATCACGAGCAGGTTGTGCTTGCGGGCCAATTCCACGATGGGGTCCATAACTGCCGCGTTGCCCTGCAAGTGCACCACCATGATGGCGACGGTGCGCTCGGTGATGCAGGGCTCGATGGTCTCGGCGGTGATGATGCCGGAAATTGGGTCCACGTCCGCAAAGACCGGCACGGCAAGCTGATAGAGAATGGCGATGATGCTGCCGATATCCGTAATGGGCGCGACGATAATCTCGTCTCCCGGATTGGGCCCCACCGCCAGCACGCCCACGTGGAGCGCAGCCGTACCGGAGGTGCTGGTGACGGCATGCTTGACCCCGAAAGTCTTCTTCCACTCTTCCTCGAACTGCGTGACCTTGGGGCCGCCAAGGACGTTGAGATTGCCGGATCGGATCACGTCCGTCAATTCCGCGATTTCTTCATCGCCAAACATGCGCCCGCTGATGTCGCTATTGGTGGGGAACTTATAGTCAACGGTCCTCGGGCCGCCCTCAATGGCAAGTTGCTCTTGCTCTACGGTCTGCATGGGGAGTATCTCCTTAGGTAGCTGCGGGATTCAACAGGTAATGGCAAGCGAAACGTTGCTCTCATTGTGGACAAACACCAGGGGCAGCGCAAGTGGGGTTGCGGAAGAGCCTACCTCTCGCGCGCAGTGAGGCAAAGACCAGATGAGATCAGGTCTCATCCTAGCCTTTGTCACGGGGAGGGGAACTTGTCACTTTTTTGCGAGAGAACCCGCTGGGCTTGGGAAACGGCGTATCACGAAGCGATATGGCAGCCAATGTTTGACCAGCGGACAGCAGCAGAACGCTGCGAAGGAGCCACCTGCGAAACTCCTCGCCCGCTCGCGCTTCGACAGACTTGGACGAAAGGGTGTGTGGGATTTAGGATGAGCAATTCTAAAGGGACCAATGCAGTTGATTTCGGTACGGAAATCAGGCTCAAACTGTGTGGACGAATCAGCAGACTAGGCTATCTTGTCCTGCACGGCACGGGGCGTGGCGTGTGCTAGAATGACCGTAGGCAACTGTCGTGTCCCGGATAGCAGGGATGAAACGATGGCGGTATTTGATACCCATAAGGCATATACTGCGTTTAAGGAAGCAGGCTTTACAGACGCCCAGGCCCAGGCGTTGATAGATCAAGCTCGTGACGGCAGCGACGCGCTGGCAACGAAGGCGGATTTACTGGAACTTGAGCAGCGGATGACGATTCGCTTGGGTGCGATGCTCTTTGCGGTGGCCGGCCTACAGGTAGTTATAATTGGGATTCTGCTTGCCTTTTTCACATGATAGGAATTACAGTCACAGCCCCGCTTCGATAGTCTCCGAACCAGACCGTCCTCTTTTTTCTATCCTCGACAACCTTCCTGAGGTTTCCAAAGAGAACTCCAACCACAGTCTCCTTGTTCTTCTACCTAGTGTTACACCGTATATAGCTCAACAGTGAGTTGGCACAGTTGCTCCGCCATGGGTGGGTATGCGAATTCCGCAAGAGCATCCTATCCTTTCTCGAAAGATTTACCTACGGGCGTTGGTACGCCTATGCCAGCTCGAAATCTCTCCTACTACTTTACAAACGCCAAATACACTTGCGCGTGGCCGCTGATGTCGGACGTGTAGACTACGCCGCGGCCGTCGGGGGTGAACGACGGGTGGGGGTGCGACCACTGGGGGCCGTAAGCCTCGTCCGGTGCGGTCTCGCCCACGTAGGGTTCCGGCTGCGACCATTGGAACCCCTGCGACGACGCCTGCGGGTGGCAGAGCGTCTCGCGTTCCCCGGATGTCGGATCGATGAGTTGCAGTCCCACATCGGGCAGGGTGGTATCGCAGACGATTTGCGCGCCGTCGCGGCGGGGCGCGGGATGCCAGCAGTTGAACTCAGCCACGGCGCGTTCACCGGTACCGTCGCGCCGGATGGCTTTCAGCGCATGGGGCCAGTAGGTAAAGATGATCTCGTCGTTGGAGAGCCACGATTCGTGGGTGATCCATTCGTCGAAGGTCTGGTCGCGCAAGGGGCGCGGGTTGGACCCGTCAGCTTCCACCAGCCACATGCGCGGCAAGTCCGACGAAAAGAGCACCGTGCGCCCGTCGGGACTCCACTGGGCGTGCGCCACGAGCTGATCGGTGCCGAAGAGCACCCGCTCGCCGCCGCCGTCGGTGCGCACGGCCAAGATGATGTTCTTGCCGTCCTTCTGCGCCGCCAGCAGAATCTCTGAGCCGTCAGGACTGATGGAGCAGTTGCCGAGCCAGGACGAAGGCGGCAGGTTCGTGAGCACCGTCTCCTGCAGCGTTATTGTGTCAATGGCGCGCAATTGGGTCGTCGCGGCGTAGTAGACGTGTTTGCCATCGGGCGAAACGCAGGCCGACCACGGCGAAACGTCGCCGCTCGACGTGAGTTGCCGCAAAGCGCCGTCCGGCAATTGGATGCCGTAGAGATTCGGCGCGCCGGCGCGGTACGACGTGATGATGAGCATGTCGTGGTTGGCGCCCGCCCAGGCCGGATTGAGGAAGTACGGCGCGTGGTTCACACAGGGCGCGTCGGTCAACTGCCAGATGGCGGCGCCGGTCCGCTCATCCCGCAACTCCTGCTTTTCGGTGGGTAAGTGCGTGGCTATCGACGTGCTCATACCATCTATCCTTTCTCTCTGTCGAATCGTAAGCGTTGTTCCAAGAGACGACGTATTCTAGGTACTGCCAACGGTGTCGCGTTGCGTTTGTGATCCGTGGGAATCCATCTTCGCCGCGCATACCCTAGATTCCCGCCCCGCATCAAGTACCGGCAGGAATAAATCTCCAAAGCGATGGGGTGATCCAAGGTCTCCCTAGGCGCCTTTGGACGCGGCTTAACTTGGGGGATGGCTAATGCTAAGCCAGCCTTGCTCTTCGAGGACCCGAAGCGCCAAGCCGATCTGTCGCTCGGAGAATTGTCGCTTGCGTTCACCCCAGTCATACGTGTGGTCGATGATCTCTGCCTCTGATGCGTTCGGATGCTCACGGGCCACCCAGTGCACTGTCGTCAACAATTCGAGACCGAAAGGCGACTCGAATCCATCGACGAGCTTTGAAACCTTTTCGAAGCGCGCGCGGGTCTCTGGATGTTGTTCGAGAAAGGTCCGAGCGTCGTCTATAGCGCCAGGAACCAGTTCGAGTTCTTTGCTAGGCGCGTCACCGCCATCGGCATAACCTGTAATGAGATGCCCTTCGACCGCCCTTAGGACGTGCCGTAGGTTCTCAGCATAAGGGCCACGTAGCGCCTTCTGATACCTAAGTCTCAAAGGCTCACCCGCTTCCTGCATCAGGTACATGAGCTTGTGCACTTCCAAGAGTGAAACAAAAGGATCAAGCAAGCCGCCTAGATAACGATCCATCAAGCCGACTAGCACCGCTCGCCCCGGTGTCATCTTTGGCACATTGCGCGAACGGTTAATTCGCTTATCCGTTAGCGCACTGCTCGGTTCGAACACAACAATTTTGACGTCAGGGAGTTTCCTAAAAATAGCTTCAATACGCTGGCGCACCTCCTGCCACTCCAGCCCGCCCAAGCCGCTTGCCAACGGTGGCAGCGCGATAGAACGGATTCTCCGCATTTCGATCTCTTGTGCCAACGCCGCGAGACCGGCTTCGATGTCCTCCATGCGGCTCTTGCCGCGCCAATGGCGCTTGGTGGGGAAGTTGATGATGTAGCGCGGGCCACCCACGAGACTGGTTTCATAGACGAACATATGACCGGGCCTGACCTCTTCGCGTTCGCAGGCAGCGGCGTATGCTTTGAAGTTTTCGGGAAAAGCATGCTTGAACTGCAGCGCAACGCCGCGCCCCATTACACCTACACAGTTGACACTGTTGACAAGTGCTTCGACGTTTTCCGCAAGGATGTCACCAGTCTTGAATTCGATCATCACGGCGTCTCCTCACTTGTCAATAATACCAGCGCTGTCTGATTTCGACACGTGGGCGGTGGTTGGACCCCTCAATGGCTGACTGCACTTGGTTTCGTATGTGCTGCGATCGCACGCCAATGCGTGATACGAGTTCCCATGGGAACGAGCGCTCGACTAAGAATTCCGCCTGTTTGCTCTCCTTGACAATATCCTCAATCCCACTTCCTGACCACCAATTTGCACGAACCGCATCCCAGTTGATCTTGTCCAGATGCACAAGATCTTTGTAGTCATCGAAACGGTAAGAGCCAGCGTTCGAAGAGGTGAAGGCCCAGCGTCTCCCACACTCATCTGCCCAGGCGACGGCCTGCCGCAAGTCTGCTTCCAAGTGGACGATAGGCCCTTGCCCACCGTGATAGGTTAGTTCAGGGCGGTTATCCTTGTGTATAAAGTACAGCATTACTGACCTTGGACAAAAGTAGAACGGGACGCAATCACCGACGAATAAGCCTGGATGGCTGAAAAGAGTAAGATCATTCAGCCTCCGCTCTTTGATGGAATTCATGCCGATTGTGGTGCCCGCAATCCCACGCCGTCTAACTTCTCTATCCGACCAAAGGCACCCATATCCAACAATTGATGGCAGCCTATCAATGGGAACGATATGGTAGATCTTTGGACTGGCGGGCACATTCATGGTCAAGCTCTGGCCTCTTTTTGAAGTAGCGTTCGAAGTCCTCACTCTTCCTGTGTGAACCAAATCGGGCTACTCCACGCCCGTTGTCGGTTGGCTTGGTAGAGGCGCAGATAGTAGTATACGAACGGGTGGTCGTTGGGGAACGTGGGCGCGAAGGCAACGTCTGCGAGGTCAGCGGTGTCGGTCCATTCATCTTCCCACACGTCGGATTGCGGGTCGGCGCTGTAGGTTACCTGATTGTTGCGGATGACCTCGACGCGGGTGATTGGCGCGGTGCCTGCCGCACGCATTCGCACGTGGCGCGGCCCAACACCGGCTAACTCAGCAGCAATATCGCTGCCCATCGGCTTGCCGTCGATGGTGAAGTCGAGGAGTATGCGGTCACCGGTGGTGGCGTAGCAGCGACGGTCGTAGAGCGCCTGCCAGATGGCCTCGCGCGTAAGCTCCGGCGCCACCACGCAAGCCAGGCCGTTGCCGTCGTTCACGTGAAAGCTGCCCTGATTGGCCAGACCGTAGTGACTGTCCGTGCCGCCGACGAAGCCGAGGCGGTGTCCCATGGCCAAGGCGGTCTGCACGCTGAGCGGCCCGGACTCTTCCGCAATGTCCCACATGGAACAGATTTCCACCAGCCGCTGGTAGCGATCGTTGCGGAAGCGCCAGTCGGCGCCGCCCATGGACTTGGGGTGGTGGGGCACAGTGAGCGCCTCCAGGTCCCGGTCGGCCATGTCTTGCCAAAGCGCGTCGGGACTCTCATGTTCGCCCTGATACCAGAAGTGGAACGGGCCGCTATCGCCCCGGTAGTAGATGTTCTTGTGTCCGCTGCCGCTCACGCCGCCCCATTCGAAGCTGACGAGCGTGACGAAACTGCCGGGGTCGTTGCAGCGATTGCAGTCGGCGACGAGATCCTGCCAGATGTCGTCGGTAACCTCAAAGCGCCAATTGTAGTGATTGGCAGGCGCGCAAAAGTCGAGACCGGCGACATCACGTCCCCAACCGAAGAACTCCTCCGTCGAGCCCGTGCCCATGCTGTGCCACATCTGGCTGTGCATCTCGCCGAAGTAAATCCCCCGGTCCGGCAAAAACCCGGCACCGATGGGATTGCTCCTGCCGGCGATGCCCGCTACGGGATCGAAAACGCTGAGCGTGTGTACGCCGGTTGTCTTGGCGGTGACGGCAATGGTCTCTCCCAGGGGCTGCGCTGTTGTGTCCACTGCGACACGGTTTACAGTCTCCACGCCCTCCGGCGCGAACACCTGCGCTTCGCCGGCATAATTCGTCGCGGGATTGAAGCTATAGATATCCACCGGCAACACGCGCACGTCGAAGGTCTCGCCAGGCCGCACCACGGCGGGCGCAAAGACGCGAAATCGGTCGGCCACGTGCGCGCCCACCACCTTCACCGTGGGGAAGTTGGCAATCTGCCGGTACTCTCCGCTGCCGTCCACGTCAACGCCGATGCTGAAAACGGCGGTTTGGGCGAACTTCTGGGCCTGCAGCAGATTGCCGTCAGGCGCGCCCAGAGTAATCTCCACCTCGTCTCCGCCTTGCAGCGTGCCGGCTTGCACCACGACGTCCAGCAGATCGAGATGGCGTCCGTAGGAGACGGCAAGCGCGAGTTGTACGTCAGCATTCGTGCACGCCACGTCAGCGAACGCGCCGTAGCCCGCGCGGATTTGGTCACGGCTGCCGAGCGTTTGCACACCCCGGCGATAGCAGTTGCCCAAATGGCAGTCCCAGCTCTCCGGAATTTCCACCGTGACATGGGCGCCGGCGGCTAGGACAAGGCCCGGCCCCGCCGTGAGCGTGATGACAAACGTGTGTCCGCTGGCCGCCTCGACCTCGTGTGGGGTGATGGTGGCACGCATGTCGACTGGCGGCAAATGCTGCCAAGCGCGCGTGATGCCCCGCATCCACACACTGGAGTCGTCGAATATCCTTGGCTCAAGCATTGCAGAATCCTAATCGGCTTGCGCAACACGCGCCTGCCTTATTCTTCTCTCCGGGCGGAAGTTCCGACAAAGTATTCTAGCGCCCAACCGGCCTGCGTGCAGTATACTGTTCACGGCATTTAGTGGATAACCTGCTGCCCGTTTACGAGCTTGGCACGTGGCAACGGGCAGGCAGGCCGGGGGTTGCGCGACGTCTATCGCGCCTCTTGAGAGGAAAGCACGCTCTGCCGGTTGCGTTGCGCTCATTTCAGCCCCCTGCTCGTCCGGCACATCGATTGATAAAGACGAAAACTGAGCAATTGGCACACTACGTGGAGGAACTCTCGTGCGCGTTTTCCAATCTGTCCTACTTTTGGCCGCCATCTTCATTCTAGCGGGTTGCAGCGCTTACACGGTGACTTCTTGCCCTGCGGGAACTGATGAATTCGCCGAATACCAGCTCTTCTTCGGCCGCAGCAGCGGCGGCGTTGAGGTGGTGAGCGACGAAGCCTGGGCAGAGTTTCTGGCGGATACGGTGACGCCGCGCTTTCCCGATGGCTTGACCGTGGTTGACGGGGCCGGACAGTGGCGCGGCTCAGATGGCGTAGTCCAGCGCGAGCGTTCCAAGGTGCTCATCATCCTGACCTCGCCGGGCGAGGAAGGAATGCGGCTCACCGACGAAATCTCGGCAGAATATGAAGCGCGCTTCAACCAAGAAACGGTGCTGCGCGTGGTGCGCACGGCCTGTGTGTCTTTCTCCTAAAAAACCGCGTCATGAGCGGCGGTTCCTCTGGTGACGGCCGATGTAGCCGACAATAACCTGGTTGCGCTCCTCGTCCCAGGCGAAGGCAATGCGAATGATATTCTGCGGGTCGCCCCTGTTGCCCTTGCCTATGTGTTCGCCTAGCTCGTATGTGTGGCCCTGATAGTCGGTTGTGTACCACTCTCGGTACTGCTGTTTGGTAATGTTCGCCTGATGCGGCTTGTACGACCAGCCAGGGCAGGGCTTCTTCAGACGCTCGTTGAAGCGCGGTTCCTCGCCGGCGCTTGCCCAGCGCAGGCAATGGTAGTCCGTAGCAAGCCAGGCCAGGGCGGCGAACACCTCCTCCGGCTTTTGGTACGGGCTGTCTTTTTCCCACTTCGAGTTGAGGGCAAACACTAACTGATTGGCGAACTGTTCCTTTGCCCGCGACACTGCGTCGGCTACGCTTTCCAATGGCTCCGATGCCGCATAGAATTGCCGCCAGTAGTCCCCCAGGTCGCGACTCTCTGCGAGTTTGGTTCTCAGTTCCTTATTCTTGCCTTCTAGCGATTCCTTCACGGTTTCCAGGCTGGCGTAATTATCGGCAAGCCGCTCGTTCTGAGCGTTTAGCCGGTAGTTCTCCGACCTGTAGGAATCACGCTCGCTCTTGAGGCGCTGGCACATGTCGAGCAAGTCTTGACTTTCATCGGCTGTCGGCGTGGGATCCGCCTGTTCGCCTGCCCCTTTTGTCTCCTGAGAGGCTGAAGGGACCCCCGGTATAGTCTCGCCCTTTTTCCCGTCATCCTTTGCAGCGAATATGTCCTGCCACTCCTCGACGACCTGGGCAATGGCGGCCTCTTGTCGAGCCCTTACATGCACCCGTTCCGCTTCCTTAGACTTTGACTCAGCTTGAGGACGAACGCTTTGGTACGCTACCAAGTTCTCCTTTAGATTCTCGGCCAGCCTCAGCGCAGTGGTGATTGTTGCCGGAGTCGCTGCGGCATCTTCTTCCCAAGCGGCAATGTCAAGTTCAAGATATTGGAATTCTGTCGCGAATTCCCGCTGAATCTCTTGGAGGGTGTTGGCGCAACGCTCGCTAAGCGCCTCTGTCCGTTTCAGGGCCTTCTTGTCCGCGATCTCTTGCACAATACTCACGAAATCGTCAATGTCTTCCCAGTCCGGGTCCTCAATGTCAACCCTTCGCAGTTGCTCGATGCACGCGGAAAGTGGCTGGGACGAGACATCTAACCTTTCCGCCATGCCGGACACATAGCAGACCATCAGCCTAACGTCGTCTCGGTCGAGGCTGGCATCGTGCAAGCAGATTGTGTCTACCAAGTCTCTCCACTCGTTCATCCGCCAGTATGAGTTGAGAACGCCGTTACGGCGGTTGGGGCCATCGACTGGATAGCTGCGGTTAAGCAGTTGGTGTTCAACGAGGGCTTTCAGATCGTCTCGGGACTCCACCCACGCCCTAAGCACTTCTCTGGTAAGGCTGTCGTTTCCCTGGACTAACTCTCCCAGAATTCGATCCTTCAATTGGGATGGCTGAGCTTTGCTCGAATACCTGAAGCCACGCACTTTGATGCCTTGATTGATCGCTGAGTTTAGCTCTTTGAGGACGCCTCCAGACGCCTCGTCTCGGTACTGCAGCACATGGCCGATAAGGCCCAGGAAGTACTGGGGTGTGAAAGCGTGAATGACGCTGCTCAGCGGGATTCTGTCTTCGGTTTCCGTCATCGTCACCACATTCCCTTAGCTTCTGGCCTTCGCCTGACGGCAGCTGCGACTACCTTGCTGATTCGTCCTGCGCACACCGATGCCTAAGCGTCGGTGTCGTGACATAGCTATTTCGTTCTCAGGTTGCTCGTAACCTCTGCTTAGCAACCACAGAACCCAACCAGGCGATGGTGCCCGGACAGACACCATCGCCTGGAACAGCCAAATCTAGTTGCTGCTTGTATCGAAAAGCCAGCAGCCAACCTTTTCTTGATCTAAACGCGACTTCCGGCCTACAGCCTACCGACCCAGACGCTCGTTCCAGCCGGCCAGCAGTTCCGTAATGCCTTTCTCAGCGGCTTCCAGCGCCTCCGGCGCGGTGATGTTACCCGCCATCACGTCCGGCACGAAACCCACGGCGTGGATGCGCGCCTCGGTGCCACCAGGTCCAGAGTAGTAGAAGTGGCGGAACGGCATCTGCTGGGCGATCAGTTCGCGGAACGGATCGTTTTCCGTGTACTCCGGCGAGGAGGTGGTAGCCTCGCGCACCGGCACGCGGTCGTACTGCTTGGCAAAGCGCAGGTTCGTATCCGCGCTCAAGAAGTACTCGACCCAAGCGAACATGGCGTCCGGGTTCGGGGCGTTGATGGCAAACGTGGCGGTGTGGTTGCCGCCCAAGTTGGCGTCCAGGCCGCCTTCCGGCTTGGGCCACGGCGTGAAGCCGAAGTTCAAGTCCGGCGCGTTTTCCAAGAACCACTGGCCGCGCTCGGCAAAGGTGGCGTAGTAGTGCACCGCGCGGGCCTCGGCCAGGTGACTGTTGCGGTGGAGCCCGTCGCCGCGCAGTTCGGCGATAGCGTCCCAGCCGCCCTGCACCTCGTGGATGTTCTTCAGCCAGTCCAACGCCCGCACGGCTTCGGGGCTATTGATGGTGACCTCGGACCAGTCGTCGGACATCACGTCGCCGCCCAACTGCCAGAGCAGGAGCAGCCACAGGCCGGTGCCGCCGCTGCCCCAGAAGGGCGGGCATCCGGCACGCACGAGAGTTTCGCCGTCGAACTTGGTGGTCTGGATGATGGCGGTATCGAAATCGGACCACGAAGTCGGCGGATTTTCCGGGTCCAGACCTACTTCGAGATACGTATCCCCGTGGATGTACATCACGCGCAGGTCCGGCGCGTACGGCGCGCCGTACATGTTGCCCGTGGGCGCGTCGGTGAGATAGCTCAACACGCTGGGCCAGAACTCCGCGAGATTCAGCACGCCTGAGGCTTTGTAGTAGTTGTTGAGCGGCTGCGAAATGTCCGTGACGCCCAACTCCACCGTCTGCCAGTCGCCCACGTCCACGGCATCGGGCGGGCTGCCCGCCGCCACGGCCGTCTTGAATTTGTTCAAGCGGTCCGACTCGCCAACCGCGTTGAAGGTCAGGCCGGGATTGAGATCCGCAAACTCTGCTGCCCACGGCTCGAAGTCAAAGAAGCCCCGGTGCCAGTAGAGCGCCTCGCCCTGCGGGCCGGCCGGGGCCTCGGCCTCAGCCTGGGCTTCTTCCTGCTGCTCGGGCGCCATCTCCTCATCTTCCATGGCCGGCGCGGCCTGACCGCACGCCGCCGCGAGCACGCCTGCTCCCAGCACGGTTGCGCCGGCGAGGAGAGTACGACGAGTGATTCGCTCGTTCATCATTGAGCCTCCCTGTTTGTAGACACGAACGCACACACTGCCCTAGTTATAGCGAGCGGAAAATGGCGTTGTCAACTGTATGGCCGCACAAAGCTTTTTGACTGTCATGCGGGCGAACCGTTGCGGCAAGGTAGATAGACTTTCCCGCCAGTGCGTGCGCTTTCAGTTTTAAGGCGGTAGGAAAGTTGAATTGTGCAGAAAGAAGGGAGTGGTATCATTTCTCATGGCCTCATCTGTCTGCCCTTTCTGCATAGGTGTCTAACACCAAACAACACATTAATTCTCCAAAGAAAGTGCTGAGCCTGCGGGCGCATTCTGCAGAGACTGAATCCCCCTTAAGATCGCCTACCTTATCGCACATGCCGCCAACCATCTGGTAGCATTTAAGCGATAGCATTGGGGAGGCACATCCGACATGAAAGCGCAAGCGGAAATCATGACCTACGCGGAAATGGCATCTGCCTTTGACGGGGAGTGGGTGCTGATCGGCGAGCCCGAACTCACCCCCATGAATGAGGTGATACGCGGCGCCGTGCTCGCGCACGACGAGGACCGGATCGCCGTCTATGAGGCGCTGTGGCGATTGCGAGAGGAGGGCCGCGAACCCAGTCATATCGCCGTGTGGTACTTTGGCGAGAGGCCAAGCGACGTCGAATTCCTAATATGAGCTATCGGTTCGACCCGCACGGTGATCTGATCATCCTTCCGGCTAGGCTTTACCGTGGCAATCGTCCTGAAGTCGTCCGTTTGGCACTTGATACCGGCGCAACCAGAACGGTAATTAGCAGACAGATCGCTCTGTATCTCGGCTACGAGCCTGCTGCGTTGCGAGAACAAGCGCGTATCATCACCGGTAGCGGCGTAGTGTCCGTTCCTTTGTTAAACGTCGATAGGGTCGAGGCGCTAGGGAAAGCAGCGACCAACATGCGCGTTCTCTGCCACACCCTGCCATCCCGCGCCGCCATAGACGGCGTGTTGGGCTTGGATTTCTTGCGCGGTGAGCGCTTGGTTATTGACTTTCGTGCAGGTCAGCTAGCGCTGGAGTAGGTGGTCTATGCGCATTCTGATTGTCGGCGGCGGTGGACGCGAGCACGCGATCGCGTGGAAGTGCGCGCAAAGTCCAATCCAGCCGACGCTCTTTGTCGCGCCGGGCAATGCCGGCACGGCGGCGCTGGGAGAAAACGTCCCAATCCAAGCTACAGATATTGATGGCTTGGTCGCTTGGGTGCGGGGCAACGCCATTGACCTCACGGTGGTTGCTCAGGACGATCCGCTGGCGCTCGGAGCGGTGGACGCCCTGCAATCGTGTGGGCTGACCGCCTTCGGCCCCACGCAGGCAGCGGCAAAGCTCGAGTGGAGCAAGGTCTGGTCCAAGGACTTCATGCAGCGGCACGGGCTGCCCACGGCTGACTTTGCCGTTTTCGATGAACGCAGTGCGGCGGCCGCCTACCTGGAACAGACCCAGTTGCCAATTGTCCTTAAGCCCGACGGCCTGACCGCCGGTAAAGGCGTGTTCGTCTGCGCCACGCGTGAAGAGGCGCTGCAGGCGCTGGACACCATCATGGAGAGCCGCGCTTTCGGTGAATCCGGCGACCGCATCGTCATCGAGGAGTGCCTGCGCGGCACCGAGATATCAGTCTTCGCCTTTGCCGACGGCACGCACATTACGCCGCTCGCTACGGCATGTGACTATAAGCGCGCCTTTGACGGTGACGCCGGGCCCAATACCGGCGGCATGGGCGGCTACTCACCGGCCCCATTCGTGGATCCGGAGACCCTGGACTACATTCACCACGAGATTATGGAGCGCACAATCACGCTCATGGCGCAGGAAGGACACCCGTACGTCGGCGTGCTCTACGGGCAGCTCATGCTAACTAACGACGGGCCGCGCATCGTCGAGTTCAACGTGCGCCTCGGCGACCCCGAAGCGCAACTCATTCTGCCGCGCCTGCAGGCCGATCTCGTCACAGTCTTTCAGGCGGCAGTGGACGGACGCCTTGACGAGGCGGACGTCACCTGGGACCCTGCCGCCACCTGCGGCGTGGTGGCCGCCTCCGGCGGTTATCCCGGCGCCTACACCACCGGCTACCCCATCGCGGGACTAGATGCGCTCGATGACGACGCGCTGCTCTTCCATGCCGGCACCGATCGCGTAGACGATACGGTCGTCACCGCCGGAGGCCGGGTGCTCATAGCGGTAGGACGAGCCGCTAACGTGCCCACGGCGCGTCAGCGTGCCTACGACAATATCGCGCGCATCACATTTGAAAATGCCTACTATCGCAAGGATATCGCCGCTCGCGAGGTCTGATGACAATGCCTGGGGCCAACAGAACTACGCGCATGATGGTTTTCTTGTTCGAACAAGGTATACTTCACCCATAGACGAGACGCGGTCTGTCAAGATTCTTAACGTATTGGGGAGAATTGCGCAGGCATATTCGTGATGTCGCACGAGAATCTCAGGAAATTCCCAGCTTTGTCTAGCATTCTAGAAGGTGGTATTGAGTCTCAGGTGCAGCGCTCGTGAATGGGTGCAGAGAAGGTCCAGAGCAAGGCACAGCGTTGTGTATGATCGAGGGCGCGTGGTTTTCGTTGTGCTCGCGCTCAGTCTTGGGTGGTAGTAGTTTGTTCGTATCTATTGAAATCCCCGGCGTATGCGAGGAGAGTTCGCAGTGACGCGACGCAATCTGCTTCTCCTCGCCTCCTTCGTTCCTGCCGTCGTTGCCGCTTGCGGGCCTTTTGCATCGGACGATTCTGAATCGGATGAGACCCCCGGGGCGTCAGCGGCAACTCCCGACGCACCGTCAATCCTCACGCTTCTCATGCCCGATGCCTCCGGCAGCGAAACCAATGAGATGGAAGAGGTGTTGAAGGAACAGACCTTCGCTGGGCAGTACATGGTGACTCCGGTGACGCTGCGCCCGACCGGCGGACAGACGTATTCCGAAGCCGTCACCGCCTTGGTAGCTGCCGGTACCAGGCCCGATCTTGTCTGGATGGACCAGTTCGCGCTGCCCACGCTGGCGCAACAGGGGGTAACGCGCGCGCTCACGCAGTATACGCGACAAGACATTGACTTCTCTACCGATAGCTACTGGCCGCACATTCTCAGCAGCGGCGCTAATCGCGGAACGCTGCATGCTCTCCCTCTCGCGGCGTCGGTTTGTACACTGCTGTACAATCCGACGCTTTTTTCACAGTCGAATACTCCCCTGCCGGAAGACAATTGGAGCTGGCAGGATTTTCTGACACTGGCGCGGTCGCTCAATAACCCGGCAGCCACGCCCCGCATCTGGGGTGTGCTGCAAGCGCCCCTCATTCCGCCGTTCTTCGCTATGGCGTGGCAGGAAGGGAGCACTCTCTTCCAGGACCGCAACTGGGACGTGACGCACGCCGGGGTCATAAGCGCGCTGCAATTCCAAGCCGACCTGATTCTGCGCCATGAGGTCGCGCCGCCCCTCGATGTCGTGAACTACGGCACGAACAACCTGACCATCGGCCTTACCGATAGGGCGCAGAGCATGATACTCTCCGGCCAGATCGCCATGACGGGCGGTATGGTCAAAGCCGAAGTCTTTTGGCGCCAAGCCGGTCGCGCCTCGCTGGAACTCGTGGAGGTACCGCGCGGCAGCGATGCGGCAACCTGGGGCATGGTGGAACACATGGCGGGCGTTGCGGAGGAGAGCAACCAGCCTGACGCTGCCTACGAAGTGCTGGGATCCTTGACCACGGCCGCGGCTCTGATCCTCAGTATGCCGGCCAAACGCACCAGCGCGGAAGCGCTCCGTTCCGTGCATCAAACGCTCACAGTCAACGACTCGGAAGTGTTGGTAGAGAGCATGGAGCAGAGCCAGTACATCGACGCCGATGCGCCGGAATGGCTTGCTTTTCTCATGCTTGCCTCGCTCGTCTTCCCCGTCCTCACCGGTCAGTCCTCCGCCCCCCAAGCCGCCGCTGACACCCAAGACGCCATCCGCATGCAACTCCAGTCCGTGGAAGCCACACCAACGCCTTCTTCCTAGTGGTCACTCGTTGCCAGATATACCTTACCGACTTGACCCGGCCCTATTGTGTATTGCAGATTGCTGTTTGGTATTTTGCCGGTAGCATGCTGTTTGACGGAGCTTCTTGAAAACCGTGAGGCCTGTTAACCCACAGGCGATCCTCTTCGACTTCGACTACACGCTGGCCGATTCCTCGCCCGCCGTAGTTATCTGCGCGAATTCCGCCTTGCGGGCCCTTGATTTGCCCACGGCGGAGCCCGACGCCATTCGCCGGACCATCGGTCTCTCGCTGGCAGAGACCTTCATCCAGCTTGCCGGATCGCGCGTCCCGGACGACCGGTTTGCGGCTTACGGCAAAGCGTTCGACCGTCACTTCATCCAAACAGCCGATGCCATCATGGCGGACCGCACCGTAGTCTATCCGGGCGTAGCCGCAGCGGTGCAGACCTTAAGGCGGCGCGGCATTGCGCTGGGGGTGGTTTCTTCAAAATTCCGCTACCGCATCGAGCAGGTATTGGAGCGCGAAGACTTGCGTGCGGCATTCGACGTAATCGTTGGGAGAGAAGACGTCATTGCGTCCAAACCCGATCCCGAAGGACTGCTCACCGCCATGTCGGTGCTGGGCAGCGTCCCGCCAGCGACCTGTTACGTTGGGGATAGCCTCACCGATGCCGAGGCAGCGCGGCAAGCCGGAACGGCATTCATCGCCGTGCTCTCGGGCGTAACCCAGCCGGCAGCGTTCGACGCGTACACTTGCCGGGCTGTCATCGCAAGTATCGCCGAACTGCCGGACGCCATTACCTGCTAGCCCGCCCGGTTTTCCTTTGTTGCGCGTGGAGGCCGCCCGCAACACTCCCCAATTCCGGCTTTTCTGACCTCGTGCCCCGCAGACGTGGCCCATCCCAGAGCACATGCCGCTGGTCACCCGCCCGACCCTGTGCGAGCATGGAGATGACGCTCGCGTCAATGCATGCATTCCCGTACGTACAGAATGTGGCAAATGGACATACCGCTGCTTCGGTTCTTCCGGCGTGCAGACATACTTGCCGTCTTGGCGCACCGCAGCTTTCGCTATCTCTTCTTGGCGCGCACCGTCAGCAGCGCCGGCGACGCGATATATTCCGTTGCCCTGCCTTGGCTCGTGCTCGAAGAGTTGAACTCTCCTATGTCCTTGGGTTTCACGCTCTCTGCTTCCGTAGTTCCCTATATCTTCATGGGTCCACCGGCCGGTGTGCTCGCAGACCGGATAGACCGCAAGTTCCTCATGATACTGTCGCACGCGGTGCAGGTGGCGGTATTGGCGGCGCTCATAGCAGCGGGGCGACTGGTGGAACTGCACACGTTACACTTTGCGGTCGCTGCGTTTCTGATTACGGCGGCAGGCCAGTTCTTCTACCCGGCGCGGGCCGCGATTTTACCGAATCTCGTGCCGCGAGAGGACTTGGTGGCGGGGAATGCCGCGTTGACGGCCGGATCCCGGTCAATTGACATTGGCGGCAAGGCCGCGGCCGGATTCCTGATTCTGACCATCGGCGCGCTCAACACCTTTGGCATCATTCTGGTCGCGAATGGCCTCGCGGCTTTGCTGCTCGGCAGGATCACGGCGCCCGCCCAGGCCAAACTGCAAAGCACGATCGGCCGGGAAGTCCACCTGCACACGAGGATCGTGGGAGTGGCAAGAGATGCCTGGACGGATTTCGTAGCCTCTCTCGCGTACATTCTCCGTCACCCTTTGCTCCGTGCTCTGGCCCTTGTCGGGTTGGTATTCAACGCTTTTCACCTTCCGGCAGCGTCGATTCTCGTGCCGGTCTTTTTCAGGGAGACCCTCAAGGCGGGGCCGGACTCCTTCGGTCTGTTCAACTCGATTGAGTCTGCGGCGATGTTCGTCGCGCTGCCTATGATTCCCTGGCTGGCGCGGCGGCTGGGGGACGGTAAGGTGAGCCTCATTTCCCTCATAGCCCTGGGCGTACTCATAGGAGGTTTAGCGGCGGTAGGACAGCTCTGGCAAGCCTTTGCCATTGCAGCCCTCATGGGTCTGTTGACTGCCGGCGTGCTTCCGATGCAGAGCTTGGTGCAGGCGGTGTCGCCCGATCATATGCGCGGCAAGGTGGTGGCGAATCTCGCGGCGGCGAACATCCTCTTGGTAATCTTCACCGGGCCTCTGATAGCGTGGCTGACCGAGTCAATTACGGTTAGGCCCCTTTTCCTCGCCACCGGTATTGTCGTACTGCTCTCAGGCTTCGCCCTCATGACCGTGAAAGAGGTGCGCGAAGGACGCGTCAGCACAACCCGGCAGGACGGCTAGCGCGCCCCGGCCTATGCGATTTGCGGTCGGATAGAGGTGCGTATGCACAATTCGGTCCGGACGGGACAGTTGAAGGTCGCGCGAGTGGGAGGTCGGCAGAAAACCCGCAGATAGCGCGCCCATCTCAGCGGCTTTTCAGTCGAGATGATTAGAGCAAGCGGCGGCGGGTTTGCAGCCGGATGCGCTGGGGAGCGGCATTGGGGTCGTCGGCAGGACGCAACTCCAGGAAGATGCCGCCGGACTGGCCGATGACCGTGCCCGCGTACAGCGGTTCTGAGTCGTCATCGCCGGTCAACGCTAGGATGACGACGGCGTCATCGACCTCCATGGGCACCGACTTCTTGCCGCCGGGTGGGATGCGGTGCACCACCGTATCGCCGTTCACCGTGATGCGCTGCGCGGCGCTTCCCGTATTCGTATAGTCCAGACGATAGACCGGCACCGTTTCTGCTGCTCCTTGAGTCTTGTAGCGAGTCCTAAACTGCGACGTGAACCTCGTCACAGACGTAAATTCGCTCGTATTGAGGACGTTGAACCTGGCCGCGTTCGCTCTCCATGATAGCAAGTCTTCCACTTCCAACCCAATCGCTTTGCCGATACCCATTGATACGCACGCAACAGGCACATAGTAGGCATGCCCTTTTCGTCACGAGTATAATGGGCGTGTGGGAAAGCGCGTGACTTCGCACGGGGTGGTTGCGATGCCGACCGTTGTTACACCGCTAAAACATGACTCAGCGCTCGCTGCGGACCAGACTCCCGCCGTGCGCGCATTTACGGATGCGCTCGGCGCAGGGAATCACTGGTACAGCGCGCTCTTGGGCGCCGTCCATCTCTGGAGTCGGGACGAAGAGTGCTACGGCGGGCGCTACTTTCGCTACATGATCGCGGGGGAAGCGCTCGATCTGCTGCTCGTCATGGAGCGCATCAGTTGGGATTTGCGGCAGCTTCTGCCGCCGGAGGAATGCGAAGCGCTCTTCTTCTACGCGCGACCGCCCTATACGTATTCGGATAGAGAGTTCGCCCACCTGCTGGGCGCGGAGAAGTACCGCGCGTACCTCAACTACTTCTACGGCGTGACCCTCGAAGAGGTGCTTTTGCACGCGGTGGAAGATGAAATACTCAAGGCCACGAACTACGGCGTTACCCGCGACAAGCGCGATCCCGAGAGTCCGTACACGCGGTTGTACGGCAAGAACGAGCATGAACTCCTGCAGGAATTCAGCGCAGAGCGGGAACGCCCGGTCAATGGCGTCATGACGCTCACCGAGTGGAAAGAGTTCCTCTATTGGCTCTTCAAGCAGCGCGTCGCCAACTCCCTGCCGGAACGCCTTGCCAGCGATTCGCAGAAGGGCTTGGATACACTGCGCATGCTGCGCGGCACGTATCCGGCTGGGCCGTTCGACACGCTACGGGGGTACAGCGAGTAATGCGGACTCTGTTTATACTCCTTACGGCACTTGTCCTGGCGCTGGTGCTCTGGGTGGAGTTTCGCACGCGTCTTTCGCGCAGCCTCAAGATCGTGGCGTGGCTCATCCCCTCGCTGCTCATCGTGCGTCTCTTCTTCAACTGGTCGTGGGAGGACGCCGCGTATCTGGGGCTCATAGTCGGTATTGGCGCTCTCGTGTGGCTGGCGGTCTGGTATATTACCGGCCGCATCGCGCGCGGCCAGATGGAAAAGTAGCGCCCGGTCAATTGACGCAGTCGTCCGGTTTACGAATAATAGATAGAGACGCAAATTAAGGACGCCACATTATGCCTCAGAGAATGTCCAAACGCGACGAGCAAGAGGTGCGGCGGCTCCTCGACGGCATTGAAGTCTACGTGCCTGAAGAGAAGCAGCGGATCCGCCGCGCGCCGCCGTCGCTGCAACGCGCCTTTTTCGCCATATTCGATCGTTTCGGCCCCAGCGGCACGCTGCTGTTGCTTGGCCTCGGTGCGATAGTGGTGGGCAACGTGCTGCGGCTCACGTTCCCTTTGGCGGCGCCGCTGCTCGGCGTTGCCGCCGCGTGCTGTCTTGGCGCCGCGCTGTACTTCGCCTTCCGCGGCAACCGGCAGCGGCCGACAAAGTTGTGGCGCGGCCGCGAAATGACCGACCGGCCGCCCAGCATGATCGAGCGTTTGCAGCGCAGACTGCAATCGCGCCGCCGGTTCTAGTACCCTTACAACTTAATTCTGCTGTGATGTTTCATCCTCACCCTAGCCCTCTCCCTCAGGGAGAGGGGACAAACTCGGAACCGAGGTATCTCCAAATCCATCTGGAAACGGTACTAGTCCGCCAGCAACCACGGCTAACCCCAAATAAGCGGTAGCGAGTCCGTTTAATACTCTCTCATTAGTCGCTTAGGAGAACAAAGATGTTTCAGCGACTCCTTTCGTATCCCACGCACGCCCTTGGCTTCTTTGCCCGGCACATGTCATTGCGGACATGGGTCGGCCTCCTCTGTTTGAGCGGCGTTTTCTTGCTAACGGCGGCTACTTATCAGTCGCCGTGCACCGAGGATATTGACGCCGAGGACTGCGAAGCACTCACGACAAGCGGTATCGGCGATACCCTGCGCGGCGAAGGCGGCGAGAATCTGAACTGGAATACCGAAACGCCCGTCACCGAGTGGACCGGCGTCACCATCGACCCCGAGACAAAACGCATCACCCGCATCGATCTGCGGAATCTCGATTTGCAGGGAACTATTCCCGCCAGCCTGGGCCTTCTCACCGGTCTGGAGCGGCTGTGGCTCTCCGGCAACCATCTCACTGGCGAAATACCGTTGGAGTTAGGCAACCTCGCCAATCTGGAGTGGCTCGCGCTGCGCGGCAACCAGCTTACCGGCTGCCTGCCGGACGAGTTCCGCGACATTCCGTACGGCGATATTGGACAGCTTGGCCTGCCGTACTGCGCGGAGAGTGCGTACGCGACGCTGCTTGAGATTAGAGATGCGCTCGTCGGCGACGGCACAGCGCTCAATTGGGCTGACGACCTTGACGTCAGCGAGTGGGACGGTGTGAGACTCAACTCTTTGCAGCGCGTTACCTCCCTGAGTCTTTCGGAACACGGGCTGCGCGGCACGCTCCCGGCAGGGCTGGGCGACCTTACCCACCTGGCATCGTTGAATCTCTCGCGCAACCTGCTGAGCGGTGCGCTGCCCGCGGAGCTGAGCAACCTTTCCAACCTGAGCTCGTTGAACCTTTCGCGCAACAAGCTGAGCGGCGAGATACCTGCGGAGTTCGGCAATCTTGCTAGCCTCAGGTCGCTCTCGCTTCACTACAACCGGTTGTCCGGCGAAATTCCGCCGGAATTCGGCAACCTCACTGATTTGAGGTCGCTGGTGCTCTCCTTCAATCAACTAAGTGGCGAGATTCCGATAGAGCTCACTGCACTCCCCGAATTGACGACAATCCACATCTCGTTCAACCGGTTGACCGGCGAAATACCGGCGGAGATTGGCAACCTCACCAACCTGGACACGCTGGTGCTCTGGAACAATCAGCTTACCGGTCCCATCCCGCCGGAGTTGGGCAATCTCACCGAACTGACCAGCATAGACCTCGATAATAACTTCCTGACCGGCGAGATTCCGGTGGAGTTGGGCAACCTTACCAACCTGGAAGCCTTGTGGCTGGATAATAACTTCCTGACTGGCGAGATTCCGGTGGAACTGAGCAACCTGAAAAATCTCTGGGCCCTGGGCTTGGCCGGCAACCAGTTGACCGGTTCCATCCCGCCGGCGTTGGGCGATATCCCGTTCATCTCCTATTTGGTGCTCAGCCGGAACGAACTTACGGGCAGCATACCGCCAGCACTGGGCAACCTCGTCCATTTGCGTGACTTCAACCTCTCCGACAACCGCCTGACCGGCGAGATACCGGTGGAATTGGCGAATCTCGCCTTTGTCCGGACATTTAGGCTTGCCAACAATCGCCTTACCGGCGAAATCCCAGTGGAGTTGGGCAACCTGCTCCATCTGGAAGCGTTGTCGCTGGCGTCCAACCAACTAAAGGGCAGCATTCCGGCCACCTTGAGCAATCCCGGCAAGCTGGGAGTTTTGGACCTGAGTGATAACCAGTTGGGCGGGGAGATACCCGCCGCGCTGGGTAGCCTCTCGAGTCTGAGCGAACTCGATCTCTCCCACAACCACTTGGCCGGCGAGATACCGGCGGAGTTGGGCGATCTTGCCAGCCTGACGGTATTGGACCTGGGCCATAACCGGCTGACGGGCAGCATTCCGGTTGCGTTGAGCAAGTTGCGCAACCTGCAGGAACTCGGCCTCTGGAACAACCAGCTTACCGGCAGCATTCCGGCTGAACTGGGTAACCTGGCGAACCTGCGGTCCATGGATATGCGCCACAACCAGCTCTCGGGCGAGCTTCCGGCGACGCTCGGCAACCTCTCCAATCTGCGTGAGTTGGATATCGACGAGAACAAGTTCACCGGCAGTATTCCGCCGGAATTGGGCAACCTGGTCAACCTGCGCGAGTTGGATCTCAACGAGAATCTACTCACCGGCAGTATTCCCGCCACACTGGGCAATCTCACGAACCTGGAATGGCTGGACCTCGACGAGAACCAGCTTTCCGGCAGCATTCCGGCCGAACTCGGCAATTTGGTGAACCTACAGGCGCTCGACTTGGGTGAAAACCAACTGAGCGGCGCAATACCCGCCTGGCTGGGCAACCTCAGCTCGCTGAAGAAGCTCGACCTCAGCGGAAACCAACTGACCGGGTGCATCCCGGCTGCTCTGCGCGACGTCGAGTACAGCGACCTCGATCAGCTTGGCCTGTCGTTCTGCGAGAATTAGCTCTGCGAGCACTAGGCATGATTGTAGAGACGTTGACTGCACATTGCGTGTAAGGACGAATAGTTAACGTTCAGGCTGGCGGCACTGCCGCCAGCCTGAACGACATTCATTCCCAGCGCCGGTCTGGCATATAATCCATGCGCATTGGCATCTTGGGCGGCACGTTCGATCCCATCCATTTCGGGCACTTGATTGCCGCAGAAGAGGCGCGCAGAGTGCAGCAGCTTGACCGCGTGCTCTTCGTCCCGGCCAATCGTTCGCCGCTGAAGCCGGCCGCGCGGGCGTCCACCGCCCATCGGGTCGCAATGATACGTCTGGCAATCAAGGACAATGCGGCCTTTGCCCTCTCCACGGTTGACGTTGCGCGTCCGCCGCCCAGCTATGCCGTGGACACTATGGCAATACTCCAATGCTGTTGGCCCGATGACGAGTTCGTCTTTCTCCTTGGGGCCGACCAGCTCGCTGACTTGCCTCAGTGGCGCGCGCCGGAACAATTGCTGCAGGCGGCGCCGATTGTCGTCCTCACGCGGCCTGGGGCGGCGCTCACCCCATTGGATGCGCTCACAGGCTTGTCACCGGCGGCGCGCGCCCGCATCACCGTGCAGGAGATGCCGGCAGTCGCCATTTCCGCCAGTGCAATCCGTGAGCGCGTGGCTGCCGGTCAAACCATCCGTGACCTCACGCCGAGTCCGGTAGCGGACTACATCGAGGAGCATGGTCTCTATCTGCCCAAGGGCGACGGCGGGTCTGAATGATGACGCGTGCGAGCGCGGAGGCGCTTCGCCGTAAGTGACAGAACTCGTCATGCCGGAACAGAGGGTTGGCAACAGTTTAGATTTCTCGCTGCGCTCGAAATGACATTTAGGGCGCGCAGCCGCGAATGGGCGGGCCCACGGGAATGGACAGCCCATTTCCGTAGTGGGACGCTTGAAAAACCGCGAAAAAGATGGCGCGGCGTAACCGCAAACAAGGGGGGTGTGCTATAATTATGCCGATGGAAGGCTTAGAGAAAGCGAAGCTCGCAGTCGATATCATGGCCGAACACGGCGGCGCTGACATTGCGCTGCTGGACATTCGGCGTCAGACTGTTGTGGCCGATTTCTTTGTGCTGTGTTCGGCGGAGTCAACGCCGCAGTTGCGCGCGATTGTGGAGCATATCGAACAAGACTTGGACGCGCGCGGCGAGTCGCCGCTACGCAGCGAAGGCAAAGGTGAAGGTGGCTGGGTGGTGCTCGACTACGGCGACGTGATGGTGCACGTCTTCTCGAGCGACATGCGCGAGTATTACCATCTCGAGCGCCTCTGGTCGCAAGCGACGACCATCCTGCGTGTGCAGTGATCCTGCGTGCCGGTGCACGACGAGAACAAGGGTAGCACACGCGGATGCTGCCAGCCCCCACCGGAGCAAAAGGGGGACGGTACGGTGATTAGAATGAAACTCGCAGAAGAAGGCCACTTCGTTTGGGGTGTTGCGCTGGGAGCGTTGTGCGGCTTGCTCCTCGGCTCAGTTATCGGGACGCTGCTCGGCCACGAGAGCGTCGCGTACCTGCGCCGCACGGCCCAACGCCTGCTCGGCCGCGATGATGACGTGAATTTCGAGATCTTCGTGCAATAGACCCCTAAGTGGCTTCCTCTTCCTATGCCGTGACCGCCTGCTGCTAAACGGTTGGTAGTGGTGCCATATCCGTGACGCGTACTAGCCACAGTCTTATCTTGAGAATCCAACAGACCGTTCGTCCTGAGCTTGTCGAAGGATGAACGGTCTGTCTCTATGCCGCACGTTGGGCCAACCCCAGCGAACGGTATTCTCTTAACTGCGCCCCCTACTGCGCTAGCTCGACGACGGTCGCACCGTCGCCGCCTTCCTGCGCCGGAGCGGTGCGGAAGCGGCGCACGAGCGGATGGCCGCGCAGCATCTCGTGTACGGCTGCGCGGAGCGCACCCGTGCCCTTGCCGTGGATGATGCGCACATTCTTCAAGCCGCCGTGGAGCGCCTGATCGAGATAGCGGTCAACCGTGCCGATGCTCTCCTCGGCGCGATTGCCGCGGATGTCGAGTTCAAGCGGCACCACCGGCGCGGACGGGGCGGTATCACGGTGTCTCGCTTCCGGAGCGGGCGCGCGTTCCTGAACCGCTACCAGCGTGATCTCTTCGTGAGGCACGCGGGTCTTGATCTGGCCGACCTGCACCGCCACCTGCCCCCGCGCATCCGGCACGGTGAGCACCTGCCCCGGCATTTCCCAGCCCCGCACACGCACCGTATCGCCCACGGCGAGATCTTGTGGTTCCGGCGCTTGCCGTGTCGCCCGTGCCCGCGACCGCATTTCGCGCTGTCGTTCGCGGGCCTGTGTGGCGGTGTGCTCCAGCAGCTTGCGATTGCTGTCTACTGGCGCGGCAAAGGCTTTCGCCTGGCGCGCCAGCGCCTCGATCTGCTGCAGCAGGTCGCCCGCTTCTTCAGTCGCCTGATTCCACGCCGCAATTCTCTGTTCCGTTATCGCTTCTTCCATCTCCCGCACCCGCGCCGCCAGTTCGTCGCGCTGGGCTTCCAAATCCGTGCGGTCGTTGGCCAAGTCTTCGCGCTCGGCTTTCAGTTGCTCCGTCTCTTCCCGCAGGGAGACCATCAGCTCGTCCACCGCCTGTTCCGTCGGACTGAACCGCGCCTCTGCCTCCGCCGCGATAGCGGGGTTGAGACCGAGCCGGCCGGCAATTTGCAGCGCGTGGCTCGTGCCCGGCATGCCGATGGAGAGCACGTACGTCGGCGCCAGCCGCTCGACGTCGAATTCGACGCTGGCGTTCTGCATGGATTCCTCCACGTGCGCCAGCGCCTTCACCGCCGAGAAGTGGCTCGTGGCCACGGTGGGAACGCGTTTATCACGCAGATACAAGAGAATTGCCTGCGCCAGCGCCGACCCTTCCTGGGGATCGGTGCCCGCGCCGAGCTCGTCGAAGAGCACCAGCGAGCGCTCGTCGGCCTCATCGAGAATGGGGATGATCTTCGAAAGATGCGATGAGAACGTGGAGAGGCTCTGCTCGATGCTCTGTTCGTCGCCAATGTCGGCGTGCACCTGCCGAAATACCGCCAGCCGCGAGCCAAGCGCCACGGGCAGGTGCAGCCCGCACTGGCCCATGAGCGTCAACAACCCGACGGTCTTGAGCGCTACGGTCTTGCCGCCGGTGTTCGGACCCGTGATCACGAGCACATAGAAGGGCTGCTGGCGCTCCCGGTGGGGGTCTTGTCCAAGATAGACATCTATGGGGACCACCTCGCCCGTGAGTAACGGATGCTTGGCCTGACGGAAGGAGAAACGGTAGCCGGCAACGACAGTCGGCTGTTCCGCCTTGATCGAGTCCGCGTAGCGCGCCTTTGCCAGGATGATGTCGATGGCGGCGAGCGTGCCCACGTTGTCGGTGAGTTCCTGTTGGTAGACTCCCACCTCCGTAGACAGCGCGCGCAGAATGCGGTCTACTTCCCGTTGCTCCTCGCGCTGGGCGCTGCGCCAGCGGTTGTTGATCTCTACCACGTCCAGCGGCTCCACGAACACCGTTGCGCCACTGGCGGACTCATCATGCACGATCCCGCGGACGCGGCTGCGAAACTCCGCCTTCACCGGCAAGACATAGCGGTCCGAGCGCAGCGTCACGATGGGGTCTTGCAAGTAGGTAAGGTACTCCGGCGCGCGTACCAGGGCTTGCATGCGGTCGAGCAGTTGGTTGTGGATGGCGCGCACGTCCAGGCGCAGCGAACGCAGCAGCGGACTGGCGCTATCCAAGACGTCCGCATCGGGCCCGATGGCCTGTTCAATAGCCCCTTGCAAGGGATCGCAGCGCATGATGTCCCGCGCCAAGCGGCTGAGCAGCGGAAACGATTCAGCGCGTCGCACGAGCATCTCTCGCACCATGCGCCCGCTGCGCACCGTGTCGGAGACCTCCAGCAGCGCCGCCGGGTCCAGCACGCCGCCCCGCGCGGCATAGTCAACGAGACCGCGCACGTCATGCGCCGAACCGATGGTGAAGTTCGGATGCAGGCGCAGCAGTTCCCGCGCCTCGGCAGTTTCCACCAGCAGCGCCTCCACCACCTCCGGCTCCGTGGCCGGCATGAGCTCCTCCGCCAACGCCTTGCTGGCGGAGAAGTGCGCGTGCTCGACGAGCAGCACGCGGATCTTGGGAAATTCGAGCAGTTCGAGAGTCTTAGGATTCATGGGTTTTCGTTGAGCCTCTTGTCCGTCGTTCCGGTAAGTGTTGCGTATTCGTTGACAGAATCTCCTGCCCACTAGACAGCGTATGTCATTCCGAGAGAAGCGAGGAATCTAGGGCCCATGCTCTACACAGTCCGCAGTCCCAGCACACGAGATTCCTCACTCCGCTGCGCTGCGTTCGGAATGACATGTGCAATGGCATATACGACGCTAGAGTCACCACGCTCTCTACCAAGACTGTCAACGAATTACCTGACATCTACAATTCCCACGCAAAGCCTGCGCCGTGCTCGATACGAAGTATCGACTGATTCGGGGTGGAAAGCTATCTTCTCTTTATTATCGCAGGATTCTGCTTGTGCGCGAGCGGCGCATGGCAAGCGCAAGCTGCGGGCACTACCAACTCATTCCCCGAACTAAACCTAAACCGACCCAAACGCTTCCCTCAAGTGAGCATGGCGACGATCCGCTCGGCGACCATGAGCGTCGGCAGGTTGGTGTTGGCGCGCGGGACGGTGGGCATGATGGAGGCGTCGACGACGTGGAGGCCTTCCAGGTTGTGAACTCTGCCCATTGGGTCGACCACGGCGTCGGGGTCGGAGGCCGGGCCCATTCTGCAGGTGCCGGCCGGATGGAAGTAATGCAGGCTGTTGCGGCGCAGGTCCTCGGCGGCAACCATGCCGGCGGTTTCGTCAAGCTCCTGCCCGATCAGATCGGCGAACGGTCGCTGGCGGGCGACCTCTCTGGTTAGCCTTACGCCGTCCAGCAGCACCGCCAGATCATGGTCGCTGGGATCGGTGAAGTAGCCGGTGTCGATCACCGGATTGCGCTGCGGGTTGCTGTCGCGCAGCGTCAGCCGGCCGCGGGACTGCGGCGCCATGAGCGCCACGTACAGCTTGCACTCCCAGCGTCCGTCTGCGTCGGGCGCCGCAGCCGTGAGCGGCGCAAGGTGCAGATCGAAGGCCTCATCACAATAGCTGCTGCGCGCCTTGGCCAGGCTCTGCTCCGTGAAGACGGTCTTGCCGTCTGCGATGAAGCCGTCCGTCAAGGAATTGAAGAGCTCTGTGCCGTGGTGCGTCATGGTGACGCCCGGATGGTCGTGCAAGTTGCGCCCCACGCCGGGCAGATCGAGCCGCACGGGGATGCCGAGTGAGGCGAGTTCGTCCGCCGGGCCAATGCCGGAGCGCAGCAGGATGGCGGGCGACCCGTACGCGCCCGCGCACAAGAAGATCCGCGCCGCCGCGACGGTTGCCGCTTGTCCGTCGCGGATAAAACTAACCGAAACCGCCTGCGAGCCGCGCAGGTTTATTTTGTCTACAAGGGCGTCGTCCACTATGGTGAAATTGCTCTGCGACCGCACCGGGTCGAGATAGGCGAGCGCCGTGCTCCAGCGGATGCCCTCGTGGTTGTTCACCGGCGCCAGCGCCGCGCCCACGTCTTCGTCCAAGTCGTTCAGGTCCGCCGTTCTGGGAATGCCGGTCGCAATCATGGCTTCCAGGCACGCGCCGTGGAAGGGAGTCACCTCTGCTGGTGCGTACTCGCGCACACGCAGCCTGGTCATCGCCCGCTCGAAGTAAGGAAGCACCTCCGCCGTCGACCAGCCCTCGTTGCCGGCGTTTGCCCAGCCGTCGTAGTCGGCGCGGCTGCCCCAAATGGCGATACAGCCGTTGTGCGCCGAGCAGCCGCCGATGACTTTGGCGCGCTGGAGTTCGTGGTTCGGTTGGCCGTGCTGTGCGGCGCTGGTGAACGACCAGTCGTGGGTACTCGCAAGCACGCGACCGTCCAGCAAATCGTCCGGCCAGCGGTCTTCGCGTAGGTGACCGTAATCCGGGCCGGCTTCCAGGAGCAGCACCGACCGGTCGCCGCGCTCGGCAAGCAGGCCCGCCACGGCCGCTCCGGCCGTGCCGCCGCCGATGACGACCGTGTCCGCGTAACGAGGTATGTGTGACGTGCGCATCCGTTTCCCAGGTTTGAAGCTAGACCGCTTAGTTCAACAGGGGGATTCTAGCATACGAGAAGGGTAAATCGAGACCGCAGACATCCAAAGACTTTCCCCAAAGCCAAAGCGCATCGCCAACGGCATGCCGCTTCACTATGACCGCGCAACTTTGGGTATACTATCGCCAAGAGAATGTGTACGCATGAGGAGGTGGCTATGGGACAGCGGCACAACGAAGGGGGCGTTGCGACAGAGCTGGAATCAGGTTCGCCCCCAACCATTGCGACTGCCGAGCTATTTGCAGAGGCGTCCCAATATATGCCGGGTGGCACGTCGCGGCTGCACTACTACTATCAGCCGTATCCTATCTATGCGCAAAGCGGGAACGGCTGCTACCTGACCGACGTTGAGGGTGTGGAACGCGTCGACTACCTCAACAATATGACCGCGCTCATTCACGGCCACGCCAATCCGGTGATAAACCTGGCTATCTTTCACCAACTCCAGCGCGGTACAGCCTTTTCCGAACCGGCCGAGCCGGAGTTGGAGCTTGCCCGTCTGCTGGTGGAGCGAGTGCCTTCCTTGGAAAAAATTCGCTTTGCCAACTCCGGCTCTGAAGCGATAATGCTCGCGGTCAAGCTGGCGCGGGCGTATACGGGACGCAGCCGCATCGCGAAGTTCGAGGGCTTCTACCACGGCTATTATGACTACGTGCAGGTGAGTTATTCTTCCCAGCCGGACTCATGGGGCCCCGCCACCGCGCCCCACAGCGTGGCGAGCAGCGGCGGACTGGCGGAATCGGTTGAGTCCGACGTATTGACTCTGCCCTACAACGATAAAGAGTCCGTGATTCGCCTGCTGGAGCAACACGGTACCGAGATTGCGGGGCTGCTCTATGACCCACTCTGCAACCGCGCCGGCTTTCCGCTGCCGCAGGATGACTTCCTGGGGTTCCTGCGCGAAATCACCCGCGACTACGGCATCGTGCTCATCTCCGACGAGGTGATCAGTTTCCGCGTGAGCTACCAGGGCGGCGCGGCGCGCTTCGGCGGCGACCCCGATCTCACCGTCTTTGGCAAGATTATTGGCGGCGGACTGCCGATTGGCGCGGTGGGCGGCAAAGCCGAGATCATGGCGCTGCTTGATCCCACCGAGGGGCCGCCGGTGCTCGCCTCCGGCGGCACATTCAGCGGCAACCCGCTCTCGACGATCGCCGGTTATGCCGCGCTCGCCCAACTCACACCGGAAGCGTACACACGCCTGGAAGTCCTGGGCGATGATCTGCGCACACGCGCCAATGCGGTCTTTGCCGCTGCGGGCGTACCGGGCCAGGTCAGCGGTGCGGGTTCGCTCATTCTCGTGGTGCCGACGGACGCGCCGATTGTGAACTACCGCAGCATTCCCAAAGGACCGGAAACGGAAGCGCGTATGCGCGGTCTCCATCGCGGCCTCATGGATGCCGGTGACCGCGACGAAGTCGGCATTATCGTTTCCAAAGAGGGCCTGGGGGCGCTTTCTACACCCATGGGACAGGTAGAGGTTGACCGCTTCATTGTTGCCCTGGAACACGCGGTCCAGCAGGTGGCCGGTGTTTAGCCATCGGCTCAAGAGCGCGTGATGCCTGCGTCGCCGCGGTACACCGCCGTACTTACCGACATCGACGGTACGCTCGCGCCCTATGGGGTGCCGCCCCCGGCTCCGGTGGTCGCCGGGCTATCCGCCGTGGCAGAGCGGTGTCACGTGGGACTCATTTCCAGCCGGGATTTCCACTACGTCAACGCTATGGCGGGGCGCTTCGGTCTCACAGGCCTGCAGGTAGCCGACGGCGGCGCCCGCATCTTTCGTGCTGAGACCCTGGAGACGCTCGACTGCATCTTCCTAGAACGCGAGGACGCTCAAACCTTGCTGGACGCCGTAGCGCAGACCGACTACACCTTTTCGGCTGTTGATGATACGACGGTAATTGAGGCCGTGGGGGACATTCGCCACTGGCGCATCACGCGCGTTACGGTCTTGCCGGTGCCCACGGCGGATCTGCCGCGCTTTGAGGAACTCTTTGGCCCGGAGCGCCCCGTGCACGTGACGCGCTTTCCCTATGAACCCGGTAGAACGTGGGGAGTGGATGTCACGCACAAGCTCGGCACTAAGGCGACCGCCGTCCACCGCTACGCGCGCCTGCTCGGCACGACGCCTGCGCAAATCATCGGCATCGGCGACGGCCCAAACGACGTGGAATTTCTCCAGGAGTGCGGCCTGCGTATCGCCATGGGCAACGCCCACCCCGACCTCAAAGCCATCGCCCACTGGATCGCCCCCGACGTCACCGAGCACGGCATTCTGGCGGCGCTGGAACGGTATCGCGATTGCCTAGACTAGGTACGGTCCCGTCACTCCGGCGGAAGCCGGAGTCCAGACGATTGCGAAGATGGATTCCGGCGAAAGCCGGAATGACGGACAAAGAGTTCCCATCGCAAAACGACCTAAACGCATCTTGAGTGTGTATTGACACAACGTCCCGCCAAGGTGAACGTGTCTGGAGTTATGGGAATGATTTCGAGCCACTTGCCAGCAACTCCGCAATCTCAGCCGCGTCCCTCTTGCGCAGGCGTTTTGCCACCGTGATTGGCGTGTCGCCTTTGCCATTTGCTGCCGCTGGATTGGCGCCCCTTTCCAGCAGCAGCGCCACTGCCTCCACGCGACCGGCGCGGACGGCGTCGCAGAGCGGCGTGTCGCCCTTTTCGTCGGCAGCATCGATGGCTGCGCCGTGGGCCAGCAGCATCTCCATGCTGGCGAGAAAACCAGCGGTGGCCGCCCGGTGGAGGGCGGTCTTCCCTTTGTAGTCGCGGACGTTCACGTCGGCGCCAAGCTCCAGCAGCGCCTGTAACTTCTCCGGGTGCTCTCCTTTGTCGCCCCGGCTTGCGACTACCAGCGGTGGCCAACCGGGACGGCCGGTATTGACGTCGTATCCGTGGGCAACTGCCAACTCCGCTAGTTCTCGATTTTGGGAGGGGTCTGCCAGCGGGAGCAGGCTGGCATCTGCGCCGTGCTGCAAGAGCAGTTGAGCGAGGTCAGTGCGGCTCCGGCCCACCGCGATGCCGAGCAGGCGGCCGCTGTGCCGGCGCACCTCCGCGCCCCGTGCCAGCAGCAACGCCACCGTCTCAGCGGAGCCGCCGCTGACCGCATACACGAGGGGTGTGGCCCAGTCGTTGGACATGGGATCAAAGACCAGGCGCGAGCCCTCCGTCTCCTGCATGTCGTGCTGCGGCTTGGCGCGCTCCAGTAGTGAAGGATCGGCGTCTAGGAAGCCGGCAACCGCCGCCGTATCGCCCAGATAGGCCGCCGTGTGGATGCCCACGCGCGCGCCTTTCGCCAGCAAATACTCCGCAATGGCGTGCCGCTGCTTGGCTCTGGCGACGCAGTAGCAGCTAATCTCCACGTAATGCTCGCTGTAGTGGCAGGCGCTGGCGTTCACGTCGGCGCCGCTTTCGACTAAGAATTCGGCAACCGCGAGCTTGCCCCGGTAGGCCGCCTCCCACAGCATCGTGCGCCCGTGGGAGCCGACAGTATGCAGCCAGCGCGGGTTGGCGTCGATAAACGCCCGTACCGCGTTCAAATCGCCGCGCCCGGCGGCTGCCACCACGATCTTGAGGAAGTCGCTCTGTTTGCCGGTGAGGCTAGTGCGTCCCATCGAAACCTCCTTAGCGGTCTGCGGAGCGCCGCGTCCAAAGCATCCGGCCAATCAACCCAACAACCAGAAGTGCGCACAATCCGGCAAACCAATCGCCGGTGCGTGTGTAGAGGGAACCGGAAGCTGCCGGGACGGCAACCGAGGCGCGGAGCACCGTGCGGGCCGGCTCCAATGCGGACGTGCTGGCGATGATTTCGCCGCTGGGCAGTATCACCGCGCTGCCGTAGCGCCAATCCGCTTTCACCACGGTCACATTGTTTTCAGCGGCGCGCTGCACGCTCGCCGCCACCTGGAAGGGGCTCATCTCCACCCAGTCGTGGCTCGTGACGGCGATGAGTTGCGCGCCATTGGCAGTGAGTTTGCGGGCAACATCGGGAAAGTCCGAGTCGTACGCCATCATCGTGCCAAACGTCCCCAGTGAGGTGGCGAACACCGGATGCTCGCCGCCGGTGACGCTCTGTTCACCCACGTAGATGATGGGGTAGTTCTTGGCGTACATGCCGAGAAATTCTCCCTGAGGAGAAATCAGCACCGCTTCATTGCGGAAGCCGCGCGGATCGGTATCCACGAAATACGGTGCCAAGAGATACGCGTCCATCTCGCGTGCAAACGCCGCCAGCCGCGCGCGGGCCTCATCGTCTGCCTGCACGTCGCGCCAGACCGTCGCCTCCGGCCAGACGATGAGGTCCGCCCCCTGTGCCTGCTCGCGGGTGAGTTGCTCCACGTCGCTCCACGCCAAACCATAGTAGTCGCGCGCACCCTGCTCCACCCCGCGGTCAAAGTAGTCTGACATGTCCAGGCCGGTCTGCACGAGCGCCACCTCTATGGTTTGCGGTCCATTCTGTTCCTGAACGGCAGGCGGCTGCGCGGCGGTCGTGAGCAGCACACCGCCCACGATGAGCGGTACAGCCAGTGCGGTCGCTCCTGCGGTGTGAATAGGACGGCGCGCCAACAGGCGGGCAAGGACAACCGCAAGAAGGACATTCACGAGGACGATGCAGAAGGTGAGCAGCCACGGGCCGCCCATCCGCGTGATCGCCATAGCCGCCGGTACCGTGTGCTGCGTCGTGAAGAGATTTCCCCAGATGTGGCCAAGCTGCAACCGGTAGCGCACGTATTCGGTCAGCGTCCACACGGCCGGCGGCAGGAGCCAGAAGTAGGGTCTTGCCTGCGCCAGCGCGACCGGCGGGCCGATCGGCACGCGCGCAAAGTAGAAGAGTACAAAGAGCGTCGGAAGCAGGATCACGCTTACGAAGAGCGCCGGTGAATCCAGAAAGAGAATGGGCGGAAAGTCGCTGCCCCGCCACGCGCGGGAGGTAAGGCCGGGCGGAAAAGCTTGCCACAGGAGCACGCCCATGTAGAGCACGAACGTCAAGGCCGCCACTGCTCGAGCAGCACGCGGCCGCGGCGTGGGGAGCGCCGAAATGACAAACATTGGCACCAGCGCCACCCACGCCAGGAACCAGTAGTCATACGGAGGGAACGCCAGCACCAACAAGACTGCCGAGGCTACGGCGCTGGCAAGTATGCCCAAGAGTCCAAGGAGTTTTGACTGAGACTTCATCAATCGCTTCCGACTTGTGCGCAATGCCAGCAGTGCTCTATCTCGCGCGCCATTGCATACACACTATAGAGCAATTCTCTCCACCACCTATCTATCTTAACCTGCTGACCTTTTCCATGCGACGCTGCCCAGGGGATTCAGCAAGATTTGAAGGCACGTAACTACCGTACACGGAAGTCCTTCTTGGTACGGCCTAGAGGGAAAGACGTGCAGAGTGATGGCGTAGTATCCTTAGAGAAGAGTGCCTCCGGCGGCAGAAATTGAGGCTCCTATGATGAAGAGCTTCTCCCCTTGGCTGCGTATTTGGAAAGAGGGCATTGAAGGAAGCTGTTCTTCCGGACTCCGCTCAAGACTTGACCAACAAATGAGTTCGTAGCGCAGTTCGACCTTGCATCTCCGTTCGGTAGAGAGGAAAACTACATGGGTGCACTGGGCCCAACGTCCCGCGACCGTTTCGATGAACTCTATCTGGCGACGTACGCCGATCTCACCGGCGACCGCTACACGGTGCCGGAGGTAGAGGCCATCGAGCGGTTGCTGGAGCTGCGGCCGGGGTCTACGATGCTTGATCTCGCCTGCGGCCAGGGCCGCCACCTCATCCATCTCGCCATCCAGGGTTATTCCGTGATCGGGCTGGACCGCTCAGACGTGCTCATGCGGCAGGCGTACAAGGACGCACGGGTGCGCGGCTTGGACGTCAACCTCGTGCAGGGAGACATGCGCGCGCTGCCGTTCGACCGCGCCTTCGATGGGGTGGTCAACTGGTTCACGGCGCTCGGCTATCTGGAAAGCGATGCGGAAGACCAGAAAGTGCTGAACGACGTGGCGGCGGTGCTGCGGCCCGGGGGACGTTTCGTCATGGAGATGGCAAATCCGATCCAGACCTACCAGAAGCAGGCCTGGGAGGACTCGGAGATGGCATCCACCGGCTACGCCATGGTAAACAGGAACCGCATGGACTACGAGACGGGATACCAGCATACGAGCCGCGTCATCATTACGCCTGAGGGCGAGCGCATCGAACGCGAACTGAAGATGCGCGTCTACTTGCCGCATGAGTTAGAACGCATGCTGAATCTCGCCGGGTTGGAACGGCTCGACTTCTTTGGCAGTTTGGCCGGTGATCCGCTTGCCCCCGAGAGCAGCCGGCTGATTCTTACCGCCAGGCGCACCGAGTAAGTGGGACTCTTGAGCGAGCTTCTCCTTGCCTCGCTTCCTTTCCCACGTCGCGGCAAATTTGCCGGCAAAAAGTGCAGACACGTCTGCCAAGATGCTGTATAGTAGTTGGCTGGATGAGAAGTCTCTTATGCCTTTGGACAAGGAGGAGCATCATGGTGGCGCTCGTTTCTCGCAGAAGGTTGTTCGCGACTGCCGGTGTCATGAGTGGAGGGATTGTGCTCGCCGCGTGCGGCGCGGTGCCTGCGGCCGCGCCACCGGCAGAGGGCGAGGCGCCCGCCGCCGAGGAAGCCGAACCCGCACCCGCTGAACCCGTAACTATCAGCTTTTGGGCCGCCAGCGTCTTCGCCACTGCGGACCACCCGGCCTCTAACATCGTAGATCGGTTTCGCGAACAAAACCCGGACATAAACGTAGAAGTCCAGCCCATCCCCGTTGGCTTGCGCGCCAGGGAGAGATTCGTCACCGCGGCCGCGGCCGGATCGCCGCCCGAGGTCTTCTACATGGACCGCTACCTGGCCGGTCAATTCTCCGCGGCGGGGTTTCTGGCCGACCTCACGCCGCGTGTGAATACGACCAGCGTCTTCATGTGGGACGACTTTTGGCCCAAGCTTCGCGAGGACGTGACGTGGAAGGGCAAGGTCTACGCGGTGCCTTTGCATTGCGACGGCCGTGCGTTCCATTGGAATAAAGAGCACTTCATCGAGATCGGCCTGGACCCCGAGGAGCCGGTGGGCACCTGGGACGAGTTGGAGTCCGCGACTTCGCGGCTCTACAAGACCAGCGGCGACGCGGTGGAGCGCATTGGGTTCACGCCGACGTTCGGCAATCCGCCGCACTTCTTGCAGTGGTACATCTGGTTCTGGCAACTCGGCGGCGAGTACCTGACGCCCGACAACCGCAAGCCGAACTTCAACAACGATGCCGGTATCAACGCACTCAAGTTCATGCTGGGCCTGCTTGATCTGCAGGGCGGCCTGGAGGGCATCACCGCGGCCCTTGGCAACGCCAATCCCGCGCAGAACGATCACTTTACCGTGGGCCGCGTCTCCATGATGGTTCATAACGGCACCAGCACCACGCGGCGCTACCAAAACTGGGGCGCGGCCGTGACCTGGGGCGTGGGCGGTCTGCCGATACCTGAAGACGGGCTGCGGACGAACTACCTCGGTGGCTGGTCGATCGCTATGCCGCAAGTCGGTGGGCACCAAGACCAAGCGTTCCGCTTCATCGAGCATCTCATGACCAAAGAAAGCCAGCTTGCGTGGACGGATGCGCTCGGTCTCGTGCCGGCGCTGGAGTCCATCGCGCAATCCGACGAGTTTCGCAGCGCCTCGCCCCATGCCATACCCATCATGGATGAGATCAAGGTGGCCAAGTGGGTGCCGGTGATTCCCGGTAACGATGAAATCCTCACGATTGATAGAACAGCGTGGGTGAACGCCTCCACGCGCACGGTGACGCCGGAAGAGGCGATGGCGCAGAAGGAAGCGGAAGTGCAGGCCGTCCTGGATAAGTGGGCCGATTCTCTGTAGTGGTTTCAACACGTTAGTGCCGATGGGTAGCGTAGGTTTGCAGCCTGCGCAGTCCCCTTGCGCTGCGCCTAAACCTGCCCGTCATTGCAGTGTTGTTGAGGTGAGGGAGTCACTCCCTCTTGGAGATCTCTACAAAACTCCTTGCAAGGCAAAAGGGTTCCCTCTCCCTCGAGGGAGAGGGTTAGGGTGAGGGTGAAAATACCGCAGAGCAGACGACTTATGGGCATTTTGGCACGTTTGCGCATAGAATCTTCAGTTAGAAGGACTAGGCAAGCCAGAACCCCCTCACCCCGGCCCTCTCCCCCAGGAGAGGGGGTAAGACTTGCCCCTATCGCCGCAGTTGCGCGAAGGTCTCCTAGCGGGGCCAAGGCCCATTTATTTTATGTCATGACATTGGGCACTTGACCGCATGACGTAGGGGCACGATTTATCGTGCCCCTACTCTAGAACTTAGGGGTTGGCGCAAGCACAGCGAAGGAGCCGTGGGTCGGCCTTGGGACGAAGAACAGTGGATGGATCGCGTAAAGGATAGTGTCCTGCCATGAATATCATCGTCATCTGTACCGATAGTCTCCGCGCCGACCACACGAGTCTGGACCCGCTCTGTTACGACTACCACGGCACGAAGGTGGCAACGCCCAACCTGGAGCGCCTCGCCGCCGACGGCACGGCCTTCCTGCACGCCTACGCCGACAGCATGCCCACGGTGCCGGCGCGCACGGTCTTCTGGACCGGCCGCACGCACTTCCCGTTTCGGCCTTGGCAACCGTTCAAGCTGGACGACTACCTGCTGGCGGAAGTGCTCTGGGACAAGGGTTTTTCGTCAGCGCTGATAACCGACACTTTTCATCTACATAAACCGGTCTTCAATTGCGGCCGGGGGTTCAGCACGGTTGAGTTCGTGCGCGGCAACTCAACCGACCCGTGGGTGACGGAGGATGTGCCGGTAGACCTCAGCCGCTGGCACCGGCTGCGGGGCGATGAAACTGACGCGCTCTGGGAAGAGTTCTACGTCCAATACCTGCGCAACCGCGCGCAGTTCCGGGATGAAGAGGACTTCTTCTCGCCGCAGGTGACAAAAGCCGCCATGCAGTGGCTGGACCGTGCGGTGAACGAGAAGGGCGTGCGCGACAAGATCTTCCTGTGGGTGGACTACTTCGACCCCCACGAGCCGTGGGACCCGCCCGAACCATACTGGTCCATGTACAAGACCCCCGGTTACAGCGGCCAAGAGCTCATCGATCCGGTGCCGGGTCCCGTGGAGGGCTACATTACGCCGGAGGAACTCCAACGCACCCTCGAGCTCTACGCGGGCGAAGTGACGTTTGTAGACAAGTGGGTCGGCATCTTGCTCGACCATATTCGCGAACTGGGCATCTACGACGATACCTTAATTATGTGGACGAGCGACCACGGTGAACCCTTTGGCGAGCACGGCATCGTGCGCAAGGCGCGCCCCTGGAACTACGAGGAACTCGTGCGCGTGCCCTGGGTGCTCAAGCTCCCGGCGGAAATGCGCGCATCCATACCGGAGCCGCCGTCGCGCGTGGATGCGCTGGTGCAGCACACCGACCTCATGCCGACGGTGCTGGACGCGCTGGACATCGCCACGCCGCTGCCGCTCGCATACATTGCCCCGCAAACCGCCGGCACCTTCCCGCAAGATTTGGCCGTGGGCCGCAAGGACGTAGCTATGCACGGCGTCAGCGTGCTGCCGTTGCTGCGCGGCGAGACGGCAAGTGTGCGCGACTATGCCTATTCGGGCCACTACCAGGGCTGCTGGTCGATTCAAAATCACGAATGGCGGTACCTCTACTTTCTCAACGGGCAGGAGCGGACAGAGCCCGAACTCTACCACCGGCCCGACGATCCCTACGATCAGCAGAATGTGTTGGCGGATCACCCGGACGTGGGCGACGCTCTGGAACTGGAAATCCGGCGCTACGTCGCGCGAGTAGCCGAGGACTGAGGAACACTGGTACTGACTTCTTGTCTCCAGCGCCGGTGCAATGTACTCTTGACAAGAGTGTCGTTTAGAGAAAGGGGGCACAACAGATACTCCGCCTTGCGGTCGTCGTTGCATTGTCCCGGCAATTGCGCAGATACTCCCTGCGTCTCAGTCGGACGTACCCCGGCGCGCTGCAAATTACCCCCTCTCCCGGGGGAGAGGGTCGGGGTGAGGGCGAATCCTCGCCGACTGAACCCAGCGCCCGCTGCATGGGCGCGTGACGCGAGGATCTTCTTTCGAACACGTCTGGCCGTCATTGGATCCGCAATCGTTCCACCGCAACGCAAGGCATTTGGAAAGAAGGAATACACCCAGAATGTCCAAGCCAAGCGCGAAAGGAAACCACGATGAGGGTCAAGACCAGTCGGAGAGCACTATTACGCGGCGCCGCGCTGACCGGTGCGGCCGGCCTGCTCGCAGCTTGCGGTACCGCCGTCATGCCGGCGGAGACAATGGAAGAGAAACCCGCTGCGGAGCCGGCACCGACGGAAGCGCCCGCGCCTGAGCCGTACACGATCACGATCTTCACCGTCCCCTTCTGGACGCTCAGCGAGGGGCTGGGCGCAGAGGTGGTAGCGGAGTTCGAGGAGCAGAACCCCGGGCTCACGGTAGACCCGACCATTCCCGAGGGCAACCGCGTCACCCAACTGCAAGCCGCCATGGCTGCCGGCAGTGGCCCGGACATCGGCCAGTCCGGCTCATGGCAGGCGCAGACCCTCGCCGCCTTGGAGATCGGGCAGCCGCTGAGCCCTTTCATGGCGATGTCGGACATTGTGCGCGGCGAAGACATCTGGCCGTCGCTGCAGCGCGACCTCACCTGGCAGGGGCAGATCCAGGGCATGCCGTTCGGTCCGGACGTGCGGCCGGTCTACATGAATGACACCATCTATCTGGAAAACGGCCTGGACGTGGAGAACCCGCCGGCAAGCTGGGAAGAGTTGGAGGAGGCGATCCCGAAGCTCACCCGCATCAGCGGCGATGTCACCGAACAGGTGGCGTTTGCACCCCTCTGGCAGATCAACAGCATCTGGATGGTGCCCATGTGGCAGTTGGGCGGCGAGACGCTCAGCGAAGATGGCAGCAAAGTAACCATCAATACGCCGGAGGGCATCGAGGGCCTGCGCTGGCTCATGAAGATCTACGAGATGCAGGGCGGCTGGCAGGCGCTGGAAGACTTCCGCAAGGATACCCGTCCCCATCTGCTCTTCTACGACGGCCACGTCGCCAATCTCTACTGGCCGAGCACGCTCCACAGCATCATGCAGCGGGATGTGCCGGACGTGCAGTATCACGTGGCCCATTGGCCCACGCCGCCCGGCGGCCGCAACATGACCTACGGCGGTTGCCACACGTGGATCCTGACCACCCAGAGCGAGCAGCCGGAGAACGCGTGGAAGTTCCTGGAGTACTTCGGCAGCGGGGATGTGAACGTCCGTTGGTCGCACACCTTCAACACCCTCCCGATCCGGCCGGACGTTTCCCGCCAGGAGGCGTACCATCAGAACGATCCTTTCCTGCAGATTGCGGTGGAAATGATGGAAAACCGGCGTTTCGTCATTCCCGCCCCTGGCGCGCCCCAGATGCTTGGGGCGACGCTCAGGGTAGTGCCGACCGCCTTGGGCGGCGAAAAGACTATCGAGGAGACACTGCGGGATACCGAGGTGGAACTGCAGACCATCATGGATACGTTCCTGAGCAACTTGGGCGGCTAGCGACGGCGCGCCGTTTGTTTCACTTGGCGTCACCTACCGACAGGCGATCGCCAAATACACTGCGCAGGGACTTGGCGGCGTGGTGACGGCTGAGCGTTCTCATGCGTGCCTCTTCGTTCCCTCTCCCTCAGGAGACCTTTGCGTAACCCTCGTTCTAACGAGGCAGTCCCCTCTCCCTCGACGGGAGAGGGTTAGGGTGAGGGTGAAGGCGCCTCGAACACCAGCCGTTTCTTGAACGTCTTGGTGTTTAAATGCACTGACTGTACATGCTATGCGATTAAAGCAGCAGGGAATCCCCTCACCCCGGCCCTCTCCCCGAGGAGAGGGTGTAACTCCTTACCTTCGGGACCTCGCTATGCAAAGGTCTCCTCAGGGAGAGGGCTAGAGCCTGCCCCGTACTTGATACGGAGTTGCAAACCTGCGCTACCGGGGAGCGGAGCAGTTTGAGCTTGTCTTGAGCTTGCTGAAGGGCACGTGTTGCTCACTCCAGTGGGTTAATGCGACAGCATTGGGGAGTGACTCGGCCTAGAGGCGGCTTCACGCTAGAGTTACGTATGGAGGAGAAAGGCGCGCCTCGTTAGGTGTGCGGCGGCAAATTAGGGAGAGAGTATGCAGCGAGTACGCGTGGGGAAGACACTGGCCACCGGCGCCGGCATGGGCTTGGCGGTTCTGCTGCTGGTGGGTGTTCCCAGCGGTGTAATCCCGAATCCCTACTTCATCCGTCCGCTGGAGGCGCGCCCAACGGACTACGTTTTCCTCGGCGTCATAACGGCCTTGGCGGTAGCGTTGGGGGCGACCTACGGCATGCCGACCAGGTGTTCCCTCCAAGATTCGAAAGCCCTCGGCAGCGGTCTGCTGCTCTTCATCGGCATTGGCTGTCCGGTCTGCAACAAAGTGGTGCTTGCTTTGGCCGGCGCCAGCGGCGCGCTGACGTATTTCGAGCCAATCCAGCCGCTCTTCTCACTCGCCGCTATCGCCGTGATGGGCGTTGCGCTGGCATTGCGCGTGCGCGACATCAGGCGCGCAGCGGCAAGCGAACAGCCTACGACTTCACTGGCACAGCATTTACCGCCTGCCCCGCAATAGCGCTGTCTCCACCCCCGCTCGCTATGATGGAGTATGCTAGTGGTCCAACTATTTTGGATTGATGGGTAGCGCAGGTTCGCACGGGACGTGCGCGTAACCTGCGTCGTTGTCCTGCGCCGCCAGTGACACATACCCATGATTACAATGTTGTTGGACTACTAGTGCGCATACGTCGCTTCCACCATAGCAAGGAGACCTTATGACAGCCGGACGCTCTCGGCGCGCGCTTCCCTTTACGCTCGTTCTCGCGCTCTTGTTGACTTTTGCATTGTCCGCGTGTGCGCTTGCTGAACCGCCAACTACGCCAAGCCCTCCTTCAGAATCGACCGCAGAGGCCGTTGCGACGGCAACACCTGTGCCGCAGGCGTTTCGTCTCACGATCCTGCACAACAATGACGGTGAATCGCAGTTAATTAACGCTGGCAGAGAGCGCGAGGACTTCGGCGGTGTGGCGCGCTTTGCTACGCTGGTGGCGAAGTTGCGTCAGGAAGCGCGGGCGAGCGGCAGCGGCGTGCTGGTCCTTTCCGCTGGTGACAGCTACCAGGCGGGTCCGGAGTTCAGCGCCAGCCTAGCCCGCAGTCCGGAACCCTTCTACGACATCATCGCGCTTGATCTCATAGGCTACGATGCGCTTGTGCTGGGCAACCATGAATTCGACTTCGGGCCGGACGTTTTGGCGGATGCCATCAGCGGCTCCGCATCGTCTGCTCCCTTTCTCAGCGTTAACCTGGACTTTAGCGGCGAGCCGCGGCTGGCCGCGCTTGCGGCGGCGGGCCGTATCGCCCGCAGCGCCGTCTTGGTGGTGAATGGAGAGCGCGTCGGTGTTATCGGCGCCACGACACCGGGTCTACCCTATCTCTCCAGCCCGCGCAACGTACGGGTAGCGAAAGACGTGGCGGCCGTGATCCAGCAGGAGATCGATGCGCTCCACGCGGCGGGCGTGAACAAGATCATCGTTGTAAACCATCTGCAGAGTGTCTTTGGCGATATTGAACTCGCCGCGGCGCTGCGCGGGGTTGACGTACTGATTGCCGGCGGCGGCGACGAGTTGCTGGCGAATGAAGGCGCCCTGCTGCTGCCCGGCGATGCAGAGGACATTGTGGGCCCGTACCCGCTGCTTGCCCCGGATGCTGATGGGAACGACGTGCCGGTGGTGGTTGCGCCCGGTCAATACACGTACGTGGGTCGTTTGATCGTTGAATTCAATGCGGCGGGGTCCATCACCGCGATCGATCCGGCCAGCGGGCCGGTGCGCGTGGCCGGGGGTGACTACCTGGACGCCGTGGTACCGCATCCGGCGGTGCAGGAGCAAGTGGTGACGCCGGTCTCCGAATTCGTCGACGCGCTGGCGCGAAGCGCCGTGGGCGCTACGGAAGTGCCCCTGGACGGCCGGCGGCGCGCGGTGCGCTCGCAAGAAACCAATCAAGGCAACCTCATTGCCGACGCGCTGCTGTGGCAGGCAAATGTGCTAGCCGAACACTTTGGCGCTCCCCAGGCGGTGATTGCAATCCAGAATGGCGGGGGCATCCGCAACGACAACGTGATTCCCACGGGCACGCTGTACGAGCTCGACGTCTTCAGCATGACCCCGTTCCCGAACTTCCTGTCAATCGTCCCGGACATCCCGCCGGAACAGTTGAAGGAAATCCTGGAGAACGCCGTTTCGCGCGTCGAGCGCGGCGCCGGCCGCTTTCCGCAGATCGCCGGCTTCACCTTTACCTGGGACCCCAACGGCACGGCCCAGGTGCTCGATGACAACGGGCAGGTAGTTATGCCTGGTGAGCGTGTGCGCGACGTGCGGCTTGCCGACGGCACGTGGCTCGTGCGCGATGGCGACGTTGTGGCTGATGCGGGTTCCGTGCACGTGGCGACGGTAAACTTCCTGGCGCTTGGTGGCGATCAGTATCCGTACCGCGGCGCGCCGTTCGTCTCACTTGGCGTCACCTACCGACAGGCGATCGCTAACTATATTGCGCAGGAACTTGGCGGCGTGGTGACGGCTGAGCGCTATCCCGAGGGTGGCGAGGGCCGCATCGTTGCCACCGGCGACTCCTCTCAGTAGGAGATCGTGCGTAGCTCTAACGAGCACCCCGACTTCGTGCAGCCGCGGGATTAGGCTGGAGCGGTGAATATCCCCTCACCCCAACCCTCTCCCCGGGGAGAGGGAGCAGAGTGCGGAGCCAAGTGAGAGCGGCGCGGTTCCGGCAGCTCTGTGGCGCTCTTTGTGGCTTCCTTAAGTGGATGTGCCTCTCTCGAAACTGGGCGAGACGCAGCGCGGGCCTCTTCTACAGAAGAGGCCCGCGCTGCCGTTCTATCGGGAACGGTGTAGCCACCGATCCTGTACCGCGTGAACGGGTCGCTGCGGTTCAGCGTGTGGCCGGAGGCTATTCGATGGTGATGCGCTCTGCCTTATTCTTACCGTCTTTGGCGCCGGTCTCGCCGTCTTTGGCGCCGGTCTCGACGCGAATGTCTATGCCGCGACGGATGAAATCGAGCACCGCATTCACCTTTTGGCTCAGCGTCTCCTGCAAGTTCTCGAACCCCTCACCGGGCGAACTGCGCAGCTCGATGGTGACGCGGAAGAACGGCTGCTCCGCCGGGCCCTTGTGGGCATCACCCTTATGGGCATCACCGTTGCCGGTATTCTGTGTATTCTCCATGATGACGAATCCCTTTCGTGTGAGTGCTTCCGGATGGCGCATGTCGCACAACGGCGCAGGTTTCTTTGGCGCTTCCTGCGCGCTGGCCCCCCTGACCACCCGGTTGCCGCTGGTTATCGAACCTCTGATTTCAATTATAAACACATCTGGTAAGATGATGCAAGAGAATTCAAAGATATTCTTTAAAGAAATGCATCTTTCTTGGTGTTGGTGAGGCAAGTGGCGCTTATTGTACGGTCAATTCGCCACGTATCGCTGCGACTTTGGATAGGACAATTGCCGCTTCCTGCTCGAGGGAAAGCTGAGAAGTATCGAGGACGATGGCATCGGGAGGCTGAGCCAGCGGGGCAGTGTCCCGACTGCTGTCGAGGCGGTCACGGGCAGCGAGGTTCTCCGCGATCTCAGTAGATGAAGCGTTCGATCCCCTGTCCGTAAGCTCCTGACGGCGGCGCCGCGTGCGGGTTTCCAGGTCGGCGGTGAGAAAGACCTTCACCTCGGCTTCCGGACAGACCACGGTGCCAATGTCGCGGCCCGCCATCACCACCCCTTTTTGTCGCGCCAGACGCTGTTGCAGCGGGAGCAAGGCGGCGCGCGCTGCCGGCTGTGCCGCCACCGGCGAGACACCGGCGTCAACGGCCTGACTGCGGATTTCCCAGGTAACGTCCTCCGTTCCCAGCCAGAGCGTATATTGACGGCCGTCGGCAGCAGTTGGCGGCGCAATGTGAATATCCAGGGTGTCCGCGAGCGCGGCCAGCGCGGGTCCATTATCCAATGACACCTGCGCGCGCAAGGCGGCCAAGGTCAAGGCCCGGTAGAAGGCGCCGGTGTCTACGAAGAGGTAGCCGAGCCGCGCGGCAAGGAGGCTACCCAGGGTGCTTTTGCCTGATCCCGCGGTCCCGTCAATGGTGATGGTGAGGCGCGCTCTCGTCTTAGTCACTACGCTTCTTGTTGATTGCGGCGTTGACGGATGATGTGTCAACCCGATGGTTTTCGCTTGAACTGGTGATACGTGCTTGCCGCTGCGTTGAATGCGACGCAGGCAAGTTGCGGTCTGGGTTAGCATCCTGAGGCTGCTCATGCCAAAGATCGATCTCTGCCTGAGTAAGAGGCCGGGAAGCTCCCGGCGCGAGGCCCCGCAGGTGCACGGAGCCGATACGGACGCGGATCAGGCGCACGGCGCGCTTGCCAATCGCGGAAAGCATGTGCCGTATCTGGCGCTTTCGCCCCTCGGTGAGGGTCATACTGATCCAGGTGCCGTTTTCATTGTCACGGTTCATCAGTTCCACCGCTACCGGGTTCAACGGATATCCGTCCAAAGTCAGCGGACCGCGCAACGTGTCGCACTGCTGTGCGGTGAGTGAACCGTTGACCAGGACCGCGTATTCCTTCTCCCCGCCGTAGCGCGGGTGTGCGACGCGGTTTGCCCAGGCACCGTCGTTCGTGAGAAAAAGCAACCCCTCACTCTGATTGTCAAGGCGTCCTACGGGACGAAGGAATGCGTACGTAGCGGGCAGAAGGTCGAATACGGTAGGCCGGTTGTAGGGATCGGCGCGAGTCGCGAGATATCCGGGCGGTTTGTGCAAAGCGAGGTAGGTGCTCGTGGCGGGAAGCGAGACCGGCTTCCCCGCCACCGTTACCGTGTCGCGTGCCGGGTCTACCTTCGTACCCTGTCTTGCAACCACTGCTCCATTAACGGCTACTTTGCCTTGGGAAATCATATCCTCCGCGCGGCGGCGCGACGCCACGCCGCACCGGGAGAGGTACTTTTGCAGTCGCTCTTTCATGACCACAAGTATACAGGGTCGCGAAGCCTTGTCGGTGTTGGGGCGTGCCTGGCATGGCCGCGTGGCTGTGAGCGTCTGTGCGGTGGATGTCTTAAATGCGCTTTGCATTGTGAATACTGTCTTGTAGCTGAGTCGCCGCGTTGACAGCGTCCACAGCCGCGTGCTACGTTCTGCCCGTCAGCTTTGAATGGTGGCGATGACGCAAGAGAGGATTCTAATGAAGGTGCACCTTGGGTGTTTCAGCCGGCCTTGGACCGATTATCCGTTAGAGGTTTCAATGGAAGGCACGGCGCAGGCGGGCTTCCGGAACTTTGGGTTCATGACCGCGGGGGACGGCTTGCCCTTGCCGCCCAATGCCTCGGCAGATCAGGTCAGCAATCTGGCCGGATTGCTAGAGAAGTACAACCTGAAGAACCTGGAGAACTATACGAGTATCCCCTGGGGTGATGAGGCCGTGGCACGCTCGGCCCTGCATAGCTACGTGGACAACAGCCACACGCTGGGCGCGACCTTCATGCACAATAGTGGCACTAACGATGAGGCGCTCTACGACCAGTTCTTGCAGCTCATGGAAGAGGCCGCCGAATACGCCAAGAGCAAAGGCATCGTGGTAATGATGAAGCCCCACGGCGGCGTGACGGCGACGGCGCGCGGTTTGGTGGCGCTGATGCAGCGCATTAGTTCCAATAACTTGAAGGTCTTCTACGATCCCGGCAACGTCCTCTTCTATACCGGCGAACGGCCGGAGGACGACTTTGAGGAACTCGCGCCCTACGTGGCGGGGATGTCCATCAAAGATGAGACCGGCGGCGTCCAGGGCTCTGTGGATGTGACCCCAGGAGATGGGGATGTAGACTTCAGGGCGCTCTTTACCATTCTGCGCGACCATGATTTTGACGGACCCTGCATGATCGAGCAACTAGGGAAAGGCACCATCGAGGAAGTCCACCACGAGGCCACGCGCGCCCGCCGGTACCTGCATGATCTCTTGGATGAACTTGGCGCTGACGTGGACTAGGGACAGATTAATTCGCCAACACTTTAACTCGACATAAACGCAGTTCTTGCGTACGACGAAGGGAGCAGAGAGACGCGTGGGAAGACTGAATGAAATGGTTGCCGTCATCGGCGGCGCGAGCACGGGCATGGGCGCGGCGACGGCACGTCTCTTCGCGCAAGAAGGTGCGAAAGTTGTCGTGGCGGCCCGCAGCGGCGATAAGCTGGACGCGCTGGTGGACGAGATCACGCAGAATGGCGGCACGGCCCTGGCAGTGCCAACAGACGCGAACGACCGCGCTGCCGTGGCCGCCATGGCCGAGCGCGCCCGTGAGCAGTTTGGCAGGATCGATGTCTTGGTCAACAGCGTGGGCACCAACATCAAGAACCGCGCCTTCACCGAGATGCGGCCGGCGGACTGGGACATGATGATCGCGCACAATCTCACCGTCGCCTACAACCTGGTGGACGCGGTCCTGCCGATTATGCGCGACCAGGGTGCCGGCACGATCATCCACTATTCGTCGGACGCCGTGCAGAAACCCAATGTCGTCTCCGGCATTGCCTACCAAGCGACGAAGCACGGCGTGCGGGGCCTGGCCCACGGCACCATGATGGAAGAGCGCGAGCGCGGCATACGCGTCTCGGTGGTCTTTCCCGGCCCGTGCGAGACGCCCCTGCTGGATAAACGGCCGGAACCGCCGCCGCCCGAAGCCTTTCCTAAGATGCTCCAACCGGAAGACGTGGCGGAGGCGGCGCTCTTCATCGCCTCGCTGCCGCCCCGGGCCTACGTGCCGGAAATCGTGCTCGCCGCAAGTCTGATGTAATCGGCGTGGCAGGTAGACGCTGTATAGGGAGATTTCAGGTGGCTTCAGCGCCTGATGCCTTCTGTCATTAGGGATTGAACTCTTGCCGTAGCACTCACGGAGACCTTAAGGACCGAGCACGATACTTCCACCGTTTCTCACCCTTTGCACGCCATGAGTGCCGTTAATTCACCTAGAGCCCTCGTCGCAATTGTCGGCCCAACAGCCACGGGAAAGACAGGACTTGCCGTTGCGCTGGTGGCGGAATTTAGTGCGGAGATCATCAGCGCCGATTCGCGCCAGGTCTATCGCGGTTTGGACATTGGCACCGCTAAGCCCACTGCGCATGAGCGCGCGCAGGCGCCGCACCACGTCTTGGATGTGGTACCTGCGGATAACGCCTCGTTTTCGGTAGCCGTTTGGCGCGGCCATGCTGAGCAAGCGTTGGAAAACCTCACTGCGCGGGGCAAGCAGCCCTGGCTCGTCGGCGGGACCGGGTTGTATGTACAGTCCCTCGTAGACGGTCTGACGTTCCCTGATGTGCCACCCCAGCCCAAGCTGCGCGCCGAACTTGAGCGCACGTTGCAAGCAGAGGGCATTGACGCTCTGGCCGCGCGTTTACAGCATTTGGATTCGGTGGCTGCCGCACAGATTGACCTCCGCAATCCCCGGCGGCTAATCCGTGCCCTGGAGGTCTGTCTCGTTTCCGGCAAGCCATTCTCCGCTCAGCGCACACGGCATCCGCCGCCGTACCCTGTCTTGCAGATCGGTCTGCGCACCGACCGCGAATTGCTCTATCAGCGCATTGACGAGCGTGTCGATGAAATGATCGCAGGCGGCTTTGTGGCGGAGGTGGAGTGTCTGCTCGATCAAGGTGTGACGACCGATCTGCCAAGCATGCAGAGCGCCGGTTATCGGCAGCTTGCCGCCTACCTGCAAGGATGCGGTACACTGACGGAGGCGGTCCAGCAGACCAAGTACGCCACGCATCAACTCGCGAAGCGCCAGGAGACTTGGTTCCGCAAACAAAAGGGCATACAATGGATAGAGATCGGTGCGGGTACCGTAGAATCCGCCAGGGAACGGATTGAAGAGTTCTACGGGGAGTGCGAGCGGCGGCACTAAACTCCGCGAGTGAAGGAGAAGCGAACGGTGGCCGTGAAGGATACGCATAAGGCGTTCGAGCGTCTCACCGGCGCGGGTTACAGCAAGGAGATGACGGAAGCCTTGCTGGAAATCCTGGGTGAGTCGTGGGACGACCTTGTAACCAGGACGGACATAGCCGACATGGCTACCAGAGCCGACCTGCGCGAACTAGAGTCGCGCTTGGAACTGCGTCTTACGCTGCGTTTTGGCGTAATGCTGGCGGCTGCTACCAGCTTGATGATCGCCGTACTGCTGGTGCTGGAATTGTTGTCGCCGAGCTAGGCTCGGCTATACAGCGAGATGCGTGTCACCGCTCGTATACAGCGTTAGGAAGCAATGGGCGATTTGGAAGCTCGCCAACTCCAGCGATGAATGAGAAACGAGTGTTTGGTTGCAGCGATTCGCATGTTGGCTGGCCTTAGTTGAAACCAGACCGGTGCGCGTGTACAGCTAAGCAGCGAAGGCCGAAACGGAACATGGTGCAGTACGCTTGCACTCGATTGATTGGGAAAGGCTCATCACAAACGGAGAGCTAGAGAGTACGATGGCACAAGACCTAGAATTCATCAAAATGCACGGCACGGGCAACGACTTTGTCGTGGTGGATGCCCGCGCAAACGGCGCGAGAGCCTGGGCGGAGTTAGCGCCCAAGCTCTGCGACCGGAACTTCGGGGTTGGCAGTGACGGGCTGCTCCTCATTGATACGGATGATAGCCAGGGCTACCAGTTCAGGATGTTCAATCCCGATGGCAGCGAGGCAGAAATGTGCGGCAACGGCATCCGCTGCTTTGCCAAGTACCTCTATGACACCGGTGAAATTGGTGAAGGCTGGCTGGATGTCGATACGCTCGCGGGTATGCTCAAGGTCAATGTGCATCCGGGCGACAACGACCACTTCTCCGTCTCCGTGGACATGGGCCCGCCCTTCTTGGCCCCGGCGGAGATCCCGGTGCAGGCCAACACCACTCCGGTGAAAGACTTGCCGCTAAGCGTAAACGGTACGGATCTCACGATAACGGCCGTCTCCATGGGCAACCCTCACGCCATAACATTCCTTGATGATATCGAGTCTTTCCCCCTCACCACCATCGGCCCGGAAGTAGAACACCATCCGGCGTTTCCCAAGCGCACGAATTTCGAAATTGCCCAGGTGGTGGGGCGCGACCGGATCGAGGTCAAGGTGTGGGAACGCGGCGCCGGCCCCACGCTGGCATGCGGCACCGGCGCATGCGCCACGGCGGTGGCCGCCCGTTTGCATGGCTTGACCGATGAGACCGTCACCGTCGGTCTCCCCGGGGGGGATCTGACCATCTCGTGGGACGGTCAAGGCCATGTCCTCATGCGGGGCGCGGCGCAGACGGTGTTCTCCGGTAGTTGGTTGCAAGGGGGCTAGGCATGTCCGACGGTACTAAGCGCACGCTCATCATCATTCTTGCTCTGGTGCTCGGCATTGTTTCCATTGCCCCTTTCGGCAGGATCAACCGCAGCGAGCGGGCCGGCGTGCTGGCGGCAGTGGCAACCGCAATTGTCGGTCTTGTCGCCTTCATGCGCCGCGAGACGGAGGGCGAACTCCTTGGCATTCCCTATAGCTTCAGCCCCCCGACGTTCGACCGGTTGAAGAGCCGGTTGTGGAATGCCGACGACCCGCGCACCCTTACGCCGCACATCTTCGGTTGGGGTTGGAGCATTAATTTCTACCAGATTTGCAAGCGCATCGGCCTTATTTCCTAAGAAACTTACTCTACAATACGGTACAAACATCCTTGCCACAGAGGTCACTGCGCATGGGCACGCTCGTAGGTGTGGACATTGGCGGCACGTTTACGGACGTGGTCGTGCTCGATGAAACGCGTGGCAATCTGCAAATCGGCAAAGTTGCTACCACGCCTGACGATCAGTCAACCGGCTTCATTACCGCCCTCGACGGCCTGCGCGTCTCGTACCCCGACATCGATCTCGTCACTCACGGCACCACCGTCGCTACCAATGCCGTCCTGGAACGCGACGGCGGACGCTGCGGCCTGATCGCCACGCGGGGGTTCCGGGATATTCTGGAATTGCGCCGCCGCGACCGTCCCCACATGTACGGCCTCACCGGGTCTTTTGAACCCCTTATCCCTCGCGACCGCCGCCTCGAGGTGACCGAACGCATCGCCGCCGAGGGCACCGTGCTTACTCCTCTATGCGAAGAAGAGGTCTTGGAGGCGGGCAAACTGCTACTGGCGCAATGGGCAGAGGCGATTGTCATCAGCTTCATGAATTCTTACGCCAATCCTGAGCACGAGTTGCGCGCCAAGGAAATCCTGCAGGCCGAGTGGCCCCACCTGTATGTGGTCACGTCGAGCGAGACGCTGCCGGTGTATCGTGAGTTCGAGCGCACGAGCACGGCGGTCGTGAACGCCTACGTCCAGCCGAACGTGGGCCAGTATCTGGAGCAGTTGGAAGAGCGGCTGAGCGAACGCGGGTACGGGAGCGATCTCTTCATCATGCAGTCGAATGGCGGCATGATGTCGGCTGCCTCCGTACGCAACTTGCCGCTCAACACCGTGCTGTCCGGTCCCGCGGCCGGCGTAATTGCCGCTACCCGGATCGCCGCTGAGAGCGGCTTTTCCAATCTCATTACCTACGACATGGGCGGTACGAGCCTCGACGTATCGCTCGTGCAGGACGGCAAGCCCCTCCCGTCAAGCGGGATGGACTTGGAGTTCGGCATTCCGCTCATGGTCTCGATGATCGACATTCACACGATTGGCGCAGGCGGGGGGAGCATTGCGCGGATCGACCAAGGGGGCTTGCTGCAGGTGGGACCCCAAAGCGCCGGCGCGGAACCGGGGCCGGTCTGCTACGGCAAGAACGGCACGGCGCCGACGCTCACCGACGCCAATCTGATTCTCGGCAGAATCAACCCCAACTACCCGATTGCCGGCGTCGCTGGCGAGAAATTCGACGTGGCGGGCGCTCGTTCCGTCATATCAGAGACTATCGGCAAGCCGCTGGGCCTCTCCACCGAGCAGGCGGCGCAGGCAATCGTAACGGTTGCGAATAACCGCATTGCCGGCAGCCTGCGGCGGGTTTCCATTGACAAAGGTCACGACCCGCGGGAATTCGCCCTCTTCTCCTTTGGCGGCAGCGGGCCGCTGCACGTGGGGTACCTTCTCCGAGAGTTGAGCATCGGACAGGGCATCGTGCCGTACTATCCCGGTATTGCCTCCGCGTGGGGCTGCGTGATTGCCGACCGCAGGCATGACTTCGTGACGATGCAGAATTGCCTCCTCAGCGAGCTTGACCTTGCTGCGGTGGAGCAAACCTTCGCCGACCATCTGGCGGCAGGAGAAGAAATGCTCGCGGGTGAAAACGTGCCCTTGGAGCGCGTGACCGTGGTGCGAGAGGCGGATATTTCGTATGAGGGGCAGACCCACGTTATCCGCACCGCTCTACCTTCAGGCAAACTCAGCCATGAGAACATCGCCGCGAGTTTCCGCAGCGCCTACTTGCAGCACTACGGCCGCGTGGAAGAGGGGTTTAGCGGTCTGGAAGAATTGCTGGCGCAAATCCCGATTCGCCTGCTCAACCTGCGAACTGCCGTTATCGGTGTCCGCGCGGGTGTGCGGCTAAAGGACTTTGTGAAAGCGCCCGAGACGACACTGGCGGAGGCACGCAAAGAGGAACGGAGCGTCTTCGTGGACGACGGACACATCACCTGCCCGGTGTATGACCGCGCTAAACTCCCTTGGGACGCGGTATTGTCCGGCCCGGCCCTCATCGAGCAACCGGACACGACCATCTGGCTGGAACCGTGGTGCCGTGCTACCGTAGCCGAGGGCGGCAGCTTGATGATAGAGGTAACGTGACGTGGCCTTGGACCCCATCACATTGGCCGTCATACGCGGCGGTTTGGAACAGATCGCCGACGAGATGGACGCCACCTTAGAACGGATGGCGTTCTCGCCGGTCATCTCCGACGGATTCGACCGCGCCAGTGGCATCTACCACGTGCGCGACGGCGAGGTCATCATGCAGGGTCCGCGCGGCCTGCCGAACTTCATCTGCGTGATGGAGTTCACCGTGCGCTCCGTGATCGAACGCGTCAAGGACATCGCAGACGGCGATATCTACATCGTTAACGATCCCTATCTTGGCGGCACCCACCTGATGGACGTCAAGATGGTGAGGCCGTTCTTCTATAAGGGCAAGCTCACGGCGTTCCTGGCGAATAGCGGCCATTGGCCGGACATCGGCGGGCGGGTACCGGGCGGTTTTTCCACGCGGGCGACGGAGATCTATCAGGAAGGGTTGCGTCTGCCGCCGGTGCGCATCATGGACGGAGGCAAGCTGAATCAAGACGTGCTTGATGTGATCTTGCACAACGTGCGCGTTTCGGCCGAGCGGCAGGGCGACATCATCGCGAAGATCACCGCCCTCAATCTGGGCGCCGACCGCCTGACCAAGCTCCTCGACCGCTATGGGGAAGCGACGGTTTTCGAGGCCGTGGATGAGATGAAAGCGCGCTCTGAGCGGCTCATGCGCAGCCACATCGAGACCATTCCCGACGGCACATATGAGTTTACCGACTACATCGATAGCGACGGCGTGGAATGGGAGCCGCTGGCGCTCCGCTTGAAGCTGACAGTGAGCGGCAGCGACGTCCACGTGGATTTCTCCGAAAGCAGCCCTCCGTGCCGAGGCCCGCTCAATAGCGTCTTTAGCACGACGTTGGCCGGCGTGTTTATCACCTTCAAGCACATCTTCCCCGACGTGCCCATTAACGCGGGGTGTTTTGTGCCAATCAAGGTGAACATACCCACGACGACGTTCCTGCACGCCCAGCCGCCGCGTCCCGTGGCCGGTTGCGCCGCCGAAGTCTGCCAGCGGGTGATCGACGTCATGCTCGGCGCGCTGAGCCAGGCGATTCCGGACAATGCCTACGCCGCGCCCATGGGCACGGTGACGAACCTCTCGGTCGGCGGGGAGAATCCCGGGAAAGGCTACTACGTCTTCTACTCATTTATCGGCGGCGGTTACGGCGGCAATTTCCTCACCGACGGGCTGATCAACGGCAACCCGACTATTGCTGTCGCGCGCACCCAGGCGCTTGAGATCTTCGAGTTTCGCTACCCGGTGCTCTTTAACCGGTATACCATTCGCGAAGGCTCGGGAGGCGCGGGCAAGCGGCGCGGCGGCTATGGTGTCATCTTCGAGTTTCAGATACGGGACGGCAACGCCAGCGCGTCGTTGCTCGGTGAACGGGGACGCTTCGCGCCCTTCGGCATACTGGGCGGTCAGTCGGCGCAGTCGGCGGAGCACGTGTTCACGCTACGGGGCGAAGAATACAGACCGGAGCACGTCACGAAAGACGAGAATGTCCACATGGAGCTGGGCGACGTGCTCAGCTTGCGGACGCCGGGCGGCGGCGGCTACGGCGATCCTTTCGAGCGGCCTGTGGAACTCGTGCTCCAAGACGTGCGGCGCGGCTACTACGACCGCGCTACGGCCTTGCGGGAGTACGGTGTGCGGATTGAGCCGGATGCTTGGGTGGTGGACGTGGACTCGACGCGTATGCTGCGCAGGCGTGAACGCGAATAATTCTCGGTAAGTCGCCGCTCTCCATCGCTCCCGCTCTGCTGATGACTTAGCGTCAAGGTCAGCGCGCCGGGTGGTACCGCACAGGCAGATGTTGCCGGGCGTGCCGATGGTCTTTCAAACTCTAGAGATCCGCAGGCACAACCGGAAACGCATAGAGTTCGTCCCCCGTACCACGTTCAACCGCTCACTGAGGCGGCATCGGTTCAGAAGACCGCTGGCACGTGCGGACTATGGCAGCGCACGCCAGATTTCGCTACAGTATAGGCAGGCACGAGCAGGGTAGCGATGGGTGCCGGAACTGTGACTGGAGAGGAGCGCGCGCGTGAGGGTTTGGAGCAAGGCGCTTGCGGTCTGCTTACTTGCGCTTGCCTTCATCGGTTGCGGTGAGCAAGGCGAGGACGAGCCCACGCCAATGCCGACGGTTGCGGCGACGGTACAACCTGCGCCTACGGCGACACCTGTTGCCGCGGCCGAGCCAACCGCGACGCCCGCGCCTGAAGCCGCGTCTTCATCTGCGGTGGAGGCAGTGGCGGCGGACCCCACACCCGTGCCGCCAACGCGGACCCAGAGCATCATCTTCTTTGACCTCACGGAAATCGAGAAGACCTGCCCGGGGTATCAGGAATTCTCCGGCTTCCGCCAAACCGTCTCCCAGGTCAAGATTACGTGCACCGGGCCCGGGGTTGAGACGGTGTATTTTGTGGACCTGGACAACCTTGTCGTGACGGGCATACGCGTACCGCTGCTCGAGCCGGAATTACCGTAGATAGCATGGTCTGGCCGTAGTCGTGCAGTCACAATACGGGGCGTGTCGTGAAGCTGCTGTGCACTCTTCTCCTCTTGGTTCTGGTCGCAGCGCTGAGCGGCTGCGGCGGCCTTGTCGGAGACAGCCGCCAGCCGGCAGCGGAAGCGACGCCTGTGGCCGCTCCCGCCCTGGCGCCGCAGCCCACGCCCTCGCCGGCGCTCGCGCTTGGCTTGCGCAAGCAGGGCATCGTCTTTCACGACCTCACTCAGAGCGAGCAGGTGTGCCCCGGCTTTGCGGAGATCTTGGCGCCGGTAGAGGTCTCCCCTGAGCAAATCGGCGATAGGGATACGGAGGTTGTGCGGCAGGTGCGGCTGATCTGCACGAATGAGGAGAAGGGGACGGTCTACTTCGTAGATTTGGAAAACCAGACCATCACCGTAACTCGCAAGCCGCCCCCGATCCCGGGGATGCCGTAATCCGATGGCTATGCTCTGCCGTCAGGGACTCGTGCTGCTCTGCCTTCTGCTGGTGCTGGCCGGTTGCCGAGGCGCGCCGCTGGCAGCAACGCCCGCGTCTCCTCCGACTGCGACGGCAGCCGCGTCGCCTGCGCCAACTCCATCACCCCAGCCCTGGCCGGAAGGCGTGCTCTTCTACGAAATAGAGGAACCGGAGCAGACCTGCCTGGGTTACCAGGAATACCTCTCGCTGCGTGAGACCATCACGCAGATCAAGATTGTCTGTACACAAGAAGGCGTCGAGACCGTCTACTTCATCGATACGGAGAAACAGACCGTAACCGTCGTGCGCATACCCATTCCTCTGACGAATAAACCGGAAGAGTAGGGCTGCCTTTTAGGCTGAAAAGAGTTCGCTGCACTCGCGCTACGATTTCCTCCCCTCTCTAGGAATCCTTTGCGATACTCTGACGAGGGTCTGCAAATAGGCTGGAACGGTGAAGATTTCCCCTCTCCCCAGGGAGAGGGATTCTTCTCGCTTGCCGCAAGGATTGTGCAGGGTTTCCAATGCTGGCAGCGTCGACAGAATTGACTCTCGCAACCCAATTCTGAGATACTATCCTTCACAATGGTTGTCGACAGAGAATATACAGCTCTGCCGCATATATTGTTTACGCTGTCAGTCGTGAAAGTCCGAATGTCTGGCTGACGTTTCCCGCCCCCAATGCTGAAGACCCCCGCGCCCGCGGCTAGGACCGCGGAACGATGGGGCGGCTGTCTTCACAGGCTGAACTGCCCTTCGCTCCGTACTCTTCGCTTTAAAGTGGAAGACTTACTCCCTTGCCTGATTCGCAGCCAGACCGCAGGTGAATGACCCTAGACTGATGTTGAAAAGGAGGTCAAAGCAAACGCCACCATGATTTACCCGACATCGGCGACGCCCGACTACACGATGGGCTACGGCAAAGCAATCCTGGAGACCCAGTTGCGGGCTACGGCGGAAACCAGTGCCGAGTTTCTGATCCCCTACCTCAAACCCGGCCATCGTCTGCTGGACTTTGGCTGTGGGCCGGGCACCATATCGGTGGGCTTGGCCCAAGCCGTAGCGCCTGGCGAGATGCACGGCGTGGACATGGAAGAGTCTCTGATTGAACAGGCGCGGTCTGTGGCCGCGTCGCAGAGCCAGGCTAACGCCATATTTCACGTTGGCGACGTAACCGATCTTCAGTTCGAGGACAGTTTCTTCGATGTCGCGCACTGTCGCAGCGTACTGATGCACGTCCCGGACACCGCGGCCGTGCTGTCCGAGGTCAAACGCGTCCTGAAGCCCGGCGGCATCATAGCCTGCCGTGAGATGATCTGCGAGTCGGCCTTCACGTATCCTGACTTCGGCATCCTGAGAAGGTCGTGGGATATGTTCGAAGATCTGCTGACGGCAGATGATGGGCATCCGCAGATGGGCAAGGAGATGAAGGGTCATATCCTGGCGGCCGGGTTTACCGACCTCCGCATGAGCGCCTCTTTTAGCATTTACACCTCTCCCGAGGGAATCGCTTCCATCTATCGCTTGGTCAGCCAGTGGCTCTTGTCGCCCGAAATCGCGGAAGCGGCCATAAAGTACGGGGCGTCATCGGAGAAGCTGGTCTGCGATTTGAAAGTTGCCTATGATCGGTGGAAGGAGCATCCTGGCGCCCTCCTTTCCTTTGCCTACGGCGAAGCCATCGCCCAAAAGCCGCTCTCCTGACGGAAAAGGCCGGTAGCCGTCCCCAGATCCGACGACGCAGCTATTCAGTTCGTCCGGCACTTTCGACGCACTGTCCCCTTCGCTTCCGGCAGAAGAATGCGCCTGAAAGCCGACTTTCATTCGCCGCCCGCACGAAGGATTGTAGATATGGTAACAAATATGTTACCATATCTTATATGATCGAGATCAGAGAATACGTCGTCGGCCCAGGTTACAGGATCTACTTCGGCAGGGACGGAGACACTTTGGTAGTCCTTCTCGGCGGTGGAACGAAAGCGCGCCAGCAGAGGGACATCGAAAGTGCCCGCGAACTCTGGCGCGAGTATAGGCGCCGCAAGCAGCAGGAGGCATGAAAGATGCCGCTCACCCGTGACTTCAAGGACACCGTGCAGACCCGCGCCGCGCGCGACCCGGCATTTCGGGAAGGGCTGCTCAAGGAAGGTGTCGAGTGCCTGCTTGCCGGGGATGTCGATACGGGCAAAATCGTGCTGCGTGACTACATCAACGCCACCATCGGGTTCGAGGAGCTTGGTGCCCTCACCGGCAAGCCGCCCAAAAGTCTGATGCGCATGTTCGGGCCGTCCGGCAACCCCCATGCGCGCAATCTATTCGAGGTCATCAGCCGCATCCAGCAGCACGAGGGTGTCCAACTCGAAGTGGTCGCCGTGCGGTAAGCGATGGGTCTCCGGCTGAACCGCGCGGTCCGGATCGGAAAGGAACCCGTGCTCACACCATTCTCGGTTGTCGAGGGTTATCGCATTGACCGCTTTGACAATGTGGCCACCACGACTTACGTGGACCTTCGGCACCCTGGATGCGCAGCACTCCCGTTCCCAGCAGCCACAGCCTCTCTGGACAGGCTGTTTGGGTTATGCTACTGACAATCCGACCGAGTGTGAATGGACCCCATGCGACCCCCATGAGTACTCACGTTTTTCGTAGCTATGTGGCTGCCTACGAAGATTCGGGCGGCGATCGGCTGGGGCTGTTTACGCTCATGGCCGAGCGCTTTGACTGCAGGAGCGCGCTCTATCCGGGCAGTTTCGATCACGTTACGCCGGCGTTTGTCTTCCCTGTCACCTGCTTTGTGGATATGGATACGGAGGCGGCCCGCTTCTTTGCCGATCCGGGCGTGAAGGAACTCGTGGCGCTACGGAAAGTCTACGCGGAAGCGCCGCGCATCCGCTTTTGTGAGACTGACTACGAGCGGGGCTTGCCGGAAGCTGAAGCGAGCTTCGATCTGCTAATTTCGCTGAATGCCGGGTTTGTCTCACAGCATTGCAAGCAGTACTTGAAGGTGGGAGGCATACTCTTGGTCAATAACCTGCACGGTGACGCGAGCATGGCGCGGCTCGATTCGGACTATGTGCTCGTGGGCGCGATCAACCGCCGCGGCGCGCGGTTCAGCTTGGTGGAAAAAGACCTCTCGACCTACTTTGTGCCCAAGCGGGATGTCGAAGTCACACAGGAACATCTGGCGCGCACCAGGCGAGGTGTAGCGTTTACGCGCCGCGCCTTTGCATACGCCTTTCAGCGGGTGCGCTAGCTCCAGCCCTAAGAGGGGCCTAGCGTCGCGCAAGATGGCTCCGGTCGCACCAGAATAAGAAGAACCGCGTATTCACGTGTGCACTGTGCGTCAGATCACGGTCTCGCTTGTTCCTTGAAAGATCTAAGGGGCCGGCTTTGCCATTTACCAATCTTTGAGAGAAGGAAGTAACGCGCTTGGGTGAACGGCGCGCGCTTTGTAGGCGGGAGAGTCGTGTGATCGTGCCGGGTAAGGCAAGAGAGTAACGGGTGCTACTCGATAACGAGCGCCGCTAGTCTATCAACCAGTACCTTCACACGCAGGATACCGCGTTGCACGAAATCGTCCGTTTGCCAACCTTCGTAGAAGTTCTGATGCAGGGAATTCGCTACGTGGAAGAGGTCGTATAACTCCGCGTCTCCGGTTTCCTGAGAGATCTTCTTTACGTTTTCAAAGAGACGCGCGTGCGTGCTATGCTCCCAGCCTCTTTGCTCGGCAGTGGCTTTCACGGCTTGCGCTGCCGCGCCCCAGGCCTTTTCCGAGGCTTGCAGCATGTCGCCCTTATCAAATTCCTCTTGCGCTTGCGCGAGGAAACGGCGGCTTGTTCGTATGTACTTCTCTGCGGACGTGTCTCGCCCAGTGACCGCCACAGGAACCTCCAAGTTTTCTCCTTATAGACCCTCTGATTATACCAAATGCCCGCGGAAATGGTTCCAATCTCAATAATTATTCTATGAGGGTGAAGTTCTGAGGTCAGAAAAGCCCTCGATTGAGGGAAAAGCCGAGTTGTGAGAAGGCAACCGGCACGCGTGGCTCACAGAAAGAGATTGGGCGTGGGTTCGGTATCGGCGCTGGACCAGACCTTGCGGATGCGGTGGTTATAGGAATCGGCGATGTAGAGATTGCCGGCGATGTCCACCGCCACGCTCAGCGGATAGTGGAGCGCGGCGAAACCGGCCCCCCAGCCGTCACCGCTAAAGCCGAACCGCTCGCTGCCAGTGACCGTGGCGATACTGCCGTCGGGCGCGACTTTGCGCACGCGGTGGTTGAACGTATCGGCGATATAAAGGTTGCCTTGGGCATCCACGGCTATGCCGTACGGCGCGCGCAGGGTTGCCTGCGTGGCCTCGCCGCGATCGCCGTTGAAGCCGGAACTGCCGGTGCCAGCTACCGTCGTAATGACGCCATGCACGTCTACCCTGCGGATGCGGCGATTTTCCCTATCGACGATGTAGAGTGTGCCGTCTTCAGAGACGGCCACGTCGCGGGGGCTGTTCAGGCGGGCCAGCGCCGCCGATCCGCCGTCGCCGTTGTAGCCGGCCGCGCCCGTGCCCGCCACCGTCGTGATCGTGCCGTCTGCTGCTAGCTTGCGCACACGGTGATTGCGTGTATCGGCGATATAGAGCGTGCCGTCCTCGGTCGCGGCGATGCCGGTGGGATAAGAGAGCATGGCCGCGGCGCCGGGGCCGTCGTCTCCGCCAAAGCCGGACTCGCCGGTACCGGCAATCGTGCTGATGATCCCATCGGGCATGATCTTGCGAATGCGATGATTGTACGTGTCGGCAATGTAGAGAATGCCGGAGCCGTCCACCGCTACACCCAGCGGTGAGCGCAAGCGGGCGTCAATCGCTTGCGCCTCGTCGCCGTCGAAGCCGGCCTGTCCGGTGCCTGCAAACGCGGTGATGACGCCGTCAGGGGTAATCCTCCGCACGCGGTGATTGAACGCGTCCGCAATGTACACGTTGCCGGCGGTGTCTATGGCAATGCTCGCCGGTGTATTGAGCGTGGCTTGCGTGGCGGGTCCGCCGTCGCCGCTGCCGCTCGCGATGCCGTTACCCGCGATGGTGGTGATGATGCTCTGGCGCGTGATTTCAGATGCACTCTGAATCTGCGTGACAGCAGCCGCGTGAATTACGGGCAGACCGAGGACAAGCAGCGCGAGCGCAAAGTAGAAGGGCACAACAAGCGCGCGCAGTGATAGTGGTAGAGTGCTTTGGGTTTGACGAAACATGAACTTTCGGCAAATACTGTGTTCAGGGTTTTCACGATTCGTTGGCTACGCTGTCTCATTATACGCCATGAGATTCAGGCGGCGCGGATTGGTATTCTCGCGGGGTGGTAGCTACTGATGACTAAGCGTTGCGCCGTCGCCGTATTGCTGGGCTGTCTGTGCCTCGCGTTGGCGGCGTGTGGAGAGGAAGAGCCGGATACGCCCATTGCCGTCAAGGCAACGGCAACCGCCCCGTCCCCGGAGCCTACTGAAGCAGTTGCGCCTGCGGCCACCACAGGTGTGCCGACGCCCACGCCGACAGTTGCGCCGACCGCACTGCCGACTACACCGGAAACTGCTCCGACCGCCGTTCCGTCGCCAAGTCCGGCCCCAATTGAGACACCGTCTCCAACACCGCTGCCGACAACCACACCGAGCCCACAACCGACGTCCGTCGTTACGCCCACACCTGCGGCAACGCCCGCCCCATCTGAGGTCACGGCGCTGAACTTCACCGGCGTGCGCGTTTTGCTCAACGAACCCAGCCAAGTGCAGGCGACCTTCTCGCTCCGCGACCAAGACGGCAGTCCCGTCATCTTGCCGGGGAGCGACGTTCAGCGCGCCACGCGCATCTTCGAGCGCGGCGATGGTGAGGAAGCGTGGGAAGAACTTGACTACACCGAGACCAACTTCTTCGTGCACTCTGCCGAGCGTTTTGCGCTGGAGGTGGTGTTCGTCCTTGATTTCACCCGCAGCATGACCACGTGGCAATTGCCGGACGGCACTGCCGGCAGCACCCTCATGCGCCACGCGCTCGAGCGTGCCCTCGACCGCCTGGCGGAGGCTCATCGCGTTGGCGTGGTGGCGTTCCACGACCGCAACGCGGAACCCGTCATCTTGGCTTTTCCCACGACGGATCGGGACTTTATCAGGACAGAGGTCGTGCAGTTTGCGGAATCCGGCTTTGACTCCGGTTCCAGCCGCCTCTGGGACGCCGTTGCGCGCGGTCTTGACCTCTTTCCGGTAGAGGAAGGACTACCCGTTGACGTGACGCGCGCTCTCGTCTTTCTCTCGGACGGCAGGGATACCAGCAGCGTGCAAACGCGGGATGACGTCGTCCAATTGGCGCAGGAAAGAGGCGTCCAGCTCTACCCGCTGGGGCTGGGGGAGGTCTATCAGGAGGCAGATTTACGCGCCTTGGCAACGGCCACGAATGGCGCTTACTACGCGGTAGCCGAACTGGCGGAGCTTGAGGGACAATTCACTGCGCTCGTCAACGACTTTGCCGGTCAGTACAAGCTCAGCTACACGACGCTCCGGCGCAGCGGCGCCTACGCGGTGCGGATAGAAACGACGCTTGGCGACGTCAGCGGCGTTCTTACGAGTTCAGCACTGCCGTTTGGTGAGATATACAGTCCGGATACCCAGGGACGTATTGCCGTGGACCCGCCCACGGTGGACATGCAAGAACAGACCGCGACGACCTTCGTGCGCGCGCTCCACGTGCCGCGCAACATCCGGCACTTCCGCTTTACGCTGCCTATCGATCTGCCCGCCACGGTCACGCTTGTCTCAGCGGATGAAGGTGGATTGCTGGACGGTTGGGAGCTCTCAGAGCCGGATAGTGTGGGTTATTGGTCAGCTACCGGATCGGCGCCGCTGCCGTTTGGCAACTTCGGGCTGCTCTTCAAAGTGGTCGTGTCGGACGTGACCGCCGAGGATATTGCCATACCCATCGTCTTTGATAACAGTGGCTATACCGGCAATAAGCAGTTCCTTGTCGTGTCCGGCGCTGCAGAGGAAAAGCTGGCGCAGATCGCGTTTGCTAGCTTGCGCGATGAAAACTGGGAAATCTACGTGATGAACGCTGACGGGAGCGACCAGAAACGCCTGACCGATGATTTCGGCAACGACGTGGCCCCCGCTTGGTCGCCGGCCGGCCGGCGCATCGCGTTCGCGAGCAACCGCACTGGGAATTTTGACATCTACGTGATGAACGCGGACGGCAGCGAGGTAGTGCAACTCACGGACGATCCCGGCGACGACTTCGCCCCCCGCTGGTCGCCCGACGGGCGCAAGCTGGCGTTCTACAGCGAACGAGAGAACAACGTGGATGTCTATGTGATGAATGCCGACGGCAGCGGGCAAACGCGACTCACGTTCGATCGCGGACGCGAACTCGCGCCTACGTGGTCGCCCGACGGGGTCAAGATCGCTTACACGAGCGACCGCGAGCGGAACTTTGACATCTACGTGATGAATGCCGACGGCAGCGGTCACACGAAGCTCACAAGCGACCGGGCCGCGGATACGGCGCCGGCATGGTCGCCCGATGGGCACAAACTCGCGTTCACCAGTAAGCGTGATGGCAACTGGGAAATTTACATAATAAACGCCGACAGTACCGGCTTGACCCGGCTGACGACTCACCCGGCTGACGATTTCGCCCCCGCGTGGTCGGCAGACGGCAACAGCTTGGCCTTCTATAGCATCCGTAATCTGAACTACGAGATCTACGTTATGAACGTCGCTAACGGCAACGTGACGCGGCTCACCGATAATCCGGCCCTCGACGCTGATCCGGCGTGGTCTCCGTAGGTAGAATGACTAGCGTTCGGACACTACGCGCGCCGCGGCGGGCTCTAGCGTCGTACCCGCCGGCGAATAGCAAGGCCAATCAGTAAGATCAGCAGTGGACCGAGTATGAATTGAACTGTCTGCAAGAGTAGTCCCACAAGGCTAGTTGGGGTGGCATAGACCCCACGCAAGAGCGCTGAAACGCTGAAACTGTAGAGAAAGGCATGCAGGTATATGAATAACGATTCCAGCATGAGAATTGGGGAAGGTTCTGCAGTGATCTCCAGTCTCATTGGTGCACGTTCGGACTCCAACTGAAGCCCTGAAAATGAGTATATTACGGCCGCTATCAAGTTCAGCGCAATGAAACAAGCCAGCGGCCGAAGCCAGCTTTGACCGTATCGCGACAGTAGCCAGTAAACCGCTTCAATTGAAAGCAACCTGCGTCCCCAAGTGCCTTTCGCTAAGCGCCGCATTTCCATCTCGCCCTCATGAAAGTCACCTGCTACAAGGTAGTTGCGGCGATCTTCAAAATGCTTTTTGAATGCACGGCATGTCTCCTCTACAGAAGCATGGCTGCGCTCTAGGCGAGACTCAGCAGCTTTGTCATCTTGTGCATCCAATTCGCTGGCATCGCCAAGTAACCCGCACTTGCGTTTTACTCCCTCGCACTTTGCCATCTTTTCCCAAGGCGGCATTTTCTTGCGCAATTCAAGCTCATCGTAAAGAATGTTGTTCCGTCCATATCCAAGATTCCACGTGCAATCGAAAAACCTAGCTTGATCTAGGTTGTAGCACTGATTGAAGGATGCTCTCTTTAGATTAGCCTCTCTAAAGAGCACGCGACTCATGTCAACACCTTCAAAGAAGACTATGTCGGGCGACGTGCTTGCCTGTTCGCAGGAATGGCCGTGGGCAATGTACTTGTAGAATCCAAATGTCGCCTGGCCTCCAAACTGAGTCTCAATGAAGCTCGCTCCAGCAAAGAAAGTGTTATGGAAGTGAGCATCCTTCTCAAAGATGGTACCTGTCATGTCGGCAATTGCATCGCCAATCCCGGCAAACCAGAATTCATCTTTGAAGTGGGCAGAAGTAAGATTGACGCAACTATCCAACGTCGCATCGTTAAACCATGCCTGTCCCCTGAAAAGAGCACCAGTAAAGTTGACACTGCCTTTGAATCTTGCCCCTCTAAAGTGGGCGCCTTTGTCAAAGATTGCGAACGAAAAGTCTGTATGCCCGCGAAAGACTGAACCCTGAAAGTCTACGGTTCCAAGGAACTGGCAATGGGCGAAATCAGCACCTTGTAACTTGAACCTGGTGAATGTAAACGACTCTGGAAACACATACCCGATGTAGCGACTGTCTCTCTTTTCATAGAGTCTTCTACTAAGTTCTTCAGCATCCTTTCTTGGATCAAGGTCGTGAAAAATGCAACGCGATTTGGCAGACTCTCTTTGCTCCCTACATTTGTAGAAATCAAAGCCCTTCCTGGCCGGTAATGCGCTCCTACTTAACTCATAACCGCAAAGATCATTTTCAACTACCATGAAAGGGCACTCCATGATACCGTATACTGCAACTGTTTTGTATTTGGATAGACCCTGTACTCCCTCTAGGATAAGCTGATCACACGCGCACACGAAAGAGGATGCACTCATGCGTTTTGCGAATCGGATAGCCAAGTTGCCGCCGTACCTATTTGCCGAGGTGGACCGGCGCATTGCCGCCAAGCGGCAGGAAGGTATGGACGTCATTTCGCTGGGAATCGGTGATCCTGATCTCCCCACGCCGCAGCACGTGATCGACGCGCTGGCTGCGGGCGCGGCCAAGCCCTACACCCACCAGTACCCGGAATACGAGGGTCTGCCGGAGTTTCGGGAGGCGGTGGCGGCGTGGTACGGGCAGCGGTTCGGCGTGAAGCTCGACCCTGAGACCCAGGTGGTATCGCTGATCGGTTCCAAGGAGGGCATTGCCCACTTTCCGGTAGCGGTGGTTGATCCCGGCGACGTGGTGCTGGCCACCGATCCAGGCTATCCGGTCTACCATACCGGCACGCTCTTCTCCGACGGCGAAACGTACTACGTGCCGTTGCGGGAGGAAAACGCCTTCCTGCCCGATCTCGGCGCTATACCCAGCGACGTCATCAAGCGCGCCAAGCTGCTCTGGATTTGCTACCCGAACAACCCCACGGCGGCGGTCGCGCCGCGCTCGTTCTTCGAGGAGTGCGTGGCATTCGGCAAGGAGCACGACCTCATCATCGCCCACGACGCCGCCTACACCGAGGTCTGCTTCGACGGCTACAAGCCGCTGAGTTTCCTGGAAGTGGACGGCGCCATGGACGTGGGAATTGAATTTCACTCGCTCTCCAAGACCTACAACATGACCGGCTGGCGCATCGGCATGGCGGTCGGCAATACTGACATCATCGAGGCCCTCGGGCGCGTGAAGACGAACATTGATTCCGGCATCTTTCGGGCGGTGCAAGAGGCGGGCGTGGTGGCCCTGAACGAAACGCCGCAGTCGTGGATCGACGAACGCAACGCCATCTACCAGGAACGCCGCGATCTGATTCTGAACGCCCTGGAAGGCATGGGACTGCACGCCCAGAAGCCCAAGGCAAGTCTCTACGTGTGGTCGCCCACGCCTAAGGGCATCTCCGCCATTGATTTTTCGGTGCGGCTGCTCGACGAGGCCGGTCTGGTTATCACTCCCGGCGTGGGCTTTGGCGCGGCGGGCGAAGGCTACTTCCGTATCTCGCTGGCTTGCCCGACCGACCGCCTGAAAGAGGCGATGGAACGGCTGGCGGCGGTGAAGGTATGAGTGAAGCTGGCCCGGCAGGTTGCACCAAGAGGCGGGGGACAAGCCCCCGCGCTACTCTCAACACAGATAGTGCGAGGAGCGTTTCATGAATACACCGCCTGAAACCTTCATCCGTGTTCAATCACCGCTGCTGGAGGCATTCGTGAGCGACTGCTTCCTCGCGGTTGGCATGTCCGGTGAACACGCGAGCCAGATGGCCGGGTGGCTCACGGCAAACGATCTGCGTGGTGTTTTTAGCCACGGCACGCGGCAGACGGTGGCGTACGTGCGGCACTTTCAGAAGGAAGAACTCAACGTCACGCCCAACGTGCAGGTAGTGAGCGAGACGGCGGTCACGGCCACCGTGGACGGCGACGGCGGCTTGGGCTACTTTCCCTCGTTTGCGGCGGCAAACCTAGCAGTGCAGAAGGCCAAGGAGCACGGCGTCGCCAACGTGATTACGCGCAACCACGGGCACTTCGGCGCAGCCGGCCTCTGGTCGCGCGTGATCGTGGGGGCCGACCTCATTGCCTACGTAACCTCAGGCGCGCAACTCCAAATGCAGCCCGGCGCGCCCCATCGTCACGCCGCCGGCGGCTCGCCCATGAGCTTTGCGGCGCCGGCCGGTGAGGAGCCGCCGATTATTGCTGACTTTGGCGCGGTGCACGACCTCTACGACGGCGAGCCCCATGTCAAGGCGATAGAGATGCTGGCGCCCAGCGCCACCTACCGCAGTATCGGGCTCGGCTCGTTCTGCCAGACACTCGGCGGGTTTCTCTGCGGCGTGCCCGCCGCGCCGGAGCGCGCCAAGCGGGAGTGGCCCGGCGCGAACCAAGGCGCGTTCATGACCGCCCACGACGTTTCCCACTACATGCCGCTGGACGATTTCAAGCGCGAGGTGGATGACTACATCCGCCAGGTGCGCCAACTTGCGCCCATTACGAACCAGTCCGATACGGAAGTTGCCGGCGGCATGGAGGCAAAGCGTGAGCGGCTGTGGCGCGAAGAGGGCGTACCGGTTGGGCCGGCGCACGCCGAGGCACTGCGGGAGTTGGGACAAAAGCTGGGGGTAGCGGCTCCGTTCTAGGAGCTACACTGGATTCTCCGTCACTCCGGCGGAAGCCGGAGTCCAGAAATGGCGTGGGAGAGGAGTCTCGTGGTGGTGTGGGTGGATGCCAGTGTCGAAGAAGATGGATTCCCGCGTGCGCGGGAATGACGGCACCGGCATTTTCCCCTGCCACGCCAGCTGCTCAGCAATGACACTTGGTTGGCAATGAATAAGCGTTCAATGATGCCACTGCAACTCTCGGTGCGCCACATCGTTCATGAGCCGAACCCGCCGCACCTGCCGTATCGGGAAGAGCATTTTGGCTATGTGCACCTGCCCGTGGGCATTCCGCTGGAGCAGGCGGCGCTGGTGCTCGTGGACTGCTGGGATCGTATCATCGTCGAGAGCTTTCAAGGGCGCGCCGGGCGAGTCTGCGAGGAAACGATTCGACCGGTGCTGGAGGCGTGCCGGTCGGCGGGCATAACGGTGGTGCACGCGCCGTCACCGCCGGTGGCAGAAAAGTTTCGACAGTTTTGGCCGAGGGAAGCGACGGACGATAAAGCACCTGTACCACCGCCCGAGCAGGATTGGCCCCCTGCGGACTTTGCATTGCGTCGCGGAGAATGGACGCACCTCCAGGCCCGGCGCAGCGGCTTGCACCAGGAGCAACTCGACCGCATCGACCGCGACCGCTCGATCCATCGGGCGGTGCTGCCACAGGCTAGTGACTACGTGATTGCCACCGGCGAGCAACTCCACCGGCTATGCACAGAGCGCGGCATCCTCTATCTCTTCTACGTCGGCTTTGCCACCAATATCTGCGTCCCCGACCGCGACTACGGCCTGCGCGCCATGCGCGAGCGCGGCTATGCGTTGGTGCTGCTCCGTGACGCCACCACTGGCGTCGAGGCGCGCGACACGTATCCGATGCTTGCGGCTACCAGCGTGATGATCCACCAGTTTGAGCTGCGGGACGTGGCGGGGACAATTACGTCTGACGCGTTCTTGGAGGCCCTCGAGGGGCTGTAATTACACGTCCGTTCGTGCTTCGACTTATCGAGTCAGTTTATGAGATAGCTCCTAGTTGGATTTCGGGTAGTCTTATTCTTCTCGTGTCTTGAACGCTCTGCAATCTTGTGTTGGCGCGGGTGTCGGTTGCTAGCGCATTACATACTGCCTAGGAGTTAATTCGCTCCAGCCAGCGCGCGAAGCTCTCCGAGCACCAGTATGCCGGATCACTTTCTGCCGCAGCGATCCAGGCATCCATCACCGGTCGCATGCGCATGCGGCGCAGGCGGGCGGATCCGATGTTCTCGTATTGCAGTAAGCCTTTCTTAGCGAAGAGTTCCTCTGCTACCAGACGCTTCTTGAGGCCGATGCCCGCCCAGATCCCGCCGCGCGTCCAGCCGCTTACCTGTGCCAGCAAGTCTTTGTGGCGGTCGGGTGCGGCGCGGGCTATTGCCCGGTGTATCAGGTGCGTCTCGACAAAGTGCACCATGGTAAGACGTTGGCAGTTCACGCCGATGAGGCAGTAGAAGACGTTCCAATCATAAAAGCGCTGCCAGGGGCTCTGCGCGGCGAACGCGCCGGGACCCCACGGAGCCTCGCGCAGACCGGATTCCCCGTGGTTGGCCGTGAGTTCCGCAGCCCTCGGACCAATCGCGCTCACCGAGTGCGTGTAGTGGTTGCTGCGCAGCGCTTCCGGCCGCCGGCGGAAGGTCTCCGGTATCAGGCCGCAGTAGGTTGGCGTATGCGCAATGCTCCAGTGGTCCCACACGCGGTTTCTTTCTTTGAGCCCACGCCATGAACTGAGTGTGGGTACGGCAACCGTGCCCGTGGGGCCCACGGCATCCAGGAAGCCGTCGATGACGGCGTCCGCGCCCCCGACCACGGTACCCATGCTGCTTAGGGAACTATGGAACAGAACGGTATCGCCTGTGCGTAGTCCCGCGGTGTACAAGGCGCCCGCGATGTCTTCTCGGGTAACGCGGATAGCAGGATCGCCGGGTTCGCGTTCCATGTAGCCGCTGGCGGCAGCATCCGGTTCCACACTAGCCTTAGTCCGCCGGGCGGCGCGCTCCGCGCTTTCACGTATTGCCACAGGCAGCGCCTCTCAAGCGAAACCCAATGGTAGCGGCAATGTGGCAATCGTCATGTCGATGGCCGCGGTCATCCCGGGAGTACTGACATGGGCGGTACAATGTCGTCGACGGCGGCGAGTTCGCCAGCTGTCAGCGTGACCTCGAGGGCGCCCAAGTTGTCCTGCAGTTGTTGCAGGGTACGCGGTCCAATGATGGGCGCGGTGATGCCGGGTTGCGCCAGGAGCCAGGCGAGGGCCAACTGGCTCAGCGTGATGCCCTTCCCAGCGGCTAATTCCTCCAGATTTTCGAGCGCGTCGAAGGTCGGCGCGTACATATCGCCCGTAAAGTCCATGCCGCGTCCAGCAAAACGCGAATCGGCAGGCGCATCGCCGCCGCGCCGGTACTTGCCGGTGAGCCACCCGCCGCCGAGCGGACTATACGGCACCACGCCAAGGCCGAACTTGCGCGTCACCGGCAGCACCTCCGCCTCGATAGAACGGTCGACCAGGCTGTATTCAGGCTGCTCCGAGACGATAGGGGCGAGGCCGAGCCTATCGGAGGTCCAGAGGGCCTCGCAGAGTTGCCAGCCGGCGAACTTCGAGGTGCCGAAGTAGAGAATCTTGCCCTGGCGCCGCAGGTCTTCCAGCGTCCGCAGGGTCTCCTCGATGGGCACTTCGGGATCGGGCCGGTGCAGTTGGTAGAGGTCGATGCGGTCGGTGTTCAACCGCCGCAGGCTGGCATGCGCCTGCTCCATGATGTGGTAGCGGCTGCTGCCGCGGTCGTTCGGGCCGTCGCCCATGGGGTGAAAGACCTTGGTCGCCAGCACGACCCTGTCACGGCGATCTTGAATCGCCCGGCCGACGATCGTCTCGGCATATCCCCTCGGTTCCGAATAGGCGTTTGCCGTGTCTATCACGTTGATGCCGGCGTCCAGCGCGGCATGGATGAGCGCGGTCGCGTTCTCCTCGGAGATGCGTGTATTGAAATAGGCCGTACCCAGCCACAGCGGCGAGACCTTGACACCGGCGCGTCCCAGATTGCGATATTCCATGGATTAGGCTCCCTGTACTTTGATGATGTGTTGTGCTTCTAGCATACCGCCTTGGGAGATTCTCTGTTCAGTGGTTGCCACCGTTTAGGTCGAAGTTGCGGAACGCTCAACTCACTACGGTTGAGTGGCTCCGCATTCTAGCAGTGTGCGCTTTAATCACTAGCGTGCCTACAGGTCATTGTAACCCGTAGGCACGCTAGTTCCCATCAGACTGCTACCGGTGGTGCGAGAAATCACGCCCGACTATTATCAGCGCGTTTTCCTCACCTCACGGTCGGTGTCTAGCCAAACTCCGCGATGAAGTCGTCCATCGCCGTCTGCGCTTGCTCCTCGAACGTGCGCATACCTTCGGCAACGGTAACCTCGCCGCGCATGATGGACTGGAGATTCCTGCTCGTGATCGGGAGAATGTCACCCGCGCCCGGCACACTCACGACGAAGCGGGCGCCTTGCATCTCGTCGATGGCGAGCTTGCGCAGCTTGTCGTCGCCAATGTAGGCCTCGCTTTGGGCAACGCTTGCGCGCACGGGGATGCGGTCCATGGCAATCGACCAGCGCAAGTTCACGTCCGCGCCGTACATGAAGTCGGCCCAGGCGAAACCGCCGTCGGGATTGCTGCTGCCGTTGGGCAGGCAGAACGCCCAGTCGCCGGAGTAGGTGGCTTGCAGAGCGGTGCTGGAATCCAGCGCCGGATACGGCCCAAAGTCGTAGTCGAGGCCTTCGGCGTAAGGACCGAGGGAGGCACGAGTAGCGTTGGTCAGATACATGTAGGTATTGCCGCCGCTGCCGTACTCTTGCAAGCGGTTCTCGAAGGTGCCGTGGAACTCGCGCACCTTATCGTAGCCGCCCTGAAAGTCCAGGACTTTCTTGAGCCAATCCACGGTATTGATGGCGAGATCGTTGTTGACCTGGATCTTCGTCCGGTCCGCGCTGAGCATTTCGCCGCCCTGCTGCCAGTAGCCGACCATCCACGTGTGGATGCCGCCGGAGCCGCGGAAGGGGTCCCAGCCGAGACGCACGATGTTGTCACCCTCGACTTTGTGCACCTTGAGCAGCGCCTCGTCCATCTCCTCCCGGGAGGCCGGCGGTGTTTCGGGATCAAGGCCGGCTTCCAGTGAGTGGTCCACGTTCAGATAGATGACGCGGGCGTCAATGCTATAGCTGATGCCGTAGGTCTGTCCCGCCCATTGCATGGCCTCGTATTTGCCCGGCCAGAGGTCGTCCAAAGGCACATTGGCCGAGGCAGCGATATAGGCGTCGAGCGGACGGACGAGCTCCAGCAGACCCCACTGGGGCTGGATGTAGGACTGGGTCTTGGAGTTGTCGGGGGCGACACCTGCCGCGACCACGGTGGGAATATCGCCAAAGCCACCGTTACCGCGAATGAGCGGCACCAGCGTGTAGTTGGTGGTTTCATCGAACTCCGCGCGGATCTGCATGGGGATCTCTTCGCGGTCGAAGTTCCACGGATCAAAGCCCGTATACCAGAAGACGACGGGCTTCTTCTCCATCATCATCTCGCCGGAGTCGCCATCGCCCTCCGCCGCGGGTGCTTCTTCCATGGCCCCGGTGCCTGCTTGCGCGCCGCAGGCCGCAAGCAGCGCGCCCGCGCCGGTCAGGGCAGCCGTGCCGAGGAAATGTCGTCTGGACAGTGATGCCATCTCGTTCACCCTCCTGGGTAAAGAACTACTCTCGAACGCTCCCTGCATCCTTACGAAAAAACCACGCGCTCTTTGGCGGTTCCCTCCAGCGCCAATGCGCGCGTCTCACTAAGAATGCTTGATAGTAATTCTAGGCAGATAGTCCGTCAATTTGCAAGATGTCTTGGCGGGAATGCCTTTTCAAAGAGAATTTGGGATGGGCGATACTCTGTCGTCGGTCTGTACGGCGCTCAATTCCAACGTTGATCGCAGCCTCATCTTGTCTTTGTGAAACGTCGTGTAGGCCGGGAGTTATCGGGAGTGGAGGGAGGGATCTGCTGAGTCGGGAACAATGATGTAGAGGCACGGTATACCGTGCCCCTACTGCAGACCGCCAAATACGATTGGCCGTATTCTTCTTTATAAAAGAAGAACTAGCGTCTCTACAGGTCATTGCGACCCATAGACACGCTAGTTCTTGTCAGACTGCTACCGGTGTTGCAAGGAAGCATAGTCAATCAATGACTGTGCGCGTTCCTCGCGTCACTCTCGATGTCTAGCCAAACTCTGCGATGAAGTCGTCCATCGCCGTCTGGGCTTGCTCCTCGAACGTGCGCATACCCTCGGCGACCGTAACCTCATTGCGCATGATGGCCTGCAGGTTTCTGCTAGTGATCGGGAGAATGTCGCCAGCGCCGGGCACACTCACGACGAAGCGGGCGCCGACCATCTCGTCAATTGCCAGTTTGCGCAGCTTGTCGTCGCCAATGTAGGCGTCGCTTTGGGCCACGCTCTGACGCACTGGAATACGATCCATAGCAATCGACCAGCGCAGGTTGGTGTCCGCGCCGTACATGAAGTCGGCCCAGGCGAAACCGCCGTCGGGATTGCTGCTGCCGTTGGGCAGGCAGAATGCCCAGTCGCCGGAATAGGTGGCCGGCAGGGCGGTGCTGGGATCCAGCGCCGGATATGGCCCAAAGTCGTAGTTGAGGCCTTCGGCGTAGGGGGCCATGGAGGTACGGGTAGCGTTGGTCAGATACATATACGTATTGCCGCCGCTGCCGTACTCCTGCAAGCGGTTCTCGAAGGTGCCGTGGAACTCGCGGACTTTATCGTAACCGCCCTGGCCGTCCAGGACTTTCTTGAGCCAGGTTACGGTATTGATAGCGAGGTCATTGTTGACCTGGATCTTCGTCCGGTCCGGGCTGAGCATCTCGCCGCCCTGCTGCCAGTAGCCGGCCATCCAGGTGTGGATGCCGCCGGAGCCGCGGAAGGGGTCCCAGCCGAGGCGCACGATGTTGTCGCCCTCAGTCTTGTGCACCTTCAGCAGCGCTTCGTCCATCTCATCCCGGGAGGCCGGCGGAGATTCGGGATCGAGGCCGGCTTCCAGCGAATGGTCCACGTTCAGATAGATGATGCGGGCGTCGATGCTATAGCTGATGCCGTAGGTCTTGCCGGCCCACTGCATGGCCTCGTACTTGCCCGGCCAGAGGTCGTCCAATGACACGTTAGCAGATGCAGAGATGTAGGCGTCCATCGGCCGCACGAGCTCCAGCAGACCCCACTGGGGCTGGATGTAGGACTGGGTCTTGGAGTTATCCGGCGCCACACCTGCCGCTACCACGGTAGGAATGTCGCGGAAGCCACCGTTACCGCGCACGAGCGGTACCAGCGTATAGTTGGTGGTCTCGTCGAACTCCGCGCGCAGTGCCTGGGGAAGTTCCTCATTATCGAAGTTCCACGGCGCAATGCCCGTATACCAGAAGACGACGGGCTTCTTCTCCATCATCGCCTCGCCGGCGTCGCCATCGTCCTCCGCCGCGGGTGCTTCCTCCATGGCCCCGGTGCCTGCCTGCGCACCGCAGGCCGCGAGCAGCGCACCCGCGCCGGTCAGGGCAGCCGTGCCGAGGAAATGTCGTCTGGACAGTGATGCCATCGTGTTCACCCCTCCTGGGTAAAAGCTACTACTGATAACAATCTGCACTCTCTTGAGTAATGGGCGCTGTTGGTGGCGGCCTGTATACCGCCCTTGCGCGGCTTTATCTCGTAGAATGCTCGCACGATATTTTAGCACAAGGGGCACGTCAACTTGCAAGGTGTAGGGCAAAGAGGCTGCGATACGGACAGCAAACAGAGGCCCTCGACCGCTGTGGATGTGGTACTTGCCGCGGCGTTCATTGTTGAGGGGATGCTGACGTGTCTAGGGGTAGGCAAATGGTCACGACTGCTCCCTGTCCGGGCCCGTCGCTCGCCACGGCAATCGTGCCCCCGTGCGCTTCTACGATGGCGCGGGCGATGGCCAGTCCCAGTCCCGTGCCGCCTATGCCGCGGCTGCGCGCTTGGTCGGTGCGGTAGAAGCGGTCGAAGACGTGGGGAAGGTCTGCGGCGGGAATGCCGATCCCGTCATCCGTAATCGCAATTGCCAACGCCTCCGCCTGTTCCGTCCCCGATACGGAATCGCTTACCAGCCCCACCCTCAGCACAATGCTCCCGCTGGCCTCGGTCGCATGGATGGCGTTGCTCAAGACATTTCCCAAGGCTTGGCTCATACGCATCCGGTCGAGGTTCACGTCCGGGAGGTCGGGGGATACCTGCAGCGACAAGTCGACCTGTTTTGCCTGGCATTGCGGCTGCCAGCGGTCCACCTCCGCGGTGAGCAGATCGAGAACCGAACCTGATTGCAGGTTCAGACGAAGCTCCCCGTAGTCCGTCTCCGCGAGCGAGTTCAGATCCGTTACGAGACCGCGCAGCCTATCCACTTCCTGGATGATGTGGTCTGAGGCTCCCTCAGGCGTCTGCAGTCCGTCGCGCAGCCCTTTCGCCTCCAATTGTATGACGCTCAGCGGCGTATTCAGTTCATGGGAGACATCGTTTATGAGTTGCCGGCGGAGTTCGCGCTGTGTTTCCAAGGTGGTAATCATCCGGTTGAACGCCGTGCTCATGCTACCCAACTCGTCCGAGGATGTGACCGGCAGTTGGGTGGTGTCTCCCTGGGCGATTGCCTGGGTTGCCTCGGTCAGGGCCGTCACCGGCGCCGTGATTCGTTTGGACAACCAATAGGCCAGCAGCATGGCGACGCCGGCCGTCAAAATCCCGCCAATGAGGGTGATATACAGGAGCGTGTTGAGAAATCCATGCGACTCGGTCGCGAGGAACTCCTGGTTTACGTCCACGTAGACGTGGCCTACGGGCCGGTTCGCCGCCAGATCGAACACCGTCTCGCGATGCCCGGTCAGAGCGGGTGCTGCGGCCCCAGATAGCAGTTCCGAAAAATTGTCCTTCACCACACGTCCGTCGCTGCCGACGATGACGACTCGCACCGGGTCTTGGTGAGAGAGCTCTGCGGATTCACCCCCACCTTCCGCATGCCGCTCCCCCTGCTGAACTCCAGTGTAGATGTACCCGGCCTCGGACAGCACGCTGTCCACCGTTTCCCACCCACCGGTAGCGGTGTACTCCCGGCTCAGATTCCGGGCGAGCTGGGTGGCCTCGTCACCGCCAATCCTATCCACGAACACACCCAGGCGCGACTGCGTCGCGTAATAGCCCACACCGACGCTGGTCAAGACGGTGAGGACGACGACAAGGACGGTCGCACCCATGATGCGCCAGCGTAACGGCATCATGCATCCTCCACCACGAATCGATAGCCGGCGCCGTAGACCGTCTGAATGGGCTGTCTGCCATCGCGGTTGATCTGCTTACGCAGGCGGGCGACCTGGTTGTCGACGGCGCGATCGAACCCATCGAATTCGTCGCTGAAGGTCAACGCGATGAGTTGATCGCGGGTGAGCACCTGGTTGGGATGACGCATGAACGTCGCGAGCAGAGCGATTTGCGCCTGGCTCAGCGTCACCGGTTTTCCATTGACCGTCACGCTCCGGTCGGTCTCATTCAGCGTGATGGCGCCGCGTGTCATGACCTGCTGGACTTTGCCTTTGACGCGGCGCAGCACGGCGTCGGCGCGCGCAATGACTTCATCAGGATCGAAGGGCTTGACGATGTAATCGTCAGCGCCGCTATCCAGTCCGCCGATGCGCTCGGCGGGAGCTTCCCTGGCCGTCAGCATGATGATGGGAACGTCGGACTCGCGTCGTAGGATCTTGCACAGTTCCACGCCGTCGAGCCGGGGCAGCATGAGATCGAGGATGATCAGGTCCGGGATCAGATTTCGGGCCAGCGCCAGACCGGACTCACCGTCATGCGTAACCTCAGCGGAGAAACCGGCGCGTTCGAAATACACCTTGACCCAGTTCGCGATTCTGGTGTCGTCTTCGATAATCAATACCGTGCCGCGCATTGTCAGCCTTCTCAGAAACTACCTCAGGACGCGATGCCCCATGTGAGGCATCGCGTTCCTCAGTGCGGTTCAATTATCTCACGTGCAGTGGTCTCCAACATCCGCCTGCGGTGGATGTCGCTTGGTCCTAGCCGCCGCTACTCTGCTCACCACCGGAGCCATGCTCCTCGCCGCCGGCTCCCTCGCCGCCGCCGCCTTCACCGCCTTCTGCTCCTGTGTGAGGTGCAGGGCCGGTACCGCCGCAGTCGAACACTTCCATGTGAATGACGTAGCCGTCGAAGGCAACTCCCGCGAGCTTCGGTTCACTCGCAACCGCGATGCTGGAGGTTGCTTGCTGACCGGGGCTCAGATGCCCCAGCACGTCGGGGCCCAGTTCGCCCACGGTCTGCGTTCCCGACTTCAGGTGAGGTTCGGACTGCACGTAGCAAAGCACCTGCTGCGTTGTGTTCTGCACCGTGTAGTGGATGGTGCGGGTTGCCGCATCGTACCGCGCGGAGATTGCCAGTCCGCCGAGATTGCCATCCCACGTCTGATCGAGTGGGGTGACGGGGCTGGACATGGCGGCCTCCATTGCGGCTTCGTTGCTGCTCTCCTTGCCTTCGGGACCGTCCGGACCGCTCTCGCCGCCGCCTTCGCCGCCAGAGCCTTCACCACCGCTGCCAACCTCGGCATGAGCGACCCAGCTCGTGAACGCCGCGGCCGTCGCGGGCAGGATTACGTCTACTTTCTCACCCGGGCCCAGGTCGATGGGAATGGTAGGCCCAAGTTCCGCCCCGTTCGAGAGATGCACTTCAATCCGCACCTGCTGCAAGACGTTGTTGGTCGTGTTCTCCACGGTGCCCTTGAAGGCATTGCTGCCTGCGTCGTAGCTCAGGATCAAGCGAGCGCCGCTGCGCACCATGTCGAAAGTCTCATCGGGCGCCAGTTGATTGGCGGCTGCTTCTTCACCGCCGCCGGAGCCTTCGCCCCCGCTGCCTTCAGATCCTTCTCCTCCCCTGTGCTCACCTCCGGATTCGCCGCTTCCCTCGGACACTGTGCCGGTACCCTGGTCGTCGAGGAGCCCGCTGATGGGCCCACAGCCGGCCAGTGTTCCTGCGCCGAGCAGGGCCGCCACAAGCGGCCCCGCCAGCAATGTCCTCTTCGTCAACTTCTTGCCAATCATCTCTCCACTCCTTTCGTGAAGTGCTTGTATTACCACTCACGATAGAGAGCAAATGTCGCAGAATTATGTCACGGTTAGCCAGAATCTATTTATCTGGGGAAATCCAAAACTCGCAGAATAAATGACCGGAAAGGGCAAAAAACGTAGGGGCACGATATATCGTGCCCCTACCAGGATTCATACCTTCTGGATTGCGGACAATCGTCCGCGCAGGTACGCTGCCAACATTCAGCGATCAGATGCGGTTACGCGCTTCTACCGTAAGCAGCCGCCCGTGTTTATCCAGCCCTGCACTTGCTCCTGGGTCTTCGCCATGCCATCTGCGACGGAAAGCGACCCCTCCACCATGGCGCTCCACGTTGCGCGCCACGCGGCGTAGAATTCCCTTTGCTGCAGCAACTGTGGTTCCGGCCTTCCCTCTTGCAACATCTGGGTGTAGACATCGGGGTTCTCAAATGGATACAGAGTCTGAGGCTTCAGATGCTTGTTGGCGTTAAAGCGGCCCTGGCCGAAGACAGCGAATTGCGGTTGAGCCGCGGCGCTCACTGTGTACTTGAGGAAAGCCCAGCCGCCCTCGTCGTTCTTGGCGCGGTTGCCGAGGAGGAGAGCGCTCGGCGTCATCACGGTGCCGCGGTCGCCGTTGGGTCCCTGCGGCCGGGGGGCCATGCCAATGCTGAAGAGGTCGCGCGCCGCAATCCCCTGGTCGAACTGGCGCACGACGTCCGGCGCGCGCTCGACCATGCCTTGCGTACCGTAAAGGAAGTTGCCGCCGATGACGTTGTGCTTGGCAAAGAGATCAACGCAGAACTGCACCGCGTCGGCGAACTCCGGGGAGTTAATCGTGGCTTGCGTGCAGCCTTCATCCCACAGGTCTGCGCCCCACGCCCAGGCGTAGTACGGCAGAAACGACGTGAACATGGGAAAGACTTGCAAGCCGCCAAATGTGATGTTATCCCCTGCGCGCTTGGTGAGCTTTACGGCGGCAGCCAGCACGGCCTCCCACGTCCAATTGCCTGCGGCTTCCAGCGCCGCAGGCGTCTGCAGACCGGCCTCCCCGAACTTGCCGGCATTGAACCAGATCGGATGCGCGGCAAGCTGCCAGGCGAGGCCGTAGTCAAGGCCTTTGTGGGTGAGGACGCCGAAGTCATGGAAGTCGTCCGGTGAGACATCTGTGTCTGTCGTCAGGAAGGGATTAATCGACTGAACGATGCCGGCGTCCACAAACAGCCCCAGCCAGTCAATGAAGCCGTAGATAGCATCGAAGGTGAAGCCGGCAGCCATGAACGTCAAAGCCCTGGAAGTAACACTACCGAACGAAGCATCATTGATTTCCAGCTTGAATGCAGGGTGCTGGGCTTCGAAGTCGGCGAAAACGGTGTGCCACGAGTTGATCCACGCCGGATCTTGTCCCCGCAGTACCATGAGCGCGCTGACGACGGTGGCTTTCCCGGTCTTTGGGGTTGCCACAGCCTCGGTCTCCGCTTGCGGCGCATCCTCGGCTTCCGGCGAAGTGGGCGTCTCACCGCAGGCTGCCAATGCGAGCACGCTCGCGGCGCTCATCGCTTTGTTGAATAGAAACCGGCGGGTCATTCGTCTCCGGTTGTTTGCCAACTTTGTATCTCCTAGTCGGACGAAATGACTGCTACTGCGTTTGAGTATGGTGTCATAGGAGAGGGATGGTCAAACAATCCAGGCAGCGCGCATACCGGTCGCGCTTCGTCGGAAGTGCGTCACTTGTTTGTTCAAGCCGGCGTGTAAGACAACGAATGTGAGAGGGTAGCGCGAAGGATGCGCAGTCCGTCATTCCCGCGAAAGCGGGAATCCATCTTCGTCATTGCCATCGGTCTAAGCACATCTGCTTGACAGAGAGTTGCATGAGTAACTTTGGGGGAGAGAAGCGGAAAAACACGTAGGGGCACGATATATCGTGCCCCTACGGCGTTCGCTAAGATACGCAGCGCCAACTCAACGATGCGATATGTCTGTGCACTCTTACCGCAGGCAGCCGCCCTCGTTGATCCAGCCCTGCACCTGCTCTTGGGTCTTCGCCATACCCTCGGCAACCGTGAGCGAGCCTTCCACCATTGCGTCCCAGGTGGCGCGCCATTCGGTGTTGAAGTCACCTTGCTTCAGCAGTTGCGGCACCGGGCGGCCCTCGGCCGCCATTCGCTTGTAGACTTCGGGGTCTTCATACGGGAAGAGCGTCAGCGGCTCCAGGTGTTTGTTGGCCGTGAAGCGGCCCTGACCGGTGGCAGCCACCTCCGGCAAGGCATCGGCGCTCACCGTGTACTTGAGGAAGGCCCAGCCGCCCTCGGGGTTCTTGGCGCCTTCGCCGATGAAGATGCCGATAGGCGTCATGACGGTTGCGCTGTCGCCGTTCGGTCCCTTGGGTCGTCCCGCCATGCCGATCTCGAAGAGATCGTTGGCGGTGATCCGCTCTTCGAACTGGCGCACGCCGCCGGTGGCGCGCTCGAACATGCCCTGGGTGCCCTCGAGGAAATTGCCGCCGATAACCTTGTGCTTGGCAAAGAGGTCCACGCAGAATTGCACGGCGTCAGCAAACTCAGGGGTGTTGAAGGTAGCCTGCGTGCACCCCTCATTCCATAGGTCCGCGCCCCACGCCCAGGCATAATAGGGCAGGTAGGATGTGTGCGTGGGATAGATGCGCAGGCCGCCGAATGTGATCTCATCGCCCTCACGCACGGTGAGTCTGGTTGCGGCCTCCAGCACGGCCTCCCACGTCCAATTGCCTTCGGCTTCAAGCTCAGCCGGGGTCTTCAAGCCGGCCTCGACGAACTTGTCGTTATTGGACCAAATGGGGTGCGCGGTGAGCAGCCAGGCGAGACCGTACGCCACGCCCTTGTACTTGAGGATGCCGGACTCATAGAAGTCATCCACGGTCACCTCAGTGTCTTTCGCCAGCAATGGCGTGACCGGCTGGATTATCCCGCCATCGACAAACGGCCCCAGCCATCCGAAGTAGCCATAGATGTCGTCAAACGAGATACCGGCCGCCAGGGCGGCGCCCGCTTTGGTCGTGACTTCCCCAAACGTGGAGTCGGTGATTTCCATTGTGTATTCGGGGTTTGCGGCCTCGAAGTTGGCGAAGATGGTATTCCAGGAGTTGATCCACGTCTCGTTCTGTCCCTGCAGCACCATTAGCGCGCTGACAACGGTTGGCTCCATCGCCTGGGGCGCTTCTTCCGCCTTGGACTCTTCTTCTGCGGGGGCTTCGCCTGCCTCGGGCATTACGGTGGCGGTGCCGCACGCCGCCAGAGCCAGCAGGCCTGCCCCACCCACGGCTCCCTTCAACAGGAATCGGCGTGTCATTCGACTGCGTTCGCCTTGCATCGCTCTTCCTCCTATGTGCATGACAGTACTGTTACTGGCATCAAGTATGGTATCGGATAAGCGAATATGTCAAGCGACTAAGGTGATCATTCATCAAGGAATGGATCACTGATGAACCGTCATTCCCGGGCAAGCTCGCACCCTTACGGGGGCGCGGAATCCAACTTCGGTGGGCGCGTTCTGGCATGAGAGCGGGGCAGTCTTGCCGCGCCAAACGGTAGGGGCACGATATATCGTGCCCCTACGCGGTGCTTGCGCACGTTGCAAACCTGCGCTACCGGAAAAGTTGACCCGGTGGCACGTGAGTCTACCGGTGAATGAGCTTCTTTGAGGAAGGGCTGTCGCTATGGTAGACTGCCGCTGCGCGCGCAGTACCAACCTTTCGAGGCGACGTGCATTTGTTCGCAAGCTGACTCGCATTCGGCAAAATCAATTCAGAGAATTCGAGGGAAGAGACTAATGGCTTGGGACGGTAAAGTACCCGTACTTCTCATCGGCGGCGGCATGATCAGCCAGGACGTGATCATTCCGACGCTCTTCCAAGAACAAGACCGCGGCGTGGTGGGTGAGGTGAGCATCGCCTCGCGGCGGGCGAGCACCCTTAGCAAAGTCCGTGAGTTATTTCCCGACTACACGTTTCGGGGCTATCCCGACCCGGATACGACTGATCCCGAGGCTTCTTTCCCCGATTCCTATAGGGCGGCTCTGGACGATCTCGATCCTCACGGCGTCGTCATGGTGGCGACGCCGGACCATCTCCATACCGAGATGATCCTGGCGGCTATCGAACGAGGACACCACGTGGTGGTGCAGAAGCCGCTCTGCTTGAAGGTGTCAGACGTCTATACGATCCTGACTGCCGCCGAGAATAAGGGCATCTACGTCTATACCGACTATCACAAACGCCACGACCGCGCTATCCGCGCCGCCCAGCGGTACTACCGTCAGGGACACCTGGGCGAGATGCTTCACGGCCACGCCTGGATCGAGGAGCGGCGCGAAATGCCGCTGGATATTTTCTCCCTGTGGGCCGAGGAAAGCTCTCCCTTTGAATACATTGGCGTCCACTACGCCGATGCCTACTACTTCATCACCGGTCTCAAGCCCAAGCGGGTGTGGGGTTACGGCCAGAAGAAATTCCTGCCGACGCAGGGCCAGGACGCCTATGACGCCGTGCAGGGCGTGATCGAGTGGGCCGACGGCTCCGTGCTGTGGGTGCAGACCTCATGGGTGTGCGCCGAGGCGAATAGCGCGCTCACGAACCAGGGCATGCAACTTTCCGGTACGCAGGGCGAATACTGGGCCGACCACAAGGACCGCAAGCTGCACTTTGTCACGCAGGACAAGGGCTTCGAGCACTTCAACCCCAACTTCTTCAAGCACTATGACCCGTGGGACGGCGAGGGCACCGAGTACGTGGGCTACGGCTACGATAGCGTGATGCAGGGCGTCCACGACGCGCGGCGCATTCTGCGCGAGACCGAAGGCATGGACGCGGACCGGGCGTTGCAGGCGCGCCGCGACATGCTCGCCGAATTTGCCAAGTCGCGGCCTCTACCGCAGCAGGCTGTGGTTGGCACCGCTATCGCCGAGGCCGTGCGCCTGAGCATCGACCACAATAACCGGGCGGTGGCATTCGATGAGCTTCTCTATCCTGTATTAGCATAGGAAATACCCGCCTGCGTCATGCCATGCGGGCTTGCCGGATATGCGCTCTCTAGTCGACTTCACTGCTGCCACAGGTGGAAGTCAGTCCTCTTTCTTGCTCGCTAGCAGGAAATACCCTTTCAGCAAGCCCTCGATGCGCGACACGCGATCGGATAGATCGAAGATGCGCGCTTCAACGCCAGAAATACGTGTCTCAAAGCGCCAGAAGAGCGCCGCAATCGCCATGACCGTGACGGCCAAAGAGACAATGAACTCGTAGCTCTCCATTCACGCAATTCTCCTCTGATCATTCCGTCTAGTTCAAGTTGCACACTTGGGCAACTTGATTATTGGTTTTAAGTTAACAATCAACATACGCGCAGTAGTTAGGAATCGCAATATGCCTTCCTTCCGCAATAGCACAAAACAGCTAGCCGACGCTGGCGTAGACACTGCAATCATAAGCGTCGGGTCCACCGAGCAGTGTGGCCCTTGCTTGCCTCTGCATATTGATACCCTCGTTGCGGAGTATTTCGCGCGGGCGTTCGGCGAACGGCTCAACGCCTACGTGCTGCCGACCCTTCCGTTCAATACTGCTGAGGAGCACGCGTCGTTCACGGGCACGGTCACGCTGCGCCCCAGCACCGTAATGCTCGTGCTGGAAGAAATCGTCGCCGGGCTGCGAGCGCAGGGCTTCCGCAAGCAGGTGCTCACGTGCGGGCATGGTGGCTCGTACTGGCTTACGGCCTTTATCAAGCACATCAACCGGCAGTTTCCTGACACTGTGATCGCAAACGCCCATCAGGGCGGCGCTCGCGTCTGGGAAGAGGCGCGCAGGCAAGCCGGTCTTGGTGGCCGCGGCGAGGTGCACGGCGGCGCCGAGTCCCGTGCCCTGGCACTTTATCTCGCGCCGGACTGCGTGCTCCCCGGCACATTCGGAAGCGCCATACCGGAAGATGAACAGGCCTACATGGACTACATGACGTGGGAGAAGATTACGCCGGACGGCAGTTGGGGAGCGTACGCTGAGAGCGACGCGGAGGTAGCCACCGCCGAGGCGGGTCGTACCCTTTTGGAGTATTTCGTGACGCACCAGGGCACGTGGCTGGCGGAGCATTTGGCAGGAGCTTGCGAGCGCAAAGGGATACCGGCATAGCCGCGCTGTGTCTGAGTGTTCAAGCAATCTGTGCTGCGGGTTTGAAAGCAGGGGATCCGTCCAATAATTGTCCTTGACCGCAAGTGCGCCCCTACACCGGATAGGCCCCTGCTGCAGATGCGGTCATGCAGGCTGCACTATCGTCCTTGTGCCTTGTATGCGCGCAGCCAGAATGCCGGCCAGCAGGCCGAAGAGGTGGCCTTCCCAGGAGATATAGGAGGTGGTCGGCAGCACGCCCCACACGAGACCGCCGTAGAAGAAAAGGGTGACCAAAGCGATGAGAATCGACCCGAGACTGCGTTCGTACCAGCCCCGCGCCACCAGGTAACCAAAGAATCCAAAGATGAGACCGCTCGCGCCGATGTGGTAGGCCATGCGCCCAAAGAGCCACACCGCCGCCCCGCCGGTCAGAACGATAAAGAGCGACACGCCGAGAAACGCCCGCCTGCCCTGTAGGCAAACGAGTCCGCCGAGCACCAGAAACGGCAACGTGTTCACCAGCAGGTGGCTGAGATTGGCGTGGAGGAACGGGCTCAATGGAATACCGCGCAGGCCGATCAGGGTGCGCGGCAAGATGCCCCAGGTGTTGAGGTGGTGCTCGGTAATCAGGTTCACTACCGCAACGGCCCAGAGCAGGGCCACGGCTGCGAGTACGAGGAGGAGGTTGGACTTGAGCTTTGCAACCATGAGGATTCATACCCGCCGGGCACTTTGCTCCGGATCCAATGCTTGTCTGTGTGGCAGTATGCGCCGGGCTGGATACTTTTAGAAAGGCAAGGAAACAGCATTACTGCGCGGCGACCGTTCATGCTTCGACAGGGGCTCCGCGCAGCCCTCAGCACGAACGGTTGCTGTTTACCCTTTCTGCTCGGGCCGGATTGGCTAGCGTAAACGAATTGGGGTTGAACGTGAATGCTCTGAAGGGATCCGCTCATACGGATAGGGTTTTGCTTCTTGCAAAAGTGACCGTTCGCCCTGAGCCTGTCGAAGGGTGAACGGTCACTCAAGTCGCACGCCTGCTACGAGCCGCCTCTACCGGGATAGGTCAATTCCGCCACGCCGGACTTATCCAGTTCGCCGAGGCCCATGTCGATCATCTTGTCGTACTGGGCCTTGGTCGCCTGTGCCAGCGGCAGGGAGAGACCGGCGTCGTCTGCCAGACCCAGCGCAATGCCGGAATCCTTAGAAGCGTGAGCGGCTGAGAAATAGCACTCATGATCGCGCGCTTCCATGTCTTCACCGTCGGTCTCCAGCACCCGCGAGTTCGCGCCGGTTTGGGAAAACACCTCTTGCAGCATCCCGCTGTCAAGACCCAGCGCCTCGCCCAGGCCCAAACCCTCGGCGAGACCCGCCGTATTGATATTCATCACCATGTTCACCAGTGCCTTCACTTGCGCCGCCTTGCCGGCGGAGCCGATGTAGCGCAGCGAGATGCTCATCGTATCCAGCAGCGGCTGGGCGCGATTGAAGGCGGCTTCGCTGCCGCCGCACATCAGGTAGAGCGTGCCGTCGCGCGCCTGTGTGATGCTGCTCGCCATGCAGGCTTCCAGACTCTGGGCGCCGGCCGCCTCCGCGCGCTGCTCCACGTCCACGTGGACTTGGGGCGTAATGGTGGCGCAATTCACGAACAGCTTGCCGGCGGCGCCTTGCAGCAGGCTATCGCCCTCTTCCGCGAATATGGCATACATTGCCGCGTCGTCCGTGACGACGGTGATGATGGTGTCGGCGAGACTCGTGACCTGCGCCAGCGTAGCGCAGGCCTGTGCGCCAATTTCTCCGGCAAGCTCCTGCGCGATGGCGGCGTTCACATCGTAGACGGCGGTGACGGCGTAGCCCTCGTCATTCAGGTGGCGGGCAATGTTCGCGCCCATGCGTCCCACGCCCACCACACCGACCGTTCCAAAGTCGTTTGCCATGGCTCTCTCCCTTTCGTGCTACAACCAATCTCATAAATACATCGCTCTGTGCAGACTTGCCCTTCGACAGGCTCAGGGCGAACGGAAAAGACACAAATCCGTTCGTGCTGAGTGGGCTTCGCGAAGCCTGGGCTTCAAGAAGCCTTTGCCGAAGCACGAATTGGCACATCGAGCCGATCTAAAAGATAGCTTCTAATAAAGAGCCGTTCGGCCTCCCGCAGTGGTCAGGCCGAACGGCAATTTCAGTCGTTCCTTATGCGTACGTTAGCCGGAAAGCGAATTGTGCAGCTCTTGCCAGTCGTCAAGGGCGTTGAGGTTGGCGGCATCGGTGATGTTGCCGTCGTTGGCAAGCCCGGTCGCTTCGCAGATGCCGGCTATGGTGTCGCCGTCATGGTTATAACCGAGGATGGCGTCATTGCTGGCCTTTACGGTCTCAGCGGAGATGCTGCCGCCATTCTGGTCTACGACCCACTGCTCGAACTCGAGGTACGACGGTCGGTTGTCCCGCAAGAACGCGAGTGCCGCGTCGCGGTCGACGTTGAGGCCGTCCAGCACCATCTGGTCAAAGCCGGCGCCGCACTCATCATATTCATCGTGGAGCGCACCAGCCGTAGCCAACGAGACCTTGAGCCACAGGCGCGGCAAGTGCACTGCGCCCAGAGGGCCGGCTTCAGTTGAACCAATCAGGGGTACGAGCTTATCTGCCATGACATTTTCTCCTTGCTCGCTGCGCCGACGCAACGAAATCCGCCTACACTACGCCTCTCAATACCGGAATCACTATAGCCGCCTCGCCGTAGCACTGTCAACACTAAAGGAACGCCGGAATCCGAATTGGCAGATTTCTGCGGCGTGCTCCCATGCGTGCTTCCAGCGACACTCATGTAGACTCACCACTTAGACGTCCAGGTGCGGTTGAATGAGATCATCCAGCGTCTCGCGGCGGCGAATGAGCCGTGCATCACCGTCGTTCACGAGCACGACTGCCGGGCGCGGCACCAGGTTATAGTTGCTCGACATGGCCAGGCAATACGCGCCGGAACTGGGCACGGCAATCAGATCGCCGGGGTTGAGCACCGGCATTGCGATGTCTTTGAAAAGCACGTCGCCGCTTTCGCAGTAGCGGCCGGCGATAGTCACTGTCTCCTCAGCCGGATCGTGCATGCGGTTACCGACCAGCACAGTGTACAGCGCGTCGTAGAGTGCCGGGCGAATATTGTCCGCCATGCCGCCGTCCACGGCGACATACTTTCGCACGTCCGGGATCGTCTTGCTCGAGCCAACAGCATAGAGACCGACGCCGGCCTGCCCCACGATGGAACGTCCCGGCTCCACCACCAGGCGCGGCAGGTCCCAACCCAGCGCGGCCATGCGGTCTTTCACCGTGACAGCCACCGTCTCCGCCAAGTCCTCAATGGGCGGCGGGTCGTCGGCGCCGGTGTAGCGGATGCCCCAGCCGCCCCCGGGGGAGAGTTCTGTCATTTGCAGGCCGTATTTGTCGGTCATGTCTTGCGCGAACTGGATGAGCAGATCGAGGGTGTCAACGTACGGCTCAATATCGAAAATCTGGCTGCCGATGTGGGCGTGCAGACCGATGAGGTCGAGATGGGGCGCGGCCTGCGCCCGGGCTACAGCCTCTTCTGCCTGACCGATAGGCAGCGCAAAGCCGAACTTAGAATCGAGCGCACCAGTCTTGATGTAGTCGTGGGTATGCGCCTCGACACCAGGACCGATGCGTAAAAGAATCTGCGCGCGCTTGCCCGCCTGTCCCGCGATCGTGTTGAGCAGATCGATTTCGTTGAAATTGTCCACCACAATGCGGCCTACACCGGCTTCCAGCGCATACGCCAACTCTTCCGGCAGCTTGTTGTTGCCGTGGAAGTACATGCGGTCCAACGGAAAGCCGGCGGCGACGCCCACCGCGATCTCGCCCGCCGAGACCACGTCCAGCCCCATGCCTTCTTCGGCGGCGATCTTGACCACGTGGGGGTCCGAGTAGGCTTTGCTCGCGTAGAGCGGGAGCGCGTCCGGATAGTTGGCGCTAAGTGCGTTCACGTAGCGGCGCATGTTCGCGCGCAGGGTCGCTTCGTCATAGATATAGAGCGGCGTGCCGAATTCTTTTGCCAGTTCCGTGACAGGCATCCCGCCTATCGCAAGCACGCCGCTGTCGGACACGTCCGCGGAAACGGGCAAGACCCGATCTGCTACTTCGATCATTAGTTTCTGGCTCCTATGCGTTGAATCTCAATCGGGAACATGCCTTCAATGTTACCGCATTGTGTTTAGCAGGTTTTGACCAAGTGGCTTTTGAGTTTGCTACTGCTGTTCAAAACTCAATAGGGGATTGCCGCTCCAGTGATTGAAAGAAATACGATCCTCTGCTAAAGTATCCTATTCAATGAGACTATAGAGCTTTAGAAATAATCCATTAATTTAGTAGGCCGACTCAATGGAAGTTTTATTGGCTGTAATCCTTGTCCACTTGCCCATCGGATTGCTTTCTTGGTTCCTGTCAGTTTTCCTTTGGGAGAAGTTTCGTACAACCGACAAAGAAAATAATCGCTACTTCCGGTTTGGGGTCACGTTGATTGCTATTGACTTACTGGTGCTTTGGTGGGAAGGAGAAGGCCTTACAAGTGACGGACTAGAAGGCTGGGCAACTATAAAGTTAGTCGTTTATGTTCTGATTCAGGGTAGTCTCGCCTGGCTTTGTGTAAAGGGATATCGATGGTATAAGAGTGGCTCCGACGCATCCGTAAGCAGGGGAACTCTTAAGAGGTGGGTGACTTGGTCTGCAATAATAGCTACTGTGGTCTTTGCATATTTCTGGTATTGGGATTTTGATCCATTCAGTTGCCCTAATGCGCGGGAAGAGAATTACGTAGCCGAAGCCAAAGCTGGCGTTGTAGAATCGAACGCGGCGTTTGAGAAATTCGCCGGGTTGATGGCAGTTGATCAAAGCAATCGGAATAGGACTTGGATGGATAGTCTAGAGAAACACCTTGGTGACTGGGTAGCAATCGCAGATAGGCATGCAAGTATAGAGCCTCCAACCGGACGCACCGAGTACATCCGACAGTCCTTTGAGCGGCACGCCAATTTGGTAAGACGCGGCACTAGAGGGCTCATTGAGGGATTGCAACGCCAAGATACGTCGTTAATGCAAGAGGGGACAGAATACATTGTGTATGCAATGGAGTCTATAGACGATGTTAGGTGGGAAATCGACTCGTTCTGTCCCTCACCACAGCCTCCAATTTTGGGTTTCCCTCGTAGAGGACAGTGAGAAACTGTCCTGAATCCCTTCAGTCTGGCTAGAGAGTGTCCGCACTGTACGGCATCTTGCCTGTGGAATCAGTTCAAGAATTGAAGTCGTTTTGGTTATGCTCTGCCGGTCTTGGGAACCTATTCTGTTGGAACCGCTGCGGAATGCGAGACGTACCTCCTTTGGTCGCTCCGAGTCTGCAAGAACTGTAGAATTCAAGCAGTTTACACGCTTTCAGCTATCGCCTGACGGGTAGCGAGCAGCGACTCGATTTCTTGGCGGACGAGTGTCTCGGCGATGGCTTTGTCGTTCAGGAGGCAAAGCAGGTTGAGAGCGCGCGACCAGAGTCGCACTTCGAATGCGTCCTCGGGTTCCGCTAGGAAGTGATCCGCATATTCAAGCAGCCATTCCGCAAGCTCACCGTGGGAGAGTTGGTCGTCAAGGTACCCTCTCACGCGTCTAACTAACTCTCTGGACGGATCTATGTCAGAGCCTCCAACCAGACGCCAGAACGCGGAGAAGCCGCAGCGCTTCGTGCCGCCTTCTGAAATTCGTGCTCATTGTAACAGACCAAAGACGGATGGAAAGTATAGAATAACATTGACTGACTCTGGGATGGGATGTAAGGTGTATCCTGAGTGGATAGCCTACGATGCATGGTTCTTCCGAATGTCAGCGAGAGGGAAACCGTCATGCGCAGCTATGGGTCAGCAAGGCTCTTCCCGTTGTTCTTGCTGTTGTTGGCGCTCGCAGGCTGTGCCGTAACGCCTGGCAGCTTGCCGACTGCGAAGACTGTTTCGGGAGAAGGAGTTGACGTCAACGTGGGAGCGCGCACCGACCAAAGTGAGAATTGTCCGGTCAGCGCGCCCACTATCGCGACGCCGCCGGACTCGCAGTACCGCGATGCGCTGCCCCACGGCGAGTATTTTGTAAGCGCAGACAAGAAGCTCTGGGTGGATGCGACCGAGTGGCGACAAGGCCGTACTAAGTATCCTTGGGTGAAACCGTATGGTTCAGAATTGGTCGTTCAGGGGCGCCGCCTCGACGCTGACGCCCCGCGGCTTTGGGTCGAGATAGCCCCCAATTATTCTCGGGACTTTCAACCGAGCTTCATAACAATCCCTACCGCTGGCTGCTGGGAGATTGAAGCCCGGGCCGGCACAAGTGCTCTGCGGTTTGTGCTCTACATCGCTTCACAGCCGGAGCTTGTCCAAGACGTCGATTGCAGACGGCTTGGTGACGTGGTGAAGCCGGATAGGGTGATTTTTGTGGGTCACATTGAAAATCGCTCCGTAGGCCCCAACGGACGGTGGGCATGGCTGAGCTTGCAGGTAATGGACAATCTCTATCCCTACTCACTTTATGGATCTGCCGTAAGTGTTGGCAGAGGCTTGGCGGTCCTGCAAGATGCGCAGCGAGAGCCGCTGCTCGCGCCAGGAAAAGACTATCTACTCGTACTTCACGGGGTACCGTGGCAAATCGTCTGTCCGTTGCAGACGGTGGCGGGAGTGGACTTTTCGCAAGAGCCGGCACTGGTAGTGCTGTCAACGGCACAGCCACTTTGGTTGGGAACGACGGTGACGGAAATCGAAGCCGAGATCAGAAAGGCTCAACAGTGATCACACCGCTGGCTTGATCGGCGCAGGTTGCAAACCTGCGCTACCGGATGCCCGGTCGAATCCTGAATTGGGGCGGTGCACACGGGGCTATGTCGTGTCCAAGTGAGCGCCACCCACTCAAGTGGACATAATAAATGCAGCCAGTCGGTGTCACTTGCTGAGGCTCATGCTGGAACTCATCTCATTGGTGTATTCTCTGTGCAGATCTGCCCTTCGACAGGCTCAGGGCGAACGGAAAAGCGAACAATCCGTTCGTGCTGAGCTTGTCGAAGCACGAGTTGGCATGTCGATCCGAGCTATGAGATGATTTCTACTCAGCGATTTCCATTGAGACTACGTCCGTCTCCGACAAGCGTGACAACGTGACGAACGTATGCTTGCCCTGCCGGCGGACGTGCACTGCCTCGCCGCTGGCAGCACTTGCCGATTCTATGGTCAGCGCCGACTTGATGGTCACGTCTGCCAAGGGCACCGCTTCCGGCACGTCCACCCAAGCCCCAGCGCGCGGCCCGCGCCCGCTGCCTTGCCCTAAGGGTCGGGTCACGGGGCAGTTGACGAGGAAGACCTTGAGCACGTTACCGTCTTTGGTGTACGCGGCCTCGACGTTGGGTGCGCCTTGCACGCGCAGGTTGGCGGCATAGCCGATGAACATGAGGATGCGCAGCGCCAAGCGTCCGAACGCGCGCGCGCCGCGCACCAGGTATTCGGCGAACGGCTCGTGGTTGCAATAGGCAATCTGGCCGGCGCCCATGCGCCCATAGACCACCGCCGGCATGCCGGTTTCTGTGCCCCACCGCGTGCCGTGACTGTCCCAAACCTCGCCGTGGGGCTCGACGATGGGTTTCAGAGAGTAGGCGAGCTCGCCAAAGCCGGGGAAGTTCCGCAGCGGCCAGTGGCCAAGCGAGCACGCCAATTCCCAATCGGGAATCTGCCACGCCTCCGGCGCGTGGACGAACCACCCGTCCTGCCGTCTGCCGCGATGGTCTTTGCGATCGGCAAGGATGATGCCCAGGTCGCGCTGCAGATTGTTCGCGCCGGTCAGGAGCACGCGTCCGCCTTGTTCCGCGAATTCCCGGACGATACCGATAGACTCGGGGCGGAGGTCGCCGGGATGGGCGATGATGAGCGCGCGCAAGCCGCTCAGATCCTCCGGTTCCAGCACGTCATCGCAGACGAGCCGGAAAGGAAAGTGCTGTTCCGCCAGGTACTTGTATGCGCCTGCCGTATCGCGGCTAAAGCCGGCTTCGACCGGCACATTGCCCAGGGCTATTTGCCTCTCGGAAAAGAGCAGACCGACATCCGCGTAAGCCGTGGCCTTGGCGCGTTCCTCAGCGAGCGGCCCAATCTTCTCAAATGTCGTAGCCACCTTGTTCAGCACCGGCGCGCCAAAGAAGCCCGTGCGCGTATCCGGCGCGCCCCAGATCAAGGTGGCGTCGGCTCCCGCCGCGAGCGCGCTGGCGGCCTGAAACGTAAGTTGGCTTTCGCTGACGCCCGCGTACATCACGCGGTCCCAGCAGAAGGCAATGACCACCGGGCGTCCCTTGGCCAGCGCCTGCAGGCGGTACGTCTGCTGCGCCGGTTGAAAGAAGTTCGCGCCGGTGGCATCGGACTCGCCAAAGAGAATGTCATCGTGCGTGTAGGGCCAGAAGGCGTTGTGGACGAGGCTGACGCCCTTCCCGCTGGCTTGGATGCGCTCCTTGACGCCCGCGAGATAGGTGTCGACCACGTGATTGCCGAACTCAAAGAGGCGTGCGCGCTGCTCCACCGTGAAACGGCGGCGCGGCCCGCGGGCGGCCCAGCGCCTGCCGGTACGGGACCGCGTGCCTGCGGGCGGGGCCGGGGCTTCGGGGAGCGGCTCGCCAAAATACTCCTGCCAAGCGGCCCGGCAGTGTTCGCAGTAGCACAACATGCGGTAGTGCACAATGTCCAAGAAGAGCCGCGAAAAATCGTAGTTGGCGAGCAACTCGTCGAGCATGGCGTAGGTGTAGTCGCGGTACGGCGAGTTGAGGCAGAGCCAACGCCACCGCGTGTGCGGACCGGGTTGGGGATCGCCGTCGGCATCGTGGCTGCGCCAGTCCGCATGCTCCCGATACGCGTGCTCGTCCCAGCGCACGGAATAGTAGAGCGCGGGAACGATGCCTTGCCCGCGCGCCGCCTCGGTCTGCGCCGCGATTAAATCGAAGTCCAGGGCCGGGTGCCGCTTGCCCACGGCCGTAGCGTAATAGGCATGGCCCCAGTGGCACTTGGCCTGGAGCAACACGGAGTCCGTGCCGATTTCCGCCAGCGCCGCCATCTGCGCGGCGGGATCCACTTGCGCGAGCGTGTGCGGGCCGTAGGGTCCAAGGTGATTGTCGATGAGTACCCGCTTTGGGCCTGCTTCTGCCATAAATCGCTTCCCCTTAATGCAATGCCTTCAGTTGCCTTCTCACCCAACGGGTAGGGCTAAGCCAACTTTAAAGCGCCTTCCCCCTTAGGAGACCTCTGCGTGACCTTTACCTGATCGAAACTGTCCCCTTTCCCGCGACGGGGACTTTTGCATAACCCTCGCCGCAGCGAGGCAGTCCCCTCTCCCTCGACGGGAGAGGGTTAGGGTGAGGGTGAATCTCCTGAAATCTCTACATAGTATACCGATTTTCGCTCTACTATATCTTGACACTGCACAACGCAAGTGACCATTTTAGCAAAAGGCCCCCTCACCCCGACCCTCTCCCCGGGGAGAGGGCGTAACACCTTTCCCTCGGGACCTGGTTACGCAAAGCTCTCCTTAGAGTTCTCATGCGACCTGCGCCGCCAAGCGAGAACCTCGTGGCCGTGGTTTCTTCAATGCTACCCACCTGGTAGCCAATTGCCAACTTGTGTTGCTTGCTCCACATAGCCGCTGCGTACCCGTGTCGATTTTAGAGCAATGCTTGTCCAAGACGGTATTATAGGCGGTAGCGTGAATGTCCATTGGAACAGAACGCAATCATCGAAAGAACCCGCACAGTGAATGTCCACTCGCCCGACATCACTCCGGACAGGGACAACCCTATACGCCTGCGAGACGAATTGCGGCAGGCGGTGGAGGCCGAAGTTGCTGCGACGCAGGCCCAGGCGGCGACGTTTCGCGCGGAGGTGGTGTCCGGCACGCTGCTAACGGAATCTGACACCGACTGCGTGTACACGTTCTGGTTGAGTTCGCTCTTGCCAATCCTAGACGATACGCCGGGCGAACTCCGCATTGGCAGCCAGGTGCATTCCTGCCGCATCGTGGCCGTGGCCGGCTTGCGCGTGTCGCTGCTGCTAGCGTCCGCGCCCGCCCGCTTTATCGAGCGCGCCACGCTGGTGGCACAGCCGTGGGTAGCGCTCAGTCGGCTTCACGAGGAGCTTGAACATCACGCAGCAGAGTCTACTACCGGCCAAGGGTTGAGCGCGGTGCTCTTTGGCGGGAAGGCTGGCGGTGCGGCAGAGATTCCCTCTCAGACAGGCGCTCAGGACGTGGCGCCGCTTGATGAGGCGCAAGAGAAGGCGCTCGCTGCGGCGCTCCGGCATCCGGTGGCGGTTATCGCCGGACCGGCGCACTCCGGCAAGACCCTCGTGCTTAGCAGAATAGCGGCCGCCTGCCTGGCGTCCGGCAAACGTGTTCTCATACTGGCGGCTGCAAACGACTCCGTCGATTCAGTGCTCGGGACGCTGGCCTCAGCCGGCGCAAGGCCCACGTATGCTGCCGGCGAGATGCTGCGGAGCGGCTGTAGCGTTTCTCCGGACATGCGGCGCGCGCACCCCTTGCTTGCGCCGGAACAGGCCGAAAATCGCCTCCGAGCGGAACTGGAGCAGGAGATGGCGGCGCTGGAAACCGAGCGGACCACGCTAACGGAACGAGCGCACGCCCTCAACGTCTTGCAGAAGGCGGCGGGCCTTGCCCAGCGCGCGGCAGAAGAACGTGCCGCGGTGCAGGCGGAGGTGGCTGCGCTGTTGGCGCGACAGGAAGACGGGGCTCAGGACGGTGCGGGACCTTCAAGCGTGCAGTTCTTGAAAGAGCGGTGGCAGTACGTGTGGCAGCACGCCAAGCGTCTCACGGGGCGCTCTACCGGCGGCTTCCGGCTAACGTATCGTGAGGACTCGGAGCGGCAGCGGCAGGCAGCCTATGCGTATGCGCAGCAACTCGCGGAAGCGCAACGCCGCCTTGATGAATGTAACGCTACCGCGGAGCGTCTGCATGCCAGCGTTCGTGGGCAACTCGCACAGTACGATCTCACCACTGACAGTGTGGATGCAGCCTGCGCAGACACGGCAACGCGACTGGACGCGCTGGAGCAGAAGCAAGAGAGCACCCTAGGCGACTTGAAGGAAGTACAGCGCGCCGCCCGTGCGCGCGCCCGCTTAGTGGGGTGTACGCTCACACACGCCCTCGTTGCCGAGACGTTCGCGCCGGAGTCGTTCGACGTTGTACTCGTCGACGATGCCCACGGCATCCCCCTGCCGCACCTCTTCTGGGCAGCCGGTCTGGCGGGTGCGCGTCTGGTTGTTACCACGGAGGAAGCCGCACTGCAGCCGTGGCACTGCGCGCCGCAGGCGGTCGCAAGGCGGTGGCTGGGACGCTCATTCGTCGCGCACCTGGCAGGCATGGGTGCGCAATCTGCGCCGTGGGTAGCCAACCTCACGGAGCGCTACGCCTTGCAAGAGCCGTTTACCGAAGCCGTGTCACGCTGGCTGCAGGAGGCCGCCGCAGGCAATAGATCGCGGTCGCTGCGGTCGCCGCCGCGACTGCAGGGGCCGCGCCATAGTGTGAGGCGGCGCCTACCGGTCCGTGGGCATACGGTTCCGTTTGCGGAGGCCCTTGGCGGTCAAAGTCCAGTCGTCTTGGCGGATACCGGTCCGGTGAAGCCGTGGAGCGAGGCCGTTCCCCTGGAAGGGCGCGTGAGCCTAGCAAGCGCCCTCGCCACGATTTCGCTTGCGGAACGTCTTGGTGATTCTGAGCCCAAGTCTTCGATTGCGCTCGTTACACCATACGCCGCACAGGCTCGCGTCCTCGTTAAATTGGCAAGTGATCGAGACGTGGCCGCAATTAGCAGTGTTTTTGCGCCACCGTGCCTGCCAAGACGAGCGGCTGACATAGTGATACTGGATACCGTGGAGACACCGGGCGCATTCACGTGGTCTGCGCTCGACGACTCACGCCCGGATTCTCAGGCGTATGCTTTCTATAGCGGCGTGTTTACGCAGGCGCGGCAGCGCGTCTTTATCGTGGCGCACTGGAAGCACGTGCGAGACACATTCGGCGCGCGCGCGCTCTTGCGGCGCATACTAGGCGAAGCTGTGCACGCAAAGTGGACGGTTTCGGCGGCAGAGCTGTTGCCGAGCGAACGGGCGGGTACGCTGCCATACGTGGCGGCGGCTTTGTCTCGTACAAATGAAACGAAAAGCAAGCGGTCCGGCACAGCCACCGGCTGGCGGCTGCTCTTGGAGGACCTGCAAGCGGCAGAGCGCCTCATCACTATATGGAGTCCGCATCTGGCCCTGACGACGGTGGAGCGCGTGGTGAGTTGGCTGCCGTCCGCGCTCTTGGAGCGCGGCGCCGTGCGCGTTATCACGCTCCCAAGCGGGCAGCGCAGCGGGCAAAGCGTGCAGTCGGCGGAAGCGCGCCTCGTGTGCGAGCAAATGGGCGTGCGCGTGGAAGAACGCAACGCATTGGCGGCCAATCTTGTCATTGTAGACGACCGGCTCGCCTGGGACTGTACGTTTCCGCCGCTGGGGGCTAATAGCCGTGGCGGGGAGATGCGCCGTATCAAGAGCGCCCATGTCGCGCGCGTGCTGCGTAGGCTCTTGTCGGCGCCGGTCAGCGGTGCGATCACCGAAGATATCGCCGCGTTCCTGCCTTTCACCGGGATGGGTACTGGCATAGAGAATGCGGTCGTAGATCGAGCGCACCGTGCGTAACGTAGTGACAACGGGATACTGTCGGCGAGTGCGAATTCTCTTGCTGTGTGCGCTTAGTCTGCGGCAAAGTCGCCAAGTGTGGGTTGTTCGACGGCAATGTAGTCCCGGCAGGCCATGATAATCGAGGCCGTACGGCTGCCGGCATTGAACGAGATGCGGTCGTTCTCTAGCAGACTGCGGTCCACGTAGGTGGGGAGGTCAAGCACGCTGCCGAACGGCGGCACCGCGCCCACCGGCAGGCCGGTCAAGGCGCGCAGTTCATCGGGATTGACCATGCGCAGATTCTTGACGCCGAAGGCCCGCTTGAAGGCACGCGTGCCGACGCGTTTATGGGCAGGCACGACCGCCAGCACTATTGCTTCATCCGCGGCAAAGACGAGGGCCTTTGCGCCCTCGTGGAGGGGCGTGCCCCGGATGTCTGCCGCTTCCTGGCTGGTCTTCACGGGCGCGTGTTCTTTGAACTCAAAGGTGACGCCGCGACTGTGGAGCAACTCTTGAATGCGCGCGGTTACTGATAGTGTCATCCGTGACCTAATCGCTGGCTACTGACTACAGGGCTTTGCACATGAATCCGCCGGTACTCTGCATACTACGCACCGTCCACCAACTCGATACGGTTACCGTAACGGCGGAAGTCTGCGGCATTGAATGTCAACAGTCTGCGCTCCCCGTGCGCCAGCATGGTTGCGACGATGTTGGCGTCGTGAATCTGCCGCCCTTCTACCGCAACCTCGCGACACAGCGTGAGCAAAGACTGGGTTACCTCGGGACCATCTTCAAGCATCTCAAAGCTGTTCGTCAACCGGTCCACGTCAGCGAGTGCGTCCTCCCGCGCGATGGCAATTGACCAGGTCTGCGGGCGAGTGACTACGGACAGATACTCACGCACAACCTGCCGGCTGATCCGCAGCGGTTCAAGGTCTTGAAACGCGCGTTCCAAATGTGCTCTGGCACGATTGTGGTCTGGGGCCTCGAAAATGCGGGCACTTACGAGAATATTGGTGTCAATGAACATGAGTGAGTTAGGCCCTGTCCTCGTAGAGATCCTCTCGTCTCAGGCTCAATGATTGTGGCCACGCCCCCGCGCGGTGGACAGGCCAGACCGCAGCGAGAGTGCGTGGGCGCGTGCTTGCCGCGGACTGCCGTCGCCTCAGCAGCAACGTCTCGGAATCCATGTCTACCTCAGCCGTTTCCCAGCCGGCAACACCCCAGGCAAGAGCCTGACTGTGACCGCTGCCGCCGCTCTGGTTTGCCCACCAAGGCCGGTGCAAACGCGCGGACACGGGCAGCGAGAAACCTAAGATGGACTCGATCTCGCTGAAGGATGCCCGCCATTCCTCGGCTTGCAGACGGCACAGATACGTATACAGTTTCTGATACTTGCCGCGGATTGCCATCTCCCGATACTTCCGGTCTCGATCCAAAGCCATGCTGGGCCCGCCTCCTCGTCGTGGATGGAAAAACAACCACTAGGTACTATTATAGGTAGTTAGTGCGTATTAGACAAAGTGGGCGGCGCGCTGACGCGAGCAAAAACCACCCTCGCCTTAGATGAGGACCTTTGCATAACCTAAGCCTGAAGTCGGAAAGACCCCCTCTCCCAGGGGAGAGGGCTGGGGTGAGGGGAAATCTTCACCGTTCCGCCCATTTGCACGCCCTTGTAGAGTTACGCAAAGGTCTCTTAGACGGGAGAAGGCCAGGGCGCGGAGGAGCCGCTCCGTAGTCCACTCGCTTAGAGCAAGCCTGCGGTCAGACCGCCGTCGATGTGGATGACTTGACCGGTTATGTACGCGGCGGCGTCGCTCGTTAAGTACATGACCAGCGCGGCGATCTCCTCCGGCGTTCCCGCGCGCTTGATGGGGAGCTTCTGCATGAGGCGGTCCATGAGGTGCGGCGGGATGTCATGGGTGAGATCGGTGGGAATGTAGCCTGGCGCAATGGCGTTCACCGTAATGCCTCGGCTGCCCATCTCCACGGCGGTGGAGCGCGTGAACGCGACCACACCGGCCTTGGCGGCGGTGTAGTTGGCCTGGCCGGGATTCCCCACCAGCCACCCCACCGAGGTGATGTTGATGATGCGGCCCCAGCGCTGCGCCAGCATGGGGCGCAGGGCGGCGCGGGTGCAGAGAAAGGCGCCGCGCAGGTTCGTATCGATCACCAGATCCCAGTCGTCGTCGCGCATTTTGAGGACGAGCGTATCTTTGGTGATGCCGGCGTTATTCACCAGGACGTGGAGTTCGCCGAATGTTTCCAGAGTGCGGTCGACGACAGACTTCACGGCTTCGGCGTCGCGCACGTCCCCGCTGACCGCCAGCGCGTTGCCGCCTTCTTCCCGAATCTGAGCAACGGTCTCGTGTGCGGCTTCTTCGTTTACCTGGTAGTTGATTGCCACGTTTGCACCAGCTCCGGCTAGGTGGAGCGCAATCGTACGCCCGATGCCGCGGGAGGCACCGGTTACGAGTGCGGTCTTGCCGGTGAGGTGTCGTTCCATGTTCTCGGTAGATTGCGTTTGAATGCGACTGCAAACCTTGTAAAGCATCAGTTGGCTGCAGCCGATGCCTCTGGAGATCCTTACATAGTACTGCCAAGCGGATAGAAGCAGCCTGAACGGACAACAAGTTCCCCTCACCCCGGCCCTCTCCCCAGGGAGAGGGAGTCTTTTCGGCTGCCGCTCCGGGTAATGCAAAGATCTCCCCTAAGAGAGGGTGACCCTTTGACCGACGCGCGTCACACTTTTTCGGCGACAACCTGCAGCCAGTAGCGCGGAACCGTTGTCAGCTTCAGCTCTTTTACGGCTTCGCGAATGCCGTGCTTGAGCACCTCGGCGCCGATGTCCAGCGGCACGCTGGGCAATACCCCTTCGATGAAGAGCGAGTAATCGCTGATGTCTTCCAGGCTCTCTTGGGTCATCTCCACTTGCCGGCACTCGAGGTGGGTCACGGTGAAGCCGTTCTCTTGCAGCAGCGCCGAATACTGATCGGGCGAAAGCCAACGCATAGCCGTCGTCTTGGCATCCTTGACGATTTTGACGTTGGGGTACTCGCGCCGCATCTTCTGCACGGCGCGCACGACCCACAGGCGATTGGCTTTCTCGGTGATGGGGAGATAAGCGCCGTCGAAGAAGGTGGTGTTGAAAGCCACCACGCCGCCGGGATTCAGCGCTTTGCCAATCTCTTTGAAGACGGCGTGCTTGTCCTCGATGAGGTGGATGGCATTGCAGAAGAAGAGCGCGTCCGCGGAGGAAACAAGCTGGGATACATTCTCCGCGCTGCCGTTGAGAAACTTGACCATTGCGCTGGCGACGCTCTGCCGCGCCTTGTCTAAGGCGAGAGGCGAAGGGTCGATGCCGAGGATCTGGGCTTTCAGTCCCAAACGCTGCACTTTGGCAAGAACTAAGCGGGTGATCGCGCCGGTGCCGCAGCCAAGATCGACAATACGGCGCTGGACGTTGGGGTCGAGCCGCTCGAGGAAGCTCAGGGCCGATTCGACGAGGTGCGTATTGGTCTCACGATAGAATTCATGCCGAGCGAATGGCTCGAAGGAGTGATCCGTTCCCCGCGTATCATCCATGAAACACCTTCCTCTCACCGACACCAACGCTCATAGTGCATGCGTGCTGGTGTCGGAAACTCCCTTCACCGCGCAGTCAGTCGTGGACGCGGCCCTTGGCTTGTCCCGATGCCTTTCGTCCTACCGCGTATCCGCGTCGTATGCGGGACGAAACACTACCGAACCCAAGGCATTGGTACTTTCCTATTATACGGGTATTTGTGGAAACACGGACAGCGTTCTCAGTTGCACGCGCGTTTACTGCGCTGCCAGTAACAGACCGGCCTGGAACGCAATGCTACAATGGGTGCGTAGCTGATTGCAAGATGGCAGCGGTCTTCTGCATGCGCCAATAGAATGGGTGAACGCAGCATGTGGGGAAGTCGCGCAGCTCTCGACATAAGATGCAACTCTCGGTCGGTTGTATGGCCAAGACATGAGGATTTGCCGCATGAGAATTCGTAAAGTAGAGGCTGTCCCGCTCCGTTGGCCCATTCAGAGTAGCGGTCACGAGCGCGTATCGGACTATGGGCCGCATGACGAGGCCCACGCCGTCATCGTGAGAGTCGAGACGGACGACGGGCTGGTGGGACACGGCGAGGTGCATCCCGGCTACGGCTACACGCGCGGCGCGTGCTGGTCGCTGAAAGCCATTGTCGAGAAGGAACTCGGCCCGGAGATCATCGGCGAGGATGCCACACAACCCGAGTACGTCTGGGAGAAGATGTACAACGGCCCGCGCCTCGGCATCGCGCTCACGTACGGCCAGAGTTCGCCCCGTATGGGCCGCCGGGGCGTTACCGTGTGCGCCATGGGCGGCATCGACATGGCCCTCTGGGACATCTACGCGCGATCGCTCGGTATACCCATCTTCAAGCTGCTCGGCGGCGGCTTCCGTTCCCGCCTGCCAACGTACGCCAGCGGCGGCCATGCGGCCGCGGAGGAGGCGGGTGAAGAGGCGCTCACGTACATCGCCAAGGGCTTTCGCAATGTGAAGATGCGCGTGGGAGCGATGGACGCTCCCCGCATCGTCGCAGACGGCATCGCGCGCATCCGGGCCGTGCGCGACGCCATCGGGCCGGACGGCGAACTCATGCTGGACGCCCACGGCTCCCTTAATGAGTCACAGGCAATTCGTCTGGCGCAGGAGGCAGAGAAGTTCGACATTTCGTGGTTCGAGGAGCCGGTGAGCAGCGACAATTGGAACGGCATGCGCCGGGTGCGAGAGGCTACTTCAATTCCCATCTCCACCGGCGAGAACGACTTTACGCACTTCGACTTTCGCGACATCATCGCCCACGAGGCGGCAGACATCCTGCAGCCCGACCTGGCCGTCGTTGGCGGGTTTACGGCGGCGCGGCGTATCGGTGTGCTGGCACATGCGGCTAACCTGCAGGTAGCGCCCCACATTTGGGGCTCCGCATTATTGTTTTACGCTAGTCTCCAACTGGCGGCGGCGCTGCCCAATTGTCCCATCATCGAGTTTCGCCAGGGCGGCAATCCGCTCTTTACGGAATTGATCACGCCGCCGCCCGCAATCGATAGCGAGGGCTATGTGACGATTCCCTCAGGACCGGGCTTGGGCGTCGACATCAATTTGGAAGCGGCGGAAGAGAAGTTTCCTTTTGAGGGCTCATAGGACGGCTGCTAAAATACACCCTGGGGATGACACTGGGGAGAGGAAGAAACGTTGGCAACTCTGACGGGCACAATTCACGACGCGGCTACGGGCAGTTCACTGGCCGCGAAGGTCTCGGTGTTGAGTAGCCATGGCAGATTCCTCGCGCCGGAAGACAGCTTGGCAACCGTGGGAACGACCAATCCGTTCTTCTACGCCGACGGCACGTTTTCCCTGGAGGGTCCGTGCGGGCAGGTGGACGTGCGCGTGGAACGGGGCACAGAGTACGCGCCTTTGGAGATGACGGTAGATCTGCCACAGCACGGTACGGTGAACCTCGAGTTGCCACTCCAGCGTTGGATCAGCTTGCCCAAGCAGGGCCTCTACCCGGGCAATACGCACATTCACTACCGGGAATTTGAAACCCGGCCCGAGGAGCGCCTGCGCTTCGACTCCTCAGTGGAGGACCTTACGGTCACCATCATCAGTGTGCTGCAGCGCGGCGAGTTGGAATACGCCACCAACCGCTTTCCCGTGGGAGAGATGGAGCATCCCACCACGCCCGGCCACGTGCTGGACGTGGGTGAAGAGACGCGGCACAATGCCTGGTCATACGGCACCGGGTACGGCCACGTGATGCTGGTGCGGCTGCAGGAGCAGGTGGAACCGCTCAGCCGCGGTGTGCTCGTGGACGAGTCGGCGCCGGACTATCCCCCGCTGATCGACGCGTGCGCCGCGGCGCAGGAGCAGGGCGGGGTGACGATCTGGTGCCACAACGGCAAGGGGATGGAAGCGCCGATTGCCGCCGGTCTGGGGCGTTTGGATGCGGTCAATCTCTTCGATCCCTACTGGACTGACCCGGAGTACGACCTGTGGTACCACTTGCTCAACTGCGGATTCCGGTTGCCGATAAGCACCGGCTCAGACTGGTTTGTCTGCTCGGCAAACCGCGTCTACGTGCAGCTTGAGGACTCTTTCTCATACGATTCGTGGCTTAACGGTCTGAAGAGCGGGGCCACCTTTATCACCAACGGCCCGTCGCTTACCCTGCGTGTTGCCGGTCAACCGCCCGGTAGCGTCCTGGACGTGCGTACCAGCAGACGCAAGCAGGTGAATACCTTTGTGCGCTGGCAATCCTTGCGGCCGGTGCAGCGCATCGAACTGGTGTGCAACGGCGAGGTGGTGGCGCGCGAGGAATACAGCGAGGGCCTGCGCGAAGGCGTGCTGCGCACGAGGCTGGCGGTGCCCAACGACAGTTGGATTGCCGCCCGCTGCTCGGGCCGCCAGCGCGATAGCTACGGCCATGCGCAATGGGCGCATACCAGTCCGGTCTACGTACAGTCCGGCGGCGCCAACCCGGCTACGCGGGCGTCCGCCGAGTTCTTCGTGGCTGAAATGGAGCGGGCAATCGAATGGGTTTCAACGCAAGGCCGCTTTGAGCACGACGACCACCGGCAACGCATGCTGGAGATCTTCAAGAATGGCCGGGAGCAATACACGCGGCTGGCCAGCAGTTAGACTGCCCACGCGGTCCGCCAGCGATTTTCCACTATCGTCGCCTGTCCTCAATTCGCAAGCTCTTCGCTACTTCGATCGAAAGCTGAGGTGTAGCGCGGGGGCTTGTCCCCCGCGTGAGACGAGGTAGGGGCGGTTCGCGAACCGCCCCTACGGGATGGATTCCTCGCAATTCTGAGGTAACTTACAACTCGTCCCCAGAGGACACGACGAGTCAGACTTCCTCTCGCCGGTCTTCCCAGGCGTTCCAGTAGAGCGTCTCGATTTCTTCCGGTGTCGGCTGGCGGGGATTGCTGGCGGCGTTGGGTTCTTTGGCGCTATTGGCAACCATGTGCGGCAGTTTCTGCGTCAACTGTTCCTTGGTGACGCCGGCTTCTTGCAAGGACGCCGGTATGCCAACCTGAGCCCGCAACGCTGCTAAGGCGTCAACGAGAGAAGCGATGGGATTGTCTCCGTCCAAGCCAAGGCGTGACGCTAGGTCAGCGTACTTTTCCGCGGCTGCCTGCGCATTGAAGGCGACGACGTGGGGTAAGAGCAGCGCGTTGGCGCGTCCGTGGGGAAGGCCGAAGGTCGGCGTGAGTTGGTGGGACAGCGCGTGGCAGAGGCCCAATCCCGCGCGCATGGTCGCGCCGGCGATGGCCGCGGCCACGTGCATTTCGGCGCGGGCAGCCGTATTGCCGGGCTCTTGTACGGAGGACGGCAAGTGCGCCAAGACGGTGGCAATCGCTCCTGCTCCCAAAGCTTGCGACACGCGGTGAGATTCAATACTGGCGAAAGACTCAACCGCGTGTGCCAGTGCGTCGTAGCCGGTGTCCGCCGCGACGTGGGCCGGCATGGTGGCCGGCACGGCCGGATCGAGGATGGCGGCGTCCGGGACACCGGTGAAGCAAACGCGCTTGATGGGGCCTTGCACGGTGTTCTCCGTAATCACCGCTCCTCGGCTGACTTCCGAACCGGTGCCGCTGGTGGAGGGAATGGCAATACACGTCATACGGCCGGTCTGGCGCGGCGGTGCATTGAAGCCCGCGGCTACGAGCGCCGGCACCGTTATCCCAGGCGTCTCGCATGCGGCGCGGACGGTCTTGGTGACGTCCAGCGTGGAGCCTCCGCCCAAGCCGATGATCGTATCCGGCGCGAACTCCTCCGCCAGTGCCACGCCTGCGGCACAGGTCTCCTGCGATGGGTCAGGCTCGACGGCGTCGAATATGGTCGTGGCCGCATTCGCTTGCCGCGCCAGCCCGCAGACGCGCTCGGCAAAGCCTAGTTGCGTCATTGCCGGGTCCGCCACCACCAGCACTCGCTTCCCGCAAAGCGAAGGCAGTAATTCTAACGCGCTATCGCCAAGATGAATCTCAGTAGGCATTGAGAACGAGCGAATATCCATGGGCATTCCTCCTTGAGGGCTAGGAACTGACAGTTTCTTGATTGGTATTGGTAATATGAAGCGACAACGCGGGCGGCGAGAGTTGCCGTCATTTTACCCTTAGGCACAGCGTGTTGCACACATGCAGCGCCTCGTAATCTTGAGCACGGTTATGTAGAGGCATTTGACTTAATGGGCAGTGGCGTGGGAAAATAATCCCTAGTAACTGACTAGGAATTAGATAAATGAGACGTGCGAGACATAGACCTGTTTCACATAACTGCTAGAAAGGACTGACAATGGCTACCACTACACCGCGCATTCCTCTGTCGGAACAAGAATCCGCTGAGCAGAACGGCCTACTCCGCGTATCTACCCTGGCGGAGTTGCAGGATCAGGGCGTTGTAACGGCTGCGGGGCACGGGCATACCGTCGCCGTGTTTTGGCACAACGAGCGGGCGTACGCCGTGGACAACCGCTGTCCGCACATGGGTTTTCCGCTGGCAAAGGGCATCTGCGAGGACGGCGTGCTGACCTGTTACTGGCATTACGCGCGTTTCGACCTGGATTCCGGCGGCGCGTTCGACATCTGGGCCGGGGACGTGCGCACCTTTCCGGTGACCGTGCAAGATGGCGAGGTGTGGGTTGATCTGCGTGAAACCCAGAGCGTTGACGAACGCTACGCGGAGGAGGTTCCCCGCCTTGAGAAAGCGTTGGAGCAGGGCATTGCGCTCAATCAAGCCAAGACGATCCTGGCCTTGCGTGACCTCAAGCCTGCGGAGGCAACCAGGCAGATTGTGGCAACAACCGCTGAGTACGGCCTGCGACGGGGATCGAGCCGCAATCCCGGCGGTTGGGGCGACGGCCTCACCATCCTCACCGCCATGGCGAACCTGCAGCCGCATCTCTCCGCGGACGACCAGCCTCTTTCCCTCTACCACGGCACGCGCCGTGTGGGTAGCGATGCCATGGATCGCACCGAGCGCATCCTGCTCGATCCGTTGCCAACAGAAGCGATACCGGCCGCGCGCCTCAAACGCTGGTTTCGGGAGTACGTGGAAGTCCGCGACGCCGATGCGGCGGACCGTACGCTGCGGACGGCGATAGCCGCGGATTGGTCGCCGGAGCAACTGCTCGACATGCTAGCCGCGGCCGCTACCGACCACTACTACCGCGATTTTTCCCACGTCATGGATACGCTCGCCAAGGCGGCGGAATTGCTCGACATAATTGGCTGGGAAAATGCCGAGGCGGTGCTGCCGGCCCTCACGAGCCAGTGGGCGCAGGCGACCCGCGAGGAAGAACGCAACGCCTGGCTGCGACCGGAAAACCTGGTGGCGCTGGTGGAAGCGGCGGTGCCTGAGCTTGAATCGGCGCTTGATCTCGCGGCACCGTCAACCGGTGGCTGGGACGACAGCCTGATCGACGCGCTTCTTGGCGACGACCCACAAAAGAGCCTTGATGCGCTACTGGCAGCCTTCCAGCAGGGACTGGCCTTGGCCGATGGGGCGCAGGCCTTAGCCTATGCTTCCGCACTGCGACTCACGCGCTTTCCCACGAGCAATGAGTTTGGTGACTGGGATACGGCCCTCCACCACTTCACCTACTGCGCCTCGCTCGCCCAGGTAGCCAAACGCGCGCCGTCTCTCGAACTGGCACGCGGCGTGCTGCACGGCGCTATGGTCGTCTATCAGGCACGCTTCCTCAATATGCCAGCCGCACGCCTGCCAAATGCAAATACGCTGGCCGCACTGCCGTCCGAGCCTGCTGTCTTACAAGAGCAACTTCTGACGTACTGTGAGCGTCAAGGCGGCGTGGACGAGGCCGGTGCGGTCACCTACCGCTACCTCAACCTCGGCCATGATCCGGCGCCCCTCATTGCCACGCTCGGCCACGCCGTGCTGCGCGAAGACCCCAGCTTCCACGACTTCCAGATGCTCGAAGAAGGCGCGCGCCTAGCGCTGGACCTAGCCGAGAGCGGTCACCCCGACGCCTCGTACCAGACACTGGTCGCGATTGCCCGCTGGCAAGCGGCCCACGCCCCGACCCCCCGCGCCACCACACAGACCTACACCATTGCCCGCCGTCTGCATAGAGGCGAAGCGGTATACGCCGATGACGGTGACAACGGGAGCGGGTCTTGAGGATTTTGGCTGAGTTGAGATGACACGCATGCCCGCCGCTCTACCGCATAGGGTCTCCGGCGAGAATGAGTACCCTTGCTATGTCCGGCATTTCTTCCACGCGGCCCGATTCGGCGTTCCACGCTAATCGTTGCCGCTGGAAGTACTGCACGGTGCGTCCCAGTTCAGGGTCGTGGAATTCCCCGGTTAAGGGAAAGCCGAACCGTTCCACGCCGCCATTGGCGTTGAAGTACGCCAGGAACCCGTGCGCCACGTAGTGGCCGGTCTCCGGGAAGTACCGTACTGTTGGCGGCAACTCCTCGCTTGGTTCCGCCGCCCGCGGTTGATGCGCGTCCCACAGCGTCAACAATTCATCGCCCAGCCGACCCAACGTCACTGCAGCGGGAGTCCCGGCGAGATGCGGACGGTACTCGAAGCGGGCCTTCTCGAAGTACTGCACCGTCAGCCCGGCTCGTTGAAACTCATTGGTCACCGGGTAGCCGAACCGCGCCACCCCGCCGTGGGCGTCGAAGTACTCCTTGAAGGCGAAGCCCACGTGCTTGCCGGTGGTGTAGTAGTAGCGCATGCCGCTCTCCAGGTCTCGGCTCGGCGGTGTTGCCGCAATCACGCCGAAGAGACCGAGTTGCTGTGCGGCGCCGATCAGATGATCACCGTCGCTGCGGGTTGGCAGCGGCTGCCACTGTTGCTGCGCCGCGTCCCACCGCGCCCAGTACACGTCGGCGTGCGTCACACCCGGCGGCAGCCGCGATCCAGGCAGATATACGCGCAATTCCAGCGGCTTGTCCAGATGCGTAATGGCAGCGCCGTTGGCATCGAGCAGCCGGAGCACCGTGACCGTATTGCCCACCAGGCTCCGCACCACGCCGTTGTCGTTTTCCCGGCGTTTTACGAACTGCTCGCCTATGCGCACCCTGGGCGCCATGTCCAACATTGCCGTCGTGTTACCAACCGGCGCGCGCTCGAGCGGCGCTGGCGGGGCGGCTACCAGATACGCGGAAAAGGTGCTCTCCGTGACACTTGTCATGTCCGCGGGCGCCCGTATCTGCGGCGAGAGCATGACTGTTCCACCCATGAAGTCGAGCAACAATGGGTACAGCGGCGATTGCGGGTTGAACGTATTCCAGTAGGTGACGTTCAGGGGCGTAGCGGCCGGCACAACGCGCACTTCCCTGGCAGCCGCGATGCCCACCGACGCCGGCTGTCCGGCGGGCCACGGCACGGATTGTAGCGTCAGCGACGGCGCATGCAGTGCCGACACGTAGCTGGCGTGGGTGGTCACGGGGCGGTATTCGTCCTCGCTGACTTTCAGTCTGCCGCTCACGGTGATCATGAGCGGGAGCGGCTCCGGCCAGGCAAGGGTGAGAGGTTCGAGCCGGACGGTCTCACCGCGTATGCCGTAGACCCGCCCCACAGCCAATGCTGCCGGCTGCCAGCGGACGTGCGCCGGTTCGTAGGCGAGACGCACAACCACGGTCTCGCCGGGCCTGAGTCTGCCGTCGTCGACGTCCTGGCCTGCGATGCCGAGCGTGGGGGACGACCAGTGTAGTTTGGAAAGCGACCAGTAGCGGCTGGTGTTCGTGATGATGAGCGTGTAATTGGCGGCTTGCCCGACGGCTACCGGCTCCTCGCTCATTCTCAACTCGACCTGCAGCGGCGAGCGCGACGGTGGGGCCGTCACCGTGGCGAGGATTTCCTCCTCGACGCCGCTTTCGTCGTTGACGCCGCCGGCGTCCGTGACACCGTTTTCATTTGAGGCCGCCGTTGACGCAGGAACGGCCACAGTGGATTCTGAGTCAGTTTCGACGTGGGTGAGGGCCACCGTGCCGGTCTGCGTGCTGGACACGATGACGGAGAACATCGCTGGTTCCCCGCGGAAGTTTGCCGGTTGGTAGGGGAGTTCCACCACGGCGCTCTCGCCGGGGCGGAGCCTGCCGTCGTCGCCTACTTGGCCACGTCTGCGCAGCGTGGGTGACCACCACTCCAAGTTACTCAGCCAGCGATGCCGGCCAACGTTAGTAATGGTGAGCGTGTAGTTGGACGCTTGCCCATCGTTGGCGGGTTCCAGGCTTCGTTTCAATGCGACGCGCAGCAGCGTTCTAGGCGGCGGTCCCGCCGTTGCTCTATACGTGACTTCGTCTGTGACGCCGAGATTGCCTTCTATGGAGTCTTCGTTATGCGACCTTGCCTGTGGCCATTCGTCACCCGCGAACGTGCTAGGCGCCAACGCCCGCACGTCCGCCATGTGGGTAACGGTCACGGCGTCGGTCTCTTCGCTGTCGGCGATTACCGTGAGGGGCAGGGGCGCCGGCCAGGGCACTACCAAGCGCGTCGGTTGCGTGGTTGTGCCGTCAATGAGGACCTGGGAGAGCGCGAGCTCCGCCGTGCCGCGGCGGGGGCTGAGCGGCCCATAGGCGAGTTGCAGTTTGACCGACCGGCCGGGCTTAAGCTCGCCAGGCGGGTCCCGCGGCCAGGCGGGGATGAGCGTCTGCGGGCCTACACCCAGCGTTGGCAGCCGCCAGGTGATGTCGGTCAGCGTCTTTTCTCCTCCCGTATTCTTGAGCGTCAGGGTGCAACTTAGCGTTTCTCCCTCGGTCAGCGGGCCGGTGGGACACGTCAACGTGACGGTCAAGCGCGGCGGCCAGTTGTTCTCGTCATTTGAGTTGTGCGGATTGCCGGGCGAATTGTGCACAGCCCTCGTGCAGTCAATGGGTTCGTCCAGCTTGACCGGCAGCCCGGACATGCTGTCTGGAATGCCTCCCGTAAGCTGGTTGCCTCTGAAATCCGCGTCCTCCAGGGCCGTGAGTGCACCGAGGGATGCCGGGATGGTGCCGGTAAACTGATTGCACTGGAGGCGCAGCCGGGTCAGGTTGATGAGGTTACCCAACTCAGAGGGTATGGAGCCGCTCAAGTGATTGAATTGCAAGTAGAGCCGTTTTAGCTGGGCCAGATTGCCCAACTGAATCGGGATTTCGCCGCTCAACAGGTTTTTGCTTAGCAAGAGGTACTGCAGTTTAGCCAGGCCGCCCAACTCGGTGGGTATGGAGCCGCTCAACCGATTTGAGTCCAGGTCCAGGTCAATTAAGTTGCTGAGGTTGCTCAACTCAGGGGGTATGCTGCCGGTCAACTGGTTTTCGTACAGGTAAAGTTTCTGCAGCGCAGAGAGATCGCCCAACTGCGTGGGTATGCTGCCGGTTAACTGATTGTCGTGCAGCCAAAGGTCTTTCAGCGCGGAGAGGTTGCCCAACTCCTCAGGGATGCTGCCGCTCAACTCATTGTCATACAGGTATAGATTAGTCAGATTGGTAAGGTTGCCCAACTCCTCAGGGATCCTGCCACTTAACTGATTGGCGCCAAGATTCAGTAAAGTTAGCGCGGAGAGGCCGCCCAACTCCTTGGGAATGCTACCGCTTAAGCGATTGGTAGGTAGGTGCAGGTGGGTCAGCTTCGTAAGGTTGCCTAGCTCTTTGGGGATACTGCCGCTCAACATATTGTCCTGCATCTCTAGTTTCGTAAGCTCAGAGAGGCTGCCCAATTCTTGGGGGATGCTGCCGCTCAGCTTATTGTGCTGAAGGTTCAAGACGAGGAGCGCGGAGAGGTTGCCCAACTGCGTGGGAATGCTGCCGTTGAGACTCCTACTGCCCACTTCGACCCTTATGACACGTTGCGGTGTGAGGCCACTGAGCGCAATTCCGTTCCAACTGGAGATGCTCGTGTTCGCGTCCCAGTTCAGGGTGGCGGTGCCCTTCAAGGTGTCTTCCCCGGCCAGCAGCGCGGCGCAATCGGCCACTAACCCCGTGTTCGTCTTGTCGGAGACCGCGCTGCCGGTAGCGCAGGCGGAGGCGAAGGTTGCGGTGGTGGAGAATTGCGCGGCGGCGAGGTTATTGGCGCTGTCGCTGATGCTCTGCGCCACCCCGGCGGGCACGTCCACCGTGACGTTCCCGTTGTAGCCGGCCGTCGGCGCGATGGTCACCTTGTAGACGGTGGTGCTTTCCGCCGTAAAGCCGGTGGCGCTGCCGTTCCCCACCGTGACCTCGCTCTGCGTGAAACCGGTGACGCCTTCCGAGAAGGTGACGGTCACCTCGAACGACGCGCCGGTGACTTCCGATGGACCGGTGATGGTAGGGGTTGCCGCCGCCGCCAGCGCGCTCTCGGCGAGGCCGGCGGCGCTAAACAGCAGCGCCAGCAAACAGACTAGTGTCCGAGCGGTCTCCCTCATCTGGCGTCACGATCAAAGTAGCAAGAAAATCACGATTCAGGTGCGTTCACGGCTTGCACTACTTTCCGCAACGCTCAAACCAGTGGGCCGCTCCGGCTTCAAGCTCTCGTCGGCCCGCGCCGGACCCGCGAAGAACCACACCGCGGCAAGAAGCATGGTGAGGAAGAAAGTAAAGGCCAATACCGGCCAGTATCTAAAACGTGCGATAGTAGCAGGAGTAGCCACTGCGAGCACCACCCTCTCAGTCCACTAGAGCTTGAAAATAAGACAGTATGCGAAACACGATAAGTACAGAAGTATAGCGCAACGAGAATCATACAGATACCCGAAGAGTACTGTCAAATTCAAATTTCGGCCCGTGACTCTTCCAGCGCATGGTCAGACCTGATGGGTAGCCCCGGCGCCAACTCGCTACAGCGCTGTAGCATGGTTGGCTTGAGCGTTGCGAGCACGTGAAGAGGGCCTATGGGAAGTAACGTTGCCGGCTGCGAGTTATTCCTTGCAGCACCAACACGCCCACCACAGTTCTGGAGTACAATAATGTATGCAGGAGGCGTGTGGGCACCCGTGCCCGCTTCCCTACAGAATGGTTCGCCGCAGGAAAATTGAGAGACTGCTATGGCTGGAAAGACGCTGTTCGAGAAGATTTGGGAAAGTCACGTGGTGCATGAGGAGCCAGACGGGCCGGCGCTGCTCTACGTGGACTTGCACCTGGTGCATGAAGTCACATCGGCGCAGGCGTTCGAGGGGCTGCGGCTGAGCGGCCGCACCGCGCGGCGGCCTGAATTGACGGTTGCGACCGTCGACCACAACGTGCCTACGGCGGACCGCGGCGCGCCCATCGCGGACGACATATCCCGTCGGCAGATCGAGGCGATGGAGCAGAACGCCACCGAATTCGGCTTGACGTTCTACGGCTATCGCAGTCCGAACCAAGGCATTGTGCACGTCATCGGGCCGGAATTGGGCTACACGCAACCCGGCAAAGTGATTGTCTGCGGCGACAGCCACACCTCCACCCACGGCGCGTTTGGCGCCTTTGCGCTGGGTATCGGCACCTCGGAAGTGGAGCACGTGCTTGCCACCCAGTGCCTCATTCAGAAGAAGCCCAAGACCATGGAAGTACGGGTGGACGGCGACCTACCCCAAGGCGTGACCGCCAAAGACATCATTCTCGGCATCATTGGGCATATCGGCGTGGACGGCGGCGTGGGCTACGTAATCGAGTACACCGGCGAGGCGATACGGTCGCTCTCCATGGAAGGGCGCATGACCGTCTGCAACATGTCCATCGAGGGCGGCGCGCGCGCCGGCATGATCGCGCCCGACGAGAAGACGTTCGCGTATCTCAAGGGTCGCAAATATGCGCCGCAGGGGGCCAATTGGGATGAGGCGCTCGCCTACTGGCGGACGCTGGCGACCGATGCCGACGCCGCCTACGATAGCGTGGTGAAGATCGACGCCGCTACGCTCGCGCCGCACGTCACCTGGGGCACCAACCCCGGCCAGGTGGTGCCCGTGACCGGGTCCGTGCCTAGTCCGGGCGAGATGACATCGCCGGAGGAGCAAGCTGCCACAGAGCGGGCATTGACCTATATGGGACTAGAGGGCGGCACGCCCATTCAGGACATTGCCGTAGACCGCGTCTTCTTGGGATCGTGCACCAACGCGCGCCTGGAAGACCTGCGGGCGGCGGCCGGCATCGTGCATGGCAAGCGGGTCCACCCCGACGTTAGGGCGATGGTGGTGCCCGGCTCGACCCTGCTCAAGCAGAAGGCGGAAAGCGAAGGGCTCAATGAGGTCTTTCAGGCCGCCGGTTTCGAGTGGCGCGAGGCCGGTTGCTCCATGTGCCTGGGCATGAACCCGGATATTCTCGCTCCCGGCGAGCGCTGCGCTTCGACCTCCAACCGCAATTTCGAGGGCCGCCAGGGCAAAGGCGGACGCACCCATCTTGTCAGTCCGCAGATGGCCGCCGCTGCCGCGATTGCGGGGCGCTTTGTGGACGTGCGCGAGTGGTGAGAGAAGTGGCGTCGGCCCTAAACTCTGGTGGGCGAGGACTGCGGCTAATGTCCGAGCGTGTGATGATTGATGGCCTAGTTAGACGCCCCATTGGAATTGTTGGCACAAGGAAATAGAAATGGAACCATTTGTAAAACACAGCGGCAAGGTAGCCGCCCTCGACCGCGTGAACGTCGATACCGACCAGATCATCCCCAAGCAGTTTCTCAAGCGGATCGAGCGTACGGGCTACGGTCCATTTGCGTTCTTCGATTGGCGGTACTTTGAGGACGGCACGACGCCCAACCCGGACTTTGAGTTGAATGACGCGCGCTACGACGGCGCGACGATCCTCGTCACCGGCAGAAACTTCGGTTGCGGCTCCTCGCGGGAGCACGCGGCGTGGGCGCTCAAAGAGTACGGGTTTCTCGCCATCATTGCCCCGAGCTTTGCCGACATCTTTGCCAATAACGCCGTGGAGAACGGCATGCTGACGGTGGTGCTGCCGCCGGATGACGTGGCAGAGTTGACGCGGCGGGCGCAGACCATAGACGGTTACCAAATCACGGTGGACCTGGCGAACACGACGATCCAAGACAACCAGGGCTTTACGGCGACGTTTGCGGTCGATCCCACCGTTCAGCACCGCTTGCTCCACGGCCTGGACGCGGTCGGCCTCACCTTGCAGCAGGAAGCTGCCATTGCCGCTTTTGAGGAGCGGCGTCCGGCTTGGCTCACTGTTTCCTGACCGGACATTGCAGCGTTAGCCGTTATTGGCAGAGGCCGCACCGGAAAACCGGTGCGGTCATTTAGTTGTCATGAGTACGGTTGACCGTTCATGACTGGCGCGGTTGAGTGCGGTCTACTCGTCGGCGGTCAGTTGGCGCACCGGCGTCGCGAGCAGGCCGATTTCGGCGATCTCGATCTCCACAACGTCGCCGGCCCGCAGCGCGGCGTCTTCCGTCACGATGATGCCCGTGCCCGTGCTTACCACGGTGCCCACCGGCACCGGGTTATTGCGCACGAGATACGCGGTCAGGGTCTCGAACGGGTGGCGGATCTGGTCGGTATTAGCGGAACTCTCGAAGATCACCGCGCCGTCGCGGCGGATGCGTGCCGTGATCTCCAGATGGTAGGGGTCGGTGATTTCACCCGTCGTGACCAGGGTCGGCCCGAGGGCCGTGCAGCCGAGGAAGATCTTGGACTGCGGCAGGTAGAGAGGATTCTCGCGCTCGATGTCCCAGGCCGACACGTCATCGCAGATCGTATACCCGATAATCTCATTCTCGAAGCCCAGCACGTAGGCGAGCTCAGGCTCCGGCGCCGTGAAGCTGGAATCGACGCGAATACCGATGGGCTCATTCGGCCCGGCGCAGTGCTGCGTGTCGCCTTTGTAGAAGATCTCCGGGCGGTCGGATTGGTAGACCTTGTCGTAGATGCCCATGGGCCCTTCCATGTCGGCGTCACGAAATTCCGCGCTGCGGCGGTAGGTCACACCACAGCCCCAGACTTGCGGTGGGAATAAGGGCATGGTGAGCCTCGGTTCGTCCGGCTCGAGGAGTTCTGCATATGCATGCGCGCCGCCGGAGGCGTCGGCAAGCCGGTCGGCAATTACGTCGTCGAGCGAGCGGCGCTGCCGGCGGGCCTCATCCACAAAGTCGAGCGTGGTCGTGAGGTCTTGTTCCGGGTCGGTGATGTCGATAACCTGTTCGTCTTGCACGACGCCGACGCGAATGCGCGAATCAACATCATAGTACTGCACTAGTTTCACGGTTTAGCTCCTCATTAGGCAGATGGATTCCGCGCCCCCGTGCGGGGGCGAACTTTCGCGGGAATGACGGATAGTGGGCCGACACACAAATAACACCGCACTTGTCGATGAATCGTCACGGGACAAGCGCCTCTATATTACTTCTTTCACGATGCGGATGCCGTTCAGCGCCATGCTGTAGAGAAATACGAGATGCAGCAGGTCGCCGTCGTGGGGCATCACGCCGATGGTTTGCGCTACGCTAACGGGGAGGTCGTACGTTTGCACGCAGTTTTCCGGTACCACGACCTGACAGTCGCGCTGGGCGGCGTTGGCGGTGAGGCGCAGGTGCATGGCCGTCTGATAGACGCAGAGGTCCGTGCAATCGCCGATGACGAGAAAATAGCGCACCTCGGCATGTTGCTCGAGCCAGTCTTGCAATACGGTGCCGTACGCGGGATGGAGAGAGTTCTTTGCCACAATCGTGAAGTGTTCGGCAGCAGGCAGGGCGGCCAGTTCCGGTACCGTTTTGGATTCGCTCTGTCCTTCTATGCAGTGCGGCCCGAACTGGGCGAATTCCAATGCGTCAGGCCGATGGGTGTCCTGGGGCAGCAGGAAGTGGCGCACGCCGCGGGCGTAGGCGCGCTCAATGACATCCCGCACAGGCGCAATAAGTGCATTCACCCGGTCGCCCGCCAACGGGCCCTCGTGGCAGAACCCATTCACCATGTCCACCACAAAGACGGCGACGTTCTGTGCCGCCACGCCGTTTGCGGACCAATCCGCCGCTAGGTCGAGCGTTTCCAGAGCGGCGTGCCAGTCCGCCAGATATTCCAGGAACGCATCGCTGCTCAGGTTCTGCGCTCTGGTGCGCTCCGGCATGAGCGTGCTCATGTGCTGCCTCCTTGCTGCAATCCGCCCTGTCAATATTCTTCGGGACGCTGCAAGCCCCTCCTGCTACGCCAGCAGTATCCGTATCTCTTCACCGACGTCGATGTCCAACGTTCGCGCGGCAGGCGCGCTGGGCAGAGCGAATTCAATGCGACCGCCGCTATTCACCACCGCTATGAGGCCATTGCCCGCGGCATAGTGCGGCGTAATGCCGCGAATCTCCAGGTCGCGCACGCGAAAGCGAACGTCTTTGGTCTCCTTACCCAGGTCTTCCAGCCGTAGGTTGGTAATCAGGTTACCAAAGCGATCGATGTGGATCACTTCGCCGCGAATCTCATCGCCACACCGTTGAGGCTGGGGCCAGGAAAGCCGCTCCATGCGGGCCGTCCTTGTTCCCAGTCGCTCAGGCCGGACGCCATTCGCCAGGTGGGCGGCTGCGGGCGCGAAAACGTCACGTCCGTGAAACGTCGCGCTCACGGCGGGCCGCCAGAATTCCGGTCTATCCAGCGTGTAGATGCGCGCCGCGTCAATGCGGGGAACAATACTGGTGAGCACACCATTGTCCGGGGCGAGAAACCGCCCGTGCACGGTCTCGACGAGAATGGCCGCCCGTTCGCTGCCCACGCCGGGGTCCACCACGGCGACGTGGATAGCATCCGGCGGAAAGTATGGAATTGCCGTCTCCAGCGCGAACGTCCCCGACCGGATGTCGTGCGGGGGTATTCCATGGGTAATATCAACGAGGGTTGCGTGCGGGGCCAAGCTCAGGATTACGCCCTTCATCGCGCCTACAAAGCCGTCGGCAGTACCAAAGTCGGTGGTGAGAGTAATGATTGTCGCCATGGAGCGAAAAGTCTAGTAAAGCTCTTGACAGTCCTATATTGCCTGCTATGCTGGAGAAAAGCAAGAGGCTGGATGGGATGCCGGTCGAGATAGGGCAAGGCACGACACGGAATGGCGCTCTCGTGCTCGCGGCCAGGCTGCTCCGCGCGCGTGGTCGCGGGCGCAGCGATCAAGCGCGGCCAATTAAGGCGGAGCACACTTGCGCCGCTAGTTTGCGTCACTCTCCGCTTTGCGCGTCGTCCGCGAGCGCGACGGGGATCGTTGCGTCCGGCTCGTGGTCGAGGTTCGCTTGCCCCCGCTGCGGGTGCGGCCGGACGACGCCTGCCGGCCGCGTGTTTGGCGGCCGCGTCGTACCGGAGTCGTCCAGAGGTCTGCCGGAGTAAGCAGGGCTTTCAGGTTCTCTTCCACCTGCTTGGCGTCCAGTTCCTCGGCCTCTGTAGCGAATGCCACCGCTTCCTTGGCTACGGCGCGCGTGGCACGCTTCTTCCACACCTTGAGCAGCGTACCGACGAGTTGCTCCTCAAACTGCTGCTTCCACTGCTGCTGGTACGGAAACTCGCTCGGCCACGCCATAGCGCCGGTTTGCGCGAGACACCGCACCATCGTGGCCTTGGCAAGGTCTTCCCACTTCTTCTTGCGCGCTGCGGTGGCGAGCGTAAACAGCGCCTGCGGATGCTTGGCCAGCGCATCCGTCGCATCCTTTACGAGTTCTTCGTCATCCGCAGCCGTCAACGCGGCGGCCAACGCCTCGAATGGCGCGAGGTCGCACTCGACCGGATCAACGGCCGCGGCTGCCCTGATCGCGGCACGCGCCCACTGCAGCGTCTCTTCTTTCTCCGCCGCCGCATCCGCCAAGCGCTGCGTTTCCTGCGCCGCCATCACCAACTGCGTGGCGGGAACGTCATTCCAAACTAACGTAATCATCAGTCAAAACTGTCCTCTAATGTTTGTTGGGAATTAATCGAATTCCCTCGCTCAATGAATCCCGCACGCGCGGGAAACCACTATATCGTCAAGCACGCACTTCCCGCCTTATCGTAGCGCAAGTTACAGAATGACACCCGCGGCGCTCGCCACAGACCAATCCAATTTGCACTTTGCCGAGTCACGGGAATCTCCATGGCCGTCTGTCGGCCACACAAGGGAATGAAAATGAACGCACATCTCTCCGTTCGTGCTGAGTGGGCTTCGCGAAGACTGGGCTTTACGAAAGCCCTTGTCGAAGCATGAACGGAGAGATAGGGTGCAGAGCTGCTACCCGCTACCTCCGCCGTTCACCCTTCGACGCTGCTCAGGGCGAACGGCTTGGTCACGTTTTTCTCATAGTAAAGGCCATCCAAGAATAATGTACTAATTCTAGGCAAGCCCTGCCAAGCGCTCGCGGACCTGCTGGGCGCGCAGTTCCAGGTCGCCCAGCTTAACGCGCTCCTTCTCCACCACCGGTGGCGGCGCCCGGTTTACGAAGTTCTCGTTGGCCAGCAAGCCTTGCGTGCGCTTCAGATTGGCAAGGATGTCCGCCTGTTCCTTTTGGAGTCGCTGGCGTTCCTGCTCCACGTCGCGCAGCCCGGCGAGCGGCACGTACACGGCCAGGCGGCTGGTGAGCACCGAGACGGCTTGATCCGGTTTTTCGGCAAGCGCCGCGTGGACGGTCAGCGGCCGCACGCGGGCCAGCAACTCGATAACTGCGGTATGGGCTGCGACTGATTCGCTCTGAGTGCCGGCCACGATTGTCGCGGGAATGTAGCGGCCCGGCTCCACGTCGTACTCGGCGCGGATATTGCGCACGCCCCGAATCGCCTCGATCAGTTCATCCAAGAACCCTTCAGCTTCCCGATCGCGTTCCCCGGCCGCCGGCCACGGCGCGGCGATCAAGCTCCCTGTGCCATCCGACAGGGCCTCAGGATACAGATAGTGCCAAATCTCTTCGGTGACGAACGGCATGAAAGGATGGAGCAGGCGCAGTATCACGGCCAGCGTATTCTCAAGCACGCTCTGGGTTACCGCCCGCGCCTCAGGATCGTCGCCGTAGAGGCTCACCTTGCTCGCTTCGATGTACCAGTCGCAGAACTCACTCCAAACAAATTCCTGCAGCGTGCGTCCGGCTTCGCCGAGATGAAACTGTTCCAACTGCCGCGTGACCTCGGCAACCGTATGATTGCGGCGGCTGATGATCCAGCGATTCACGAGGGAGAGTTGGGGCGCGTCCGTCTCGGACGCAATGCCCGTCGCGCCTTCCGGGCGGTTGCTGAGCACGAAACGGCTCGCGTTCCATAGCTTATTCGCGAAATTGCGCGCCGCTTGAATGCGCTCCGTAGTGAAGCGCATGTCATTGCCCGCCGTCGTGCCCGTGACGAGCGCAAACCGCAGCGCGTCGGCGCCGTATTCCTCCACTATGACGAGCGGATTGATCACGTTGCCGTAGAGCTTGCTCATCTTCTGGCCTTCCACGTCGCGGATGAGCCCGTGCAAGTAGACCGTGCGGAAGGGAATGTCGCCCATGTTCTCAATGCCCGTCATGATCATGCGCGCCACCCAGAAGAAGAGGATGTCGTGGCCGGTCTCCATGACCGTGGTGGGGTAGAACCTGCGCAGGTCTTCCGTGTCATCGGGCCAGCCCAGGGTCGAGTGCGGCCACAAAGCGGAGCTGAACCAGGTGTCGAGCACGTCCGGGTCTTGCCGCAGTGCGCCGCCGCACTCACCGCAAGTATCTGGATCGCGCATCACATCGTCCGCCGGAGGCACCGCGATTGCCTCGCAGGCAACGCAGTACCACACGGGAATGCGATGCCCCCACCAGAGCTGCCGTGAGATGCACCAGTCGCGGATGTTCTCCATCCAGTTGTAGTAGATGCGCTCGAAGTGCTCGGGAATTATGCGAATTGTGCCGTTGCGCACGGCCGCGATGGCCGGCTCCGCCAGGGGCTTGGCCTCCAGCCACCACTGTGTGCTCACCAGCGGTTCCACAATGGTGTCGCAGCGGAAACAGTGGCCGATGGCATGCCGATGGTTCTCGATCTTCACCAAGCGCCCCTGCGCCTCCAGATCGCGCACGACCTGCTCGCGGCAGGCGTAGCGGTCCATGCCCGCGTAGGCGGCGCCGGCATGCTCGTTCATGGTGGCGTCGAGGTTCAACACGTTGATGAACTCAAGGTCGTGCCGTTGCCCGATTTCGAAGTCGGCAATGTCGTGGGACGGCGTCACCTTGAGCGCGCCGGCGCCGAACTCCGCCTCCACCGCGTCATCGGCAATGATAGGTATTTTTCTCTCAGTTAATGGGAGGCTTACCTCTTTGCCTAGGAGATGCCGGTAACGGGGGTCGTCCGGATTCACGGCAACGGCGGTATCGCCGAGCATGGTCTCCGGCCGCGTGGTTGCGACGGTAATTGCGACGGACTCATCCTCGACAAGCGGGTATGAAATGTACCACAGATGGCCGTCTTCTTCCTCGTGGGCGACCTCTAGATCGGAAAGGGCGGTAGAACAACGCGGACACCAGTTGGTGATGCGCTCGCCGCGGTAGATGAGGCCCTTGTGATAGAGCCGCACGAACGTGGTGCGCACGGCCTGGGCCGGTCCCGGATCGAGCGTGAACGTATCTCGCGACCAGTCGCAGGAAGCGCCGAGACGGCGGTGCTGGTCGTCGATGACGTTCCCGTACTTGTGCACCCACTCCCACACCCGCGCCTCGAACTTCTCGCGTCCCAGCTCCTGCTTTGAAGTGCCTTCCTCCTGCAGCAGACGCTCCACCACCACCTGCGTCGCTATGCCCGCGTGGTCGGTGCCGGGCACCCACAACGTGGCGTCGCCGCGCATGCGGTGCCAGCGCACGAGCACGTCCTCGATGGCGGCCGTAAGCGCGTGGCCGAGGTGGAGTTCGCCGGTGACGTTCGGCGGCGGCATGATGACCGTAAACGGCTCGCCCGTGGCGTCTGCGCGCGGCGCAAAGTAGCCCCCCTCTTCCCAGAAGGGGTACCAGCGCGCCTCCACCGGCGCGGGATCGTACGTCTTTGCCATTGTTTGTCGTGATTCAGTTTCCGGTTTGGCCTTAGCCATCCTAACGTTTTCCTCTCCTATCGCCTATATCCTGTCTTTGCTCTCGTTCCACTGTCATTACAAGAAAAACCCGCCCTCATCACCTGACGAGAGCGGCCGAACTACACCCCTGAAGGTTAGCAAAGCAGTTGCCGCACCTGTAGCCAAAAGCGGCAACGCTAACCAATTAGCATCCTTGTAACGGTTTCTCCGATACCCCACTGTCCATGAGCATCTTCTTCACAAACTGACCGACAACTGCTCTTCATGAAATTTGACTTCACAACAAGCCAACGACTCGCTGTGAAGCCACTTCTTGGTAGCGCATACGGGATTCGAACCNNGGCGGTGTCCTTGGCCACTAGACGAATGCGCCACGCCTGCCTATGCGATGCAGACATTACACCTTGAGTATAGGTGAAGAAGCCTTGTCGGTCAAGTTTGGAAGGCCAATGATACTGCTTTTTAAGGAGATGAACCGGCACTATACGGTAAGCACTCTCACAGAATAGCTCTTGCCCGTTACGGGACGGATTCTTCAAGCACGTGTCCACTACGATCCCGCCAGACATGAGATTGCTCCGTTCGGCCTGAGCACTTCGACAAGCTCAGTACAGGCCTGTCGAAGGCTGAACGGCGAGGATTCCCAACGCTGTTTAGCGCATGTCTATCCCCTTGCCGACGGGTGGCATACAATAGAGCCGTGACGATCGACAACAGCCTAAGCACATGTTCTTGCAGAGCGATAAGAACAGACCGATGCGGCTACTTCGTCCATACATCCTCCTGCTTCTGGGCTTTGGCTTGCTGCTGACAAGCTGCCTGAGCCCTGTGCAAGAGCGCTCCATCGTGAAGTCGGCGCTCTTGCTCACCGAGGTGTTGCCGCAGATTCCAATCAAGCCGCTGAATGCGCTTGGCAATCCCATACGCCAAGAACAAACTACCTACAGCGGCGCTGACGCGGCGTTGTTTGGCGACCTCTACCTGCCGGACGGGGAGGGACCTTATGGAGCCATCCTCATTTACTTGGGCATTGCGTCGCCGGCGGACGATCCCTATGCGCAAGCCCTCGTGCGCGGCCTGGCGCAGCAGGGCATTGTGGTGCTCATTCACCAGTCGCGCCGCATGGAAGCGGGCATCATCGACCCGTTGGAGATCGAGGGCATCATAGAGGCATTGATGCACCTGCGCGCACTGCCGGAGGTTGACCGCGAGCGTATCGGCATACTTGGTTTCTCCGTCGGCGCCGGGCTCGCGCTGCGGGCGGCGGCCGATCCCCGCATTCGTGACGACGTAGCGTTTGTGCATAGCTTTGGCGGCTATTTCGATGCGGCAAGCGTGCTCAGCGCCGTGACCACGCAGCAGGTAGTAGTGAACGGCAAGGTTGAGTCCTGGGTGCCTGATCCGCTTGCCGCCAGCTTGTTTCAACACGCGCTGCTGGCAACCGTGGAGAGCAATGCCGAGCGTGTCGCGCTGCAAGCCGCTCTTGCTGGTGAAGCCGAACCTCCCGCAACGCTGTCGCAACGAGGACGCACGCTGCTCGCGCTCTACGAAAATAAAGACCCGCACCGTACGGCGGAAATATTGGCGCGCGATCCGACGCTGGTGGGTTGGTTGCAGGACATCTCGCCCGCTCCCGCCATGCACGACGTAGACGCGCGTCTCTACATCGCCCACGACCACGCCGATGCTTTTCTGCCCTACAGCGAGTCCCTGCACCTGGCAGAGGCTGCCAGGGAACACACGACCGTGGTGTTTCGGTCTTTTGTCCTCTTTGCGCACCTCTATCCGACCAACGACGCCAACCAGTTCATTTTCTTGCGCGAGGTGTGGAATCTCTACTGGCACGTAGTGGCGGTGCTGGCGGAGGTTGCATAACGCCTGGAGCGAGCGGGTATCTGCCTTTCGAGCCAAGAGGCGGGGGACAAGCCC
>JAAXIC010000025.1 GCA_012270555.1 Chloroflexota bacterium
TGTAACCCATGTGTCCGGTCTATACACTCCCCAGGGAGAGGGAGTCTTCTCGCCTGCTCTCGCCAGGGAGAGGGGGCAAAGCGCGCCCAATGAGCGTACCGCCTTGACCTTGATGCGACAGCATTGGGCTCTAAGCCTCTCCCCCAAGAGAGGGAACTCCTGAAGCTCAGCTCAGGTGTAGCCACACCATCCAGTCTTATCCTCTGTCCTGAATCACTATGTCTGACGGTGTAGCTATGGCGTGATGCTGCGCGGACTTGCCTTGCCGGAGCTACACCTACTACTGTTTCTCAGAAACTTGACGGGTGTATTGCAGCGTGTACACTATGGACTCAAATCGTGTAACTGCAGTAGTTTCTCGCAAGAGGTTTTTTCCGCGCGCTAGAACGGGTGGAGCGACCTTAAGAAAAATGTTTGGATTCGTGCGGTTCAGTTCAGCGAGAAATGCTGCACTAGGGATAGTCAAGCAAGGGAGGTATCACGGTGGTTAGATCATTGTGGATGAGAGCGGCCATTTTCTTGGTCGCCATTCTCGCGGCTATTGCGCTGGCGTCGTGCGCTCAGGAGGCGCCGGCCGCGCCGGAGGCCATGCCGGAGCAAGAAGCCGTGGAAGCGCCGGAGGAGATGGGCCCGTCGGTCTACCGCATGGGCATCTTTGAAGAACCTATTTCGCGCAATTACTGGAATTACTACGGCGGCCCCGGCGGCTCGGTGTGGACGCAATACGTCCTGAGCGGTTGGACCGGCGCGCTCTACGGCTACTCGGACCAGAACTTCGAGTGGGTCCCGAGCTTGGCGGCGGACTTCCCCACGGACCTCGCGAAAGAGACCGTGGACGGCACTGAGTACTGGACTACCGAGGTGCCAATCAGACAGGGCATCATGTGGAGCGACGGCGAGGAGCTTAATGCGGACGACATCATCTTCACCGCGCACACCGTGCTCGAGATGGGCATCAGCGGTAACTTTGGCGCCGTGGTCGACCCCGCTTTCCTCGACCGCATCGAGGCCATCGACAGCCATCGCATCAAGATTTTCTTCAAGGCGGCCGACGCCGAGGGCAATCCCCAGACGCCCGGCCTGAGCATCTGGCAATTCGGCCTCGCCTTCATGCCGATTCTGCCCGAGCACTACTGGGCTCCCGTGGTGGCAGAGGCCAAGCAGGCCGGCGAACCGGAAGCACAAATCGAGGCGCTGATGGCGCACGTGCCTGAGAACGACCCCACCCTGGGCGGCTTCACGTTCGGCAAGTGGGAACCGGGCGCCTTCTTCGAGAACAGCCGGGCGGACAACTACTACGCCACCGGCTCCGTGATTACGCGGTATGCCAGCGGCGTCTTGCAGGAAGTCAACGAGCGGCTGGGCTACACCGCCACGTACTTCGGCGAGCCTGGCGGTGACAAGGAATTGGAGTACACGGTTGGCCCCCACGTGGACTCCGCTCTCTTCAGCATCTATGGCAACCAGGATGCCGCCATCTTGGCACTAACCAAAGGCGACATTGACTACGTCTTCAATCCCCTGGGTCTGGAGAAGGGCTTCCGCGAGCGTATTCAAGCGGCGGGCGACCTGGAAATCGTCTCCAATCTGGACAACGGCATGTTCTATCTGGGCTTCAACGTGCGTAAGGAGCCCATGAGCATCCGTGAGTTCCGGCAAGCGGTGGCGATCATGATCGACAAGGAGTTTGTGACCCAGACTGTGCTGCAGGGCGCGGCCATTCCTGCCTATTCCATGGTGCCGTCCGGCAACGCGGCCTGGTTCAACGCCGATACGGCCAAGATCGGCCAGGGCCTGACCAGAGGCGAGCGGTTGACGCAAGCCGTTGAATTGCTCAAGAGCGCCGGCTTTACCTATGAGGAAGAGCCGGAGATTAGCGAGGACGGCAACTTCGTGGCCAAGGCGGGCAAGGGTCTCAAAATGCCCGACGGCTCGGACGTGCCGGCTTTGACAATCATCGCGCCCAGCGCGGGTTACGATCCGCTGCGCGCCACGTTCGCCATCTGGATCGAGCGCTGGTTGAATGACGTCGGCATTCCGGTGCGCGCCAACCTGACCGGCTTCAACGTCATCGTGGGCGTGCTGTTCAGCGAGACCGTGCAAGAAGACCTTGACATGTGGATCCTGGGTTGGAGCTTGAGCCTCTTCCCGGACTACTTGGAGACCTTCTTTAACGGCCGCCGCGCGCCGGAGAACGAGGGCGGCTACAACTGGGGCGGCTACGCCAATCCCGAGTTCGACGCAATCTCGTTCAGCCTGCTCTCCGAGACTACCATCGAGGGGGCGCGCGACAAGGTATTCCAATTACAGGAATTCCTTGCCGAAGACCTGCCCTATGTGACGCTTTTCACCATTCCGAAGTTGGATTCCTACCGGCCATCCAGTGTCGACTTCCCGTACACTGAGGTCCTGGGCGGCTTGGAAGGTGTGGGCGGCATGCAGACGGCAGTGCAAGTAAAGTAACACCCCACGGCCGGTACGCCGGTGAGACCGATGCCCTCTAGCGTCGGTCTCATCAGGGATTGGACGAAGCTGTGGGTTATGCAAGACGCGGTAGGGGCACGATGTATCGTGCCCCTACTCTTGTTTGTGGCTCGCGCCTGTCGCGCTTGTCACGCCCGTACCCCAGGAAATGCTAGCATCGGGCGCGCCGAAGGCATTGCACAGCCCCTGCCGGCGGAAGCGAAGGCTCCTTCTTCCGAGAAAGGGGTCGGTGTGAGAGGAAGTCCCCACACGGTACCGCCTTGCTTGGGTGAACTCGTCAGAGCCACACTAGGGCTACCCACGTGCCTATCGCGACCGTGCACCAACGCCTGAATCTGAGGCCCTGGGCCTTGTCCTAACGCAAGTTTCTGCTATTCCTCGTATTGCCTGCGTTTGGTTTGACTGCATGACCGCAAGCGTGAATAATAGGGCGCAATAGTCAATCACAAAGGGGTGGTGCCTGCGGATGGCTCGCTATCTCATTAGCAGAACGCTGCAGATTCTGCTGACGCTGTTCGCGTTCATTTGCATTGTCTACTTCATCGTCAATGCGCAGCCGGGCGACATCAGCAACGTGTATGCGATGAATCCCGAATTGCCGCCGGACGCCCGGGAGCGGCTGCAAAACCAGTTTGGGCTCAACGAGCCGCTTTGGAAGCAATTCCTCGTATACGTGAGAAACGTCTTTACCGGCAGTTTCGGCGTATCGTTCAGCTTTTATCCCCGCACCGTCGCAGACGTCATTGCCGAGCGCCTGCCGCGCACGGTGGCGCTCTTCTTCACCGCCACGGTGTTTTCGTTCTACCTGGGATTTCTCTTGGGCAAGATCATTGCCTGGCGTCGTGGCGGCTGGACCGAGTACGCAACCACCATTGGCGGCGTGACGCTCTACACGGTCTTCACGCCCTGGTTCGCTCTCATGATGATCTGGCTCTTCGCCTTCAAGGCGGGGTGGTTTCCCATCGGCAAGTTCCTCGACCCCGTTCTCTGGCGAGATGCCCCGATTGAAGCGAACACGCTGTTCGGCCGCATGATGCTCACAGCGCTGGCGCTTTCCATCGTCGTATTCGTCGTCTTTGTCATAACCACGCGGCTCCGTATCGCGGGGGCGCGGCTCATCCAACTTGGCAGCATCGTGGCCAGCGTGGCTGTGATGCTCGGAGCCTGGCGGCTGACGGGTCACGGTCATCTTGCCTGGGACATCGTCAAGCACATGGTCTTGCCGGTGCTCACGCTGACCCTTATTAGCTTTGCCGGCACCATGTTGCTCACGCGCAACAGCATGCTGGAGACGATGCGTGAGGACTTCGTGCTGGCGGCCCGCGCCAAGGGCCTGCCGGAAAAGGCCGTGCGGGATAAACACGTGGCGCGGAACGCTTTGCTTCCGGTGGTGACCAGCCTCGTCTTCAGCCTGGCGTTTGCCGTGGACGGCGGAGTCATCATCGAGTCGGTCTTCTCGTGGCCCGGCATGGGGCAGACATTGGTGTCGGCAGCGGTAGCGGAAGACTTGCCCTTAGCGGTCGGCGCGTTCGTGTTCGTAGGCATCTTCGTTTTGCTCGCCCACCTGGCGGTAGACGTGATTTACGTCTTCTTGGACCCAAGGATTAGGTATTAGTGGCTGTAGACGTTGCCCCCCAAGAAGCCGCGCCTTCGATCCGGAAGGTGCGGCTCACCCTGGCCATGCGGAGCCTGCGCGAAAACTGGTCGCTCTTTCTCGGCACGCGCATTGGCGTAATCGGCCTCGTGATCATCATCTTCTATCTGGTGCTCGCCCTGGCCCATCCGATTCTCATGAACACCGTTTGGGAGGAGCGAGTCTACGATCCCGTTGTCGGCTATGCGTTCGATGAGACCCGCCAACCCGCGCCACCCAGTTGGAACCACCTGCTCGGCACCGATCCCCTGGGCCGGGATGTCCTCAGCCAGCTCATGCACAGCGCGCGGACCGAGTTTCTGCTGGGGCTGCTTGCTGCCGTCGTCACCGTTACCATTGGCACGACGGTCGGGGCAGTTGCCGCATATTACGGCGGCATCATCGATACGATATTGATGCGATTCGCCGATCTCATGGTCATGATGCCGGGAATCAGCATCCTCATCGTCTTGAGTGCACTGATTGGCGTCGAGCACTTTGAACTGGCGCTCATCATCGGCATCCTCTCCGGTTTCGGCGGCGCCAGCATTCTCTTGAAGTCTCAGGCGCTTTCCGTGGTTGTCAAGCCGTATATCGAAGCCGCTCGTGCCGCAGGCGGCGGCCCGTTGCACATAATCTTCATTCACATAGTCCCGAATCTCTTGCCGCTCTCGTTCCTCTACATGATGTTCACGGTCACTGGCGCCATCTTTTCGGAAGCGATCTTGAGCTTCTTGGGCCTCCTGGACGTGCGCATGAGTTGGGGCCTCATGATCCACACCACCGAAGCGGCCGGATACTTGCTGCAGGTCGGCGCATACTGGTGGCTCATCTTCCCGGCCAGTCTCTCCATTACGCTGCTCTGCACGTCGTTCTACCTCGTCGGACGAGCCATGGATGAGATCGTCAACCCAAGGTTGCGGCGTCTATGAGCGGATACCCTCTGCTAGCCGTCGAAGACCTCACGATGCACTATCAAACGCGTGCAGGTGAGGTGTGTGCGGTAGACGGCGTTTCGCTCTCGTTGGAGAGAGGGCAGTCGTTGGGACTGGTGGGTGAATCCGGCTGCGGTAAATCGTCTCTCGCCCTGGCGCTCTTAAGGCTCCAGCCGGAGAATGCCCAGATACTGCGGGGCAAGGTCCTGCTGGACGGCGTAGACCTGGTGTCACTCTCCGAAGAAGAGATGCGCAAGTACCGCTGGAACCGCATTGCCATGGTCTTCCAGTCCGCCATGAACGCCTTGGACCCGGTGTACCGCGTGGGCGACCAGATTATCGAGGCGTTGGAACAACACAGCAATGCTGCCCGCCAAGACATGGTGGAACGCGTGGGCGAGCTATACAAGCTTGTAAACCTCTCTCCCAATTTCATTCAGCGCTATCCGCACGAATACAGCGGCGGTATGAAACAGCGCGCCATCATCGCCATGGCGCTGGCGTGCGAACCGGACCTGATCATTGCGGACGAGCCGACTACGGCCCTCGATGTCATCGTGCAGGATCACATTCTGCGTGAGTTTGGGAACATTCGTAAAGAGCTCAACATGAGCATGCTCTACATTTCCCACGATATGGCCGTCATTGCCGAGGTGAGCGATGTCGTCGCCGTGATGTATGCGGGCAAGATTGTGGAGTACGGCACGGCTGAGGAAGTGTTTAACAAGCCCATCCATCCCTACACACGGGCGTTGATGTCGGCGTTCCCCAGCGTAACCGGCGAGAAGCACGAATTAGCGACGCTGGGCGGTGAGCCACCGAACCCTCTGGACTTGCCAACCGGTTGCCACTTCCATCCCCGCTGCCCATTCGCGACAGAAGTGTGCGCGGAGCAGGAGCCGCCAACGGTGCGCCGCGGCGACCACTGGGCCGACTGCTGGAATCCACCGGAGGACTAAGGCAATGGCCGCAGCCGCACAACCGACCTCACCCAACGAGGATCGCCCCTTGCTCCAGGTGGAGGGATTGCGTAAACACTTTCCGGCGGGCTCCTCCCGTTTCCGCCGCAACGAGCGCTTCATTCACGCGGTTGACGACGTCAACTTCACGCTTGGGAGAGGTGAAAGCCTGGGGCTGGTCGGCGAATCCGGGTGCGGCAAGACTACCACCGGCAAGATGTTGGTGCGCCTGATAGACCCCAGCGACGGACATGTGATTTTTGACGACGGTACCGGCGAACCAACGGACATCGCGACGCTGCGCGGCAGGCCGCTGAAGGAATTCAGAAAACACGCGCAGATGATCTTTCAAGATCCCTACGAATCGATGAACCCCCGGCGCACGATCTTCGATACCATCGCCGAGCCCTTGCAGGTGCAAGACATCGGCACGTTGGTGGATCGCTTGGACCGCGTAATGGAGATGCTGGCTCTCGTCGGCCTCACGCCGCCGCGCACGTTCCTCTTCCGCTACCCGCACGAACTCTCCGGCGGTCAGCGCCAGCGCGTGGCTATCGCCAGGGCCCTCATCGTCGAACCGTCGTTCGTCGTGGCCGACGAGCCGACCTCGATGCTGGATGTTTCCGTGCGGACCGGCGTGATGCAGCTCATGGCAGACTTGGCCGACGGTCTGGGGATTGGGTATCTCTACATCACCCACGATCTGGCAGTGGCCCGGTACATGTGCAGCCGCATTGCGGTGATGTATCTCGGCAAGATCGTCGAAATCGGCGACACGGAGGAGATCCTGCGCAGCCCGCAGCATCCCTATACCCAGGCGTTGCTCTCCGCGGTGCCGGTGCCCGATCCGACGGTGGCGCGCGAACCGGTCAAAATCAAAGGCGGCGTTACCACGCTGATAAATCCCCCGGCCCAATGCCGCTTCTACCCGCGCTGCCCCATCGCCGACGACTACTGCGAAACCAACGACCACCCGCCCCTGGAACACAAAGGCCAAGAGCAGGAAGTCGCCTGCTACAAGGCGTAGCCTCGCGTGAAAGTGCACTGAGCAAGTTGCGCGCGTATCCGGTTCGCATCGGACAGGGTTCGCAAATTGACTGGACGCACACCGCTTTCCATAGGACACGGTCCCCTCTTCACAGGGCGTAATTCGCTTTCCATGAAATGCGTGCGAAAGTCCAAGCCGGTATCCATTCATCCTTCGACAGGCTCAGGACGAACGGATACCGCTTCACTTACCCGTCTAGATATCCATCACCGCGCCGGTGTCGTCGCGGAGGTTCTTGAAATAGTAGAAGCTGCGGGGCGGGTTGGCGGCGATGACGTCTTCGTCCAGGTCCACGCCCAGGCCGGGGCGTTCGGGCACGTGCAGGTAGCCGTCCTTGATCTGCCACGGCTCCTTGACCACGCGGTCGCGATAAGGCTGGCTGGAGACGTATTCCAGCGTGAGGTAGTTGGGCACGCTCATCCCGATGTGGGCCGCGGCAGCGGTGGAGACCGGCCCCATGGGGTTGTGGGGCGCGACGAGCACGTGGTGCACTTCGGCAAGCGCGGCGATCTTCTTCACCTCGGTGATGCCGCCCGCGTGGCAGAGGTCGGGCTGGATCACGTCCACGTACTGGCCCGCCAGCAGGGGCGCGAACTGCCACTTGGTGAAGTAGCGTTCGCCGGTAGCCAGGTCGATGCCCAGCTCCCGGGCGGTCTCGCGCACAGGCCGAAACGCCTCTATGTTGTCCGGCGGCACCGGCTCCTCGAAGAACGTGATGCGGCTGTCCTTGACGGCATGCAATTGGCGCACGGCCTGGGCCGGGCGGCTCCTGCCATGGTTGTCAATCATCAGATCAACGTCCCGCCCGACGGCTTGGCGCAGAATGGCGATACGTTCGCCCAGGAGCGCCGCCGCCTGGTGGTCGCCCATGGGCTCATCGGTGGCCCACGCGCCGGTCTTCAGAGCGGTGAAGCCGGCGCCCACGAGTTGGCCGGCTTCCTGCGCAATGCGCCCGGCCTCGTAGATGCCGACGTGGGTATACAGACGGATGCGGTCGCGGGCGGGACCGCCGAGCAGGTGATAGACCGGTGCGCCGTAGTGCTTGCCCTTGATGTCCCACAGGGCCTGGTCTATGCCTGAGATGGCGGTGTTGATGACTACGCCGCCCTTCCAGAAGCCGTCCCTGTAGAGCGACTGCCAGAGCCGCTCGGTCTCCAGCGGGTCCTTGCCGACAAGCAACTCGCCAAGCTGTCCGATGCACGTGCGCACCGTGGCGTCCTTGCCCTCCAGGGTCGCCTCGCCCCAGCCGTAGAGTTCCGGCTCGTCAGTGGAGATCTTCACAAAGACCCAGTTGCGTGGCTCTCCCCACATGATGAAGGTGTCTACCGCGGTGATTCGCATGGAGATTCTCCTTGTGGCAATGGAAACTGGTGACTCTTCGCTCTGTACTGAGTGACTGGACAAGATGTCCGTCATTCCCGTGAAAACTCGCCCCCGCACGGGGGCGCGGAATCCATCTTCAGGCGGCACGAAAGCGGGCTGCACCATAAGGTAGCGCGCAGCTAAGGCTGCAGTGCGCCCACTCCCAACCGCTCCGCTAATCGCGCTGCGGAACTGAGTGCGAGTCGATCTCTTACCCACTTTAGCTTCCTCGCATTCGCTCGGATAGACCCTGCCGGCATGCATCGAACCATATCCAGAATTAATAGCGCCGATTGAGTAACCAGACCGCGGAGGAGTTGCCAGTCTTCGGCAACCAGCATCCTACTTGCTCGGAATGCTCACCCAATCACCCGAAGTCGCCGCCGCCTTGGCATGCAGTGTCACCTCCATGGTGCGGAGTACCTCTTCGGCACTGGCGTACGGCTCGCGGTCGTTGACCAGGGCATCCAGAAAGTCGCTGGTGGGCGTGTGTTGCAGCGGCGGGACATCCAGATCAAAGGGTTCTTTGTCGTCCAGCACCACGCGGACGCCGCCTTGCTTGTTGGGGCCGGAGGCTTCCAGGGTACCGGCCGTCGCAATCTCCGCCGTGCCGCGCGTGCCGGTAATGTAGAGGCGGTAATCACCGTGGTACGGCGCAGCCTCAGGCGTGAGCCAGTCGGCGACGACGATGCCCTTCATGCCGCCGTCAAAGTCCATAAGCGCGTGGGCATGGTCGTAGAGCTGCGGCAGGTCCGGAAAGCGCGTGTTGCCCTGCAGCGCCGCCACCCGCACCGGCTCCTGGCCGGAGAACCACCGCAGCGAATCAAAGTAGTGCACACCCAGGTCCACCAGCACACCGCCGTTCTGCGCCGCATCGAGTTCCCAGGGATTGCGCGTTTCGGGACGCAGCCGGTGCGGGCCAAAGCCGTACATGTGCACGATGTCGCCAAAGTCACCGGCATCCACCCGCGCTTTCAAGGCCCGATGGGGCGCGGAGAAGCGCTGGCTGAGCATCATCGAAAGACGCGCCTTGCCCTTGCGGTGGGCCGTCCGCACCTGCTTGAGCTGTTCCATTTCCGTGAGCAGCGGCTTGTCGGCGATGGCGTGAATACCGAGATCGAGACAGGCCGTCAACGCCCGGTATTTTGTGGAATTCGTCGTGACCACGCCCACGACCTGGGGCTGCTCTCGTTCGAGAAGCTGGCCGAAATCGGCATACACCGGCACGCTGTGCTCGGCTTCCACTCTTTCGCGAACCGTGGGGTCGTCTTCCGCAATGCCGACCAGCGTGACCGTCTCGTTTTCATCCACGGCCCGGATAAACTCGCTGACGTGACCGTGTCGCATTCCAATGACTGCTGCGCGCATAGTGCTCATTTCTCCTTTGGTTCAACATTCTGCGTTGCACAATTCCGTGGCTTGCTGCGGGCAAAGACCCGCCTGATTCTCTTGATCTAAGAGGCGGGGAACAAGCCCCCGCGCTACAAGGAGTGTGCCTGACCGGAATTCTCTGTGGGCCTAACATCGGGCTTACCACCACGCCCTCTTCTCCGCTCCGGTAGCACAGGTTTGCAACCTGTGCCCGACAACATGGGGCGGCGCTTCGCGGAAAACCCGGCCTGTAGACGGACAGTGGAACCAACCGCCTCACCTCATTCCTGAAGGTATCGCGCTACGTGCACCAGGATTGGCTGGACTAGTCTCGTCCGCACGCTCAATGTTTGCCCAGCACCTATTCTACTGTTCTGTACGACCTCTTGCAGCGGGCACACCCGTGAGCACCTGCTCCGGCTCCAGCTTTTCCATGCATTCGACCGTACCGTAGCGGCAGGTGGCAGGCTGACCGGTCTCCGGACGGTAGCACGGACTACAGAATATGGGGTGACGCCGCACGGCGTCAGGCTGACCGAACGGCCCGTACCGCTTCCAATTGGTAGGCCCGTACAATCCGACAACGCGCGTGCCCAGGGCTACGGCGAGATGCAACGGCCCACTATCGCTGCCAACCATGAGCGCGACCCGCTCCAATACGGCTGCGAGTTGACCGAGCGTCGTCTTGCCGGTCAGGACTAACGGCGTGCTCTTGCAGTCTCGGGCGATCTGCCGCGCCTCTTCAGCCTCATCCGGCCCTCCTACCAGCACAGCGTGGTAGCCCGCCCGGTGAAGTTGATCAATGAATTCGACCCAATGGCGCTCTGGCCAGAGCTTGGCATACCCGTTCCGCGCACCGTGGCCGCAAGCCACCCAGATTGTATCGTTTTGTTCGGTCAGCGCCTCTTCCGCCCAAGCATGATCTGTTGAGCTTACCCAGGCTTCCATGTGGTCGGGCGTCGCCGCAGCGCCGGCCGCCTGCGCCACCGCCAAGGCACAATGCACCTCATGACGGTCCTGCGGCAGACGGCTACCCACTGCGAGCAAGGTAAAGGAACCCGGTGGCGCTTCGTCTGCAAAACCCACCCGGTGCGGCACGCCGGTCAGCAGGCTAACAGTAGCCGCAGGCACTCCGTAGAGGCTCAGGCAGAGGTCGTAGCGCTGCGTGCGCAAAGTACGAATGAGCCGCCACGCTTGCTGCCATTGGTCAAGGGAGAATATACCGGGAAGGTGCGTGAGCGTGTGCTCGTCGAGGGTATAAACGTTGTCTACATACGGACATTCCGCGAGGAGAGGCGCGGTGCTGGGCGCCACCAGCACATCCAGCCGCGCATCGGGAAACCGCTGCCGCGTGTTACGAATCGCCGGAACGGAAAAGAGCACGTCGCCGATGAGATCGAGCCGGATGATGAGGATGCGGTCGATGTTTTCGGGCTGGTATGGCTGCCGACCGTGCCGAGCGCGAGCAACCACGGCCAGCAAGGCGCAGAACAGCCACAGCACCACACCGGCAGCACGGCGTGCAAAGTGTTTAAGTGAGGTACTCATGCGCGTGTGCTCGCTACGGTCTGTGCCAACAACTCCTGCGCCACTGCCGTCACCGCTGCCGGTTCTATGAACTGCATGCACGGGTGGTGCGGCAGCGCGGCGGCGGGCAACGCCAGGAACCCGCAGTGGCGGCAGGGAATTGACGACACCACCGTGCGGTGCCGCTCGCCCGGCCCCCACGGCCCGAACCGCGCGGGATCGCTCGCGCCGTACAGGGTCACGGAAGGCGTGCCCACGGCTACCGCGAGGTGCAGCGGTCCGGAGTCCGGCCCCAGCACAAGCGCGCAACGGGCATAGAGCGCGGCTAGTTCCCCCAATGAAACCTGTTCAACCAATAACACGCGGTCCTGCGGCAAACCGGCGGCGACTTCTTGCGCAAGCGCACGCTCACTGGGGCCAGCGGTTATGAGAAAGCATACGCTTGGGTCTTCTGCCAGCGCAGCGCCGACGGCATGCCAGCCGGAAGCCGCCCAATTCTTGATGGCCGCGCCGGAACCGGGGTGAATGGCGATACGCGTTACATCTGAAGGTTGTTCGGCAGCTTGCAGCATGGCTTCCGCCACCTGCTCATCCTCAGCCGAAAAGTCGAACTGCAAGTGCGTGCCAACATCCTCGACTTCAGCGCCAATGGTAGCTGCAGCGCGCGCCAAGCGCAGGTTGGACGCTGCTTGGTGTTCGTCGTCCCGTACCGGCTGCGCGTGAGTGAGGAACGGCGCGCACTCCGGCACGTTGAACCCCCACACGTAGGGAATTCCCGCAAAGGCCGCCAGCGCCGCGCCCCACCAGAAGTCGGCGCGGAGGTTGAGGGCAAGCTGATAGTCTTCACCGCGCAGGCGCTGAGCTTCTTCCCATAACTGGGTGTACGCCCGCAACTGCGGGTACGCCCGCAGTCCCTGCTGTGGTCTGGCACGATCAAAGCCCGGAAAGCGGCAGGTCAGAACGCGATCTACATACGGATTGTGCGCCAGAGCCGCTTCCGACCACGGACCCACCAACGCGGTGATTTCGCTCTCCGGAAAGGTGTGACGCAGCAGGCGCAACGCGGGCGTAATGAGCAACACGTCGCCAATGTGGTCGGGGCGAATAACCAGGATACGGTCTACGTGGGCAGTGGGAAAGCGATACGGTCGCAAGAACCCCAACGCCCGCAAGAACCCACGCCGCACCCAGCGCCTGGCCGTTGATTCACGAGGCAGGAGCGTGCTTGGAAGCGGCTCAGGAAAGGATACATCCACCGCATCTATTCCAATGATCCCTTGCTGCTGGGCACGGACTCTCGGCGGCGGGGGTCGAGTTGGACGGCCTGTGAGAGCGCACGGGCGAGGGCTTTGAATACCGCCTCGGCCTTGTGGTGGTCGTTTTCACCGGCCAGCAGGCGCACGTGGAGCGTCAGATTCCCTTGAATGGCAAAGGTATCCAAGAAGTGGGCAATCATCTCGGTCTGCAAGGTACCCAGCCTATAGCCGGTCAGCGGCACGTCCACCGCAGCGGCACCGCGGCCGCTCAGGTCCACGGCGACCAGCGCCAGCGCTTCGTCCAGGGGCACGATAGCCGACCCCATGCGCGTGATGCCGGCTTTGTCGCCCAAGGCCGCGTCGAGCGCGCGACCCAGGCAGATCGCCACGTCCTCGACAGTGTGATGCGAGTCGACTTCCAGGTCGCCGGTGGCCTTCACGTCCAGATCGAAGAGTCCGTGCGTGCTGAGCTGGCGCAGCATGTGGTCGAGCATGCCAATGCCGGTATCGACATCCGCCGCGCCCGAACCGTCGAGGCCAATCGTCACGGTGACGTTGGTTTCTTGGGTCTGTCGAGCGTATTGGCCAGTGCGATTCATTGAAATGCCTACTCCTCGAACCTCTCCGTGCAAGTGCCAAGGGTTTGTCAGGTCACGGGCGAAACGGTAATTGCTGTGATCCCGAGCACAGCGAGGAGACTAGAGCACTTGTTCTCAACAAAGGGCCATCAGAATGACGGGAAACAGTGGAATAGGGCTTTGTATACTTCCACACAACGCATGAGAGTCTTAACCTATTCGTCTGTTTGGCGCTGCCCACCAGTCTAGAAGATGGATTCCCGCTTTCGCGGGAATGACGGTTCGACGCTCTGTCCGCCCAATGCCCACTGGTTCGAGACTCATCGAGGCGTTTCCGCTTCCCTAGCTCAGGTCAAACTGGAACACCAGGTCATCCTGCTCTTTGAAGTCGTACCCGTCGGTATATTCGCCTACTTTATCGCCCTGGATATTGATGTAGTCAATCGGCTCGCTCACCGCAAAGGGGGCGACATGCCAAGTGCCGACGTGCATCTGAATGGCCTTATCGCCCGGAAAGTGAAAGAGCGCCGTCTTCTCGGGATCGAATGACTCCGGCGTTTCGCTGGGCGATCCCACAAAGAAGAGGCCGTCCTTCCCGCCCAAGGGAACGAACACCTGGGTCTCTTCCATGTGGCGATTGAGGAAGTGCGGCTGTTCTGCAGTGAGATCGCGCAGCGGGGCGTGCGTAATGCGCGCCGTGAGCACACCGTCCGTGCAGACGATCTCGCGGCGGTCCAAATTCAGAATTCTTCCGAACGGCGCAAAGCTCTCATCGGTAAGCGGCTGGGGCTTGAGGGTAATCACGCGCATGGGATACCTCATTTCTCTTGTCTGGCAGTTTTCTTGACCTGTATCTATGATACGTATTCCGGAGGCAGAGCCACAAGTTGCCGCGCCTGTTGGGCGGTTTCTGTAGGGGCACGATATATCGTGCCCCTACGCCGAAAGGCGTCTAGTCCTGTCGTGCGCGCCGGCGCGCCGCACGGGCATGGGCGTGGAATCCTTCCGCCTCAGCGAGCGCAGCCGCCGGTTCGGCTATAGCGGCGGCAGACTCAGGATCAAGCGCGACAATGCTCGTGCTCTTATAGAATTCTTGCACGGTGAGCGGAGAAGAAAACCGCGCCGTGCCGCCCACCGGCATGACATGGCTTGGCCCCGCTATGTAATCGCCCAGCACTTCCGGCGAGGCGCTGCCGACGAAGATGCCGCCGGCATTGCGCACCTTTCCCACCCATTGCCAGGGCTCCTGGGTGAGCAAGCAGAGATGCTCCGGTGCATATTCGCTGGCTTCGTCTACGGCTGTCTCCAAACTATCCACTACTACGATGCCGCCGTTATGCTTTAAGGAATAGGCAGCCTCTTCCTGACGCGGCAGCGCTGCCAATTGCGCCGCCAGTTCACTCTCAACACGGGCGGCGAGATCGACGGAATCCGTTAGCAGCAGCGGCGTTGCCAGAAAGTCATGTTCGGCCTGAGCGAGCAAATCGGCGGCCGCCTCTGCCGGATCAGCCGCAGCGTCAGCCACAATGAGCGTCTCGGTAGGGCCGGGAAGCTGGTCGATGCCCACCTGTCCAAAGACCTTCTGCTTTGCCAGAATTACAAAGAGGTTGCCCGGGCCGAGAATTTTATCTACCTTCGGGACCTGGTCGGTGCCAAAGGCGAGGGCAGCGACGGCCTGCGCGCCGCTGATCTTGAAGACCCGGTGCACGCCTGCCACTGCTGCCGCTGCCAATTTGAGGGGGTGCACACTGCCGTCAGCGCGGCAGGGCGTCACAAGGACGATCTCTTCCACGCCCGCCACCCGCGCGGGCACGGCGGACATGAGCACCGACGAGGGATAAACCCGCTCGGTGCCGGGCGAGTAGATGCCCACCCGTTGCAGCGGCCGCACCATCTCGCCAAGTCCGCTTGCAAAGTCCATCCAGGAGTTGCGCCGTTGGCGTTCGTGATAGGCGGCAATACGCCCTTCCGCCTGCCGCAGCACGTCCAAGAGTGTGTCGTCAACTTCGCTGAGAGCCGCTTCAATTTCCTCGCAGGAAACTTCCAGCGGCTCGGGCGCAACACCGTCGAAGTGCTCTAAATACCGTCCGAGGGCAGCGTCGCCTTCTGCCTGCACGTCCGCCAGAATGCGGTCGACGACCTCACCGGGGGTAAGCGCGGCGCCAAAGACCTCCTGAATGCGCGCCGCCACCGGCGCGGGCATCTCCTCGCTGCCCAGCGGCTTGCGCTTGAGCACGGTCTCTCGTGCCTCTGCGAGGTTGGTGATGATGCGGGTAACGGGCATGTATTGCACCTTGTTAACCGGTATTATTGCGGTTAGCTTTCAGAAGCGGAGGACAAGCCCCGTAATCCGTCATTCCCGCGAAAGCGGGAATCCATCTTCTCTGCCTAGTGGGTCTTGAACGCAGCCAATGGACAAGCCTTTACGTCTCGACGTGTCCGCCCAAAAGCGGGGGACAAGCCCCGCGCTACGAAGACTCTGCTATGGTTGAGCGCGCCGTTTGCATGAGGACATCAATCGCGTCCCGCTTTTCAGACCACGTACTCCGCGATGCGTTCCAGGTAGCGGCGCGCGCTACCCGCCTCCGGCGGCACTGCGGACAGCATCTCCCGCACAGCGCCCTCGCCGTCATATGGCACAAAGCGGAATTCCACGTCCCAATCGCCGCCTGTGTGCGTCAGAACCGCGTAGCACGCGCGCGCGTCATGCTTGCGTTCGTAAGTATGGCCCACCGCACCGGGATTGACTACCAGTATTCCATTATAGCGGCGTTCGACCCGCCGGTGGCTGTGAGCGCACAGGACGAGGCGCGCGGTTACGCCTTGGAGTTTGGCGTGGAGTTCGCTTTCCGTCGTGCTGGGCTGGTCCGGCCCCGGCGGTGTGGCATCAGGCGCGGGATAGATCGATTTCGTGAGACTACCGGGGGAACCGTGACAGAGCAGCGTATCGTCGCTCTCGATGAGGGACAGAGACCGCTCGGTAGGCAGGTCGCGAAACTGCGCCACGCGCTCCACACCGATCTGCGCAATGGCCTGCCGCTTGAGAAACAGCACCCCCTTGCCGGTGTCGTACTGCGAAAGGTCGGGGATTTCGTCGCCGAGTTGCCTCTGCAGACCCCGCTCCATGTTGCCCGCAATGCCCTCGTGTGGAATGTCGTCCAGCACATCCAGCACAGCGCGGTTGTGGGGGAACTTAATGATGCTATCCCCCAATACCACGACCATATCGGGCAATTGCAGTTGGAGGTCAGCTAACACTGCCTCAAGGGCATAGATGTTGCCGTGAATATCGGCGAGGACGGCAAGTCGCATGGCTGCGTTCCAGTGATTTCGCTTTGGGAAGGAGAGTGCTTACCGATTCTACTCTATGAGGCTGTTGAGAAGAAGCGGTAACGAATTCATGGTTAATCGATATCTGGTTCCAATAGTCGCGTGGTTAAAATCTTCCTTGACGGTGTGAGCTTGCAACAGGGGTAAGTCTGTGCAGGAATATCGGCGGTTAGTCGAACCGCACTTTGAACCCTGCTGTGTCCAGACCAATGTGGTTTATAATAGTGCGGGCATTGATAACTAAGTTCCGTGCACTGTAATTCTTCTCAATGTAAATGGGACTAATGTGGTGGGGTGCTGTGAACTCCTTTCCATCTGGATGAACAGGACTGGTAGCTACCAAATAGCGATTACTACCACTACGCTGAATGGGACAGTGCCCTCGATTCAGGCTATCGCTCTTCACTAGCCACCGTGCAACTTCAACCAGCACACCACTCCAACTCTTGATGGGATGCCGTGAATTATCTGGAAACTGGAGTTCAGATGGTGGTGGGGTCCCTCCTATCGGAACTAACTCTGAAAGCGATTGCCACTCCTTATTGTTCGAAACATCTGTCGACGATTGAGATGTATCGGTTTGCGAAACAGACTGCGCCGGGGTAGTTGCTAGGGACGGTGTGGGCCGTTGTGGATTCTCTTGCTCAATAATTGGAGCATGCCCGGGATCGGCTCTGCTTGCTTCCAAGCTAGGCCGCCAGAGTGCCAGTGCCTGCAGGCAAACTTCCGCAGTTGATTGGGTGCCTAGCTCAAGTGCAACTACGCGCTTTTCCTCAATTGGAACAGGTCGGTGCGTTTCGTAGATCTCCCAGTTATTGCCATCCGTCAGTGCGAAATGTCTGGTTCCTTTCTCAAGGCAGTACTGTATTCCTTGGGAGAGCACCGAATCGCTCAGTGAAGAGCCGAGACTCTTTGCTTCAACCATCATCGCCGGTTTGCCGTCGCTCCCCAAGAGCGCGTAGTCGGCTCGCCCAGTGCCAGACTTGTACTCGGGTATGACCAAAGACGGGTCAGCCGTATCCCAGCCAAGTTCGCGCAAGAGCGGGTCTATAAGTGCATAGCGGGTTAGAGCCTCACTTGCCCTGAGCGCGGCGCCATGATCCTGAATGCGCTTCTTGAGCGATTCGACCAGCGAGTGCAAACTATCTAGCGGCATGACGAGGATCATCCTCTTACTAGAGTGGTTTGGTCAATTCATCTCTACCATGTAAGCAGCTAGACTCTGTACTTGCAAGTGGGCGCGAGTTCGAGGCTTCTGCTGCTTAGTTGGTATTGGGGATCGACTCCTTGAATGAGCCCCAGTGCCGTGCTAGAGTGGCAGCACTGTGGGCGGCTGCCGCCAATGTTGGGCGCAGGTTACAAACCTGCGCTACCGGGGGAGCGGTGCGTGGTGTCTTATCGGCTACTGCTCTGTCTTGTGTGTACGTAGAGGGAAGTCCGCATCCATGAACGTCGAGCATGCTATTCCTAACGGTTCCTCCTTGGCGCTGGAGCCGGAGTATGCCCGCTTGGCGCAGCGTGCCGTCCGTTTCGTGCGCGCCCGAATTGGCCTCGTCTCCAACAATCAGCATCTCATCAGCAGCCCGGAGTTTTTCGAGAGCCGCGCGGTAATCCAGTCGCTGGTGACGAACGTACACGCAGTACCTGAGATTCCTTTCGTCGAGCCGCTGGATGCACGCATGTTCATCCTGGACCTGCCAGAGGCGGCACCGTCTGTGCAGGTTAGTGAAGACGAGGTTCTTGCCGTAGCGGACTTTACCTCTCTAGAAGCGGCCTGCTCGGACCGGCGCTGCTCGCTGTTTGGCAACCTGGGGCTGTTCTTTCGCTTTGCGCTGGCGGTGCTGGAGCGCCGCCACGGCATTTTCAGCTTCCATGCTTCCGCCATGTATCTGCCGGAGGAGAACGAACTGATGCTGGTGGTTGGCGGGGCCGGCGCGGGCAAGACGGTGTTCTTGCTGGAAGGATTGCGGCGCGGCTATCAGGTCTTCAGCACGGAAATGACGCACTTGGAGTTTCGCGGCGGCGACGTGGTCTTTCACAAGGGTTCGCTGGTGGACAACATCCGCCAGGGCAGCTTTGTTTATGACTTCCCCGATGCCGCGGAACGGCTCGGCCTCGAATTACCCGATATCGAAAACGTGTGGGCGCACAAGCTGGCCGTGGACCTTGCTCAAGTTGCACCGGATGTCGATGAACTGGTCAACCCCAGACTCTCCCTGCTCTTTCCCAAGATCGAATCGGGCCGCGAGACCGCCGTCGTCTCCGACGTGAAGCCGGGTCCCAAGATGGTGAAACTGCTCTTCGATAACGCTTCCGAGAAAATCGGCGGCACGGGCTTGCTCTACGATCGCATTCCCCTGCCCGGCACCGATGCGCCGGACATCGCGGCTAAACGCTTGGACGGCATGAACCGCTTGGTGCACGAGCATACAGACCTCATCGTCCGAGCCAAGGACATATTGGCAGGCACGCACAATTGCATGGAGGGACTTTAGGCAAGTGAGACTGGCCGGTTTCGCAAGCGGCGCAGGTTGCAAACCTGCGCTACCGGGGACGCGGGGCGCGGTGCTTTTTGTGATGGTGTCCAATGCGACGACATTGGGGTGCCCCTCACCCAAGCCCTCGCCCTCACCCTAACCCTCTCCCCCAGGAGAGGGAATCACTCGCCTTTGGGGAGGGAGCTGCTCATCTTGGAGAAAGGGAACTGTTCGCCTTGGGAAAGCGGGCTGTTAAAGCAGATGAATGCCTAGCTTTGAAAACAAGGAGTAAATGAGCTATGCCACAGGCCTGGGAAGGAATAGTCGATCCACCGGTGCGGACCCGTGTCACCGAGAAGCCGCGCGCGACCGGGTATACGATGGTGCTTGATAAGGGGCTTGGCTTGCACGCCACGGCCGATCTAATGCAGATGGCGGCCCACGTCATCGATTCGCTCAAGCTCACGTTCGGCACCTCGGCGTTCTACGAGGAGAGCGTGCTCCGCGAGAAAATCGCGCTTGTCCAGGAAGCGGGCGTGGACATCTATCCCGGCGGCACGTTCTTGGAAGCGGCGGTGGCGCAGGGCAAGGTGGCCGAATACGTGAAGCGTGCGAGGGAGCTCGGCTTCAACACCGTCGAGGTCTCCGACGGCACCATCGAGATGGACGCCGCCACGCGCAGCGACATCATCAAGCGCGCCAAGGACGCCGGCTTCAAGGTGCTCACCGAGGTGGGCAAGAAAGACCCCAAGGACGCAATCGCCACGACCACCATGCACGAGCAGATTGCCGCCGACCTCGCCCAGGGCGCCTACAAGGTGATCGTGGAGGCACGGGAATCCGGCCACGGCGTCGGCATCTTCGATAGCAGCGGTGACGTGCAGACCGACATGGTGGAGGAGATCCTGGGCGGCATCAACAACGTGGAAGACCTCATTTGGGAAGCTCCCATCAAGAACCAGCAGCAGTGGCTCATCTTAGAGTTCGGCCCCAACGTCAACCTGGGCAACATACCGCCGGAGGACATTCTAGCGCTGGAGGCACTGCGCTGCGGCATGCGGGGCGATACGCTGAAGCGCGCCTTGGCCGGCACGTGGCCGTAGACGACAGTGGTTTATAGATAGCGCGGGCTCGCGTGGACGGCAAAGCCGACAGACTTGAGGTTCGTTCTCACATGTCTTTAGCCACCTATGCCGTGAAATTTGGGGCGGGGAGCCTCACGTTTACCCTACCCACTGCGGCGGACGTGACGGTGATCGAGCCGCGCGCGGTCGCAGGTGTTGCGGACCCAATGGCTGAAGTGGATCAGGCACTCGGCGCGGCCTTAGCGCAGGGACGGCTGCGGCAGCCGGGCAGGACTGCCATCACCATCAGCGACGCGACCCGTCCGGTGCCGAACCATCTCATTCTGCCGCCGTTGCTGGCTAAGCTTCACGCGAGCGGTGCCAGCGATGAAGATATATGCATCATCGTCGGCACCGGCAACCACCGCCCGGCGACGCCGGATGAGTTTTCCAATCTCGTTGGCGCTGACATTGCGCAACGCTACCGGATGCTCTCCCACGTTTACGACGATCCGACGCAGCTTGTGCGGCTCGGTAAGACGAGCCGCGGTACGCCGGTCGTCATCAACCGGACGTTTGCCGAGGCGGACACGCGCATCGTCGTCGGCATGATCGATCCGCATCAGTTCGTCGGCTACACCGGCGGCTGCAAAGGCGCCTTCATCGGCCTGGCGGGCAGTGAGACCATTACCGCGAATCATTCCATGCTCAGCGATCCGGCGGCCAAGCTGGGCGTCTGCGCTGGCAATCCGGTGCGCGAGGACATGGATGAACTCACCGACTTTCTATCGATAGGACTGGTTATCAACGTCGTTCTCAATACCGCCAACGAGATCGTGCGCGTCTTTGCGGGCGATCCGCACGATGTGCTCGCGCAGGCGGTGCCGCTGGTACAGGACGTGTGCGAGACGGCAGTGCCCCACCCAATGGACGTTGTTATCGCGTCTCCCGGTGGCTATCCCAAGGACATCAATCTCTATCAAGCGCAAAAGGCGCTGGCCCATGCCTGCGAATTAGTGCGCCCAGGCGGCAGCGTCATATTGGCGGCAGAGTGTCGCGAAGGGGCGGGAGACGACCTCTACGAGGCGTGGATGGCGGCAGCCAAGACCCCACAAGACGTGGTGACGCGGTTCGAGCAAGAGGGCTTTCGCATGGGCGCGCACAAGGCGTTTCTCTTTGCCCGCAGCATGTTGAAAGCACGCACGTACCTTGTAGCTACCGGCGTCGCGCCCGACCAAGCGCGCAAACTCCACCTTGTGCCTGCGCCGACGGTCGAAGACGCGCAGGCTGTGGCGCTACAGGATGCGAGTAGCTCTCCGCGCATCGGCATCATGCCGCGGGCGTCATCAACCATTCCGCGCATCGCAGCGCCAACGCCGGTGGAATAGACATGCTGCGTTCTCAAAGCCCACCGCGCGCTGGCCGCGGGTGATGGAGCGCCGTCAGCCAAAGAACAAGCGAATGAGGATACCGGCGACGCCGACGCCCACCGTGACCGCTATCCCAAGTGCCCAGTGTATCTTGGTCGATATGCTGCTGAATCTCTCGTCCATGCGTTCGTTGACGCGGTCAATACGCTCGTTAACGCGATCATTGACGCGCTCGATCGCAGCGTGAAGCTCCTGAGATTGGGCAGCGTTCTGTTCCGCCATGATGCGTCGCGTTTCCTCTTGGGACGCCCGAATGGCTTCCGTCAAGGTTTCCTTTTGCGCGTCCAGTCTTTCCGTCAAGCGCGCCACGTTCAGCGATAAGGCGCTCACGGCCTCGCTGAGCTTCTCGATTGTGTCCCGTTCTATCTCGGTGGCCATGCTGCCTCTCCCGCATCGATACACCCCAATCGTAGCACATTTCCTGAAAAGGGAGCTTACTGCGAGCACTCACGCGGCCGGAGCGCCGCCTCGCGCGAAGGTGGTATGGTAGGAGGCGACGGGTGTGTGATCGGGTGTGGTAAGTCTGGCGCACCGCCGGTCAGGGTGACGCTCGCGCAAAAACGTTTCCTGCCGAACGAGCGCCGTCGTTTTCTAGGCCGACGGGTGCTGTACGCGGCCTTCCGCCCTCCGCAATTTCCCCGCACGCGCATAGTTCGACAGTTCAAGGAGGTTCACAATGGCTGCAGCCAACGGCCCATCCCCGGCAAATCTCAAGCAAGCAGTGAGCGAGACGATAGACGCCCAGTTTGGCGCGATCACCGGCATTGCGGGCCGCATCTTGCGGCACCCGGAAACCGGTTACAAGGAATTCGAGACCGCCGGAGTGGTGGATGAATGGCTGACGAGGCTTGATATTCCCCATGAAACAGGCATTGCCGTAACGGGCGTGAAGGCTGTCTTGGATACGGGGCGGCCGGGACCGACTGTGGCCATCATGGGCGAGTTGGACGCGCTGCCGGTGCCCGATCACCCCCATGCGAATCCCGAGACCGGCGCCGCCCACGCCTGCGGTCACAACAACCAGATCGCCTCCATGCTCGGCGCCGCCATGGGTTTTGCCCAGTCAGGCGTGCTCAACGATCTGTGCGGCAAGCTGGTCTTTATCGCGGTGCCGGCGGAGGAGTATGTGGAGGTCGGCTTTCGACAGTCGCTGCGCGACCGAGGCACCATTGAGTTCCTGGGCGGCAAGCCGGAGTTCATCCGCCTGGGGGCGTTCGATGACGTGGACTTTGCCATGATGGTGCACACAACCAGCAACGCCGAAGACGGCATCGTCTGCATGACCGGAACGAGCAACGGCACCGTGGCCAAGCACGTCACCTATCACGGCCGCGCCGCCCACGCCGCTGGCGCGCCGCACAGGGGTATCAATGCGCTGAATGCGGCTACGCTTGCTTTCACGGCAATTCAATTTCAACGCGAGACGTTCAAAGACGAGGACACGGTGCGCGCGCACTTCATCATCAAGCGCGGCGGCGAGGTGAATAACGTCATTCCGGCGCTCGTGCAGATGGAAGGCAAGGTGCGCGGCAAGACCATGGAGGCCATGCTGGAAGCGAACGAGAAAGTGCAACGCGCCCTCAAAGCGGGGGCGCTGGCGACCGGCGCGACCGTGCACATCGAGACGTTTCCCGGCTACTTTCCGATGATTCACCACACACCCCTGGCCGACCTCTACCGGGAGAATGCCATGGCGCTCGTGGGCGAAGAGAATATCAAGACACGCGACCACGGCACCGGCTCCACCGACATGGGCGACGTGATGCACGTGGTGCGCGGCATCCATCCGGCGGCGGGCGGCGCGACCGGGACCGGCCACGGCAACGACTTCCTGCTCGCCGACGCCAACCACGCCATTATCAACCCGGCGAAGCTCATGGCCCAGACGGCAATCGACCTGCTGGCCAACGGCGCGGAAACGGCCCGCCGCGTAATGGAAGAGACCAAACCGCCGCTTTCGAAGGAAGAGTACCTTACCCAACTTCGCAGTCTCGCGCAGATCGAGGAGTACAACGGCGCGGAGAATTAGTTAGCATTCGTTTCAAGTGTGTAACGCGGTTCGGTCGTTCACCCTTAGACAGGCTCAGAGCCTGCCCCGTACCCGATACGGGGGCGAACGGAAGAAGCAATGAACCGTTCTGCTGAGGGCTGCGCGAAGCCTGGGCTTCAAAAAGCCCTTGTTGAAGCACAGTGCTCCGCCGGGCTACCGATCCTGATCCGGCTGACTCTGGGGTCTTGCAGCCGCGCCAGCCACCAAGCGCGCACTAAGGAGACACCATGACCGCTTCCGGCCGCGCATCCCGCGTTCCCGGGTACACCTTCGCTGACACCCTCGACGCGCAGGAAGCCCAGCTTCGCGACAACCCGCTGGTGCGGCGGATGGCCGCCTCCCGCAAGGCGCTGGCGGGCGACCCCCACCGCCCACTGTACCACTTCGTCAGTCCCGAGAGCAAACTGAACGATCCCAACGGGCTCTGCTTCTGGCAGGGACGCTGGCATCTCTTCTACCAGGGCTTTCCACCGGAGGCCCCCCGGCCCCACTGGGGGCATGCCGTCAGCGACGACCTCATCCACTGGCGCGACTTGCCGTATGCCATCAATCCCGACCCGGAGGAGAGTTGCTACTCCGGCAGTACCCTCGTCGAGGACGACCGGGTCATAGCCATCTACTACGGGACGCAGGTTGGCAACATGGTCGCCGTCTCCAGCGACCCGCTGCTCCTCAACTGGGAGAAGGTCACGGGTCGGGCGGTCATCCCCATTCCGGATGACGACGGCTCGCCCAGGCAGTACACGGTCTACGACCCCTGTATCTGGCAGCGCGACGGCGTCTACTACTCCCTTTCCGGCGGCGCGGTGACCGACGGCCCCGGCGGCCGGCGCATTGCCGCCGACTTCCTATTCCGCTCGCGGGACCTGGAGACCTGGGAGTACCTGCACCCCCTCACCGAGGATGACCGGTACACGCTGGTGGGCGACGACGGCGCCTGCCCTTACTTCTGGCCCATCGGCGACCGCCATATGCTCCTCTTCTTCAGTCACATGAGCGGCGGCCAGTATCTGCTCGGCGACTACGACACGGATCGCGACAAGCTGGTTGTCACCTCCCACGGTCTCTTCAACTTCGGTCCAGCAGTCCCGTCAGCTGTTCACGCTCCATCCGCAATGCCCGACGGCCAGGGCGGTATCATCGTCCTATTCAACATGAACGCTGGGTTCCCGTCCCCGGGCTGGGATCAGATAATGACGCTACCCAGGCGTCTTACCCTGGCGGGTGACGACGACGTGCGGGTCGAGCCCGCCGGCGACATCGAGTCCCTCAGGCATAAGCACAGGCACGTCGGGCCGACGGAACTCCCCGCCAACGAGGAAGTGGTGCTGTCAGGCATCGAGGGCAGCGCGCTGGAATTGGCGCTTGAGCTCGACCCCGGCGCGGCGCCAATGGTCGAACTGAACGTCCTCCGGTCACCGGGCCGGGAGGAGTACACGCGCATCGCCTTCTACAAGGAACGCGGCTTCAGGGTACAGTACCCATCCGTCCGCCCCGGCGCGATCCACCACAACGGCCAAGTCGCCATTGGCGGCTACAAGAGCCCGTGGCCCGCGAGCCGCCACGAAAGCCTCCTGACCCTCGACACTTCCTACTCCTCAACCCTACCGGGCGCACTCTCCCGCGCTCCCGAGACGGCCCCTCTCCGGCTCGACCCGGACGAGCCGCTCAGGCTCCGGGTATTCGTCGACCGCAGCGTGATAGAGGTCTTCGCGAACGGCAAGCAATGCGTCGCTGTCCGCGTCTACCCCGGACGGGGCGACAGCACCGGCGTCTCCCTGCGCGCCCAAGGCAGCCCCGCCCAACTCCGCTCCCTCGACGCCTGGCAGATGCGGAGCATTTACCCGCAGCACTAAGGCAGCCCATCTCGGCGCGGTCCTCGCTCGGCGAAGTCGTCGTTTGCGGCTTGCCAAGTGATGTACCGGCCTTATACGGACTAGAAGCCATCTCATAGATCGGCTCGCCATGCCGATGCGTGCTTCGACAAGCTCAGCACGAACGGACTATTGGCGCTTCGGTTCGCCCCGTATCGAGTACGAGGCAGTCTCTGAGCCTGTTGAAGGGTAAGTCTGCGCAGTGCAATGCATTTGTGAGATGAGTTCCAGTAACTTAAGTTGGCACTTGAGCCGAATTGTGTGGCGTCGACCGGGCACGGCTGGCTGCTCCGAACACCAAGCCTTAGCCTTTGAGCACGAAGTAGACCATCACCGTGCAGGATTGGCCCGGCGCGAGTTCGCCCGCGAGCCGGAGCCAGTTGCCAAAGTGCGTTACCCGTGCCATGGTCAGCCCGTCCGGTTGCTCTGGAAGCCGTATGCGCGTGCCTTCATCGAGCCAACGAATGCCGTCCGGCGAAATCTGCACCGCTGCGCTATGCCCCGGAGCGCCGCCCCTGAGGACGCGAATGAAGATCAGCGCCTCATCCGCCCAACCGGCCTCATACGGCTCGGTGGCAAAAGCGCCTTCCCACGCGACATTGCGCTCGACAACGGCGGTGTAGACCTGTCGCGGCATGTTCTTCTTGCCCCCCTATGTTAGGTCAGCATCGTAGGGGCACAACATGTCGTGCCCCTACCTCCTGCAAACAGCCGGTATCCGCTTGCGTAATTCCCATGCAAACCGGATTCTAGCTTCGCGACGCGTGCGAATCCGTAAACCATGCCCGTTCCCTTGTGTGCCTTGACGAGTCTAGCGGTGATTACCATGAACATAGACGGTTCAGGTGATTTCGCTCCGGTAGCGCAGGCCCTTCGGCAGGCTCAGGACAGGTTTGCAACCCCGTATCGAGTACGGGGCAGGCTCTGCGTCGGCGGCCGCCATGCCGACGCAGAGCTTTGCCCGTAAACGACATGCAGGAAAAAATACCGGAGGCGAGAGACAAGCCCCGCGCTACAGAATTCTTGCGCGTAACGTTGCCGTATGTAGCAACTCCTACTCTTCCAATGACAGTACGACAGAATCCAGGTAGAGGAACGCCCGCCTGTCGGTGGCGGTTTCCACGAAGAAGGCGGTGTTCAGCATGCACCAGAGATCGGCGTCGGTCGGGGCGCGTATGGGTGATAGATCGGTCAGGTTAAACGTGTGGTCGTTGCACTGGAGCTCGCCGTAATTCATGGTATGCAGATCGCACGTGAACCGGAGATAGTGCCAGTTGATCTTCGTGGGCAGTTCGTTATAACACAGGCGCTGATTGGCGCCGGGGATGTCCTTCCAGCCTGTGGGCTCCAAGTGAAAGAAGGACTTGATCTCACCGCTATCGCCGACCACGTGGCGTGACGGTAGGTCGTCGCGGTATTGCCACTGGTAACGCGGCCTACCGTCTTCAACATTGCAGTAGCGCAAGTGGGGCATAGCGCGCTGCGCGCTGTCCTGTAAATCGAAGAACACACCAAAGCTGCCGACGTCGTGATCGCCCAGCGTGAGCGCGCTCGGTTCCGGCTTGACCGCGAAGTAGCACTCCACTTGGATGCGTCCGCGCTTGCGCCACGTGGCGCGCTTGACGGCCACCGCCAGGTGTCCGGCGCGAGCGCGCGTCGCGAGCTTGAGGGAGTACGTGCCGGCGAGCGACCCCGCCGTGCCCGTGTCCCACATGGTGGCGCTGCTAAGCATGGGCGGCCGCAGGTCGCGGAACGGCGGCAGAATGGTATCCAAGCTGCCTTCGTAGTTGCCGATCAACTCGCTCCAGCCGCACATCCCGGTGTCGAAGTCATCGGCAAACAGGATGCGCGCCAGCGGGTCGAATTTGCTGAGAAATGGGTCAGAATAGGCGCTTTTCATTGGCAAATGCGCTTTCGGATCCTAACTGTGAGGTATGTTTGGCACACGTGAGCGCCTACAGAGACAGTGTCTTGCGGCCTTCCCAGCGTTTGACTAGGCCAAGTATAGCACTTCGTATCTCGGTGCCTGGGGTCGCAGTAGTTAGAGCAACTCGCGCCGGTCGCGCTACGACCGACCCAAAGCGACGGCGCATGATTAGTAGCACGAGGTGTGCTCCTCGCTTCGTCACGTGAACAATCCAGCGTAGCGCGGGGGCTTGTCCCCCGCTTCTTTGCGCGTGTGACACATATCACTTTGGTCAACGTAATGTGGACACACGGCGCCAACCGGCGAACGCGCGCAGAGGGCGAGTTTTCGCTACAATGAAGGCGTGGAGCATCTGTATCTCAAGGGGGAGCGCGCGATGAGCACGACGGTCGGGACTTCCAAACGTACGCTTGACGAGTTCTTTGTAGAGCAATTTGCCGGTTCCGCCGCGCGCTTTCAAGAAGCCGTTGCAATCTTCCCCAATGGCGCAACCCACGATGGCCGCGCGCAAAAGCCGTTTCCGCTCTATATCGAACGGGCGCAGGGCGCGCACAAGTGGGACGTGGACGGCAACCGCATTATCGACTTCCTAGTTGGCCATGGCGCATTGCTGTTGGGACACGCACATCCCGCTGTTGTCGAGGCCGTCACCGCCCAGATGCAGCACAGCACGCACTACGGCGCGGCCCACGAACGCGAAATCGAATGGGGCCGCCTGGTGCAGCGCCTCATTCCTTCCGCCGAGCGCGTGCGCTTCACGGCTTCCGGCACCGAAGCCACCCTGATGTGCTTGCGGCTGGCGCGCGCCTACACCGGCAAGAGCAAAGTCATCAAGTTCGAGCACCACTTCCACGGCTGGCACGATTATGTGGTGGTGGATGAACCGCCTGCGCCGCCGCCCGCCGGTGTCCCGGCAGGCACTGCGGACTCCATGATGGTGCTCCCTGTGCATGATCCCGATCTTCTCGAAACCGTTCTGCGGGACGACCCCGATATTGCGGCCGTCATCATGGAGCCCACCGGCGCGGGGTATTCCTCGTATCCGCTTGATCCCGATTTTCTGGCGGCCGTGCGCAAGCTCACGCTCGATTACGGCGTATTAATGATTATGGACGAAGTTATCACGGGGTTCCGCTGCTCCCCGGGCGGGGCGCAGGCGGCCACCGGCGTCATTCCCGACCTGACAAGCTTGGCAAAAATTCTGGCAGGCGGCCTGCCCGGCGGTGCGGTGGCTGGGCGCGCAGACATCTTGGCCCACTTGGAATACCGTGATGAACCGGAGTGGAACTCTCGCAAGAAGGTCCGTCACCAGGGCACGTTTAACGCCAACCCACTGTCGGCTTCCGCCGGCGCCACCGCCTTGGCCATCGTGGCCGAGGGCTGGCCGGCGCGCCACGTGAACGATCTGGCCGCCATGCTGCGGGACGAAATGAACCAGGTGCTGGACGCTCACGGCCTCTCCGGCTGCGTCTACGGCACGTACTCCATGTTCCATATCTCGCTCTACAATCCCAGCAACCCCCATCGAAAGCAATCTCCGGACGACCGCACCCAGCCATTCGCCTCCATGCGAGAAGCCGATCCGGCGCTCTACGGCAAGATGAGGCGCGGCTTGCAGGTGCACGGAGTCGACCTCATGGGTGACGGCGGCATGCTTTCCACCGCCCATACCGAGGAAGACGTGCGCGAGGCCGCCGCGGCCCTGGATCGCACCATCGACCTCCTGAAACAAGAGGGCGCCATTCCGGGTGTCGGGTAGCCGCGTCAGCACCGACAGCGCTTAGGCCGACGCCGGAAGTTGAAGATTCGGTTTTTGAGACATTCCCTCGGGCGCGGCAGCGTGCCTTGACTTTCTTTGCCTCCGCTATCCGGGAGACAATGCTACAATTGCCGCAACGTGGGAAACCAGCTTGGACATTCCCACAGTGAACCATTAAGGCCTCCAGTCAAGAAAGGGTGAGAGCGCACTACCATGAACGCTGCCGCCAACGAAGCCACGTATTCCGGGCCGGACCAGGAAATCTTCAGCCACGCGTTCTCCGACCCGATTATCGAGAGCGAGATGCTCTATCCGGCGCTCACGACGCTGGACTGCATCTACGAGGCGAACTCGACACTGCTGATGCCGGTGGAGCACTTCTTCACGGCCTACGAGGACTTGGAGATAGAGGCGGCGGAAACATTGACGCTCGACGGCGGCGACACCCACCTTTTGCATGTTTCGTACACGCTGGGCGGCGCTACATATCACGGCTACGCCTACGCGCCCGCCGCGCCGGATACCGCTCAGCCCACGTCATTGACCATACCGGGCAGCGGTCTCAACTGCTCCGAGCCCATCTACCGCAAGGATCCGGCAAGCTATCACGACGGCATCCTTGACGCACTCGGAGACGGCATCACGAACTACGTCTTCATCAAGCCCAATGAGGACTGCCTGGCGTTCCACAACGGCGCGGGCAAGGTGAATGTCAACTTCTTCGTAAATTGGCTGCTGAACAACGCCACCTCCTATTCCGCCGCGTACATCGTGAGCTCCATGGCGATTACCAAGTACCTCCAGGGGCGGCATGACAGCGTGGTGGTTGCCGGACTCTCCCAGGGCGGCGGCGCGGCGCTGCTGACCTCGCTGCAGTCGCAGCCAACTGCCGCCGTCATCGCTTCCGGCTTCTCGGTCATCATGGAGCGCATCCACTGGTCGGGACACAATCAGATCATCATCCCCGGCATCGGTCAGGCCTACAGCAACGAGAACGTGCGCAAGCAGATCAAGGCCTCGCCCACCCAGTTCCTCTTCACCTATGGCCGGCAGGAAAGCGTGATCTACCGCATCGAGGCGGAAGAGCGCTATAGCTGCGATTTTCTCGCCGAATGCCCTAACGTGCGCTGCGAATCCCACGACGACGGCCACATCTTCCATGTGGCGATAACGAACGATTTCCTCCGCAGCCTGAGTCTCTAGCGCCAGTAGGTGCTTACACGGAGTGGTGCCGGACGCTGGCGGGTGCCCTGCATGGCTAGTGACCCGTTCAAGCTGCACTGCATTGCGAGGCTAAGCACGAATGAGCGCGACCGATCACTACACGGACGAGTGGACGCCGCTTAATCCAGTAATTTTGGAGGCCCACCGCCCGCGGTCTGATGCAGTTGTGGCAGCGGCCTGCTTGCCAGAACAGGCAGCAGTGGGTTCGTGGCAGTGTGTGGCGATGCGCCTGAGACTCGGCGCGGAAGGGCTGAGGCAAGGCGACGTGCTCGTGGTGCAGTCCGTGACGCGGGGCTTGCAGTCGTGGCCCGCATTGCAGACCGTCATGACTGCGGAAGCGGGATACACAACTGCTGCGGCGGAATCTGGAGAGCTGGTAACGTGTCAAGTGGACGGCCAACACGTACGCCTGACCGTCCGGGATTCCCTTCCCGCCGGGGATACCATCGTTCTCACCTACGGCGACCGGCGCGCCGGAGGGCCGGGCAGTCGCATGACCCTGGCCGCCCTCCGCCAGTGGTTCCGCATTCTCCACGTGCCACAGGACGGAATCGGCGCGCACGAAGTGATTGCTGAGCCGCCGTACGTTGACCTCCTGCCGGCCCCGCCAGCACAATTGGACGTCTTGGCGCCAAGCCGCGTGCGGCGGGGCGAACAATATACCCTCGTCGTCAAAGCGGTGGACGAACATGGCAATACTGCCGCGTCGCTGGCTCAACCCGCGACGATTTCTTCGGTGAACGGGGCTGAGTTCCCTGCCGAAATAGCGCTAAACGAACGTGAACGCGCTGCCGGGCGCGCAATGGTTATCCTGACTGAAAACATGCCGCCTACCGGGCGGCTGCGTCTCGTGGTACGCCATCCAGAAGGGGAAGCGGTGGGACGCAGCAACCCCGTGGAAGTAGTACCAGTCGACGACGCTTCCGATACCATCTATTGGGGCGATTTACACGCGCACACGTCCCACGGGCACGCGTATGGCGAGATCGCAGACCTTTACCACTACGCTCGCGATGAAGCCAGGCTCGACTTTGTGGCACACGTGGAGCACTACACCTGCGCCGGAGAGTGGTTGCATCCGTGGTGGCGGCGGCGCTATCCGGAATGTCAAACAGTCACGGACTTCGTCGAGCGCTCCTGGCAGGAGCGGTTGGAGCAAGCGCGGCGGTTCGACACGCCGGGCCGGTTCGTACCGTTGCTGGGGTTCGAGTGGGCGCACACTACGGGACACCTCAACGGCTTTTTCCCGGGACTAGATGCGCCGCTCGTCTATCCCACGAGCTTTCGCGACCCGGCCATGACCCCCGCTCATCTCAAAGAGCTACTCGCAGGCCACGAATGGTTCGGCGTGCCCCACCACACGGCCTTCCCGCTGGGTCGAGGCACACTGGGCGGGTTCCGCTGGGAGCACTTCGATCCGGAGACCATGCCCTGCGTGGAGATCGCGTCCAAGCAGGGGAATGGCGAATACTTCGGCGCGCCCTACGCGGCGTTGCCTATGGGTAGGGGCGGCACCGTGCGCGAGGGGCTGGCCCGCGGCTTGCGCTTTGGCTTCGTGGGCGCGACCGATACGAACATCGCGCGGCCGGGCTCGTTCACGGCCCAGGAGAAGCGCCAGCGGCTGCCGGGGTTGACCGCCGTGTTCGCGCCCTCACTGGAACGCGAGGCAATCTACAACGCAATTCGGCAGCGGCGCTGCTACGCGACGTTGGGTGGCAGACCCATCCTGCGCTTCAGCATCAACGGCGCTTTCATGGGCGAGTCGCTGCGACTGCCGCGCGCCGACGCCGTCAAGCACATCGTCTGCGACGTGGCCGGATCCGCAGAACTCGCGCGCGTGGAAGTCATCAAAAACGGAAAAACGTCCTTCCAGTTCGTAACCACAGACACCGGCACCCACAACCGCACCCCCGACTACCGCGAAGAATTCCCCGATACGACCCCCAGCCAAGCAGGCGACTACTACTATTTGCGCGTCCAGCAGTGCGACGGCGCGCTCGCCTGGTCCAGCCCGATTTGGATCGATCTCTAAAGTAGATTAATCTCAGGAATGACACTAGAGTTGATTGAAGAGCCTCTATAGATGCCTATGGAGGATTCCATGGTAGCAGGCAGTTAGATTTGCGTGTTGCTCTGATGCCGATCAAGCGAAACACAGTAGACGTCGCTAAGTTCAATCGACATGGACACCTGCCGTATGATTTGCGCCTTCAGGACTTTCAGATGGCCATGCAGGATGTCTATGATTTCTTGTATGACGTCAATTCTCATCTTAGCGGGAGAGGATTGCAGCGACTCGACGACATGTTGCGCCCCGCCATCCTTTCGGGCGTCCTGTCTGACATGCTGACGGCCAGTCTCGCCAAACACTCCCGAGTGCTTACGGAAAACCAGTACCACAATGGACACCCGGACCTCGTTGTCCAAGGAGTCTATCCCAACAATGCAGTCAAGGCAGGCACTGAGGGTGTCGAGGTAAAGACAACCCGGAAGGCTGGGGGAGCCGTGGATACACATGGAGCGCGCGAGCAGTGGATGTGCGTTTTCGTCTATCGCGTAGACGTGGAATCAGAGCCTGCGATTGAGCGGGAGCCTATGGCTTTTACCGAGGTTTATCTTGGGCACGTCAAGATAGAGGACTTTCGCAAGAATCCTCGTAGTGAGCTTGGCACTAGAACCGCGACACTCCATAGGGACGGCATTCAAAAGCTTCGCGAGAGTTGGGTCTACCGCGTGGACTGACTCCCGTTCGGAGAGAATTGGATCAGCTTCGGAATCGCAGCGGTAGCCATCTCGAAGTAGCGTTCGTCCTTTTCCACCCCAACGCTCGCATAGCCTACGGCTTCTGCGGCAGCCAAGGTTGAACCTGCGCCAGCGAACGGATCCAGGATGATTCCTTCTCCCAGCGGCAAGACCGAACGCACAAGTTGACGCAAAAATGACTGTGGCTTCAGGCTTGGGTGCGGCGCCAAGTCGCGTTCGGCCTTCCTGGTGGGCGAGGAAGGAATGACGTCGCCAAATGGCTTTTCTTGAGACGGTCGGCGGAATCCGCCGGCCTTCCACTGCCGCAAATTATCTTGAACTCTGCCTTCGATGGGCTTCCGGTACACAAGCCATGGTTCCCACATGGAACGTGGCATCACGCTTACTTCGGAGAACTCATCGTGGGCCGCTTTGGGACGGTCGCCGCCCCGCATCGTCATGGTGAGCCGCACAATTTCCCCTCGTCGTTCCAGTCCGGCCTCCGCTAGCGCCGCAGACACCAAATAGGAAACAAGAGGGTTTGAAGCCACGATGACATGGGCTCCCGGAACGAGCCTTGGTAACAATAGACGAGCCCACACAAAGAAGAAGGCACGGATGTGGTTAAGCTGAGTGTCGGTCAAAGTAGTAAACCGGGGCACAGGGGAGCGCGCATGACCGTCAAAAGACGGCGGGATCCGCCAGACGCCACCCCTTCCCTCACGCAGCTTGGCTTGCTGCTCGTCCGTATACTCGTGGAGTCCGTACGGCGGATCCGTAATGACTGCATGAATGCTGTTTGCAGGTTGTTGCTCCAGCCAGTCGAAGCAGTCAGCGTGAAAGAGAGTTGCGCGGCCAAAAGAGACTGGGGCTTGGGACGCCTCCATTGGAGGCATCGGTCGCTGTATTGTCGACGCCGAATCTTGACGAAGCGTGTACACCCCCCGTTCTTCTCGCGTGAACAACTGTGGCGTGTTCAAGCGAAGATAGGATCGAACAGAGGATTCCTTTACCGGCCCAACGACCTGAGAGACTCGGTCACCAATCTCCTTGGCTGTTAGACCCTTTGAGGTAAACGACATCACTTGAAAGATGCCGTCCCGGACTCGTCCCGGTGCTCTCCTGCTCTGACTATCTTCCATGGTAAGAGCAAGTATAGACGTCTGGACGTCTTAAGTCAAGCGACAACTGTTACTTTTTTCGGTTCCCTGGGGCACGAATTATGCGAGACTTGATCAAGGAATTACCACGAACGTTTCCAACGCCACGAAGACGAAGAACACCGCCGAGAGGGAGCTATTCACGTGAAAGAAGGCGGTGTTGATGCGGGAGAGATCGCGGGGATTCACGAGCAGGTGTTCCCAGATGAGCAATCCCGCCACGGCCGCGATGCCGAGCCAGTAGAAGAGGCCGAGACCGAGCAGTACGCCTACTGCCGCGAGGCACAGCGCGGTCGCCACGTGCGCTAGGGCGGAGAAGATCAGCGCGCCGCGTATGCCGAACCTCGCGGGGACGGAGTAGAGGCCCTCCTTCAGGTCGACCTCGTAGTCCTGGCAGGCGTAGATCATGTCAAAACCCGCCATCCAGGTCACGACTGCCGCGCCGAGCAGCACCGTGCTCCAGGCGAATTCACCCGTAACCGCGATCCAGCCGCCCATGGGCGCCATTGAGCCGGAGACGCCGAGCGCAAAATGGCTGAGCCACGTGAAGCGCTTCGTATAGGAGTAGAACACCAGCCAGAAGATTGCGATTGGCGAAAGCAGTACGCATAGCCAATTGAGCATGGCCGCCGCAAAAACCATGAGCGCCAGGTTGAAGATGCTCGCTCCCCACATGAACTGCGGCGTGAGTATGCCTTGCGGCAGCGCGCGTATGGACGTGCGGGGATTGCGGCTGTCCAGGTGGCGGTCAATGATGCGGTTGAGAGACATAGCGGCGGTGCGGCCGGCAGTCATGGCTACCGTAACCCAGATGAACTGCCACCACGTGGGCAGACCCTCCGCGGCCAGCAGCATGGCGAGATAGGCGAACGGCAGGGTGAAGGCCGCGTGTTCGATCTTGATGGCTTCCAGGAACACCGGCACCTTGCGGATGACGGATCCCATGGACGTTGACGTCGCGCTCATTCTGTTCCTTTACATATTCAAACCCGCATGAAGCTTAACCGTCATTGAGCATTTCCGCGAGCAGCGTTTCCATCGTCGCAAGCGGCAGTGGGCCTACGAATTTCGCGGCGATCTCGCCGTCCGGCGTAATGAAGTATGTCTCCGGTATGCCCGACACGCCGTATTCGATAGCAATCTTGCCTCTGGGATCGGGGCCGCTGGGGTAGGTTTGGCCGTAGACTTTGCGAAATTCGGCCGCGGCTTCCTCCGTATCCCAGAGGTTTATGCCGAGGATGATGACGCCGCGGTCCGCGTAGCGCTTGTGGGTCTCCTCCAAGGCAGGCGCCTCAACCCGGCAGGGGGCGCACCACGAGGCCCAGAAGTTGATGATCACCGGCCGGCCGCGAAAGTCACTGAGCCGCACCACGCGGCCGTCACTCAGCGTAAGCGCAAAATCCGGCGCCGGCCGGTCGTCCTGCCGAATCAGCGTGGGCTCCAAGTTTATGCCGGGCGAGAAGCCGGCCAGTTGCCCGCTTTGGGTAAGAACGTAATAGAGCAGCGCCAGCAGTCCCGCGACCATCGCCAGGAAGAGCGGTATGAGAATGTACCGCAGTGGAATGCTGCGCGGAGCCGCGGGCGCGCTCACTGCGCGATCTCCCAAATGTGCTCGACCAGGTAGGCCAGATCATCGCCTCGAAAGACAGCGGTACGTCCATCGAGTCGTTCCTGCCGCCGCGAACTGAAAACACTCCGATCCCAGATTTCCGTATTCGTGACAGTTACCTGGATCTCATACGGCGGCTGCAATGCCAAGACCGGAGGGAGAGCGGCAGCAAACGCGCCCGCTACCGCTTCACTGAGTTCCGCGCGCACCACACCAGGGATACGCAGTTTGGCGGCTTGATACCCAAAGCCCCACTTGGTTATGCACGTCCGCGCGCCCAGCAGCAGCGCCTCCGCTTCGGCGCAGGCGTGATTGTCGCCGCTCACCAGCGCCACGGGTACATTCTGTGCGCCGCAGAGAGCGGCGTGGACGCCGATAGTGCCAAGCTCTCGTCCATCGATGAGCACACGTGAAATGTCCGGCGCGAGAGTCTGGGCGAGCACTCCGCCCCAGGTGCCGGCCTTGGCGGGATGCCCCAGCAAGATTGCAGCATCCGCCTCAGCCAACTCGGCAAACCGCACCTGTTGGTGCTCGCCAAAGATATAGGTTGAGCCGGGGTGCAGCAGGTCTTCATGAAACGGCACGAGACCGGTGGCGTCATGCACGACGATCTCCTGCGCCCCCGCACTCTGGGCTCCCTCCACGGCGGCTGAAATCTCGCGGGCCATCAAGCCGCGCGCTTCATCATGAAGAAAGGTAGCCTCGCTCTGCGGGTCCACTTGGTGGCGATGCACGACACCGGCGGTGCCAGCAAAGAGAGTGATAATGACGACTTTCATGTAAGAGTCTCTTGTCGGATACGCTGCAGCGATGCCTGTCTGCGGTTATGCGCTACCCGGCGTGGCAACAAACTGGGCACCGCGCGAAGATAGATTCCGCGCCCCCGCATGGGGGTGAGCTTACGCGGGAATCACGGTTGAGCACGGCAGCATGATCTAACAGCCAAGCAGTCCACGTGACCGGCAGGTTACATCGTCGGCCCAATTCTATGCGGCGCAAATTCGCGGTGTCCCAGGATTTCCGTAGCCGTCAGCAGGCCGTTGACGGTATCGAGCGTGAGGTCGAATAGCTGCTCGCCAAGCTCGCGGATGCTGGCAGTCCCATCCAGCACCGGCACGCCGGAGAAGTCGATATTATCCTGCATCTTTTCAACGGTTTGGGGATTGGCGCACACTTTGATGACCGGCGCCACGGGATTGCCCAGCGGCGAGCCGCGTCCGGTGGTGAAGATACAGATCTGCGCGCCGCCGGCAATCATGCCGGTGACCGATTCCGAATCGTAGCCCGGCGTATCCATCACCACCAAGCCCTTCTTGCTGGGGTAGTCGGCATAGCCGATTACCTCCTCCAGCACGGTCGTGCCGCCCTTATAGATGCAGCCCAGTGACTTCTCCTCGATAGTTGTCAGCCCGCCTTGGATGTTGCCCGGTGCGGGATTGGCGCCGCGAATGTCGACGCCCATATTCAAAGCATCCTCTTCGGCTTTGCGCACCACGGCGAGGAGTTGCTCGCCGATCTCCGGCTCGCGGGCGCGCTGCGCGAAGATATGCTCCGCGCCGATGAACTCCGCCGCCTCGCTAATCATCACCGTGCCGCCGGCTTCCACCAACATGTCGGAGACCACGCCGACGACGGGATTACTTGACAGGCCGCTGGTGGTGTCCGAACCGCCGCATTCGGTCGCCAGGACAAGCTCTGAGAGGGGAAATTCCTCCCGCTGCATGGTGGAGAGCTTCGCCTGAAGCTTCTGCGCCATTTGCGCGCCTTCTTGGATGGTACGGATGGAGCCCCCCGCCTCCTGTATCACGATGAGTTCCACCGGCTTGCCGGTCTTCGCGATGCCCTCGGCGATGAGTGGCGCTTCCGCCGTCTCACAGCCAAGTCCTACGACGATAGCCGCGCCCACGTTCGGATTGCTGCCGGTCCCGACCATGGTGCGCACGAAGAGATCCGCGTCCGGGCCAAGCTGGCCGCAGCCGTATTGGTGAATGGTGGTCACCGCGCCGGGCACGAGTTCCGTAATGCGCTGCCCCACGGTAGACGAGCAAATCACGGACGGCAGGATTGCCAGATGGTTGCGAATTCCCACGCTACCGTCCGGTCTGGCGTAGCCTTGAAATGTCTCTGCACGTGCCACGGTCTTCACCCCTTCTTGCGGCCTGCTGCGGTCTAGAGGCCGTTCGTGTGCGTTGTTTACTCTCGTATTGTACTCTTCTCGTCAAAACGGTGTTGCCGCCCCGGTGGAGATTCTTGCGTAGTTCTACCAAACGGTTTGCGCCAAGCTAAATGGATGCCGAATTCCCCTCACCCCGGCCCTCTCCCCGAGGAGAGGGAGACTCTTGGGTCGGCGGTCTGCGGTGGTGGCAGTTTCTAAAAGATTCCTGCGCCCACACCCGCTCGGCCCCTCCGCTCTCGTTTCCGAGGCGTGTACGCTCTTCAAGCTGCCAGGGCTTTATCTTTCCAACGCAAGAGATACTGAGTGCAGGCGTTTTTGCAAAGTTTCATGGCAATTAAGCAAAAAAGCGGCTATTTCTTGCACAAATCACGGCTCATTTGACATTAAAGAGTATGTAGCGTACGGTGAATCACTGTGCTAATGCACAATTTTGCTTGATACGCTGCACGAGCAAATCAGTGAAGCGGAAACGGCACGTACGATTCGCCGAGAGAACCTGACTCTAGCGCTTTCAATGAGGAGACGACATACATGCCCAAGATCGTAATGTTCAGCGAAGATGCGCGCAACGCCCTGATGAGCGGCATTGAAATGGTTGCGGAAACGGTGCAAGCCACGCTTGGCCCCAAGGGGCGCAACGTGGCCCTGAGCTATCAGGAGAAAGTGCCAATTGTTACGCATGACGGCGTCACCGTTGCCAAAGAGATCGAGCTTGTCGACAACTTTGAGAACATGGGCGCGCAACTCATGATACAAGCCGCGAGTAAGACCAATGACATTGCGGGTGACGGCACCACCACCGCCACCGTGCTCGCGCACACGCTCATTACCGAGGGTCACCGCCACATCGTTTCGGGCGCCAACCCCATGATCCTCAAGCGCGGTCTGGAGCAAGCCGCTCGAACCGTGGTCGAAGAACTGCGGAAGTCCGCTACCCCGGTGTCGGGCAAGGAGCAGGTAACGGAAGTTGCGACCGTTTCCGCGGGTGATACGGGCATCGGCGCGCTCATCGGCGAAGTGATGGACAGGGTTGGTAGAGACGGCCTTATCACGGTGGAAGAGGGGCAGAGCCTTGGCATCTCCGTCGAGTACGCGGAGGGTATGGAATTCGATCAGGGCTTGCTCTCTCCGTTTTTCATCACCGATTCCATCAATATGAAGGCGGTGGTCGAGGACCCCTACATCTTCATTACCGACCGGAAGATTGAGTCACTGGAAGAGATCTTGCCGGTCTTGGAGCGCCTGGTGCAGCGCGGCGAGAAGAATCTGGCGATCATTGCCTTGGAGATGGATTCTCACGCTCTGGCAATGCTCATCACGAATAGGTCGCGCGGCATTCTGAATTGCCTGGCGGTGAAGGTGCCTGGCTACGGCGACCGGCGCAAAGAAATGCTGCGCGACATTGCCATCCTCACCGGCGGCACGTTGATCTCGGAAGAGGCCGGCAAACGCCACGATGAGGTGGAGATCGAGGATCTGGGCCGCGCGCGCCGGGTTGTGGCCGATAAAGACACCACTGCCATCATCGAAGGGCACGGCGACCCGGATGCCATCGCGGCCCGCATCAACCAGATCAAGTCGCGCTTGCAAGACGGCGCGCCGGAGTTTGACCGCGAAAAGCTGGAGGAGCGCATCGCCAAGCTCTCCGGCGGCGTGGCGATCATCCACGTCGGCGCCGCTACCGAGATTGAGATGAAAGAACGCAGAGACCGTGTGGACGACGCGCTCTCCGCCACGCGTGCCGCGGTCGAGGAAGGGATCGTGCCCGGCGGCGGCGTCGCGCTTATCAACGCCATGTCCGGCCTGGATAGGTTGAAGCTGAAAGGCGATGAAGCGCTCGCCATTCCGGTCATGCGCCAGGCATTGGCAGCGCCGCTCAAGCGCATCGCCCACAACGCCGGCCTGGATGCGTCGGTGATCTCGCAGGAAGTGTTCCGCTTGGCAAAAAGCCGCCGGAACAAGAACATGGGCTACAACGTGCTGACGGGCGAGTACGTAGACATGATCGCGGCGGGCATTATCGATCCGCTCAAAGTGGCGCGCTCAGCCGTGGAAAACGCGACCTCGGTGGCCTGCATGGTGCTCACGACCGAGGCGCTGGTCGCTGACGTGCCGAAAGAGGATGTCGTGTATGAGGGCGCGCCTGAGTATTAGACGGCAGTGGTAGTTGATTGCGAAACAGCCCCTCCGTCGTGGAGGGGTTCGTTTCTTCCGGCACACCTCCGCACTAGCCTTGTACCTGCTGTCAATGATGGGCGCCGGCAAGCCCCTGTCGAAGTACGAAACGGCGATTCGCCAACTTTTCACGGTCCCATTCACCCTTCGACAAGCTCAGGGCGAACGTTACGCGCCCAGACAAGAAGATTGTAAACAGGCTCTCAGGAGGGGTCTGCGTTTCCTGTGTCGCTCTTGGTCCGTCGCCTCCGTCACCAACGAGCAATGCTTCCGTATTCTCAGCCCGGACATTTACCGTGGCGCCTGTGGGCTTCTTATGCGGCGAGAGTCCGTTTTTCCAAAGCAGGTGATACTATGGAATTAAGGACCGTCTGTGCCGCTACGAAGGAGTAGAAGTCATGAATAGGCGCGCATTGCTCATTGCTATTGGCTTGATCGTGGTCGTGGTTGGTGGTGCCGGAGCCTGGTGGCTGGGGTCGCCCTTATTCCTTGATCAGGTTGTTGAGGAAGAGTTGCCCTTTGAAATCCCGACGGAAGAAGAAACGGAGGAAATGTCCGAGGAAGAGCTCGCGAAAGTGTCCGCGGAGGTGATGGACGCGGCTGCCAAGATGCCGGACAAAGAGATGGAAGAAGAGATGCCGGAGATGGCCGATGATGCGCAACCGATAGTGGTGGCGCAAGGCCAGTTCCAGGATGCCGATGAGTTCCACAAAGGCGCCGGCACGGTGACGCTCTACCGCCTGCCGGACGGCACGCACTTGCTCCGGTTCGAGGACTTCCGCGTCACCAACGGCCCGCAACTCCACGTGCTGCTGGCAAACCATGCGCAACCGGTGAATCGGGCCGACTTGGAGGAGACGGGATATGTCGATCTCGGCGGGCTGAAAGGCAACGTGGGTAACCAGAATTACGAGATTGGGGCGAACATCGCCATCGACGATGTTAAGAGCATCGTGATCTACTGCAAGCCCTTCCACGTGGTCTTTTCCACAGCCACGCTCAGCAGCGAAGGGAATTAGGGTCAAACTTGCCCACCACATTTCCTTAAATTTGATACCCCCGTGCCTAGGCACGGGGGTAATCTTCATTAGCGGTGCTCTAGGGAGCAAGTTTTCCAGATCTCTCGTACATCCCATGATGACAGTGACTTGTAGCGGGGGCTTGTCCCCCGCTTCTAAGGACGATTAGCCGACGGTTGGGAGGAAAAGACGGATTCCCGCGTGCGCGGGAATGACGGAGCGTATGGCGGTCCTGTTCACAAGCAGTGCCAGTCAGCGGTCAAGACTCAACCAATTAGGCGCAGGTTACAAACTTGCGCTACCGGATGAACAGATACCAACGAGGAAGATCGCAATGAACGCGACCTTCCTCGGCGTTTTTCACACTGCCACGAACCGAGACTTGGGGGATACCCAAGTCACACTTTCGTTGCGTGCTTCAGGTCCGGCAGCTTCGGCTCACGCGGGATCCGGCGCAGGCGAGGGCTGTGCCGGTGACGTTTCTGTTTTCTCAACAGGCACCGGCTGCTCGGCCTGGCGTGCCAACGGCCAGAAATAGAGCGCAGTAGCCGCAGCCACAATCAAGGCAGCCGTAAACACATGCGCTACCCGCAGCACCCCCGGCAGACCCAGCAGCACTTGCGTGAATCCGAGCGTAATCTGCACCGCTAGTAGAGCAAGGACCAAAAATCCCAGCAGTCTCGCGGCGCCTTGATCCACTCGAATGCGCCAGCCTGCCAGCAGGGCTAACGCGACCGAGAAGATGTAAGCGGAATAGCGGTGACCCATGTGCACTTCTTCCAGGAGGCGGGGTGAACCACCGCCGCCATTGCAACTCAAGATGCCATGGCACGCAATCCCGGCCGACATGCCGACGACAAATGCCCCGGAAATAACCACAAGCAGTCCGGCAGCAATCGCAGCTATACCACGCCATTTAGGAAATCCATGCACGCTGAGCGACCCGGTCTGCACCTGCACCGCGCCCATGACCATCAAGGAGATGAAGAGCATGGAAATCGTGAGGTGAGAACCCACGAGCAGCGCCGGCAGTTCCGTAAGTACCGTCACCGCGCCCAAGACAATCTGCACAACCAGCAGGCTCGCAAAAGCAAGCACGATGGGACGTATTTGGCTCAGGCGACCTTGGCCGAACCACGACTTGACCAACACCCAGATCACACCAACGGTCAAGAACAGCGCCATGAAGCGATGCACAAACTCGATGACCGCCGCGGTTTCGAAGGGCGGAATAACTTGACCAGAACAGAGCGGCCAATCGGGACAGCCCAATCCCGACCCTGTCGCCCGCACCGCTGCTCCCCACAGTATGTGTATGAGAGCCAGCGAGACGATGCTCCACAGTACCCACTTCACTCGCGAATCCGAGCGCTTTACTTCGTAACTCACCGTTTCCTCCTTGTGCGTTTCTTACCTACTACAGTGTAGCACTTAAGCCGTTCTGACTGCATGAGCGCGAGACCTTCTCGATTTGCCAGTCCGGTGCATCCATGTCATTATCAGGGACGAAACCGTTGTGCCGGAACACGATGAGTATACCGTACGACCATGCTTTCGCAGCACCTGCTGCGTGCAGGTCAAGCGCGTGAGCGTGTCGCGGTAGTATGCGAGATAGGGTTGAAAGCGTAAGGAGGAGGCACTCATGCCGGATAGTATCAAGATCGTTGCCCTCGAATCGGCGCACCCCCACATACACAGTCTGATCAAACAGGCGCAAGAGCTGGATGGCGCGGAGTTCGTGGGCTTTGCCGACCCAAAGGCGGAACACCGCGAACGCACCAAAGAGCGCAATGGATTCGGTGACGATATGGTCTTTGCCGACTATGAGCGGCTTCTTGATGAACGCCAGCCGGACGCCGCGATCATCTGTTCAACGAATACCGACCACGTCAAGTACGTGGAGGCGCTGGCGCCCCGTGGCATCAACATCATGCTGGAGAAGCCATTCGCGGCCAGTCTCTCCGATGCCGATCGCATGATCGCGGCGTGCGAGGAGCACGGCGTCACTCTGATGATCAACTTTCCCACGGCCTGGGGTCCGGCCTTGCGGCGGGCGCGCGAGATTGCCCAGTCCGGCGCCCTGGGGCAGATCTTTCAGATCGCCTTCCGCGGCGGGCACCTGGGGCCCACCGGCGACTTTGACACCTGGTGGTACCGCCCACAGGACGGCGGCGGCGTGCTGCTGGACTACTGCTGCTACGCGGCGAATGTCTTTACGTGGATCCTCGGCAAACAGCCCCGCCAGGTCTGCGGCATGGCAGATACGCTGGTGAAACCGGTGAGGTCGGAAGACAACGCCGTGCTGCTCTTGCGCTACGATGACGCCCTCTGCGTCAGCCAGGCTACCTGGACGCGCTTTGGACCCGAGCCGATCCACGGGCCGGTCGTAAACGGCACGGAAGGCAGTGTGACCATGGTTGGCCGAGAACAGCTCAAGCTCTGCACGCCGGAGAACCCCGAAGGCGACATCATCGACGTGCCACCGCTCGCCGAACCGCACATGCAGAACGGGCCGGCGTACTTCGTCCACTCGCTGCTAAACGGCACGCTCATCGAGACGCCCTGCGACGCCGCCTTCAACCGCGACGGCCAGGAAATTCTAGAAGCGGGCAAAATCGCGGTGCAGACCGGTGTGACGGTGAACCTGCCCATCCTGCCGGCCTGATCTCACTGAGAGAAGAGTGAGAGAGGGAATGCCAGTCATTCCCTCTCTCTTTGTCTAAGAGCCTGTTTACAATCTTCTTGTCTGGGCGCGTAACGTTCGCCCTGAGCACTTCGACAGGCTCAGTACAGGCTTGTCGAAGGGTGAATGTGACCGTGAAAAGTTGGCGAATCACCGTTCGTACTTCGACAAGGGCTTTCGTAAAGCCCAGGCTGCGCGCAGCCGGCTGCGCGCAACCCTCAGCACGAACGGTATCTTTGGAGACTATTCCACGCTGTCTATACATCTTGACCTTAGATTATACCCCCCAGTAGTATTAAGACAGCAGAACATTGGCACAACTCTATCCGACGGGATGATGCCACCAAAGGTGATGGCAGGTAGCGCGGCAGTGGACATAACGTATTGCTCTACACCGTAGCGCGAACCCTCGGAGCCATGAAAGCCAACCCATGGCGACTACTGAACAGATACGTGAGAAAGAATCCTTCTCGCTGGCCGTGCAAGGCATGACCTGTGCCGCCTGTGTATGGCGGATCGAAGAAGCCGTCTCGCACGTCCCCGGCGTGGAAGAGGCGTCGGTGAATTTGGCGACGGAACGGGCGCAGATAACCTACGACCCGGTGCAAGCGACACCTGCCGCTATCGCGCAGGCGGTTACAGACGCAGGCTACGTACCGTCAGTCGTCAAGCGCACGCTGCGCGTCCACGGCATGCAGGACGCCTCGGCGGTGAACCGGGTGGAGGCTGCCCTCCGCGCCGTCCCGGGAGTCCTGCAAGCGGACGTAAATGTGGCGGCAGAACAAATCCTCATCGCCTATCTTCCCGACGTAACCGACGTGGCCGCGTGCCGGGAAGCTGTCGCCGGAGCCGGTTACACGCTGGAAGCCGCAGCGGACGGTGAGCCGGAAACCGACCAAGCCGCCCAAGCGCAAGCAGCCGATCGTAACGCGCAGCGCGCCTTGCAGATTCGCTTGGGGATCTCTCTCGTGCTGTCGGTCATGGTTCTCCTGGGCAGCATGGGTGGAGCGCTGCTGCCGTTTCTGCGCGGTTCGGCGCTTGAGCACCCCTACCTGCTGTGGGCGCTGGCAACACCGGTGCAGTTCTGGGCGGGTTGGCGCTTTTACCGGGGTACCTGGGCTACGCTAAAGCACCTGACATTCGATATGAATGCGCTTATCGCCATCGGCACCAGCGCGGCCTATTTCTATAGCGCGACGGCCGTGCTGGCGCCGGGCTTCTTTGCCAGCCAGGCCGTGAATGGCGAAGTGCCTGTCTATTTCGATACGGCGGCGGTCATCATCACCCTCATTCTCTTAGGGCGCTACCTTGAGGCGCGTGCAAAGCGCCGGACCGCTGCCGCCATCCACGCGCTCATGGACTGGCAACCGCAGACCGCGCAGGTGATTCGTAACGGCACGCCTGAGGATGTGCCGCTCGCAGCGGTAGCGGTGGACGACGTCATCCAGGTGCGGCCGGGCGAGCGCGTAGCCGTGGACGGCGTTGTCTTAGATGGGCAGAGCGCGGTTGATGAGTCCATGCTCACCGGCGAAAGCATGCCGGTGGAAAAAGGCCCCGGCGCGGAGGTTGTCGGCGGTGCGCTGAATACGACGGGTGCCTTCACGTTTCGCGCGACGCGGGTAGGCAAAGACACCGCGCTCGCACATATCGTGAGACTAATCGAGGAAGCCCAGGGCTCCAAAGCGCCGCTGCAGCGACTGACGGACCGCATTGCCGCCTATTTCGTGCCCAGCGTGATTGCCGTCGCGCTGCTTACGTTCGTCGTGTGGTTTCTCGTGGGACCCGAGCCGGCGTTTACGCGGGCGCTGCTGGCCTTTGTAGCCGTGCTCATCATCTCGTGTCCGTGCGCGCTGGGTCTGGCGACGCCCACCGCCATCATGGTCGCCATGGGCGCTGGCGCGGCGCGGGGCGTGCTGGTGCGTGACGCGGAAGCCCTCGAACGCCTGCGCAGCGTTACCACGGTGGTGTTCGACAAGACCGGCACGCTCACGCAAGGCACGCCGGAGGTCACGAATGTGCTCGCGCAGCGCATGTCCGAATCGGAGTTGATCCAGCTTGCCGCGGCGGCAGAACAATCCAGCGAGCATCCCTTGAGCCAAGCCGTGGTGCGCGCGGCGCAGGCAAGGTCCCTGGTAATCCCTCCCGCCGAGGACTTCATCGCCGCGCCGGGACGGGGCGTCCGCGCGGAGGTAGCCGGCAAGCTGGTGCGGGTGGGCAATCACGCCTACATGGCAGAGAGCGGCGTGGACCCACAAGCGCTCGCCGCACTCGATGCGCAGGTGCAAGCATTCAACGACGTGGGCAAGACCGTGCTGCTGGTGGCTCTCGCTGGCGCGGTGGCAGGCATGATCGCGGTCGCCGACACGCTCAAGCCAAGCGCCGCGCCGCTAGTGCAGACGCTGCGCGCGCGGGGGTTGGCAATAGTGATGCTCACGGGTGACGCGGCCCGCACTGCCCGCGCGATTGCCGCGCAACTCGGTATTGAACACGTCCTGGCCGAGGTCATGCCCGGACAGAAAGCGGCGGTTATCCAACAGCGGCAAGCGGCCGGAGAAGTGGTTGCCATGGTGGGAGATGGCATCAATGATGCCCCGGCGCTGGCCCGCGCCGACGTGGGCATTGCGCTGGGGGCCGGCGCCGACGTGGCGCTGGAAGCCGCCGACATTACGCTCATGGGCGATGATCTCGCCGGCCTGGATACGGCATTCACGCTTTCCCGGGCAACCCACCGCACCATCTGGCAGAATCTCGGTTGGGCGTTTGGCTACAACGTGCTCCTCATCCCGGTGGCGGCGGGGGTCTTGTACCCCGTATTCGGCATTGTGCTGAACCCCATGTTCGCGGCAGCGGCGATGGCGTTTTCTTCAGTCTCGGTTGTCATGAATTCTCTCCGCCTGCGGCGGCTCTGAGGCGGCGGTTTGAGGCACGTCTCGACGCTGTATATGCTGCTTGCTCTTGGCTTGGACCAAGCAACGGGCCGAGATCTTCCGCTCTCATGCGAGGGAGGGGCAAGAGCCTAATGCTGTCGCATTAAAATCCGCGCCTGAGCCGTTCGCCCTGAGCTAAGTCGAAGGGTGAACGGCTCAGGCACGAGACCGTCGGTTTTGGGCCTTCTACGCTTCGTTTGTGCTTCGACGGGCTCAGCACGAACGGAGAAAACTGAAGCCATCCACTTTAGTGCGACACCATTGGGGCAAGAGCCTACCCGCACCCTTGCTTTCGCTGGACAGGCTCTGACATGGGGTCTCCTGCGGTTGACAATCGTCCGGCGGAAAGAAGGAGGGAGTAGCTCAGCGAACTACCCCCTCGTTTCGGACCGATTCAGCGCGGCCCCGACGTCTGTGCAGCCACGGTAGCCTGCCAGGGCTACGGCAACATTGTTGCTGTACAGTGCCCTCTCAGAGTTGCCCAATACCAACGAGATTCCGCGTATGGCGTGACTTCCAAATGTCACCTAAAGGGTTACTACTCCCTGTGCTCCTCGGGCCGACGGTCGATGATCTCTTGCAGGATTCGCGCCGATTCGCGCAGGCCCTCGGGCACGGTGATCTCGCCTCTGAGTGCACTGTACCATGGCTGTTGCAGCGGTCCCCAGGCCTCGTTGAACTCCGGCAGGCGCAGGAAGTTGTGGCCTTCCTCGGCCCAGGCCTCGATGGCATCGTGGACATTCGTCCCTTCGAAGCGCGACGCCCAGCCGGGGTGAGAAGCGTGCTCGATGATGGACGGCCAGGACGTCCAGCCAAAGTACTCGGAACCGGTGGCGCCCTCGTCCGACCCGAGCCACTTCAACAGCTCCCACACCGAGTCCTGCACTTTGGAAAGACCCATGATGGAGTGGGCATTGCCGACCACGGTGGCCGTGCCCCGCTCGTTACGCGGCGGCCGAGTCACACTGAGCTTCTCGCCCAGATGCTGCTGGGAGGCGTTGTAGCGGAAGACGCCGTTGAACTCCATAGCGATGTGCCCCAGCTCCAGAATGCCGATGCCGGAGCGTCCGGCCAGCAGCTCCCTGACCACTTCACTCGGCGGCGTGAACTGGTGTTTCAGGTGCAGGTCCACGTTGAACTGGGCGCCGGCGTGCGACTTAGGATCTTCGCCGTAGAGCACCGTATTGCCGTCCTCCGTCAACTCCTCTCCGCCAAAATTCAGCATGAAGGTGCTGGCCATGTAGAAGAGGCTGTTTTGCCCAATCCGCACGGCCCAGCGGTTGTCGTCGGGCTTGTGGACCTTCTGGCACATGTCGATCATGTCGTCATAGGTCCAGTCGCCGCCTGGGTAATTCAGACCGGCTTCATCGAAGTACTGCTTGTTGAAGAGCACCAGTTCGCCGCCGGACTGGGTGGGGATGGCGTAGAGCTTGCCGGCCCAACTCCAGGCTTTGATGTCCGCGGGATAGTAGCGGGTGATGTCCACCTGGTCCCGCTGCATCAACGGGATGTGGTCGATGAACATGCCGTTGAAGCCGCCGAAGAAGACCCAGTTTACTTGGTTCATGGAGATGTCCACGTCGGCCTCGCCGGCGGCAAAGGCGGTCTTGCGCCGGTCCCAGATGCCGCTGTACTCGCCGGGAATGACGTTGAACTCGACGTTCAGCGCCTCCTCGGCCTGCTTGAGCGTGTTCAGATACGGCGCATGACGACCGTCGGTCTCGGTGAAGTACTCGTCGATGTTGATGACCGGCGTCTCCATCATCTCCGTTTTTTCTTCGGCTTTAGCCTCGGATTCCTCTTCCGCTGCAGGCGCAGTTGTAGCTGCCGGCATTGCGCCGCACGCGGCAAGCGCCAGCACACTTGCCATGCCGCCGGCGCCAATGAAGAGGCGTCGTCTCGTAAAAGTGTCTGATCGTGCCTTCATCGCAAATGACCTCCTTTGGGTCAATGTCTTCCGTACGCTGAAGCTGCGCGCCGTTCAGCCACCGGGTGAAGAAGAAGACGAGGATCGGCTTAGGTGTCACAGCCCTTCCGAAGCGCCGTGTGTGTGACCTCCTTTCGACAAACATGCTACTAACAATTATCCTATCAATACGATATTGTACCACGGAAATGGCTCGTTTCCCATGTCAATAGCATAAAATTAGACGCTTTTGCTGCTTTTGAGTTTCTGCCGAATGGGCCGATGACCTGGCAGGCAACGTTGGCTGCCAGGCTTTCGTGGTGAGGAGGATGAGAGCGGGCTGGATTGAGTTGACAGAGCTATCGCCAGCGCCTATGTTCATTGCTAACACCTTGGCTAAACGGTATCGGCCGATAAGCTCCACTAAGAGAAAGATGGCTTCATGGCACGCACGCAGTTTACGGTCCACGCCGGCAATCATCCTCGGCAACATTGTCCGGTTTGGGTAAATAGCGCGGGGCTTGATCCGGGCCGTGACTATGTGGTGGTGTCCGACGAGAGCAAAGCAGCGCTGCCCGCGCAGGCGGTGGAGACTGCGGACGGAGTCTGGCTGGCCTGGGTTATCCCCGCGCTTGAGGCCGATACGTCTCAGACCTTTTCGTTGGAAGAAGGCCCGAGCATAGGTGGTGTTGCCCTGGCCGACGGCAAGTACGGTTTAGACATTAATCTTACCGGCGATCTCTTTACCACCTATCACCATGCCGCCAAACACAACAAGCTGTTTCTCTATCCCGTGATCGGCCCTACCGGCCGGGGCATGACGCGCGGATACCCCATGGTGACGGATATTCCCGGTGAGAAGCATGACCATCCCCATCACAAGTCGATTCACGTGGCGCACGGCGACGTGAACGGCGTGGACCTCTGGAGCGAGCTCGATGACCACGGCTCCCAGCGCCACGCTGCTTTTCTCCCTGCCTTTGGCGCCGGCAGTACCTACGTCAGTGGACCGGTCTGCGGCGCGTTTCGCTCGCGCAGCCACTGGGTGAGCCGCAGCGAGCAACCCGTGGTGGCGGAGGAGAAACACGTGGTGGTGTATGCCCCCGCGCCGGACGCGCGCATGCTGGACATCGCCGTGACCCTGCGCGCCACCGAGGGCCCGGTGCGCTTTGGCGATACGAAGGAAGGCGCCATGCTCTCCGTGCGAGTCGCCAGCAGCATGGACGCTGACACCGACGGGCAGATCGAGAATGCCTACGGCGGCCGGGGCGAGGACGAGTGCTTCGGCGCACGCGCCCAGTGGATGGACTACGTGGGGCCGGTGGACGGCACGACGGTGGGCCTGGCGGTGTTCGATCACCCAACCAGCTTCCGCTACCCCACCTACTGGCACGTCCGCAACTACGGCCTGCTGCACGCGAATTGCTTCGCCTGGCGCGAGTTCCTGGGCCACGCCGGCGTAGACGGCAGCTACGTCCTGCCCGAAGGTGCCCGCCTGCGGTGCAAATTCCGCGTGTATCTCCACACGGGCAATACGCAGGATGCGCGCGTGAAAGAGCGGTACCATGATTTCATCACCCCGCCGGTGGTGGAGAGTATGTAACCCTATGTTGGCACTTTCATCTATAGGTGAGAGTGAGTTTGAGGCCGCGGGTAGAGCTACCACCCTGTGGGCGGTTGCCGGCCTGGTCCTGGGCCTATTGGCCGTTTTGCTTGATCTGGCGGGGCAGTTTGTCTCCGAACTCTTCTTCTTGAACACGGCCGCGACCTCGTGCGGACTTGCGGGAGTGGTACTATCCAGCAAGGCGTATTTTGACGCTCGTGAAGAGGGGAGCTTCTCGGGAATGGCAGTAGCCGGCATGGCGCTCAATGGAGTCTCTCTTCTTGGTGGATTCGCGATATCTGGATTTCAGACGCTGTGGCGGGCTCCTCTCGTCATTGCCGTCTCTGTTCTGGTACTGCGGCAACTTCGGCTCTCCTATCCCTTAACGTGGCGAGGCTTGACGTGGATGCGGGGCATCCACGATGATCGCGCTCCTGCGGCTGATGAGAAGGCGAGCGAGCTATGCCTCGTTTTGACTCAGGAGGAATACCGGAGACTGGCCGTAATTGGGTTGTATCTTGGCATCGCTTCCCTGAGCCTGACATTCTTACCGGCCGTTGTTCTCCTATGGGAATCCCAGGTGCGATTTTGGGTACCCTTTTGGCTGATGGGTATCCGAATTGGGTTCCTATGTCACGTGGTGGGAGTGTGGTTCTGCGGCCTGGCGTTTCTAAAGTTGCTGCAAGGGGGCGGCCTAACCAGATCAGCGGTGGCAGGATTCATGGTCAACCTTGCGCTTGCCTTGTTCTTGCTCGTCGGCCTCTTAACCGCCTATTTCATGACGGTGCGATAGCGGGGCGAATCTCATGGTATCTTATGTAGTTCTGGTGCGGCACTCACAGACCGGTTAGGTATAACAATGGCAAACAACAACAGAGAATCTGACATAACGCAAGAAATCAACGTTTCCGTACCCATGCGCGACGGCACGATTCTGCGGGCCGACGTGTACCGTCCCGAGGCGCCGGGCACGTATCCCGTGCTGCTCTGCCGCACGCCCTATGATAAGACCGATCAAGGCATCGGCCAGGAGCTTGCGCGGCGTGGATACATCGCGGTGGTGCAGGACGTGCGGGGCCGCTACGCTTCAGACGGCGAATTCCGCCCCGGCTTCTACCGCGCCGACGTCAACGACGACGTGGACGGCTACGACACGGTAGAGTGGGCCGCGCGCCTGCCCGGTTCCACCGGCAAAGTGGGCACCTATGGCGGCTCCTACAACGGCTGGACGCAATGGGAGCTGGCCCACACGCGCCCGCCGCACCTGGCTACCATGATTCCCAGCGCCATCGCCGCGAACCTGCTCGACCGCGAACTGGGCGGGGTGCTGCGGCTCGGCCGTGTGCTGTGGTGGACCGTCAACTCGCTGGCGCCGGACCTGCGTATCCACATCGGCGATACCAAAGGGCCCACCACGAATGCCGACGCGGAGCACATTTGGCTGGAACAGGACCGCAGCAAGTGGCTGTGGTACCTGCCGCTGCTGGAAATCCCCGACGACGTGCTCTCCGGCATGAAGGTGCACTTCCACCATTGGCTGAACGACCATGCCCAAGACCATTTCGGCTTCCTGCAGAAGCACAAGAATGTTGACGTTCCGGTCCTGAGCGTAACGGGCTGGTACGACCAGCAGATCGGCACCATCAAGCATTTCACCGGCATGCAGGCCAACGGCATGACGGCCCACGCCCGCGAAAACCAATACCTCATCATCGGCCCGTGGACGCACACGACCGCCGATTTGACCCGCACGGTGGGCGCAGTGGACTTCGGCCCCGCGGCGGAGCGGGACTACTACGCTATCGCCGACGCCTGGTATCGCGCGTGGCTCAAGGACGACCCCAGCGGCATCGCCGACTGGCCGCCGATTCAACTCTTCATCATGGGCGCGAACACCTGGCGGAGCGAAAACGAGTGGCCGCTGGCGCGCACGCAGTACACTGACTTCTACTTCCACAGCGGCGGCGACGCGAATACGCCGTTTGGGGATGGCGTGCTTTCGCGGGAAGCGCCCAGCGGGGAGCCGCCGGATAGCTACACGTACGACCCGCGCGACCCCGTGATGACGCTCTACACCGGCCCCGGCCAGCAGGAGCCTCACGATCAGCGGGCGCTGCAGCACCGGCGCGATATCCTGAGCTACGCCACGCCGCCGCTGGAAAGTCCGCTGGAGGTCACCGGCCCGATCACGGTCACGCTGTGGGCGGCGTCATCGGCCCGCGATACGGACTTTGTGGTCAAGCTGATGGACGTGTGGCCGGACGGCTTCACCCAAGAGCTCTGCCACGGCATTGTGCGCGCCCGCTACCGGGAGTCCTATACGGAACCTACGCTCATCGAGCCGAACGCGGTCTACCAGTACACGATTCAGGTGAATCCCACGAGCAATTGCTTCCTGCCCGGCCACCGCATGCGGATCGACATCTCCAGCAGCGATTTTCCAAACTTCGACCGCAACCACAACACCGGCGCCCACGAATACGCCGACGGTGAACTGGTCACTGCTCACCAGACGATCTTCCACGATCACGCCAGGCCGTCGCACGTGACGCTGCCGGTGATACCCTGAGCGGGCGGTTCGCAGGGCTTCAGCGCCGTAACCGTCGTGAGTCCCATACCGTTCGTACTTCGACAAGGGCTTCGCGCAGCACTCAGCACGAACGGTTTGTGGTCAAAGTGAAAGCGATTCCGTTCGCCCCCGTATCACGTACGGGGCAAGCTCTGAGCCTGCGTGTCCTGAGCTTGTCGAAGGGTCGAAGGGTAAACGGACTTAATGAGGAAGCCAATGGGATGAATCTTTTTAGTTGAATCAGCAGTCATAACCGGAGGTCCATCCAACAATGCGCGCGCTGTACTCGAACAATCGCGGTGAAATGTATCTCAAGGAAGTGCCCGAGCCTACGCTGAAGGGCTCCGGTGTCGTTATCCGAACACTCGCCTCGGTCTTTGGGGCCGGTTCCGAAATGGCGGGCGTGGCACGCCGCCGCAAGGCTCTGGAAGAAGGCAAAGACCCCGGACCATTCAGCGAAAAGCCCCACAGCTACCAATCCGCCGGAGAAATCCTACAGGTGTCCGACGATCTTCAAGACCGCTTCCAACCGGGCGATCTGGTGGCCGCGACCGGCGGCGGTTTTGGATTTCACGCCGAGATGGGCTACGTGCCCAAGCACTCGTTTGCCAAGATTCCGCCGGGTCTGCCGCCTATCGAGGCCGCCACCACAAACGTCGGGCTTACGGCGTTCCACGCCATGCGCCGCGCCGTGCTACTGCCGGGCGAGACGGCGGTGGTGCTTGGTCTCGGCATGGTGGGGCAGATCACGGCGCAACTGGTGGGCATGGTGGGCGCGCGTGCCCTGGGCGTCGACCTGCACGAATTCCGGTTGGCGAAGGCCCGCGAACTCGGCGCGGTGGCCACGGCCAGCGGCTCTGACGACGAAGTAGCCGCGGCGGTGGACGCATTCACCGGCGGCAGAGGCGCGGACGCGGTCTTCATCGCCACCTCGGCGCGCGTCCGTGGGCCGGCTTCTCTGGCGGTGCGGCTGGTGCGGGAGAGCGGCCGCGTGTTGCTGATCGGGCGCGTGATCTGGGACTTCACGCCCACCCACCCAGACGCCGACCCCCACACCAAGGAAATCAACATTCATTGGGTGAACGGACGCGGTCCCGGCAGCCGCGAACGCGACTACCTGCGCGGCGAGGGGGACTATCCTTCACGCTTCGTGCCCTGGGACCAGGAGCGCAACTTGCAGGCTCTCCTTGATCTCCAGGCGGCAGGCAAGGTGCGTGTAGGCCCGCTCATCACCCACCGTTTCCCGTTCGCTCAAGCTCCCGCGGCGGCGGAGGTCGCGATCAGTCTGCCCACGGAAGCGCTCGCCGTGGCGTTGGAGTACGACTGACGGCACGGCGCTCATCACCACGCCGCCGTTGGATATGACCGGCCCCGAGTGGCGATAGGGGAAATTAAGCGCATTGGAGAAGGCCGCTTGCATTGAGGCATGCGGAACCGGTTGTGCTCAGGCAGCGCGGCTTAGGCTTCCGCGTACCGCTCCGGCTCCCGCTCGAAAGCCGCCAGGCAGTGGCGGCAGCAGAAGTAGTAGACGGCGCCTCGGTACTCCACTTTGTGTTCGGCTGTTGCCGGGTCCAGCGATTCATTGCAGGTCGCGCACTTTGCCATGCCGGCATCCCTTTCCGCTCTGTCTGCATTCCGGATATGCGCGCAGCGTCTGTTACTACGTCGAGCACACTGCGCCTCGTGCTTTACCCATTCTACGCAATTTTCGCTGCCGGTTTCAGCGGCATGCGTCCTGCACCGCGGCGCGGGGCGAGAGGAAAGAGAACGCGCCCGGCTCACTGCGGTTCAGATACACCCGCGCACAAGATTGATGTTAAGCGCCAGAGCCGGTGTCTGGAGCAGACACCGGCTCTGGCTGTCATCTAGTGAGGCTGTGCGGGCCCCGTGACCGCTCGCGCGCGGCGGTCAAGCCATTGTGCTGGCGGTCACCGCGGCAACGTGCGTACCCCGGAACCCTACAGCCGTTGCGCACTATTTGGAGTGGCAATTCGGATAGTTCGGGTCCTCCGCTGTGCCGCTCGGCGGCAACGGCGCTCCGATATAGGCGCGGCGGAAGAAACCGGCATCGGCCGCGGTCACGTCGCACCAGTAGAGGCCCTCCGCCTGGAACGTCGGAATATCGGGGATCCAATGCCACGAGCCGCTCCGGAACACGTAGATTCTGCCATCGGTGTTAGCATCGAAGCGGCGCGCCAGTTGGTTCTCCGCCGGACGCGTTTCGTCCAAGATGATGGCGCTCAAGACGCCCACCGGGACCGTGTAGGGCGGCTGGTTCACGACATCCCACGGCACCGCGAACCGCTCGGGGCTTTCGGGGGAAATCCACATGCGCACCACCTGGTTGTCGGACTCGCGCCGCACCACGGCGTAGGTCTGGCCGCCCCGGGCCAAATCGCTGTCGCGGATGTAGCCGCGCGGATTGAAGCTGCGGCCGCCGTTGGGCGCAAGGTAACCGGGTGTCAAGATGAAGTCCCGCCCCCCGTCATGCCGGTCGACGTGGAGGTAGTCGCCAAGGTCCGTAACCGTCGCCGCGATCGAAGTCCCGACAACTCTTGTCGTAGGCGTTGGCGTCACCGCCGGCGTCGGCGTCGGTGATGCCGTTCGGCCGATAGATTCGGACCAACTGAAGGTTTCCTCGAAGTTAGTGTCGAGGTCAGGAGGATTGCCATCGTCGTCTCGCAGGTCGCTAAATGTGATGTCGAACTCATAGGAGAACTCGATCCGCGTGGCTTCTCCGTCATCCTCGGTCAACGTGTAGGTGACCGGAGGCAGATCGCTCTGTGCCTCAGTTTTGAGCGGTCGAATGACGATGGTTCTCCTGATGGTTGAGGCGCCACCAATCTTGCGGTCGTTCGCATCATACAACTGCTTTTGGATGCGCACCGGCTTCGATCTAAAGAGCCAATACTTGCCGGTGGTTACCGCCAGCGTGAACGTGACCTTCTCACCCTCGGCAATCCGAGGAGGCGCTTCCATGTCCATGACCACGTTTACCTCGGAAGAGTCGTCACTACTGGTGGTCCGACCCTCCTTGACCACGACAATAGGAACCTTGTTGCTCTTGATGATGGCAGTACCAGCGTGAACAGTGTTATCGGTGTGCCCCGGCGTAAAGGAGAGACTGAATTGAATGAGAGCGGTGCGCCGCGCGGCGCCGGCCAGATCACTGGGCTGAACAGTGTATTCAACCTCCTTGGTGGTTATCGTCCTGCCTCCTACCGTGAGGGCCTCACCCAGTACAGTAGGGGTATAGCCGGACCCGGCTGACAGTAAGGCCTTGGCAAGGACGTTGTGCTGACCCGTCGTTTGCACAAGCACAGAAAACGTCAGGTTGGTGCCAGGCGTTATCGTTACCGCATCGTCAATCAGACTGATCGACAACACAACGTCATAGTCGTCGCCTTGCGTGGGAGCAGTATGCGCGGACACCGTCAGCAGCGAGGCGCCCAGCAACACAAGCGCCAGCAAGACGCTCAACAAACGAGACACGGGTCTCACAGTTCCCTATCCTTTCACTAGAACGCCTGCTTCCTTAGAGCAGAACAGTTTCCAATTGCAAAGCAGAATGCAAACAATCGAATGAGATACCCCATTCCGGGATACTTGAGCAGCGCGTGGGTGAATAGACTCCCTTCTTGGTGGCTATTCCGCGCAGTGGCGGAATCGTGCGTATATATCACAGTCTCCGGCCGGTAGACGAGGGAGATCGTTGCTGGCCTGGTCGGTAGCGCCAGGAGCACGGTACGCTAATGCAGAACACATCTCACTGATCTTCATGCGCACCACCAGCGTCCACCTCCGCACCGCAGTGTACGGCAGGGCGGGCGTACGCTTGTTGGACTTACGTTTTAAAGTGTAGCAGAGCGCGCCCTGCGCTGCAAGACACCCCTCAGCGTTTCCGCCCTACGGCCCCTTTTCCTCCTGGGGAAAGCAGCCCGTAGCGCGGGGGCCTGTCCCCAATGTTGTCGCATTAACTTTCAAGGAACATGGCACTCTCATTGCCTTACATTTCCGGTAGCGCAGGTTTGCATCTCGCCGGGAGNNCGTCTTCTCCCCCGTAGCCCGCAAGCCCTTCGACAGGCTCAGGACACGGTTGCCACCCGTGGACGCAGCGCACGATCAAGGACAGTGCCAGCAACCCCCTCAATCCGCTGCGGCGATGCAGTTTCGCAAGCCGCATGATGCCAAGAGGCGGGGGACAAGCCCCCGCGCTACCTTAATGCGACAGCATTAGGGCTTGTCCCCGCCGGAGTAAAGAGAAACGAACACGAAGAGAACTGACCTTACAGAGACGCAGAGCCTGCCCCGTACTCGATACGGGGTTGCAAACCTGCGCTACCGGGGGTATTGGGGCGCGGCGTTTTCTTCCGGGAAATGAGGGTGTGCGCGGCGAGGATGGATTCCGCGTCCCCGTCCGGGGGCGAGCTTGCGCGGGAATTGTAAGTGTTGAGAAATTCGTTGACAGAATCTCCTCTTCACAAAACTGTGAAAACTCTGACTGTCATTCCGAGCGAAGCGAGGAATCAAGAACCCTAGTCTCTCGCACACTTCTGGCATTAGACACTAGATTCCTCACTCCGCTACGCTCCGTTCGGAATGACATGTTATGTAGTCAAAAGCCACGCGAAAGCCACCGATTACTTTCACCAAATCTTTCAACGAATTACCTGACACTTAAAGGAATGACGGAGGAGTCGCGGGAGCGAAAGAGGCCGGCGCTCGGGAATCGCGGCAATGCAGAGCAACCCACCCTAACGGTGTTAACCGGGAGGTATGAGCTCGAAGACTCGCGCCAGTGTGGCAAGCTGGACGACAACCATGAAGCCCAGGATCCAGCGGTGCAAGCGCAACTCCTGCTTGACGCTGCTTATCTCGCCGCGCAACTCCCGCACGTTGCTATTTATCTCGCCACGCAACTCCCGCGCGATGCTGTTTACCTCACCGCGCAACTCCGCTATGTCAGCCCTCGTAGCCAGATGCTCATACCCGCCTTCGATGCGAGAAAGGCGTTCTTCCGCCGTTGCCATTAAGCTTCTCCCCTTTTGCCGTCATCGCTGCAAGACCGGCGCTTCAATTGTACCACAAGGCTTGCGCCAGTCCGCTCCCTCTCCCTGGGGGAGAGGGCTGGGGTGAGGGGATCTTCTTCCTACTCGAGTGCTGCCAGAATTGCCTCTTGCACCGCCTCAGGTTCGGCGAGCACTTGATTGTTCCAGAACCGTATCACTCGGTATCCTCGTTCTTCCAGCCATTGCGTGCGTTCCTGGTCCGCCTGCGCGCGCAGTTGATGCTTGCCGCCGTCGATCTCGATCACCAGTTTTCGTTCCAGGCAGAAGAAGTCGACGATGTAGCTGCCGATTGGGGATTGGCGGCGGAACTTGTGCCCGCCGAGTTGACGGTTGCGCAACAGACGCCACAGGGTTCTTTCGGCGTCAGTGGACTGCCTTCTGAGTCGCCGGGCGCGTTGTGTATTGCGTGAAGCCATCCCTTTCCCTTGCTACTTCTACCTGAACTCCCGTAAATCTCCCCTCACCCTAGCCCTCTCCCCCAGGGAGAGAGGACAGGACACATGCCGCCGCCTCAAACTTCTTCTCCCC
>JAAXIC010000016.1 GCA_012270555.1 Chloroflexota bacterium
ACGAATTACCTGACACTTACAATTCCCGCGTACGCGCGCCCTCGTGCAAGGGCGCGGAATCCAGCTTCTCCACGCTCCGTTTTGGTAGTTATATTGGGGACTACAGCCACAAAAGGCTCTATGGGCGAGGAATTCTAGATTCCTCGCTGCGCTCGGAATGACACGTGAGAGAATTTCACGTTGACGGGGTTGATTGGTACCCTACTCAGCCTTGTCCTGCAGCGTATCCAGCTGATCGCGGGCGTGGTAGGAGGAGCGGACGAGGGGGCCGGATTCGACGTGGCGGATGCCGAGGGACTCGCCGATCTCTTTGAGCTCGGCAAACTCCTCGGGGCGGTAGTACCGTTCCAGCTTCTGGTGCTTCTTGGAGGGGCGCAGGTATTGGCCGATGGTGAAGATGTCCACCCCGGTCGCGGCCATGTCGGTCAGCGTCTGGAGGATTTCGTCCCAGGTCTCACCCAGGCCGAGCATCATGCCTGATTTGGTGAGGATGTCGGGATCGAGCTGCTTGGTGGTGCGCAACACCCAGTGACTGCGCTCGTAGCGGGCCTTGGGGCGCACGCGGCGTTGCAGGCGCGGCACGGTCTCCACGTTGTGGTTGAGAATTTCCGGCTTGGCGGCCACCACTTCCTTCAGCGCATCGTGCTTGCCGCCCAGGTCGGGGATCAACACCTCGATGGAGCAATCCTCATTCAATTCCCGCACCTTGCGGATGGTCTCGGCGAATATCTGCGCGCCGCCGTCCTCCAAGTCGTCGCGTGCCACGGACGTAATCACGGCGTGGCGCAGGCCCATCTGCTTCACGGCCCAAGCCACGCGGATAGGCTCGATCTTGTCCAGACCGGCGGGACGCCCGCTCTTCACCGCGCAGAAGCTGCACGCCCGGGTGCAGGTATCGCCCAGGATCATGAAGGTGGCCGTGCGGGAATTCCAGCACTCGCTGATGTTGGGACACCGCGCCTCTTCGCAGACGGTGTGGAGATCCAGCCCGCGCATGATCTGCTTGAGTTCGCGGTACTGCTCGCCCTCTTTCCAGCGGACGCGGATCCACTCTGGTTTTCGTTCTAATGTTGTTGCCATATCGGCTTTGTCTGATCTGCAAGCTGCAACGTACGTACTCATGTTCACCCTCAGAATAGCATGTTCTCCGTCGGCGCTCCCAACCGCCTTGCCACTGCAGTTGTCGGAAGTACGAGTTGCGCCCGGGCCGATTCTCGTCACTCCGGCGGAAGCCGGGGTCCAAGGCTTAATGAAGATGGATTCCGCGCCCCCGCACGGAGGCGCACTTTCCCGGTAATGACGGAGTCCCTTGTGCTATTTTCATGGTAATCACCATGGCCGTCTGCTGGCCACACAAGGGAATGGAAATGAACACACATCTCTCCGTTCGTGCTGAGTGGGCTTCGCGAAGCCCTTGTCGAAGCATGAACGGAGAGAAGAGGGTGCGAAGTTGCTACCTCCGCCGTTCACCCTTCGACGCTGCTCAGAGCCTGCCCCGTACTTGATACGGGGGCGAACGGCTTGGTCACGCTATTTTCAGAGTAATGACGGACACTGGATGCCCGCGCACCCTACTCTTGTGGCCGGGCCACGAAGATCATCTTCTCCTCGCCGCCCGTAAAGGGGTCGGCCTCATACGAGCCAAAGACGTTCTCAACGGCAAAGTTACACTGCGCCAGCCGCGCCTCGATCTCATACCGGTAGGAGTAGCGCATAGGAAAGGTGCTAACTATGCGGTGTATCGAGCCATCCGCTTGCAAGCAATCGTAGAGATAGGTCGTCTGCACCACCTGCGTCTCGCGGTCCACCTCCCACACTTCGAACTGCTGAATGGGTGCGCCAGTCCGCAGGTCTGCCAGGACGTTGCGCAGCGTCACCATGCGGTCGCGTTCGTCGTACTCCTGCGTCAGCGGATTGAAGAGATCGAGGATCAGCAACCCCTCAGGGTCGAGCATGCGGTAAGCGGCTGCGAGCGCCTGTGTTTGCCTGAGCGGCGTCGTCAGGTGGGCAAAGGCGTTGAGCGCGGAGAAGACAAGACGCGCTCGTTCTGGGACCGCGGCGGACTCCATGGGTTGGTGCAGAAGCTGGAATTGCGCAGCAGGCACGCCGTAAGCAAGGAACCGTTCCCGCGCTCGTGCCAGCATGGCTGCTGAGGAATCGACACCGGTGACCGCATAGCCGCGTTGCGCGAGAGGCGCCAAGGCGCGGGCCGTACCGCAACCAAGCTCAATGATGGGGCCGCCCGTACGTGCCGCGAAGCTCTGCCAGAACGCGCTATCCTCGTCCCAGTCGTCGTACTCTAGATCATAAAGTTGGGCGAGTTCATCCGACTCAAGCATGGTACCCGTTAGGAGATCATTCCGGCGTGCTCATCTGCGTGCCAGGAAGAGGGATTCCACGACAACAGTAATGGCGGCGATCAGGATGAACATCGTCACGTTCCAGCTTCCCACCAGCATCAGGCTCAAGTTTGCCACGAGAAAGCTCGCGAGCAGAAAGGAGTGACCGGCTACCAATACCGGATTTCCCTGCTGTAACCGCGACGGCGCAAAGCGCGAGAATATGCGATGCATAACGGGCAGGCTGGTGACAAAAACGGCGCTGAAGACACTAATCACGAAGACCACCCGGCTGCTGCTTTGGGCCGGATCTTGGGTGACCATCACCCAGAGCAGCGCGAGCCAACTCGCGCCGATCACCGCAGCCATAACTACCGCTTTCACCAGCCAGCCGGGCACGAGCGCGCGCAGCGAGAATGAGCGTACCGTTTTGGGAATGCGCCGCTGCCGCGGGCGTCGTGGCGATGCCGTGGAGGTTGGCCACTTTATAACCTCCGCAGAGCCGCCCTGTTTGGAAGAAAGGATGGATTCAAGACGCGGAGTCGTCAGCGCGGCAGAGACCTTCGAAGGTGACTTGCGGATGCCGACGCGCCGCGACTGACGCTGCTCTAACGGGGAGGCCATACCGATCCTTACGCTTGGGGCAAGCAATAGGAGAGAGTGGACTCATGCTACCACATCACCCCGCACCCAACAAGCGGATAGGGAGAAGAACCGGTAGCACTCTACAGCGCGAGTGCCGTACAGCGAAAGCGATGTCTAGCACTGAAAGACAGCCCCAAGCGAGACCCTTGCGCAATCCGGACCGCGCACAACCCGGAGCAACAGCCGAAAAGACCCCTCTCCCAATACCTAACGACCCAATTGACATGCACGCTGCTTGTGACGGATAATGGTATGTCCGACTACGTATTGTGTCCGTTGGGAAAGGGAGTGACGTGGAGCAGCCCGTCTCGAATTTGTGGCTTGCTGAAGACATCTTCCAGCTTGGCGGTGTGCGGTTCGGTGATTACACCCTTGGCCGCACGACCGTGAACTCACCAATCTATATTGACCCCCGTGTCTTGGTCAGCAATCCCCATTCGCTGCGCGCCGCGGCCCAGCTTATCGCGCAGGAGACGAGCTCCGGTCAAGCGATGCGGCACCCGAAGATCCACCCGTTTACCCTCGTGGCGGGCGTGCCGTTCGGCGGGCTGCACCTGGCGACCGCCTTCTCTCTGGCCACGAATGTCCCTATGATCTACGCCCGCAGCGAAAGCGGCCAGCACCGGATCGAGGGACGCTACGAACCCGGCGAAACCGTACTCATCATTGACGATTTGATCACTTCCGGCGGCAGTATCCTGCAGACCGCGGCTATTCTGGAGGAGGCTGGTCTCGTCGTGCGCGATGCCATCGTCCTCGTGGACCGCGACCAAGGCGGACAGGCGCGCCTAAAGCGTCACGGCTACAACCTCTATCCCATCCTGCGGCTTGAAGTTATGCTCAACCTCTATATGTCCAAGCAACTCATCGATGAAGACCAGTACCGCCGCAGCCTGGAGTACATTCGCACGCATCGCACGCCCGAAGCGCTTGAGGAGACCTCCCCGTAGCGTTGACGCGGCGCGAACGGCTCGTTCCCTTCTACCAATGTTTGCCGATCCACACGAGAAAGATTACCGCGCGACGCTACGCGCGGCGGCGCAACAGGAAGAGACCTTCCTGCAGTTGACCGCCAGCGGTAAAGCGCGCGGCGGCTCGCCACAGTGGCAGAAAGTGGCGGTGCGTCCAGTGGTCGTCAAGGGCGAGCGAAGTCTCCAGTTCACCTATTTCGATGACAGGAAAGCCTTCACCAAGAACTACGCCGACGCTGCCGCCAATGCTGAACTCGATGAAGTGCTCACCGCTCCTTTCAGCCACTTTCACCTGCAAGCCACTACCGGCGATCTCCACGTGCGTCTCACCAAGAGAGGCAAGGCGCTGGTCTCGCATGGCAAACCTTCACGCGCGCAGCCCCAACCCGATCTGGCCCACAACCGCACGAAACGGCATCTCCTACCCGTCGGCAAGCCGGATACATTCTTGTGGACAACCGGCATTACCGACCGCGCGGGCAAGGTACGCCCTGCGATGCGCGGCAAGTTTCGGCAGGTCAATACGTTCTTGGAGCATTTCTGGCACGCTCTGCCTGCTGCGGCAGATGCGGAGCGTCCGCTGACCATCATCGACTATGGCTGCGGCAGCGCGTACTTGACCTTTGCCGCCTACCACTACGCCAGCCACGTGCAAGGACGGCCCACGCAGGTAATTGGCGTGGATTCCGATACTGAAATCATCGCCAAGTGCCGTCGGCTACAAGAGTCCCTGCAGTGGGAGGGTTTAGCGTTTCACGAGTCCAGGATTGTGGATTTCCAACCGGCAACCCGGCCGGACGTGGTCTTGAGTCTCCACGCGTGCGACACCGCCACGGACGAGGCCATCGCGCAGGGCATTCGCTGGCAGGGCAACGTGATTCTGGCGGCGCCCTGTTGCCAGCACGAGCTGCACGACCAGGTGCAGCACCCGGAATTTCAGGCGGTCTTGCGCCACGGCATTCTCAAGCAGCGCACCGCCGACATTCTCACCGACGCCTTCCGCGCGCTTGTGTTGCGCATCATGGGCTACAAGACAGATGTCGTCGAATTCGTCTCGCCGGAGCACACGTCGCGAAATCTCCTCATCCGCGCCGTGAAGTCGCAGGCGCCCGGCGACAGCGCCGCCGTGCAAGAGTACATGCGCTTGAAGCAGTTCTGGAACGTCACGCCCTACCTGGAAGAGTTGCTCGGCGACGTGTTGGCACCTTATCTCGTCGTCGCATAGCCGCAAGAGTGGCTACCCCGCGCAGATGCGGCTACACTGGCTTCTGAAGATGTTGGCATTTCAAGCAGTCTGGACCCAGGCAAGACTCTCAATTGAAGGCCGTCGCGGAAAAAGCGCTTGCAGTTTGCAGCCGAGGAGGGCAGAGCAATGCGTAAGGTAGTTTTGAGTGGAACACCGTATGAGACGGGTCGGCAGCAGGGTGAGGCGTTCGCCGACCTGGTTGCGGCGGCCATTCAAATGGTTGTGCCTGAGGGTAGATACGCCGACGATCACAGAGCGCGGGTGCTCGCGCAAGTAGAGCGCAACATGGAGCGGGTTTTTCCGGAAGCACTCGAGGAGCTTCACGGCATTGCGGACGGCGCGAACGTGCCCTATGACGACTTGCTCGCCTACAATTCCTGTCAAGAGTTGGGCCGTATGCAGCAAGGGTGCACCAACTTCGTGCTCGTCACCCCCGAACACGGCATCGTCCATTACAAGTCAAACGACGTGAGCCTTGAGGCCCTTAAGTTCCACGTCTATCTGGAGGCCCATCCTGACTCCGGTCACGACTTCATTGGCGTTACGTGGGCCGGCACCGCGTGGATGAACGCCGGCATCAACGAGTCTGGCCTAACCTACGGCGGCGGTAGCCTGCCCAATTCCGATAGTGATTGGGACCACGGCCTGCCCGCCAACGTGGCGCTGCGCTATTTTCTGCAGTACCCCGACGATGTGGCCGGCGCCCTTGCCCTTGTCGAGCAGACGCCAATCATGTCCCACGGACACAATATGGTCTTCACCGATCCTGCCGGCAACGGCGCGGTGGTCGAGCGCACGCCTACCGCTATGGGCATTCGCCGCCTCGACGATCATGCCATCTGGGCGTCCAATCATTGCCTGGTCGAAGACGTGAAACCTATGCTCCGCAAGGACAACGAGTCATTCATGGCGAATAGCCACGGCCGCTACGATCTGCTGGAGAAACTGACCGCCGAACAGCCGCACTCCTTGGAGCAGGTGATTGCGATTGCGCGGGCCCACGCCGAGCCGACGTCTATGTGCCAGCATGGGCCGGACATGCACACCGTCATCGGCTACGTGATGATCCCCGCCGAGCGCCGCATGCTCATTGCCTACGGGCGCCCCTGCGAGAATGAGTTTGAGGAGTACACATTCGCGGCTGAGTCTGCGCCAGTCTCAAGCGGCGTATAGCCCGACAAGGCAGGCCGGTTGCCGCGAGAATTAAGGGTGTGCGCGACGAAGATGGATTCCGCGCCCCCGCACGGGGGCGAGCTTTCGCGGGAATGACGGACACGGAATCCATTCTCACTGGTGATGAGGTCCGTCTGACTCGGCTATGCCCTCCGGCAGCGCAGGTTTGCAACCTGCGCAGCGCATTACAGCCACTGCGCCGCCGGCCACCAGACGCCCAACCGGCTGATCGGCACCTCCAGCAGTTCCCGGCTGCCCGCGATGGGATCGTGCCCGTAGGTCTCAATAAACATGCGCTCGATGCGCTCCGATAGCTCCGTCGGACCCGGCAGCGGCACGTCCACCCAGGTGTTCCCCAGCCGCTGGCTCTCAGCCATGGCAAACGAGAGTTCCAAGTCGGCGCGGGCGCCTGCCGGGCCGTACTGCACCGGCGTGCCTTCCGCTATCGCGCGGTGGGTGCTTGTAAGAATCTCCGACTTTGCCACGTCGTCCAGATTGCCGATGCCGTACGCCTTATATGGGTTCTCCCAGCGCAGACCGGGCGCACCGGTCAAATACACGTAGTCCAGTACGTCCTCGCCACCGGTATTGAGGTACTTTTCACGTATTGTCTGCGGCTCGTCGGGCTCGCCTGCCAGCAGCACCACGTCGCGTCCGGCGAGGTGCCCGCTGGAGCCTTCGATCTCCCAGAGATTGGGATGGGAGTGTTTGGAAAACGGCCGCGGCGCCCGCTCGTAGAGGCACATCGTGCCCCGCATATATTCGATCCACATGGCCTCCCAGACCACCGTGGTCGACTGCTCGCCGCCATAGGTCAGGTACGGATCGGTCGGCGACTCTGTAACGTATGCCAGCACCCGCCGCACCGAATCGCGCAGGATCATGCGCACGGCGTTGAAGCCGTGGTACGCCCCGCTCGCGTACCAGAGTCGTGACATGGAGACCTCGCCGATGTAGCCGGATTCGACAATCTTGGCCTTGAGCTGCTCCTGCGGCCACAGCCAGACTTGCTCGGCGATCTCCCAGACCACGCCGTGCTCCTGGCAGACGTCGCGAATGGCGTCGCCGACTTCCAGGGTGATGCCATAAGGAATCTCGGTAATGATGTTGATACCGCGCTTGGCCGCTTCCACGGCCACCGCCGACTGCCCGTCGGTGGGCACCAGGATGAGCGCCAGGTCGGGCTTGGCCTCGTCCAGCGTGGCGGCGACATTGGTAAACGACTGCTTCACGCCGTGCTTCGCCGAGATCTCCTCCGCCACGGCCGGGTTGATATCGCATATTGCACAGAGATCAAAGTGGTCGGTGAGCCTCGCCACCGTCTCGATCCACCCCCGCGCCCGCGCACCCGGCTCCGAACCCGCGCCAATGACGGCAATGCGTAGTTTTTTCATGACCTGCAATCCTTGTTTCTAAGCGAAAACCTCAATTTCCGTCATTCCCGTGAAAACGGGAATCCATCTTCTCCTCTCAGCATCCGACCACGCAGCGATGATGGAGTGTCCGCTTGCCGACTTGATTATCTACATTAGACTGCGCAAATCCTTAGCAAGTCTCCTTCTTCCCTCGCCTTAATCACCCCACCTCCGCCAGAAACTGCCGGTAGAGCGCCAGCGGCTGCGACATCTCCTCATCCAGCGTCGTTACCGCCAGTCGCACGTGGGCGGTGCGCTCCGTCCCTGGCACGAAGTCGTTGCCAAACAGTGACAAATAAAGCGGATTCTGCACCTTCCAGGCGTCTTCGGGATCGTCGGTGTTGTAGCCGCTGGTGACGGCAAAGCAGTCCTCGGGCCGCGACATCAGCACCGCCGCCACGCGCCGCTCCAGGTCGGCCTGAAACGCCATCGGCACCGCGTACTCCCGCTGAGGCCGGAACTGCGCCGTGGGATGCCCCAGCTCCTTGCGCTCCCAGCGGCCGTCCACGCAACGCCGCGCCGCGTGGGCGTCCCGCGTATACACCAGGCCCATGCCCTTGAAGACCGGGTTTTCCTCGGGCGCGACGAGCTCCACTTCATCGGGCTCTTTGGTGTAACGTTCCGTCGCCAGATAGACGTGCGCCAGCAGCGGCGGATCGAAGTAGTTGGAAAGGAAGATCTCGTAGCTTTCGTACGTCGCCTCGGCGGTCACCGTGATCGTCAGGTCGATGAGGTTGGGCTCCTTGACCTGATATACCGCCTCGATGCTGGCGAAGTGCTCGTCGGCGGGTCCCCAGTGCACGGTCAGCGTGTCACCGTTCACACTTACCGTGCGCTCGAATAAGCGCGGCTCGCCCAGACCCGTATGCGTTGCGAACAGCCGAAAGAGATTGAGCGCCGAATACTTGGGGTGAATGATTGATACCCCACTCGGCTTGTGCACCAAATCACTAATCCCATGCCGAATATCCACCTGCGGGTCCGGCGAATGCGCCCGCAAGGAACCCTTTAATTCCGCAGTCTCAAAGTCGAAGACGCTATTCTCGGCATCGTATGTAAGGGTAGCCATACTCGATCATCCTCTTTTGCTTTACTCCAGGCCGCTTCCGTCGGGCAGAGTGCGCTACTCCAAGGCGCAATTCGCTCCTAGATGCCAGCCTTGACCATCGCGTAACACGCTACATTGTTGCAAAGACGTATTTGCTTGGAGTGACACTGTTCTGTGCAGTATAGCCGAACACCGAGGTGGCGTGTCACCGCGCCCTTAGTCCGCAGTTGAGCGACCATTCCACTGTGGCTTCATTCTTCCCTCACATCTATAATTGTCCACATGAAGGATCTGCCCAAAGTACTTCTTCTCGATCTCGACGACACGATTCTGGATTGGTACAGCGATCCCGATGAGGCGTGGCTTCAGCTCTGCCGCGAGTTTGCCGGCAGTCTGGGAGACGTACCCGCAGAGGGGCTCCAGGCTGCCGTGCTTCAAGCCCGGGACTGGTTCTGGAGTGATGAGGAGCGCGCGCGTAGGGGCCGTCTCGATCTCCGACTGGCTCGGCGCTATATCTTGCTGCGCGCCTTTGCTCGGTTCGACATACCAGATTCGCTGCTCTTAACCCGCATGGGTGAGCGTTACAATCACATCAGGGATGAGGCGATGCGACCGTTTCCGGGAGCCATCGAATCGCTGCAGCGGCTGAGGATGGCAAACATTCGCTTAGGTCTGATCACGAACGGCAGCGCTGAAGGACAGCGAGCTAAGATTGAGCGATTCTCCCTTGCAGGTTACTTCGACCACATTCAGATTGAGGGGGAGTTTGGCATTGGCAAGCCGGACGCAAGAGCGTTCCGACACGCCCTTGACGCTTTGGGAGTAGCGCCTGCCGAAGCCTGGATGGTCGGCGACAATCTGGAGTACGACATACACGGCGCGCAGCAGGTGGGTATCTACGCCGTTTGGATAGATGCGGGGGGAAGCGGTCTACCGGATGGCTCTACAGTCCGTCCGGATAGGATCATCAGGTCGCTCTCAGACCTTGTAAAGGCGAGCATACTGGACTGAATCGCTGTTCTGTGTCTAACCAAGCCATTACACTCATAGTGGAAGTACAAACCAAGGAGCCATTTATACAGGGCATATTGGCACGCCCGAGGAGTCTTGAACCATGCAACAACGAGAAGTGCGTTGGGAACTCATGTTCCGCGATGAGTTGGAAGCGGCGATTGCGGCGTTTCCGGTGGTGTACATGCCCTACGGGTTGTGCGAGCCGCATGGGCCGCAGAACGTGGTGGGGTGTGACGCGTTGCGGCCCGAGGGCCATATGCGCCAGGCGGCGGAACAATACGGCGGCATCGTGATGCCGACCACGTACTGGCACAATCACGAGGCGGGCACGTCCGCAAATTGGGGCGACCGCACCATTGGCAACAACCGCACGTGGCTCACGTCCATCCCGCCGTGGATGTTTTTCAAGAACATGAGCTATCACATTCGCGCCGTGGACGCCCACGGCTTTCACGGCGCCATTATCTTCTCCGGTCACGCCGGACCCCACAGCCCGGATATTCCGGTTTTCGTGGAGATCATGCAGCGCCACGTGGCCACACGGCTGCACTGCCACATGCCCATCGGCATGGGCACGGATGAGCCGCGTTTTGAAGATGAAGGAGGCATAGGCGGTCACGCCGGCCGCGGCGAAACGTCGCTGTTGTGGTCGGTGACGCCTGGCGGCGTGGACCTGACCCGCATTCCGCCGGCCGGCACGCCTGGCCCCCACTTCGCCATGGGCGACGACGCCACCGAATCCGACCGACGCGCCGGCGAACGCATGCACGCCGACATCGTAGCGAGCCTCGGCGCAAGCGCGAAAGCACTCTTGGCGGAATACGACCGCGTGCAGCCCACGCGGAAAACCCTGACCTTTGCGGATATTGAGGACATCTGGGAAGACGACGTGCGGCCGGCGCTCAAGGACTTCAACTCGATGCAGCAATCACCGGACCCGCTGCCGGAAGAATCCTTCTGGTATGCCAACCAGCACATCCCCGACCGGGGGTAGACTTCAAGTCCTTGGATGACGTGGCATGGCCGATCAGTGGCGGTCAGAAGCCGGACTCCGAATCTCTCTACTAAGGATTGCCTTCTATGGGCTCTCCACCAAAGCGGAGCACGTGGCCGTCCGGGTCTTCAACCCGCATTTCGCGAGCCCACGGATAGTCTGTCGGCGGTTGTAGGATCGTTGCCCCGCTGCCGTCGAATTCTTCGTAAAGCTTCTCGATATCTTCAACACCAATCCAGACTGAGGTCCCTGAGTGACCCTGTTCTCCTTGACTAAGCATAATTGAGCAGTTATCGCGCGAAACTGACGCGGTTTGGCCTGTCTTTACCATCCAATCCTGCACAAAGCCGAGCACGTCTCGATAGAAATCCACGCTAGCTTGCACATTCCTAACGTTTAGGATTGGTATGATGCACTCGATCTGTCTGTCTTTTCCGCCGTTTGACATGGCACATTTCCCATGGTAGCAACGGACAATTCATTGAGTTGCCGCCGGTATGATTCTTGAAACGCATTTTGCACAATTCTAGGCTAACGTGTAGTCAGGCTACAAACACTCAAATCGCTGCCGGAGGTGCAAGCGCAACTATGGCAAAACGAGGCTGAGCAGATCTTGTCAGGTATTAGTGAACTTGAGCACGAATGTTCGTTGCACTTTGCATCCACGCCGCCATTGCATAAAGGCTCCACCTAGGAAGTTCCGGCAATTCGTTCGCTTACTAGCCGGTTGCGGCGTATCATGGCTGAGGAACCCACCATGACCTTTGCGAGAAGTTCGCTAAAGGCGCTCCTAACAACTGTGCGGAATATGGGCACTGGTTTTCTCATCGTAATAGTTGTCCTTGCCGGTCTCGTTGTGCTGGCGCGCGTCATGCGGCTGGAAGACGCCTTCATCTATTTTCCCGATCACGAGATTTACATGACACCGGCAGACCTCGGGCTCGCCTTTGAAGAGGTCCGGTTCGGGGAAGAGGGGCGGCTGCACGGGTGGTTCGTCCCCGGCCGCACTGATGTCACCATTCTGTGGTTTCACGGCAACGCCAGCAATCTGTCACACCCTGGGCGGGTGGAGTTTATCAAGCTCATGCACGATCGGCTCGGCGTCAGCTTCTTTATCTTCGACTACCGGGGGTACGGGCAGAGCTCCGGCAAGCCATCTGAGGAGGGCCTTTACCAGGACGCGCGTGACGCGCTTGCTTATTTGCACAGCCGTGACGACGTGAACCCCGACCGCATCGTCTACTACGGCAGGTCGCTGGGCGGCGCGGTGGCGTCGCACCTTGCTACTGAAGAAGCGCCGTACCGGTTGATACTGGAGTCCTCCTTCACCTCGACGCCGGACATGGCGCGCGTGCAATTCCCGTTCCTGCCGCTGGGCCCCCTGCTCTATACGCGCTATAGCAGCCGCGAGCACCTCGCCGCGGTCCATTCGCCGGTTCTGATCATTCACGGGAATCGCGACCGGACTGTGCCGCCGCGTCACGCTGACGAATTGCACGCGGCCGCCGAAGAGCCCAAGCAGCTCTATATCGTCCGCGGCGCGGACCACAACGATGTTCACTACGCCGGAGGCGAACCCTACTTGGAAGTGTTTGCGGAGTTTCTCGACTTGCCGCTGGCGCCAGCGTAAGCGCAAAGAGCAGCGAACTGCTGCCAGTCCCTGCCTTCTCCTATGAGAGGGTCCCCGTACTTTGTCGGCATTTCCCGATTACTCAACAGTGTGGGGCTGATTGGACACATCGTGCCCTTGATCAAGACTCCTGTGAGACTTCGAGGGTGAGCCGAAATACGGGTCAAGCTGCTGAGATTCTCCCTCACCCTAACCCTCTCCCGCTGGGAGAGGGGACTCTGGCGCCTTGGCGTGGGGTCTGCAGAGAGCACCCGCATTTCGCCGGCGTTTTGTCGGTCACTTAACAGGGGTAGAGGCACGATATATCGTGCCCCTACGTTTTAGGCGGGCGTTCCCTGCTGCGGACAACTAAGGTGCTATGTCGCTTCGTCATTCGCTGTACGTATGTCCTACTCTTCCAGCAATTCCACGTCCGCGTACCACGCGGTCACCGTGCCGCCGGTGCCGTCGTGATGGCGGCTGACGGGGCGGCCGACGATCTTGCCGGGTCGCGCGGCAATGGGACGGCTGAACATGGGGCCGGCCACGACGCAGGTGTGGAACTCGCCGTTCTCGCCGAGGTGGTCGGTGCTCTCGGGCAGGTCGTCCAGAAACGACTGGTCGAACCAGCGGCCGGCAAAACTGCGGTCGAGCTTGGACGTCGGACTTACCGCCGTGACGATGGCTTTCAAGCCGGATCTCAGCATGGTCTTTGCCAAATCCGCCGTCGGCATGCCCCAGACGGGAAAGATGGCGTCGAAACCCGTGCCGGCGAGCTTTGACTCCCGGTACGCGCGAATGTCTTCAAGAAAGAGGTCGCCAAAGGCAAGAGTGCCGGCCGTCAGATCAGGTGGCAGACCGCGCACTCTGTCGAGGAATGCGGCCATCGCCGTCTCATACTCTTCGCTCGAGCAGGGATAGGGGATGGGAATCTCGTACAGCGGCAGGCCCAACCGCTCCGCCTGCACCCGCAACACCGGCACTGGCGTCGCTTGGATCGCCACGCGGTCGAAGTGGGGTGTCACCGTCGTAAAGATGCCGCGCACGTCATAGCGCTCAGGCTGCTGCCGCAGCACGTGCAACGCCCAGGCGGAGTCTTTCCCCGACGACCATGAGACGAGTACTGGCTCTGCTGACATAGCACATTTACAAACGTAGGGGCACGATATATCGTGCCCCCAACCTATAGGCCGCTAACACCGCGTTTGTGGGGTAAGAGCGATTGCAACAGACGGGAGATCCGATGATCATTGGGACTCTAATATCCCTGCGAGCCGCTGATCAAAGACTTTCCTAAGCTTGGGAAGAATATCAAGCATCCATGCTCTGGTCTCCTCCAGCTTTCTAGGAGGATCTTCAATGGACGCTTCTCTCCAGATGCCTATGGTGGCGAACGCGTATCTGTCAGGTCTATGCCATTGCCAGTCCGGAGCGGAGCCGGCGTCGACGCCTTGTTCAATCCCCTCCCGGTCATCCTTCAAAGTGTCGAATATGCGCTTGGTGAATTCCTTGTCGTCCATGTAAATGCTCAGTTTCACCGAAGCGCCGGCTGCGTCTAAAGCCGCCGCATACCTGATGCCCGGGTAAGGGTTAGAGCGAAACATCCGGCCGGTGTGGTCAAAATACTGAACCGGCCTCTCTTCAAAGCCCTCGCCATGCAGCTTGGCAAGTAATGGCCAAAAGAATCCGGCATACTTCCGTTTGATCGGGTCCATCTCTCCTGGTTGGAGTGTGGCCTCTTCGCACCAACCACCAGGGTACACTACCGTGCGGAACCGCGGCGCAGGATTGCCATCAGCCTGCTTGACGACCTCTACCTTGACGCCATAGAATCTGATGCTCTCGTTCGTCCATTCGTTGAGCCGGTGCAGGGCCTGCGCATGCTCATAGCTGAAGTACGGCGCGACCCATACTGCGATCTGCGCCTCGCATCCAGTCGCATAAGTCAGAAGTTGCCCGAGATGGTGCAGGTCGGTCATCTCCAACTGGTTCTCGATGGCTACTTTAGTGCCATCATCAGCATCTCTCGCCAAGATGTCCAAGAAGTACGGTCCCACCGGCACCTCAGTCTGGACAGGTTCCAGTTTCAATCCAATCGCATCGCCCAGCATATGGAGATTCTCGGCGAGCCAGGGGGTAAAGTCGAGCGCCTCATGCTGCCACATGGTGTGGACGTCCAACTGCTCAAGCCCTTCTTCACAGACATTCATTGCGGGTTCCTTTCACGTCCCGGTATCCCCAGGTTGAATTACGAAGTCCCGTCGGTCTCGGTACAAGAGGGCTCTATTCAGCACATAGTCATCTGTGTCTAAGTCAATGTCCCGGCAATCCGTCATGGTCCAGTACTTGTACTCCCCCAGAAAGAGATACTTCCGTCTCTGGCTGAAGAACATGCACTCTACCCCCTCGCCGCGCGCGATGCGCTCACAGAATGCGGCCAGCAACTCCTCTTGGCCGTCCTTCTTGATGACGACGTACTCGTGCGGCCACGTTTTCCTGTAATTGACCGCCTCACGCCAAGGGGCGCCGTCTATCAGTGCCATAATGTCATCCATGTCAACATCCTGTTCGTCATTGCTATACCCATACGATGCCTGTGGTTCTTGGTCTCAGGGTAGACGCAGGCAAGCCTATTCGTACGATAACAAACGTAGGGGCACGATATATCGTGCCCCTACTACGTTACCCAGGTTAAGTTACCTTCATCCAGCCCGCGACAACGCCTCCTCTATCGCCCGCGCGGCGAAGACCGTGGTCAGGTGCTCGCGGTATTCGGCTGACGCGTGGAGATCGTCGTTAAGGTCCTCGATGTTGGCGGCTGCGCGTTTGGCGGCGCGGCGAATGACTGCCGCATCGATGTGCTTGCCCTTGAGGATGCGCTCCGTGTTGCGCGCCCGCACGGCTGTGGCGCCGGCACCGGTCACGCCGATGCGCGCCTCCGTGCAGACGCCGTCGTCGCCCACCGTGATTGCCGCCGCCACGCCCACTACGGCGTAGTGGGAGGCCTTATTCGGCAGCTTCTGGTACGAAACGCCGGTGCCCGCCGGTAACGCCGGAATGTGGATTTCGGTCAGTATCTCGTTGGGCCGCAGCGCGGTCGTCAGCAGGTCGCGGAAGAAGCGGTCTATGGCGATGGTACGGCCGGATCGGGCCGTTGCCGTGACCAACTCGAAGTTCAGCGCCAGGGCCAAGGCGGGGAAATCGCCCGCCGGATCGGCGTGGGCCAAACTGCCGCCGATGGTGCCTTTGTTCTGCACCTGCACGTCGCCCACCTCACCGGCGGCCTCCGCCAGCGCGGGCACGCGCGCCTGCACAAGCGCCGAATTCTTGATGTCGTGATACGTAGACATGGCGCCAATCGCCAGGCTGCCGTCGTCCGCTTCGCCAATGAAGCGCAATTCGGCAATCCTGCCCAGGTCGATCAAGCACTGCGGCGTGCTGAGCCGCAGCTTCATGATGGGCAGGAGGCTGTGGCCGCCCGCCAGCAGTTTCGCGTCGTCCCCGTGCTGCCGCAGCAGCCGCAGGGCGTCGGCAACGGACGTCGGTGCGTAGTAATCAAACGCTTGCGGGATCATGAGCGGCCTCCTCTCCGTCTACGGCCATGAGTTTGCAATACCCGCCAGATGCGTTCCGCGGTCATGGGTATGTCCACGTGGGTCACGCCGAGGTGCGAGAGCGCGTCGATGACCGCGTTGGCAACCGTCGGCGTGGCGGAAATGGTCGCCATCTCGCCGATGCCCTTTGCCCCCAGCGGATTGACCGGGCTTGGCGTCACCGTGCGGTCGAGCTCGAACATGGGGAATTCCTGGGCGAACGGCATGGCATAGTCCATGAGCGAACCGGAAACAAGCTGGCCCTCGTCGTCCCATACCGCCTGCTCCAGCAGCGCCTGGCCGATGCCTTGCGCCAAACCGCCGTGGATCTGCCCTTCCACGAGGGTGGGGTTGATTACGGTGCCGCAGTCATCGACGGAAACATAGCGTTTCAAAGAGACCTCGCCGGTATCCTGGTCGATCTCAACCACGGCAATGTGCGCGCTGAAGGGGAACGTTAACCCCGGCGGCTCCCAGAACGAAACCGCCTCCAGGCCGGGTTGCTCTTCCGGCGGCAGCAACTGGCCGTCGTAGGCCTCAGAGCCTACATCAGCCCAGGTCACATACTGATCCGGCATGTCCTGCACAGAGAACAAGCCGTCCTCAAGCGTGACAAGCTGCGGGTCAAGCGTATCCTCAAGCTTATTCTCCAGGAGCGCCGTGGCGATGCGCGTGGCCTTCTCCTTAATCTGCTCGTTGGCCTTGAGGATTGCGGTGCCGCCGACCACCAGCGTGCGGCTGCCGAAGGTGCCGACGCCGCGGGCAACGATGCTTGTATCGCCGTGAATGATTTCCACGTCCTCGAAGGGTACGCCGAGATCATCGGCCACAATCTGCGCGAACGACGTTTCCTCACCCTGGCCGTGGGGCGACGCGCCGGTGAGCACGGTCACCTTGCCCATGGGATCGACGCGCACGGTGGCGCTTTCGAAACCGCCCAGACCGCCCATGGCAGCCGCGGGACCGAACCCGCAAACCTCGGTGGTCACGGTCACGCCGATGCCCATGAGCTTGCCGTCCTTGCGCGCGGCTTTCTGCTCGGCGCGCAGGTCGTCGTATCCCGCGATGTCCAGCGCTTTGTCCAGCGCCGCGTCGTAGTCGGCGGAGTCGTAAATCATGCCGGTTGGCGTTTCGTAAGGGAAGGAGTCCTTGGGAATGAAGTTCTTGCGCCGCACGGCTACCGGGTCTTTGCCCGTGGCGTCGGCGATCAAGTCCATGACCCGTTCGATGATGTACGCCGCTTCCGGCCGTCCGGCGCCGCGATAGGCATCGTACGGAATCTTGTTGGTGAAGACGCCAATCGTCGTCCAGCCGATGTCGCGGCAACTGTAGACACCCGGCGCCAGTGAAGGTGTCAGGGTGGGAATGACGTGGGAAATCACCTGGGCATAAGCGCCAAGATCAGCGTAGATTTTCAGCTTCATACCGAGCAGGGTGCCGTCTTTCTTGTAGGCGGCTTGCACGTACTGTGCCTGCCCGCGGCCGTGGCTGGTGGCAACGAAGTGCTCCGTGCGGTCTTCCGCCCACTTCACCGGGCGGCCGATTTCTTGAGCTAGAACAACGGCGATAATGGATTCCGAATATGTGTTGATCTTGCAGCCAAAGCCGCCGCCCACGTCGATGGCGATCACGCGCAGCTTGTTCTCCGGCATGCCGAGCATCTTGGCCGCGACCATGCGCTCGATGTGCGGGTTCTGCGTAGTGACCCACAACGTAGCGTTGCCGCTGCTGCGTTCGTACTCGGCCACCGCCGCGCGCGGCTCCATGGGATTGGGAATGAGGCGCGGCTGTTCCATGCGGGCCTCCACCACGCCGTCAGCCTCTGCGAAGGCGCGGTCGGGGTCGCCCGCCTGGTCGGAGGCTTCGTAGCAGAGGTTCGTGCCCATTTCCTCGAAGATGACGGGCGTGTCGGCGTCCCCCGCCGTTTCCATATCCGTCACGACAGGCAAGGGGTCATAATCAACTTCAATGAGATCAAGCGCGTCCCGCGCGGCCGCCCGCGACGAGGCAGCCACGGCAGCAATCGGCTCGCCAACGTAGTTGGCTTTCGTCGCCGCCATCGGCCAGCGCTCCGGGTACTGCATGCCCGGCAGAATTGCAAAGAGTGGAAATGGCTCACTGCAGCGGTCGTTGATTTCCGCGCCGGTCATCACACCCAACACATCGGGGTGGTCCGCCGCCGCTGACGTATCTATGCTATTGATCCGCGCGTGGGCATACGGACTGCGCAACACCGCAAAATACGCCATGCCCGGCAGGATGACGTCATCGGTGTACTTGCCCTCGCCGGTGATAAGACGAGGGTCCTCCTTGCGCTTCACGCGCGAACCGATCAATTTCGATACCTGGCCCGCGATCATCGCCTCGCTCCTTTACTTACGCACCTCGCCTCTGCCATCTCCGCCAAGATTGCCCTACACATGACCTGTTTGGAAGTGATTCGCTGCCGAAATCTGCAATCCTGGTAAGGCAAGAGGCCTCAACTGTGACTATAGGACTGCCTGCCGGCGCAGCGGTGTGCATGCTTTCGTGAAATGCTGTTCGCGCCTGGCGAACTCACACTCTGCACCTGCGCCGCATTGCGCTGCAAACGCACTAAGGCTTATTCCTGCATGCGCTGGGCGGCGAACTGGGCCGCCTTCACGATGTTCTGATACCCCGTGCAGCGGCAGATGTTGCCCGCCAACGAGTGGCGGATTTCCTCCTCGCTCGGGTCCGGCTGCTCATCCAATACTTGGTGGAGCGTCATGATGATGCCCGGCGTGCAGAAGCCGCATTGCAACCCGTGCTCTTCCCAGAAGCCTTCTTGCACCGGATGCAGTTCGCCATCCTGCGCCAGGCCTTCGATCGTTGTCACCTCGCTGCCGTCGGCCTGCACGGCCAGCACCGTGCAACTCTTGACCGCGGCCCCATCCACAACCACCGTGCACGCGCCGCATTGACTGGTGTCGCACCCCACGTGCGTGCCGGTGAGACCCAGTTCATCACGCAGGTAGTGCACGAGCAACGTGCGCGGCTCGACACTGCTCGTATGGCGTGTGCCGTTCACCGTTACCGTTATTTCATTGGGCATACCGCTACCCCCTATATAAGCGTGCCTGCGGGAGCGGTCGCTCCCGTGCATGCGCCGACTTCATCGAAGACGTCGACTGCGTCGAAGACGCCAAAATTCTGGGTCTAGTATACCAAGTGCGTTTCAATAACACACGTATCCTTCACCAATTTAGGCGGCAATCGTCCTCAGTGAGCTGAAAGTCCGGACGTCGGGATTCTAATGGCGTGACGTGAGAGTGGCGGATGGCGGTTACCAATGACAATTCACCGGGGTCCGCCATCGCTGTCGACCCTATGGCCGCAAGTGATAGATTCCCACGCGGACAGACAGAGCAGAACGGAAACCTGCCCGTAACGGCCTGACTTAACTTTGCGGTTGCGTCGCTGCGCCGACGATCTCCTCGCAAAGTGCGAAGTCTGCGACGCCTTCCGCCGTGTCGGGAGTGGGGGTGGAGCCCTGCTGCACGCAGCGGAGGAAGTAGCGAATTTCCTCAGTGAATGCCTCCCGCGCCGGCACGTCCAGGCGCGTGGAACCGGTCGGCGTATGTAGGGTGAGGGCAGAGGGTTGGCGAAAGAGCAGCGGCGGCGCGTGCACCAGATCTATGCGTCCCTCAGTTCCGTAGATCGTGGCTGCCTGATCCCAGGGTGCATTGGCGTACGTTGACCGTCCGACTTCCAGCACGGTCTCATGCGCGCCGTAATCGAGGACGGCGAGGCGGGGCGGACCTAAGGATGCGTAGCGAACGCCCTGCGGATCGCCGAGCAGGTGCCGCATCAGGTTTACGTCGTGCACCCACACTTCGATCCACTCGGTGAGCGCGCGTTCGATTGACTCCGGCTGGGAGAGAGAAGACGCGGAGAAGGCTGCAGGGAGTTTAGCCGGTGGCGGTGCAATGGGCAAGGAGTGGAGCGTTGCCGCCCCCATCTGCCAGTTGCCGCCGAAGTCGCGGAACTGGGCGAAGCGCACATCGCCAATGCTCCCTTTTTCGAGCAATTGCTTCGCAAGCTGCACGGCAGGGTCGAATTGGCGCATGTAGCCCACCATGACCGGCGTGCCGGTGCGCTCGCTTGCCACATGGATCTTCTCGGCGTCCGCGCGTGAGCCTGCCAACGGCTTTTCAGTGAATACGGGAACGCCGGCTTCTAGGAAGGGGATGATGGCTGCTGCGTGGTGCTCCTTTAGGGTTACGACCACGGCGCAGTCGAGCAGTTCCGCATGTGCGGCGAGCTCTTCCGCGCTATCGAGAATTCGTGGTATTCCGTACGCAGCCGCCAACGCTTCCGCGCGGGCGCGGTCCAACTCCGCTATCGCGACCAGTTCTACGTCTGCAATCTGTAGCAGCGACGGCAGATGCGTGATCTGCATCATGCCCCCAGCACCGACTAGTCCGACTCGCATTTGGTCTTCCTTAATGTACCGATACATTTCCTTCGTAAGGACGTCTACTATTTTAGTGGACTGCGACGCCAAGGTGCTCTGTGGGCCGTGGAGATTCTCCCGAGAAGCAGACAAGAGCATTGTCACCAAGAGACTGGAATTATGTGCGAAACAGGAATTCTAGCGGCGTACCACATTCGGATCGAGGAGTAACCAGACTGGCGCGATACTCCGACGGCACTGCGGATAGGCGCAGGTTGCAAACCTGCGCTACCGGATACATGTCATCGACGCTCCGATCTTCGTCACGCGCCCCCACACCGCCTGTCACAACGTAGCGTGGGGGCTTGTCCCCCCGCCTCTTCGTCTTGTAGTACCGTTACTTTCGCACAGCAAAACAAACGCGCCGGACCATCATTGGCTTGCGCGAAAGGCATCAATGCCCGCCAGTAGGCGGTCTATGTCCGAGCGGTCGTTGAAAATATGGGGGTCCACGCGGAAGAGATTGCGCAGGAAGTAGGTGTCCACGCCCTGCGCAGTCAGGTAGGCTTGGAGGTCGCCCGCATCGTCGATTTCGGCAGCTATCACTCCGCCGCGCAGTGCGGGATCACTTGACGTGCGCACTGATATTCCCCGCTCTCGCAGGCCGTCGATGCAGTGTGCCGTCAGGTCGAGCACGTGTGACTCCACCGTCTCCATGCCGGTTTCCAACAGAATTTCGATTCCTGGTAAGCATGCGGCGACGCCCATTAGGTTCGGCATGCCAAGCTGGAAGCGTTCCGCGCTGGGCAGCAGGCGCAGCCGCTCCATGTCCGTCTGGGTCGTGCTCACCCAGCCGGCCGTCGGCGGCTGCCGCTCCAGATGGCGCTTGGCCACATAGAGAAAGCCCACGCCGGCCGTGCCCAGCAGCCACTTCATGGCAGTGGTGGCGAAGAAGTCAACGCCGGAGGCGTGAAGGTTGATGTTGAGCGCACCGGCCGACTGCGCGCCGTCTACCAGGAGCAAGGCGCCGTGAGCATGGACGATTTCAGCTAGTGCGGTGAGATCGTGCCGGAAGCCCTGCGCAGGTGTGACGTGAGAGACGCTCACGGCGACGGTTTCGTCGTCAATGGCGCGTTCCATGTCCTCTAGGTGGATCAGCCCATCGCGCGGTGCAACGAAGCGGCGTTCCAACATGTCCCGCGGCGGCAGCATCCAGGGATAGACACTGGAGGGATAAGGGAAGCCGTCGAAGACGACGTTGCCGCCCGGTGTGGGCGTAACCAAGCTCACGGCGAGGCTCGACCCCGCCGAGGTGCTGTCGTTCACGACGATCTCTTCTGCATCAGCGCCCATGAGTGCCGCAAGGCGTTCCCGCAGCGCGCGGGTTTCCTCCATGAAACTGGGATAGAGGTCGCCGGTGCGATGGGCGAGCGCGGCGAGATGGTGATCGAGCGCCGTCAGCATGGGCGTGGACGCCGGCGCCATGCCGCCGCTGAAGAGATAGGCGCGCTCTTGCACTATCGGAAAGAGGTCCCGTACCTCAGACGGTGTCATGTGCTGCTACTCCTCGTTCGTAGCAGGCGAAACCCTGCCGGCCTCTCATCAGCACCCAAGCGGGGGACAAGCCCCCACGCTATCATACCGTTCGCCCTGAGCATCGTCGAAGGGTGAACGGCGGAGGTAGCGGGCAGCAAGTCCGCACCCTACTCTCTCCGTTCATGCTTCGACAGGCTCAGCACGAACGGAGAGATGTGCGTTCATTTTCATTCCCTTGTGTGGCCTGAGCAAGGCCATGGTGATTACCATGAAAATAGAACGCCAACCTCCGTCATTCC